>NZ_JBFRCT010000004.1:0-574243 GCF_052113225.1 Paenibacillus sp. YAF4_2
GAGTACGAAGATGAACAAAATGCCGGTGCCAGGTTCAAACGACACGGAATTTTCCGCCGAGGAAGTTGCAGAGGTATTCGAGCAAAATCAATCTGTAGAGCACTCAGCCCGTAACGTAAAGAAATTTGAGTAAATACAGCGCAAAAAAACGGAAGCCCGGTTCCACTAAGGAACCAGGCTTCTTATAAGATCAAAAATCTGTCCAATCATTCTATCACTTGATGTTAGTTAACCACTTATATCTACTACCGTCGTTTGTATAGAAGTTCTTGTTTATTCAATAAAGCCTCATATTAAGAGGATTCTTGTCGTCCGGCATTTTAGAATAAAATTATCGCCAACAAACAAGCAACTACTGCTATTAATGCTGTTACGAAAAATTCTTTAGTATGCCCATCAAAGCCATATACCAATAATCCATACAAGATGCTCAGTATAGAAGTAATGACACAAAGAACTACTATTACTGCGTATATTGCAGAAGACTTTTTCGGTTGATTGGACATTTTCAATATTTCTCTCGTTATTTGAACTATAGTTCCCCGATAGCTTAATGACAAGTAGTGAATATAGATTACTTCGTAACCTGAAATTCCTTCATTATCTCTTCAACCCGTTCATCCTTTGTAGAACCTGCATATTCGTAAAATAATATAACATTCGCTACTTGGTATTCGCTGTGTATATACAATTCAGTAGCTGCTGTACTCTCTCCGAAATCCTTTATCCCTTTTTCAGCTTCTTGGCGGGAGGGATAGACATAGAAGCTAATTAGCTGATTTGCATTTATTGCAAAAAATTCAGGTTTAACATTATTTAAAGTCTTAATAAATACGTTCTGTGAACTTAATTCTTGTGGTTCTGATAACTGAATATCTTTCGACTCCAAAGAGGCTTTAATCTGCTCTGACGTAATTTTTAGATCATATTTCGTGCATCCTGTCATAATGAAGCAAATTAACAGAACAACAAACATTACAATTCTCACGCATTTCCCACCCTTCGTAATTCTCCCATAAATTAGGACGTGAAATACAATCAATTGTTGCGCAAATCTGCCCTTTACTTCAACAACAAACCGGCAGCGGATCTCTGATCTGTTACCGGTTATTGTTTTAAACTAATGTTCACCGTTAGAATTCCTGTAAAACGAAAAATTTAAAGCGTCATGCTGGGGTTAAACGAACGATGTGTATGGTAATGACGAATCCAGAGGTTCAAGCTTTACATCATTACAACGTAAAGAAAAAGAAACTTAAGAAAATGAAATCTGTCATGAAATTATGTGGTAAAGTGGCACGTATGCTTGTCGGTCTTGCGAAAAGCAACGAAGCCTATGATTCAACCAGAGTTTTCCCACAGGCAGCATAAGGGTTTCAAACCCGTGGACAAACCCATCATACCGAGGCGCTTCTTTTTTGACAAAGGCCATTTCTTAGGCTATACAGGAATGTTTAGTTTAGCTGAGTATGAGAAACGAGGGTACAATGTCACTGTCCAATTTTGCAAAAAGAGGATAAGAGTTGACAGCTAGCACATTCGCGTGAAGTGACTAAATAGAGTTTACTTCGAAATAAACAATTCACTGAAGTTCAAATAAAGAATCGCGCAGGTGATTGATATCTCTCATCGGCGGGCGTCCGAATAAACGGGTATATTCCCTGTTAAACTGGGAAGGGCTTTCGTAACCGACTCGAAATCCTGCCGTTGCAGCATCCAAGCCTTCCGTAAGCATCAATCGACGTGCAGATTGCAACCGAATGGTCTTCTGATACTGCAGCGGGCTCATTCCCGTTACTTTTTTGAAATGCTTGTGCAAGGATGTTGGGCTCATACTTACTTGTTTCGCTAACTCTTCAATAATGAGCAACTTGGAATAATCACGGTTGATCAGATGTATTGCATTTGAAATGCCTTGTGCATAGCTACCGATCACGGAAAACTGCCTGATCAACGCCCCTTGCTCGCCCTGCATCACCCTGTAAAATATTTCTCTGATGATGAGCGGAGCTAGCATCTCGATATCGGTGGGGGTATCTAAAAGATTGACGAGGCGCAGAATAGCATTTAGAAAAGGAGGGGTGGATGGATTGACCAAAATGCCCCGTCCCGTCTCTCCCCTTTTCTGCGGGCTAGTTTTCTTGTTTAAATCCAGAACGACATCTGGGTTAAGTGTTAATCCTAAGCTTAAGTACGGCATCTGCGGCGATGCATGAATAATTTCCCCGATAACCGGCAGATGAACGGAGGCAACCATATACGTGCCCGGATCGAACCGGAAGCTTTCCCCGGCTAATGTGGCAGTCTTTGAGCCTTGGGCAATTACGTAAAGTGATGGCATGTTAAGGGTATGCGTCGGTTCTGATTCCTCGGATGCACGCCTGAAACAAAGTTCCGGAATCGCTGTTTTGTGCGTACCATCCACAGGCGTATAGCGTGCAATTTGCCGAGCTAACTCGGAAACGAGTTGGTTCAAGCTTAATCACAATCCTTTTTCGTACAATCTGATAATGATATTGTAACGAAACCGGACAGGAATAGGCAAGGAACGCGCATGAATCGTCTACCTGGTTCAATAGGATATTTCTTATAATTCAAAGTGTAAGACAATATTCAGATGAAAGAAGGACTGGGCTGTGACAACGAACGAAAATGTAATAATGTCGGGAATCAAAGATAAAGTTATCGTCATTACAGGCGCAAGCAGCGGAATTGGTGAGGCGACTGCACTTCTGCTCGCTGAGCGAGGTGCGAAAGTCGTGCTTGGGGCGCGCCGATTGGATCGCCTTGAGGCTCTGGCGGACCGCATCACGAATGTAGGCGGTGAAGCCGCCTATGCAGCCATAGACGTGAGACGGCGCGACGACTTATCCAACCTCGTCAAGTTGGCATGTGAGCAGTTCGGCAAGCTTGATGTTCTGGTCAACAATGCCGGCGTTATGCCAATTTCCCCGTTCGATGAACTGCGTGTCGAGGATTGGGAGGCGATGATTGACATCAACATTAAAGGCGTTCTGTACGGCATTGCGGCAGCGCTGCCTCTCTTCCGCAAACAAGGCTCCGGGCATTTCGTCAACATCGCTTCTACAGCAGCCTATCGCATTGTGCCGAACATGGCGGTCTATGCCGGCACGAAGTTTGCCGTGCGTGCCATCTCCGAGGGTTTGCGCCAGGAGGCCGGCGATAAGCTGCGCGTGACAATCATTTCGCCTGGCTCGACGCGGACAAACGCCGCGGAAACAATGACAAATCTAGAGATAAAAGCCAAGCTCGAAGAGTACCGTGAATTCGCGATGCCGCCGGAAGCTATCGCCAGAGCTATTGCGTTTGCGATCGAGCAGCCGGCCGATATTGATGTAGGCGAGCTTGTTGTCCGCCCCACTGCGCAGGGGTAAGGTAAACAGTATGGGGTAAAGAAAGTCGAACTGAGATAATGGTACCGATGAAGCGAGCATTCATCGGTACTATTTTCATTTTCCTTACATTATTACAATTACCAATCCATAATCGATATTATCTTTATTATCCCCGCTTTACTGCGCATAACTGCCCATTAGTTGAGAAAACGGCAGCTCATCATATATGAACTGCCGTACTGTTTCTATTGAGCTATTGTTCTCAGTTAGTTCATTTTCCCAATCCGAAAAATTCAGCTTGATTCATAAAATATTCATCAATTTTTTCGACTATGAGCCCTCCGTTTTCTTCCGAGTTGCGTTTTACTTGAATCCATTCGATGTCTTTCTTAAACTGCTCCCATAGCCTTTGACGCTGCGCCATATCCTTAAATTCCATCACATAATATAGTTTATTTTGGCCTGTTGCATCTATCCAGAAATTCACGACCTTCATTCCCAGTCTTGTGAAAATTCTAAACGTATGCTCCTTAAATCTGTCTTGAATGGCATTCATTCGACCTTCGTAAATCGTATAGATTCGCAACTCGTATAGCATGTTATTCCCTCCCTGAATGAATCTGATTGTTAATCCAGCACACATCTATTTCGACTTTTTAAAAATCAGATCGAGCGCATTCTCTCTGGACCATCATGCTTACCGCCTAAAACACACAGAGGTAAGGGATACCTCTCCCTTACCTCTGCCCAGGCGTACGGCATATGACAATATGTGCTCCCTCGTGGGTCTCCACGTTTACGCCAGTCACACATACCAAATATTTACTGTAATTATAGTTAGAATATTTACTGAAGTAAAGATGTTATTTTCGTTATCCTGCCCTTTACTTCAATAAAAAATGGCAACTGATCATCTGGATCAGCTGCCATTGTGTTTTTCTCAACTAACGTTCTTACGTTAGCTTATTTCAGAAATCCATCGGGCAGACCGTAGGGGCGATAGCCCCAATACTTGAATATGGTGTTATCTGTCGGATACGCCCTCTAGGAAGCACTAACATTTCTTTTACTTAATTTCTTAAATACCGAGTAATCCTTATTGGACTTAATAAAACTTAATATCTTTTCGGCACATTCTATTGGATTTAACTCTTCAGTATTTACTTCAAGGTCATATTCATTAAAGCAATATACTTTGCTAAACTGTGAAGCTGCTAGTCCAATCTTTCTATCTCCTCTTGCTTGCTCTCTTCTTATGAGTTCTTCTTTCGAGCATATTACACCTATAAATAACGTAGGATGATCGAAAAATTGATCAAGAAACTCATTAAACCTCTTGTCATTGTTGATTACGGTATCTACGATTACATTAAAACCCATTTCTGATAACAATTTAATTGTCGAATAGTACACTGAGATTATGGAATCATCAAGTATTTGTGCGACAACTTGATCATCTACTGCTCTTATAGGTTCATCTGGAAATTTATTATTAATAAATTCATTGTAATTATTAAAAAAATCATCAATAGATAAATGATAAAAAAGAATCTCTTTCTGATTTATCAGTTCAGTCGATATGGAGGTCTTTCCGGAACTTGAAGTTCCATTTAGAAAAACTAATAACCCTTGCTTCAATTTAATCATCCCTTCGAAAAATAATCATTGCGTATTTTTCAGATACGTTATATTCACAAAACTTATAAAATTATCCAACTCAGAAAGTATTCGAGAAACGATTGAATTATCCTGCCCTTTACTTCAACAAACGTTCTTACGCTAGCGTAATCATCAGATGTCCAATAAAACAAAATCCTATCGACTACCATCATAATTTCCTATACAATAACGCAAAACATCCCCGCACCGAAGCTCCTTCGGTACAGGGACGTTCTTATTAGTTAGACGCCTCTTGGCAGGGGCATTGTCGGCTACTTGCCCAGATTTTCGCTCCACACCTCAATGAGTGCGTTAACGCTCCGATTTAGCGTTATCTTTACTTGATCGGAAACCTCTTCCTGCTTCTTCTCTTTATTCAGCTGATTCAGCAAATTCTCCAGATGCTTGATCCCCTGCTTCCAATCCGGCTTCTTCTTGCTAACCGCATCAGCTGCATGCTCAAGCTCCTTATCCAGTTGCTTCCTTATCTTCTCGTCTAACTGTCCGGCTGAACCAAACAAATCCAGCAACTGACTGATTGCAGGAGCATTAATGGGGGCAGGGAGAACCGTGAAATTATCGTAGCTCGTTTCATTCATGAATGTCCGCATGCCGACTTTGCCGTGTGTGAATGGACTGCCGCTAGTGTCTGTATAGTCGATAACCGGCTTGCTCATATCATCGACATACACTTGGATGCGTGCACCCTGCGCAACGACTTTTACATGCTTCCATTCGCCTGTCTTCACCTCGAGCGGCACCCCTGTCAAATAGGTCCAGCTGTAATTCAGCTTACCGAGATGAACGCCCTGTTTGTTCAGGTACGCGACATATCCTTGCACGAAGTTCGCATTGTTCTGATTCAGCTCCTTGCCGTGAGCCGGGTTGCTCGCACGGAACAGAATGCCCCCGTCACCGGAATCGCTAATCAGCTTGATATCGGACTCCACGCTGTAATCCGACCAATTGGCATCCCCGATCGTCGTCTTCGCGAAGCTGCCGACCGCTGCCTGATATTCGCCGGTATGAACAACCTTCGGTTCGACCGGATTCTGATGAATCCGTATTCCTTGGAAGTCGAATTCACCTTTGACGGTTTCGATCTTCAAGGTATGTGCACCCGCCGGGAGATAGATGCCTTGCTTCGTTGTTGTCGCCCAGTTCTCCCAGGTGACGGAATTCGGAATATCAACTTCACCGGTTAGATCGGTTGCATCGTCGAGCCACAGCCGGACCTTTGCTCCGTCCATCGATGTAGCGGTCACGAAATCGACGTTGTACACGCCGGCCTCGGCAATATCTACGTTGTAGTCCAGCCATTCGCCGGTAGCGTTCCACCCCACATTGTAGCTGCCGCCCGCATTCCGGCGGATATCGACCGCTTCATTCCGGTATTCCGTACCGATGTTGGCGGGAGTCAGATCATGGTAGCCCGTACCTTCGCCGCCTGCCTTATAATCAGCAGCCTGGATAAATCCGGGCAGTACGTGCGGCTTATCGAATTGGGTGAGCGACAGTCTCGTCATGTCAAACTCGCCTTTCACAATTTCGACCTTCAGTTCATGATCGCCAGCGGGCAGCTGGATACCGGATTTCGTCACCGATTTCCACTTATTCCAGTCGCCGGAAGCAGGAACGCCCAGTACGCCTGTCAAGTCAGTCGTGTCATCCAGCCATAGCCGGACTTGTGCATCCGTAAACGTCGTAGCTGCCCACAAGTCGAGATCGTAGAGTCCCTCTTCCGCGACACGGATGTTGTACTTCAGCCATTCGCCTGTTTGATTCCAGCCTACGATCTGATCGCCGGATGCAGCGGATCTAATGTCGACCTTATCGCTGCGGTATTTGCCCCCAATGTTCGCAGGAGTCAAATCATGATAGCCTACGCCTTCACCGCCGGGCTTGTAGTGCTCGGCTTCGATGACGCCGGGTACTGGTATCGGCTGATCCATCCTCGTCAGCGCTATACCTGCAAAATCAAATTCTCCGCGGACCGTCTCGGCTTTCAGCGTATGCTTGCCTGCCGGGAGTGTAACACCGGATTTTTGCACCACATTCCAGATGTTCCAGTCACCGGTCTTCGGAATATCCACGATGCCGGTAAGATCCGTCGTATCGTCCAGCCACAGCCGGATCTGACCTCCATCCAGCGTAGTAGCCACTTTGAATTCTGCGTTATAGGATCCGGCTTCCGCTACGTCAATGTTATACTTCAGCCATTCGCCCGTCTGGTTCCAGCCGACGTTGTAACCGCCATCGACCGGATTGGATCGTATGTCGACCGAATCTCCCCGGTACTGGCCGCCGATGTTTTCGAGTGTATTCTCATGATAACCGACACCTTCGCCGCCGGAGATATAGTGGACCGTACCAATCGCACCCGGGATCGGATGATAAGCGTCGTAAGCCTGCTCCTCCTCGGCAATGTCGCTCTTCACGCTCCAGAAACCTTCATACCGTTTCCAGCCGTCATCCTGTCCATCATCGAAGTTATCAAAGAGAACGGGAACGTCCACGTGCCGGTGGAACGTCAGCTTATCCAGCGAGATAGTGCCCGATACGGCAGCGACCTTCAAGGTATGAACCCCTGCCGGCAGTTCTACCCCATTCAGCTGTGCGGTTTGCCATCCTGCACCAGCAGCGTCAGTGTCTCCTTCCAGCTCAAACTCGCCCAGCGGCTGTCCACCATCCAGAGTGAGCTGTACCTTGCTGCCCGGGACTGCATCCGCATAAGAAAGATCGATATCGTATTTGCCTGTTTCCGCGATGTTCAGCCGGTATTGCAGCCATTCGCCTTTCTCGAAAGCAGTGATATGTGAGGTGCCGTCATCTGCTTTGCCCGTATCCACGCTTTCTCCGCGGTAATCGCCGATTGTACCCGCTGTCTGGTCGTGATACCCGACCCCTTCGCCGCCTGACAGGTAATGAACGGCCTCGACTTGACCCGGAACCGGTTTCGCGGCGTCAAAATCGCTGCTGCCGTTTACGTCGTTGCTGAAAGCAGTATAACCGAAATTAGCCTTCGTGTTCTCCGTTACATAACCGATGCCGCCGCCGCCCAGCATCACGTTGCGTGTCTGCTTCAACATGCCGTCGACGTAGATCTTGAACGTATCTCCTGCTTTCTCAACCCGGATATTGTGCAGCTTCGTATAATCGTACCCTTCCGGAAGCGTGCTCGCTACCCATCCCAGATCGGTGCCGTTCACCCGGAACTGCGTCTGTAGCGAATTGCTCGCCGGATCTAACAGCGCTGTGCCGAAATCTTTATCGCCCTTGTAGGAGAATACGACCCCGAGCCGCGGGCTGCCGGTATCGCTGGACTCAGCCAGCTGCAGGTTAAATTCTGCCGTATAGCTGCTTCCGGTTGCAGCAGTGGTCACCAGTCTGCTAGTACCGGCGGTTTGCTGCCGCAGAAGGCCGGAATCAACGCTCCAGCTGCCACCGTCCACATTCGTCCACGCCGGGCTGAGTTCCGCGCCATTGAACCGGTCCTCGAAATCCGGCATCTCCGGATCCGGCTGCTCGGTTGTCGTCGGCCCGAGCACCGACATTTTATCCCCGTTGAACACGATCCGGTCCATCCCCATATGGCGAAGAGGTCCGACAATGCCCGGTCCTTCGAGATTGTGGTAGATGATATAGCGGGCATCCAGATTCGGGCCAACGACAACCGTATTATGGCCGAGACCGACTGTCGGACCTTCCGTACTAATCAGTAATGGGTTATCCGTATCCCGCACGAATCCCGTGAGCGGGTTTGTGCTGACTGCGTAGTCGACCCGATAGCCTTTGCTGAATACATGGTTGCCGGTATACGTCATATAGTATTTGCCGTTGCGCTTGAACAATGTAGAGCCTTCCGTCCAACCGTCCATGCTTGCACCCGTATTGACGCTGTTGCCGATCGTCGTCGGCGTAGGCATCGTAGCCGCGAGAATTCCCGCTCCGTTCGCATGATAGAAATACCACTTGCCATCATCGTCAATGAAGACGTTGCCATCGATAGAGTTGCCCAAATTGCCCGTCTGCACCGTGAACGGACCGGTCGGGCTCTCGCTGCGCAGCACGTAATGACCTTTGCCGGCAGGAGAGGTATACATGTAGAAATATCCGTTCCAATAAACGACTTCAGGAGCGTAGGCTCCCTTCGTAAGCGGATCGGTTGCGGCCAATCCTCCATAGCTCCAGTTGACAAGGTCTGGCGAGCTCCACACTTTGACCCCGATATCAGTATCTCTCGTGCTCACATACAAATAATAGGTACCGTTAAACTTCAACACATAAGGGTCGCCAAGGCCATATTGTCCCCATTCGTCTGGCAGCGATGCCGGATTCTTATAGGCGAATGCCGCCTGAGGGGCAATCAAGAGCAGCACACACAGAATAGCAAATAAACTTCGTTTCAACATCAAATTCATCACCTCATCGAATTAATTAAAGCGCTTTCATCAATGACTGCTCGTGTCGATTTTCCCCTTACACCACCGTTGTCTCATCACCTCATTTTATCCAATTAATCTAATATATCGAGAGTATATCGGCATTTTCCAGGCAAAGTCAACAGTTTGTTTCAAATATATTGAATTATTCAATGAAATTTTAGCATTTTCAGTTTTTAATACAATATTATTGTAACAAATGAGATAACTAAAGGAGCTGTCCACGACAGCTCCTTCAATATCGTTAGTCAATCAACATCATCCTGACTCCCTGTTTGAGCGGTTAAGCATTCTCTTACCAAATTCTTTGGAGGAAATTTCCTCGATCATGACGTAATATAGTGAAAATTCGAATGCGAGAAGATGTGGGTATTTTGAAAATAGGTGCTGGAATCTATCAATCAGGAACAGCATCGTATATCATTAGGTGACTTTTTATTCTTTATGACAGTATTGCGTGACAATGTCATTAATGAACACAAACAACGAAAGAACGCCAACTCCCAAAAGGATAAGCGTTCTTTTTTTGCTTGGTTTACAAACCAGATTGACTATTTTGACTGATGATGTAAGAGAAGTGCAAGAGCTCTCCATCTTCTATCGATTACTATATCTACGGATAATTATTATATAGTTCCAATATGCACCATAATAGTAAAATATAAAAAAATAAGAGTCGCAAGCGCTTCTACGCTATGCGACGACTCTTATATCTATTCTACTCTTCGACTAACTTATTGTGTGATTTTGTCCAACAAACGTATTAGAATCGTTATAGATTCAGCACGAGTTGCCGAATCGTTAGGTGCAAACTCAGACTCCGATTTTCCGGTTACAATACCGGCACTAGCAAATGCTTCGATTTGTTGGGAAGCCCAGTTTCCTTCTACATCGTTAAATGTCGAAGTTGTTGGTGCCTTGTAATCCATTAAACGAGAGAGAATTGTTACGATCTCTGCTCGAGTGATCTCTTGATTTGGTCGGAATGTACCGTCAGTGTAGCCAGTTAATACCCCTGCCGAAGCTAAGGCTTCTATTTGCTGGGAGGCCCAATGACCTGCAGTATCTGAGAACTCAGCACCAGTATTAACTAAACCAAATGTTCGGGATACAATTGTTGCGAACTCGGCTCGAGTGATTATTGCGTTAGGACGGAATGAACCGTCACCGTAACCAGTGATGATTCCCATGTTAGTAGCTCTTCCAATAGGTACCGCTGCGCTGCTGCTTAAAGGTACATCAGTGTATGGCGAGGTAGTAGGATTTTCAGCACCTTTGTTTCTTAATTCTTCAAGAGCTTGATTGTTATATTTGTTCTTCAACGTTAGGTCAGGTAAACTTTCTACTGGCGGGAGGACTACAGTTCCAGTACCACCAGTACCACTTTCACTACCCCCACTTGTTGCCGATACCGTCACCGTGATATTGTGTGTGATTTCACCCAATTCAACCGTGATTACTGTCGTTCCTGCCGCTACCCCAGTTACTAGACCAGCATCAGAAACAGTTGCTACTGCTGTATTGCTTGATGTGTAATCAGCGTCAGCAGCAAGGTCAGCTGCGCTTGCATCAGAAAGTACTGCGTTGACTTTCAATTGCTTCGTTGAGCCAGTCGTGATACTTACAGATGATGGCTCAATTGTGAAACTCGATACCGTTAAACCGGTTACCGTGACTGCAATGTCGTGAGTCAACCCGCCAATTGTTGCGTGAATTTGAGTTGAACCTGCTCCGATTGCCGTGACTTTACCGCTCTCGGATACCGTTACCACATCCTCATCGTCAGAAGACCAAGTCGCTTGGGATGTTACATCAGCAGTGCTTTCATCATCGTATGTACCAGTTAGTACGAATTGATGTTCCGCTCCTATTGAAAGTCCGAAATTCTCCGAGTCTGCACTCAAAGCCGTAAGCTTAGGCTCAACTGATATAGTACCTGGCACTAAGTCTAACTCCAAGTTAAAATCACCAAGTAACGCCACATGCGCTGTGATTGTTACCGTACCCTCCGAAAGAGCCGTTACATTACCGTTTTCGTCTACTGTAGCTAACGAATCGTCGGAAGACTCCCAAGATGTGTAAGGACCGAAATCATACCCGTCAAGACCATCTACAGGTGTTACGAAACTAATCATCATTTTGAATGGGATTGTACTACCTACCTCGATACCGTCAAGTGCAGGTACGATTCCAAAACCTGCAGGAGCTGGTAGGTTTTCAGCGTCACTTACTACCATTATGTAAGTCGAAACTGAACCTACACCATTAAGAGTCGCCGTCAACATCGTCATACCAGCCGATACCCCTTCTAATACGCCGTCCTCAGAAACTGTAGCGATATTAGGGTCGTCGATTGTGTAAGTCAAAGTTGATGGATCTAAATCTTCTTCTGCATTGTCGAGGTATTTACCTAGAAGCTCCAACGACCAAGGGACACCAATCTCGAAAGATTGATTTGTGCTGTTCGCAAAACGAATACTCACGAACTCAGGCTCTGAAGAAGCCACACCTACCGTTACAGGAATAATTAACGATCCATGACCATTTGTGAAAGTCACAGTTGTTGACCCTTCTCCTTGAGCCATGATCAAACCGTCCTCAACAGTTGCGATGTTCACATCTTGAGATACCCAAGTACCAGAGTACGTTACGTCAACAGGGGCACCCATTGAGTAGATCTCCGAAACTGTAATAGCTTTCGAATCCTCCACCCCTTCTAAAGCCACGGACGTGTCTGACCCTTGTAGATTTAAGAATATCGGCGTAGGCGGCGGTGGAATAACTACAGGCACAACCGAAATTTGTACATTTGATGAAAAACCACCGTATGTACCTGTGATTGTAACAACTCCTGGCAAAGGTCCTGCTTTCACTAAACCAGTTGGACTTACTGCCGCAACTACTGGGTTGTTTGAAGTCCATGTTGCTAGGTTCGTGTAGTCAACTGACGAGTTATCCGTTTTATGACCCTGTAAATGCACCTGAGTCGAACCACTCATCATCATAAGCGATAAGGCATCAGCATTTGCCGTTACCCCATCAAGGACTGGCAAAGCCGCAACGTCTACATTACCTGAGATAGACTGAATCTTGTTCGCTGGCACCTCATTGTAGTCACTGTCGGAAATCCAACCTAAACCCTCTGGAACCGAGATACTAACTTCTGATGCACCAATGGGAGCGTCAGCCTTCACATTAAGTTTGAAGGTTATAAAAGTGCTCGTTTCCGTAGTGATCAAAGGTGATGTCTCGTTTCCAAGAATAATGAAGTTCAGAGAACCCATTCCAGCATCCTCAGTGATCGTTACGTCTTCCACACTGAAACCCTCGCTTATTAGAGCTGGACTCAATATGTAGTTTGAAGGTTGCAGCAATTCTCCGTCTAATGTGTAGCCCTCAAGATCAAATACCGTTGAATCGAAATTGATGTTGAAATTTAAAGACGATATACCAGCTTCATCGGCTACAGGTATATTTGACAGACCAGCCGCAAACGTTACTGTCTCCCCTTGATGTACTGCACCTGAAACCATTGGAATTACACCGATCTGAATCTTTGTCGGATCGGGTATTACTACGGGCGAAGCAAACGCAGCTCCAGCAAACATCGTTGCGCACAAGACACTCAGCACAGTTAACGATGCAGTAATGCGACGTAACTTCTTCTTGGGTGAAGCAAAAAACATCGGTCAATCCTCCCCTGATGAAAAAAATTATATATTAACACAAAATAATGTGGTAATACCGAAGAAGATGATTGATTCTATTAGGTTGTAACTCTATTATCTTCTAAATCACCTCACTATTAAGAATTTAATTAATAATCACCATAATTAGGTGACTATTAATTTTACCATAAATTATGGGATCAATGTATCAAATTTATCCTTCAAAATACTCTAGTAAAATATAATTATGGCCTAAAAGACCCTCTCCTGTTTCTAAAACCTAAATCTGTAACTCATCTTATCGCCCCCCTTCTCTCAGATGCTGCTTAGCACTGCACTGATAAACGAAAATAACCCGTTTACTACAATAAATGTAGGAGCGGGTTCCCTTGCTTAAGTTATAAATTAAATTAGCTGCCCATCTATTAGTATGATGGCCTACTAAGGTCGAGTGAGCTTTTTTCCAACGATTCTTTTACCAACCTACACCGTTGCTTATAAACAGGAAAATGCCTTCGCTTTTGATAGCAAGTTCCTCATCATGTTTCAATCTAGGACAAGTCGTTATCTTCTTCTTCTACCATTCGTATACTCATAATGAATTTTTGTAACGCTCCTGTAATATTCCACTCAGGTTCATTTCATGATTGGCTCCTATAATAAAGGACAAGACCCCCCTTTATTTATATATTTCTCTTTTGCAGCCTGTGGCCCCCGTGCCGCAGGCTATTTGTTTCTTAATACAACAAGCCCCCGTGGATAATCCCGCGGGGGCTTGTTCTTTATTATTAAAGCTCCAGAATCATAACGCCGTACGCCGGCATCTCAACCTCATTCTCTAGTGTTGCTCCTGTCAGAAGATCTTTGGTTGCCCGCTTCACTTGAAGTGTAGCTGACTGATCGGAGTAGTTCAGCAGGAAAGCATACGATGCATCCTCTGAAGAACGAATGCCAAGCTCTACTGCAGCAGGAACTTCTAACCAGTCTGCGATTGGAGTGGAGATGCTCAGCTCATCCAAGATAGCATCTACAACCGGCTCGCTATAAGCTGCGCCGTAATACCATACCTCACCTTTACCAACTGTACGCCGGGTTAAAGCTGGCTCACCTTTGTAATATTCCGAGGCATAATGAGCTACTACCTCCGCTTCCGGATTTTGAACGTTCAATACCTCATTAAATGCGACGGCTTTTGTTCCTGAAGGAACACGCCCCTCCCAATTCAACTCTGCTGGTTGAATGGTCCCTTTTATTAAAGTGAAATCCTCAACCGTTATGCCGCACAGCTCTGCAACTGCACCTGGGAACGGACGCATGTAGCATTGTCCCGTCGGATTCTTATAGCCTGTACGGGCGCCAAAAAATAACTTGCCGCCTTGCTCCACATATCTCGTAAGGAGTTCAGCCGTCTCATCTGTCATAATTGCCGCATGCGGATAAACGATCACTTTATATTTCGATAAATCCTCCAAGGTGGTGTTCGACCGTAAAGTAAGGAGATCAGCCGGAATATGACGGTATTGCAGCTGCTTATACCAAGAGCCTTTGCTCTGCCATTGCAGCGGGCCATGCCATTTGTCCATCTCTCCATCCCAGAGATTATCATAATCCTGCATGATGGCCACTTCTGCTTGGTATTTCGTTCCGGCAATTAAGGCACCAATCTTCTCGAATTCCCCGCCAACCTGTGCAACTTCTCTAACCCGTCTGTTCGGCTGATTGTGGTAATCATTGATTCCATGCCAATAAATTTCTGTCCCCATCGTTGCTGTACGCCAGCGGAAGTAGACCAGCAGATCCGTACCATGCAGAACGGATTGATAAGACCACAACCGGATTTGTCCCGGCCTTGGAGATCCCATCTCCATCCGATCTACCCAGCCGCCTGGACCAGATTGCTGCTCCATCACGCAGAAGTTCGGCGAGATCGAACGAACGTTAGACAAACTCATGCTCCAGCCACGATCTTTAAGTGAGTTCTCATCATTTCCCGGGAAAATCGTCGAAAACTGCGGGTACGAATCGTAAGAGAAGAAATCGAGCAACTCATCGGTCAGCTCATGACTGTCCAGATGTCCGAATAAACCGTTTGTTGTCACCCAATGCTGCGGTGCTAGCTCACGGATAATGTCCGCTTGAAGCTTAGCAAACGAGATGACATTATCCGAGATAAAACGCTTTTCATCTAATGCCAGATGTGGATTCGGCGACTCGGTCTGTGACAGGTGCAGTTGCTCCCAAGCCGTATATGTCTGACTCCAGAAGACGGTTCCCCAAGCTTTATTCAAATTGTCCAAAGTCTCATACTTCTGTCTGAGCCACATCCGAAATGCGGCATGATCAGCCTCGGCATAAAAAACGTTCTTCTCGCAGTTGAACTCGTTATCGATCTGCCAGCCAATAACCGCCGGGTGATCCTTGTAAGCGCTGACCATATTACGCACGATAAGCTCGCAAAGCTCGCGGTATTTCGGACTGGAGTAATTATAATGACGTCTCATGCCGTGCTTGATAAGCTCACCATTCTGATGGGCGTTTAATACTTCCGGATATTTATGCGTCAGCCATGCCGGCGGCGTCGCCGTTGGTGTACCTAAGATAACCTTCAGCCCATATTGATGTGCCAGGTCCATCACCCGAGTGAAAAAACTAAAGTCAAATACGCCTTCCTCCGGCTCCAGCATCGCCCATGCAAACTCCGCCATCCGGATGACCGAAATATTCATCTCCCGCATCCGGCGGAAGTCATCCTCCCATAATTCCTCCGGCCAGTGCTCCGGATAATAACATACGCCTAACGTTAGCTCCTCCATTTGAATCGATTTTGCCATTGCAAGTCAGCCTCCCAATATCTCATGTACTACCCTCTATTCTAGTTGAAGTATCTTCGAGAAGGATATGACAAAAACATGCGATATGTATTAATATATTGTCATAATGTTTAAACAACGACTATGTGAATTGCCACTCAATTGAAATATTTATGAAAATATTGCGTTATGAGGTGCTTGATGAAAGAACATATTTTTCTGCCGAAGCCCATCTTCCCCAGACATAGCTGCTTCCCCGATTTTATCGGAGGGTACAGTGATTTTCCCGAGCATGACGTCAATCGCGAATATGCCACTACCGAAAACAATCTGGACCGCTATTATAATCTGCATATCGTTCTTGGCGGCAAGGGTTATCTGCATACGGACAGCATGACGTATGAGCTGACTGAGGGACAGGGCTTCCTATATGGTCCCGGTCTCCGGCAAACGTATCATGCGGATTCCCGAGATCCTTGGAATATTCGTTGGGTCCATTTTTTCGGCGTTCGTCTGGAGGAATTATTGGACGGGAAAGGTTTGGATGAGCCATGGCTGTTTCAATTATCTGATCCCACTCCTGCAGAGTCGTTAATAGAAAAGCTGCTGCAGCTAGGCAGAGGCTATGAGGTAGATGATGAATATGCAGCTGCCGCTACACTGTACGAGCTGCTCACCAGAATTCAAGCCACCGCTGCCCAGCTTAATGTGTCTGTGAATCAAGCTGCTGACAAAATACGTGCAGCGGCCAATTATATCCGTGCCCACTGCAGCGATCCCTTCACACTGGAACAGGCCGCAGCCATTGCCGGGTTCAGCCCGCATTATTTCAGCCGCAGGTTTAATAAAACGTTTGGCAAATCATTTTCCGATTTTCTGATGGAGTCCCGTATCCTACAGGCAAAGCGCCTGCTTGCTTCTACCAGCTTGTCCATTAAGCTCATTGCACTCGAAACCGGCTTCTCTCAGACCAGCTACTTCAGCAAATGCTTTAAGAGCCTGGAGGGAATGACCCCTCTGCAGTTCCGGGAAATGCATAAAACCTAATATTTTTAAATACCACTTGACGTATCGGAATTATGGAGTTAATATCAATCCATAATCCTTCAACGTTCATTCTTTTAACGTTGAACTAATTTCATAAAGCCGATTGGATAACCAAAGGCCCAACTCACGTACCTGAACACAGGACGTCTGTTGCGGCCTTTTTTGTTTTCTTAGAGGAGGGAATCAACAAGTTATCATGACAGATCTCATATCTCAAATGGAAGAAAATGATTGGCTGTTCAGGCGGATGGTTCGGAGATTCGTGAAGGAACGGGACAAAATCTCAATTGAGGACATTGCACTACCCGGTTTTCTTATTCTTCGGACCATACAGCAAAGCGGCTTGCAAAAGCTTGGAGACCTTGCGGAGCAGCTGGATCTAACCTCCGGTGCAATTACCGCGTTATGCGACAAGCTTGAGGCGAAAGGCTTCGCTGATCGGCGCCGAATGCAAGGTGACCGAAGAAACGTATGGCTGGACATTACAGAAGAAGGACGACAGCTGTTAGAACGGTATCCGAATCTCGGTCAGCGAGGCGTGAAGCTGCTATTTGGCGGATTTAATGAGGAAGAGTTAGCGAGTCAGAAAGAGATTTTCGAGAAGATTTACGCCAACCTGGAAAGCTTCTCCGAGAATTACATGGCACTGGTTAAAGAATACGAGCAGCAGGAAAAGCCAGCAGTACGGCCGCCGGCGGCGCCAAACAAGAATTTTTTGAATTATTAATCTATTACAATTCATTTGAGGAGTGTTGAACATGGGACATCCCACTATTTATCCAACTGGAGCAACTGTTTATTTGCCAGAGAAGGCTTGGAGCGGCTACACAATTTTCCAAGCTGCTAATGTAGGTGCACTGCTGATTGACATGAATGGTAAAGAGGTTCATCTGTGGAAAGGACTTCGCGGCTTCCCGAACAAGATCTTGCCAGGTGGTTATGTGGTAGGCAGCACGAAAGAACGAGATCCGAAATATGGCTTCCAGGATGAAGCCGATCTCGTCCAAGTGAATTGGGATGGAGAGATTGTATGGAAATTCAACCGTCTGGAGTACATAGAGGATCCAGGCTATGAGCCGCAATGGATGGCACGTGCGCATCATGATTATCAGCGCGAGGGCAATCCAGTCGGCTATTATGCACCAGGACAGGAGCCGCAGACAAATGGCGGACGCACCCTCATCCTCGCCCACCGTAACGTGATAAAGCCTGAGATTTCGGATAAATTGCTGTTAGATGACGTCATTATCGAAGTCGATTGGGAAGGTAATATCCTGTGGCAATGGGCGGTAAGTGATCATTTTGAAGAGCTGGGATTTGATGAGGCTGCCAAAAATGTTCTGTTTAACGATCCAAACGGCCGTCACTTCGGCAATGACACCGGCGGCGACTGGATGCATATCAACTCCGCTTCCTGGGTCGGCCCAAATAAGTTCTACGATGCTGGCGATGAGCGCTTCCACCCGGACAACATTATCTGGGATGCGCGAGAATCCAACATTATCGCCATTACAGACCGTCAAACTGGCAAGATCGTTTGGCAGCTTGGTCCGGACTACTCCAAGCCGGAAGTGAAGCATCTCGGCTGGATCATTGGTCAGCATCATGCCCACATTATTCCACAAGGTCTGCCTGGCGAAGGCAATCTGCTCGTATTTGATAACGGCGGCTGGGGCGGTTACGGCCTTCCGAATCCGGCATCCCCGGATGGACTGAAAAATGCTGTACGCGACCACTCGCGTATTCTTGAGATTAATCCTGTAACGCTGGAAATCGAATGGCAGTATACGCCAACTGAAGCCGGCTACATGGCACCGCTTGACTCTTATCGTTTTTATAGTCCTTACATCAGCTCTGCTCAGCGGCTGCCTAATGGCAATACACTCATTACGGAAGGTGCGGACGGACGGATTTTCGAGGTTACAAGAGAACATGAACTAGTCTGGGAGTACATCTCTCCGTACAAAAACAAAATCAATGCCAACATGGTCTATCGGGCTTACCGTGTTCCATATGAATGGGTACCGCAGCTCGATAAGCCAGCAGAAGAAGCCATCATTCCACTTGATGTTGCGGATTACCGCGTACCTGGCGCAGCAGTAAAAGGCACTAACTCGGTTGTAGAAGTGGTCGGAACTCTATCTTTCGAAGAGGGTGCGTTCTGCGTAGCGACCAATGATGAAAAACCAAATCCATCTGATGTAGAAAGCTGAGGGGAAATTCCATGAAAAAGTTTGGAATCCTAGCTACGATCATAGCCGTCACTTTCACCCTTGCCGCATGCGGCGGCAAGGACAATAAGCCCAGCCAAGCGGCGGCTGACCCAAATAACAATCAGCAGGCAGCAGCTGCCGCTGATCCTATTAAAATCAAAATTGCCGACACTTCAACCAATCCGGTCTTCCGTGTTGCGAAGAACAAAGGCTTCCTTGAGAAATACGGCATAGATGCAGAGATTATTACCTTCGCTACACCAGCAGAAGGCATTAACTCCTTATTTATCAAGCAGGCAGATATCGGCTGGGGCGCAGATTTCCCGTCACTAAATGCTGTAAGTAAGGGTGAATTCTCCATTATAGGAGCAACAGGCACAGATACGGAACAAGCGGCAGCACAATGGAAACTGTTCGTCCGGGACGATATTACATCTGCTGCAGATCTGAAGGGCAAGAAACTCAGCACGCTGCGCGGCACTTTCCTTCCTTATCTGTGGGATGTGTATCTGAAGGATAATGGTGTAGTCATTGATGATACCAAACAAATTGGCCAAGGCGGCTTTGACGAGTCTTATGTCGCGCTCAAAAAGGGCGAGATCGACGCCAGCTGGGTTATAGGCGCAACGCTAGTTGATAAGTTCAAAGCGATTGAAGGTGTTCACGAGTTGACCGATATGTCCAAGACATCGGTCCGGATCGGCGGTACCCTTATCGCCCCTAATTCCTTGATTAAGGATCACCCTCAGGCGATTGCGAACTTCCTGAAGGCACTCGATGAAACCTCGAAGTTCATTGCGGCTCACCCTGATGAAACGGCTGATATCCTGTTCAAAGAAACGAAACAGCCTAAGGAAGCAACCATCCGGGATTTGGCCACCAACAATTGGACAGTTGGCTTCACCCAGCAGTCATTCGACAGCTTGACGAATCAGAAGAACTATATGGTTGGAGCAGGCATCATCCAGAACGACTTCAACCTAGCCGATAAGCTGAGCCTGGACGGTATCAAACAGGCCCTTCCTGATTCATTCACCTACAAAGAATAGGAGGGATCGCAAATGCTGAATACAAATCCATCTCCAAATACCATTACGATCGAACGGCTGAATAAGAGCTATTCCGAGCTAAAGCCGGGCAAAAGTGGATCTGTACACTATATCATTAAGGATATTGATCTGGTTGTGAAGGGCGGAGAATTCTTCGTCTTACTTGGCCCAAGCGGCTGCGGCAAATCTACGCTGCTTAATATGATTGCAGGCTTTGTCTCCAAGACTGGAGGCAGCCTGCGCGTTGGTAACGACGAGGTCGACAAGCCTGGCAAGGAAAGAGCGGTTGTCTTCCAGCAGGCGGACTCCTCCCTCTTCCCTTGGCTGACCGTACGGCAAAACGTAGAATTTGGCCTAAAAATGAAAAAGATGCCTAAAGAGCAGCGGCATGAGATTTCGGACCGTTATATCCGGCTTGTAGGATTGTTTGGTCACGAGAACAAATTCCCTCGTGAATTGTCCGGCGGCATGAAGCAGCGCGTTCAACTTGCCCGTGTTCTAGCCAATGATCCAGCCATCCTCTTGATGGATGAACCGTTTGGCGCGCTTGATGCGATGACAAGAAGAATCATGCAAAAGGAACTAAGCCAGATTTGGCGGGAGACTGGCAAGACTGTTATTTTCGTCACACACGATATTCAAGAAGCGCTGCTGCTTGGCGAACGGATCGCCGTAATGTCCACCGGTCCTAATGCACGTATCTCAAGCATCTATCAGGTTCCGCTTGAGTATCCGCGTGACCCGGCATCACCTGCACTAAACGAGCTGCACCGCCGGATTCAATCTCACTTTGATGCCGAGCTGGAAGGAGGACTGTATCCATGAAGATTTTGCAGAAAAAATGGGTTACCATCCCCCTCCTCTGGCTGTTGACGTTTATCGTCTGGCAGATTGGTGCATGGATTTATGGTCCAGAGATTATCCCCGGCCCAGTCGCTACTTGGCAAGGTGCGCAGGAACTGATGAGCGACGGCTCCTTGATGCGATATATCGGCATCAGTTTTTACCGGGTATTTGCAGGGTGGGCGCTAGGCAGCCTTATTGCTATTCCGATTGGATTAACCATTGGCAAAGTAACCGCAATTCGCGTGTTCGCTGAGCCTTTCCTTAACTTCGTCCGATTCATCCCTCCTATCGCTTTTATCACTCTGTTCCTGGTCTGGTTCGGTATCGGGGAGCAGTCGAAGATCGCTCTAATTATGTACGCGACCTTATTCATCGTCATTATTAATACCTTAACGGGTGTACTCGCGATTGAGGAAGATCGGATCCGTTCGGCAAGAAGTATGGGCGCATCCGAGTGGCAGATTCTGCTCCATGTTGTTATTCCCGCTACAACGCCGTATATCTTTACCGGTATTCGGCTTGCGATGGGTACCTCCTATATGGCGATTATTGGTGCTGAGATGATCGCTGCAAACGAAGGCGTTGGCTTCTTGATCTGGAACTCCAGACTTTACTTCCGAACAGATTGGATCTTTGTCGGCTTAATCAGCCTTGGGCTGATGGGCTTCTTAACAGACCGTGTTGTCGGCTGGCTCGGCAGCAAGCTGCTATTCCGGTATGGTGTTATCTACTCTACCGCTGTTCGCCGGCGTTAGAATATAGCTGCAGCAAACAAAAGGAGCTGTTCCCTAAGCCACAACAATGGCCTGGAGAACAGCTCCTTTCTTATTCTATGAGCCGCAGCTTTGCCGTACAACCAGCTCTGGGGCAACCATCACCGAGCTCGACTGCAGCTGCCCATTCATCAGATCATATAGCATAAGCGCCGCCAGAAGACCAATCTTCTCTTTATCCTGCCTAACTGTCGTAAGAGGTGGCGTTACATAATTGCAGGCTTCAATATCATCGCAGCCAATGACGGCCACATCACCCGGAACATTTAGCCCCTTGTCTCTTAGAGCCCGCACGGCACCAATCGCAAGAAGATCGGAAGCAGCGAAGATGGCACGTGGAACGGTTCCCGCTTTTATCATTCTCGTCATGACCTCATAACCCGTATGCTCGAAAAAGTCATTTCCATTGTTGAAATGTGACTCTGTAACAGGCAGCCCGTAACGCTGTAAAGCATCTCTGTAGGATTGTTCACGGAACTGAGAAATCCGGCTTGTCCCGGAGCAGCCAATAAAGCCAAACTCTTTATACCCCTGCAGATAAAAATGCTCCACTGCCCTATTGGAGATACTGCTGTTATCTGACATAACATAACCGGATCTGTTGCCAGTGAGCTCAAGATCAATCCCGATACAAGGGATATCACTCTGATCCAGCTCTGCGATGCCCGAATCTATCTCATCCCCGGATATAATGACGCAGCCATCCACCTGATAGTGGCGGCATCTGGACAAGTAATCCCCTTCAGAATCCTCGAGTCTCTCATTCGAGAAGAAGAGCAGATCATAGCCTAGCAGACCGATTCGTTTCTTAAACGCATTGATCACATCAACAAAGAAGAGATGGTTAAATTCAGCATTAATTTTACCCGCATACACAACTCCAATAAGCTGTGATTTACGCCTCGAAGCCTTGTTTGCATTGGCAGATGGATAACCATGCTCCTCCATTATTTTAAGGACGCGCTCTTTCGTCTCCGTACCAACATCCTCGTAGTTGTTCAATATTTTAGAAACGGTAGATACAGATACACCCGCCAGTTCGGCGATCGTCTTAATCGTGATCTTCACAACTATTCCTCTCACTTCCGCGGGCCGTATGCCCTACTTCTCTCACTTTAATTTCATCCTATCATACTGCAGTCCGTTTCGGAAACACAACACTCTCCGAATACTAGTTTCACGAAAACTTTCGTAATATAATCAGGATTTAAGCCCTATTTTTGCTAAAAATCACATTTCACTCTTTACTTCGGACGGAATTCCATCCATAATCAAGGAGAATTTACGAAAACATTTCGTAATTATATCCCATCAAGCTTCTCCTCGATTTCGTATCCACCTCATCTCAGACACCAACAAGTCCACATCCTAGACACCAACTCAGATCAATCTATAGGCCGTTTAATTAACAGAGGACAGTTCCGGGAATTTCTCGTGTAATTCAGGAAGAATGGTCTTCTTTTTGTCGTTTTCCAATTCCGTTTTGGAAAGGGGTGATGCAGCCTGGACGCTGAAGCGTTCAAGCGCAAATTCGGCAATAAGGTTTGAATGCAGGTCATGGACTTACAGTTTAACATTCAAGGAGGAGACTCATGAAGAAGGGTATGAAGAAGGATATGAAATGGACCAAACTGATGGTATTAACCGCATTATTTGCTTTTACGATATTAGGATCATTTGCCTCTCCAGCAGCGGCCGCTACGATTGCGTCAGGTGCAGGCAGCTACACCACAACCCTGCCCGCAGGACAGACGGGACCACCGGGAACGATCTATAAAACGTCCAATGTCACAGGTGCCATGCCAACTAATGACTGGTGGAGCTCGCTTGCCTGGAAAGCCTACTCGGATGTTATGTTCCCCCACCCGCTTGCTGTTCAGGCCAAAGCCGACGGACTTGGTATCGGCTATCCGGTTCAATCCGGGAGTGCGGATGCGATGTTTGGCGCGTATGTGAATGATTTTACGCTTGGCCATTCTGCGCAATCGAATTTCCCTGATGCACGGGTTGATGCTTTCTCCGATTGGACGGTATCGATGCTGTTCAACAGCGGCGGAACGATGCGGGTAACTACCGGGCATGGCCTGCCGTTTATCTACAGCACCTACTCCGGCGGCCTGCCGAAGCTGACCTTCCCATCCACTCCAACGGTTTGGTCCGGTAGTGCATCAAGCAGCGTGCTGGGTGTTACAATTAACGGACATCATTACGGATTATTTGGTCCTACCGGTTCGACTTGGTCAGGGATCGGAACCTCTACCCTCACGAATTCATTAAACAGCAAAACTTATTTCTCCGTTGCTGTTCTTCCTGATAATACAGCAGCTACACTTAATGCCTACAAGCAATACGCCTACTCTTTTGTAACCAATACCACATCAAACTACTCGTATTCCTCTTCTACTAGCAAGGTATCTACGTCTTACAATGTAACCACACAAGCTATGGAGGGTACTCAAACCGGCACCATTATGGCACTCTACCCAAGCCAGTGGAAAAACACTGCGCAATCCCTTCTCCCTTACACCTACGACAGCGTCAGAGGAACCATGAAGACTGTATCGGGCTCATCCTTCACCACATCACTTACTTATCAAGGTATTCTTCCCTACCTTCCAGCCGTAGGCAGCTATAACACGACCACACTAAACAACTATATCGAATCCGTTCGGACCGAAGCTAACCACACGGTTGGGGCTACCGATACTTACTGGCTTGGCAAATATTTGGGCCGTATCGCTAATCTGCTGCCAATCGCGCAACAGGCAGGCAATACAGCAGCCGTTACGAACTTCGAAAACTATTTAGAGACGACATTAAGTAACAATCTGACTGCTGGCACAAAGACAAACAACTTATTCTACTATGATGGCAATTGGGGGACATTGATCGGCTACCCAGCCAGCTACGGTTCTAATGACACGCTGAATGACCATCATTTCCACTATGGTTATTGGGTTCGTGCCGCAGCAGAGGTTGCACGTAACAACCCAAGCTGGGCATCTAGTTCGAACTATGGCAGCATGGTCAATATGCTGATTAAAGATTTCGCCAACTGGGACCGCTCAGATACTAGATTCCCGTATATGCGCAACTTTGACCCCTATGCCGGCCACTCATGGGCATCAGGTAACTCTGAGTTTGCTGACGGCAATAACCAGGAATCCTCCTCCGAGGCGATCAACGCATGGTCCGCAATGATTTTGTGGGGGCAAGCAACTGGCAATACCGCGATCCGCGATGCGGGTATCTATCTGTATACGACCGAAGTCAATGCGGTAAACGAATATTGGTTTAATACAGATGGAACCAACTTCAAGAGCGGATACAATCATAACTACTCTTCGATGATTTGGGGTGGCAAATCTGTTTATGCGACCTGGTTCTCGGCGGATGTGCAGGCGATCCGTGGCATAAACATTTTACCGGTAACAGCAGCATCGGCTTACCTTGGATACAAGCCAACTTACTCTGCAGCCTTCCTGGCGCAAATGGCGTCCGAACGCGGCGGAAGTACGTCATGGTCGATGTGGCCGGATATTTTCTGGGAATACCAGGCGCTTTATGATGCAAGCGGTGCAATCAGCTTGTTTAATGCGAACCCAAATTACACGCCGGAAGACGGGGAAACGAAGGCTCATACGTACAGCTTCCTGTACAACATGCAGGCACTCGGACAGGTAGATACTTCCGTAACGGCCAACGTACCAACTTATGGCGTATTTAAGAAAGGATCTACCCGCAACTATGTCGCTTATAACGCAGGCACATCGGCGATCACAGCTACCTTCTCGGATGGCACAACCTTAAGCGTACCGGCTGGCTCCGTTGCCTCTTCCCTTGGAACCGTTGTTGTGCCAAGCGGCCCATCGATTACTAGTGTGAGTCCTTCTTCAGCAGCTGTGAACACCAGCGTTACTGTAACCGGCAGCAATTTTGGTGCTTCCCAAGGGACATCTACGCTCAAGTTCGGCTCTGTGACAGCAACCGTAACTAGTTGGTTGAATACTTCAATTACCGCTGCTGTCCCAAGCAGCCTCACGGCTGGCAGCTACAATGTGACCGTAACGACTTCAGCTGGTACGAGTAATAGCGTAAGCTTTACCGTTCCAGGAACTGCGCTTTCAAGCAACGTGTTATACGCGAAGTCCGGCTCCAGCTTAAGCTTCACGGCAGGAACCTCGGCAGCCAGCGATACGATTGCGAGCGCAGGCGGAGTCAACTATGATGGCACACCTCATAGCGCCACAACCTACACCATTACCGGCATTAACGCCACCTATGACTCTACGAAAGCAACCGCCTTCCATCTATTCGTTGATTCGGCGGCTAATGTCGGCAATGGCGTACAGGTTCAGGTCACTTATGATTTTAATGGCAATGGAAGTGCTACGAGAGCTGAGACCTATGGTTATTTCGCCACCAATGATGTAACCGGCTGGGAGGATTATACGCAAGGTGGCGGACCTCAATCCGCAACCGGCTCCTTCGCGAATATGAATAACGGTACGATCACCATTAAAGTATGGAGTGCGATTGGCAACGGAGCTTCCTCGCTGCGTGTTAATGCGAGCAGCGGCAACGGTCAGCAGTCAACGGTGACCATTCCGTATAAATAGATTTCAGCAAAAAAAACAGCCCTCTCTTCTTCCTATTTGGAAGTGGAGAGGGCTGCTCTCATATTAGATCAAATATTTACGAATGAAATACGTAGGTGTACAGCTCCATGCATGGCAATAGCTGTTGATCAGGTTACTGCCGTATGGGGACAGCTTCTTATCATCCGGATTATACAGCTCCCAGAACGTGTCCGCTCCGTCCTTGATCATCTCTCCCCAATAAGCTTGCATCTGCTCAGCAGCTTTCTCGCTGCTGCCTACCGAGAATAAAGCTTCAATGAGATGATGGTACATATAAGGTGTGGTCATCCCGATTGCCGGCTGCTCCTCGAACAAACGGTTGAGTAACGCGGCATTCTCTTCCACAGGCAGCACTTCAGCGAGCACGAGCCAGATTTGCGAAGCCCACGAGATTTGCCGCTTGGCGCCGCTGACAAAGAAGCCTATTTTATCATCCCATAACTCCGTTACTGCCGCTTTAGTTGCCCGTTCAATCTGGCCCTCCATATATTGCTGCTTGTCCGTCAGACCAAGGATGCGTGCAAGCCCCAAGCCTCGTTTCAGACAATAAATAAGAACGCCCTGCGTTGGCGCCTGCTTGTTCAGGTCCGGATGCCAGTCGATAAAGCTCCACCAGGTCTCATCGTCGCGCACAATTCCATGCTCATCAAGCCGCTGCACCGCTATCTCGATCTGCTCCAGTGCTATTGGCCACAACTCCTGCAGCGTATCCATATCTTCGGATGCCACATAATAGTCATACAGACAAGCTACGAAGAACAGCGAGTAATCATACAGCCTTGTATCATCCACATGAGCATGCGGCTTCTCAAATACACATGCCCCAACTGCCCCGTCTTCAAGCCTCATCCCGGCAAAAAGGTACAAGCAACGCTTCACCAAATCGAGGTTATTGAAGGTAAGATAGTTCGCCTGTGCCTGCAGCCTTAAATCGCCAATCCACAGGCGCCGGTCCCGCTTCGGACCGTCCTCAAACACCGATTGCATACAGTCCTGCAGCGTCTTGATTGCGATTCGGTCCATCAGAGCGAGCTCATCAGACAGCCTTTCCGGCAATGGAACTATGTTAGACGGATCACCGGAAGTAACTGCTGTACACGCTACTTGCTCGAACGACACGTTGTATTTCTTTGATGTATCTAGCACATCTATCTTGATGAACCGGAAGGTGTACCGTCTAGGGAGCTTAATCTCAGCCGGCAAGACATCAATAAAAATCGTTTCCTCCTGCAGCCACGAGCTGCTCAGCCAACCATCATAGCTGTCGAAAGGCTCTGCGATTTCACATGGCATTTCACCAAGCGTCAGCTTCAGTTTCAGCGGCGCATCTGGCGGACTACCTACTGCTTTTACTTTAAAGCTCACATACCCGACAAGATGATCTTCGAAGTCCAGAACAAAGCTGTCACCCTTGCCAAGCACCTGCTCCTGCCAGTTCTGCTTCTCCGCCTGATCAACTCTCCAGCTTTGAAAAGCCGTCTCATCGGCAACAATCTCAACTACTGCTTTTGGCTCTGCCAGTGAAGTAACTAGTTCAGGTATTAAGGCCTCTGCCTTATCGACCATGGATTGATTAATTAGCATGGATAAATCCCCTTCCGAAATTCCTGCTGTTAACGCTATATTCAATATTCCTTACGATCATCGTATGCGCTTACAAACCATAACACAATAGTCTTACTTTTTGGATAAACATCCGATTTTTTTAGATGATCAAGCAAGGCAATGTCTGCTATTTTTAGGTGCGGTGTACGATTAATTTAGGCTGCCTCCCCAAACCCCGCTTAACTGCGCGGTGACCTAAAAAAAGCAGACACATCTAAAAAATGCGGCGCTTAACAGTAAAAATGAAAGCCTTTACACTTAGGTCCACAGGGCTCCGGAACCCCGAACATCCAACCTAATCAGCAATTTCTTGAACCGTAGTTTACGCTCGAACACTACAAGGAGGGTATATCTCAATGGCTCAATCTAAAAAGAAAACTATTCTTGCTCTGACAGGAGCAGTACTTCTCACTTCCGCTTTAACAGCATGCGGCAGCAACAACAATAATAACGCAGCAACAAACGCTAATGCGAGCAAATCTCCTGAAGCAAGCCAGAACGCAGCGGCCGAATCTCCGGCTGCATCGAATGACACTGCCTCGGAGCGTTACGAAAAGCCGGTCACTCTGAAGCTGATGATCGACAACCAGACTTCGACGGACGGCATTAAAGTAGTCGCTGACGAAATCGAGAAGCGCTACAACATCAAGACTGAATTTGATCTACGTCCGGGTGGAGATGAAGGCGACAACCTGGTGAAGACAAGACTCGCTACCGGTGAAATGGACGACCTGAGCTTCTACAACTCCGGCTCCTTGTTCAAGGCGCTGCAGCCTGAGAAGTATTTCCTTGATTTGACCAGTGAACCGTTCATGCAAAACGTACTGGATTCCTTCCTGCCGACAGTAAGCGTTGACGGCAAAACCTATGCGGCTCCAAGCGGCGCATCACAAGCTGGTGCTTGGCTCTACAACAAAAAGGTGTATGCGGAGCTTGGCTTGAGCGTTCCGAAAACATGGGATGAGCTGAAAGCAAACAGCGATAAAATCAAGGCTGCTGGTAAAACAGCTGTCATTGGTTCCTACAAGGACAGCTGGACTTCACAATTAATTTTCTTGGCTGACTACGCAAACGTACAGGCAGATGCCCCAACGTTTGCCGATGATTTCACGAACAATAAAGCGAAATTCGCGGATACACCAGCAGCACTGCGCAGCTTCCAGAAGCTTTCCGAAATGAAAGATTATATGAACAAAGATTACCTTGCAACGACTTATGACCAAGCGCTCAAAATGCTCGTTGACGGTACTGGCGTGCAATATCCGATGCTGACTTTTGCACTCACTAATATCTTTACGACTTACCCGGATAAAATCGACGAC
Source organism: Paenibacillus sp. YAF4_2 (assembly GCF_052113225.1). NCBI lineage: Bacteria > Bacillati > Bacillota > Bacilli > Caryophanales > Paenibacillaceae > Paenibacillus > Paenibacillus sp. YAF4_2. The sequence continues at coordinate 29,431 of NZ_JBFRCT010000004.1, forward strand.
ATCGGCGTATTCGCACAACCTGCTGACAGCGCCGACAAAACCGCTCTGACGGTATGGATGCCTGCTGGAATCGCAATCTACAAAGACGGCAAAAACATCGAAGCAGCGAAAAAATGGATCAACTTCTTCGCTTCATCGGATGGCATGGCACTTCTGGCAAGCAAAGCGAAGCCGGAAGGTCCTTATGTGATCAAAGGTGCTACACTGCCTGATGATGCTTACGCAGGCGTTAAAGAAATGATGCCTTACTTCGATAACGGCAACAACGCGCCGGCACTCGAATTCTTGTCTCCGCTTAAAGGACCAAGCCTGCCGCAGCTGACCGTTGAAGTCGGCGCAGGCATGAAGTCCGCAGAAGATAATGCAAAAGCTTATGACAAAGATGTTGAGAAACAAGCGAAGCAGCTCGGTATTTCCGGCTGGTGAGTTAGCATAAACAAGCAGCCCTGCCCTGCTCATAAGGCAGGTCAGGGCTTTTGTAAAGAAAGTAAGATGGGAGAGATTCACCATGCAGAAGGCTTCCATAACAAAGACTTCCAAAAAGTTTTATACGTATAAGTTTTTGTTGCCCGCCGGCATTATCTATTTCGTACTATTCCTGCTGCCTACCATCATGTCCTTCTTCTTCAGTATGACGAGATGGGATCTTGTGGACTGGGATTATATCGGCTTTGATAACTATAAGACATTCTTCTCAGAATCATCGCTTAATATCGGGTTTCGCAATACACTGATTTACGCAGTTGTTACCTGCGGCCTTAAGGTTGTCCTGGGACTCATACTTGGGGTTGCACTGACATCCGGTCTCCGGATTAAAGGATATTTGCGCTCTGTCGTCTTCTTCCCGACTCTGTTATCTACGATTGCCGTTGGTATTGCCTTCAGCAGCATGATGCATCCAACGCAAGGTCTGATTAATAAAAGCCTGTCTCTGGCAGGCATCGTTGGTCCTGACTGGCTTGGCGACACAAGCATTGCCTTGTTATCCGTCGCTATTGTTGATGTGTGGAAAGGCGTCGGCATGGCTACCGTTATTTTTATCGCGGGCATTATGTCCATTCCCGAAGAATATTACGAAGCGCTTCAGATCGACGGCGGCAACTCATGGGACAGATTCAAGCATATTACGAATCCGCTTGTTGCTCCCGCGATGAACTCTGTCATTATTCTCGCCTTTATCGGAGGCTTGCGTTCCTTCGACCTCGTATGGGCGATGACCAAAGGCGGACCCGGCTTCAGTACGGACTTGATCGCTTCTATCATTTATAAACAATATCAAGGCGGCTTCTACGGCCTCTCTACAGCGGGCAACGTAATTCTCTTTATCGGCGTATCTCTGCTGGCCTTCCCTCTGCTTAAGCTGCTGTCGAAAAGGGAGGTTGATTTGTAATGAAGCTGAAAGGCACCAAACGGCTTATTTTCGAAATTGTTGCCGTTCTCTTATCCATCGTCATCTTCTGGGTACCATTCTTATTTGTTATTATTAACTCGCTGAAAAACAAGACGGACGCCTCGCTGCTTGATCTGAGCTGGCCAACCTCCATCCAATGGTCGAACTATAAGGAAGTTCTTACAGCCCAAGACCATATGGTTCTGCGCTCGTTCATGAACAGTACGCTCATTACGCTGCTGTCCATCGTTGTTCTAATTGTGGTCAGTGCCATGACGGGCTATGTGCTGCAGCGCCGTAACGACCGCTGGTCTGGCATTATCCAGTTTCTTGTCATGGCCGGCCTTATGATTCCGCCTGCTGTTGTACCAACCATATGGGTGCTTGATTCTATTCATCTGTTCAAGACGATGACCGGGATCGTAATGGTTGAAGTTGCGCTTGGCATCTCCTTTGCCGTCATGCTGTACCGCAGCTTTATGGCCACCATTCCAAGAGAAATTGATGAAGCGGCTGTAGTCGACGGCTGCGGCAGCATGAGGATGTTCTTCCAGATGATCCTCCCGCTCCTTATGCCGGTAACGTCAACGGTTGTCGTCCTGTCTTCCGTCGGCATTTACAATGACTTTGTTAACCCGCTCTACTTCTTCCCGGGAGCGAAGAATGCCACCATTCAGCTGACACTGTACAATTTCACCAGCATGTACAATACATCCTGGAACCTGCTGTTCGCAGATATTATCCTGATCTCGCTTCCGCCACTCATCCTCTTTATCTTCTTCAACAAACGGATCGTTGCCGGCATGACAGCCGGTGCAGTCAAAGGTTAGACGAACAAGAAGATCCCGCAGCCTGCGACGGCTGCGGGATCTTCTCTACTTGTTATTGCTGTTTATCCAACGCCGCCTGTAAATCCTGCATATACATCTCCGGTGTGTAGTCTTTGCTTGCAATCAGCAGCTGAGCGTTATTCCAGGCGATCGTCTGCGTATCGGGATCAAACAAAGCCTCAAACCATAAAGCGCCATTCTTTACGCTGTCGATCGTCTCCTGTGCCAGCTGCGTAAGCCTCGGCACATCGGCCGGCATATGTTGTACATTAAAGCCTGATATAACGCCATATTCCTTCATCGCTTTATCCCCGTAACCTGTAAATACCGCTTTCAGCCATTCCTTCATGGTATCGTCATAAGAAGCTGCCGATAACGTAGTGGCAAGCCCCGCATTCATCAGCCAGTCGTCCTTGGTCCCCACACCGCCGCTCACCAGAGGAATATTGAACAATCCGATGGCATCCGTCCCGATCTGATTTTTGAGCGAGCTGTTGAAATCCCTGAGGCTCCAGCTTCCGGTATAAAACATGGCTACTTTCCCCTCGAGGAATAACGTTGAGGCTTCATCCGTCTCCGTTGTATTCACATACTTGCCGAAATATCCTAGCTGCGCCATCTGCTGAACAATAGCCGCCGCTTCGACAAATCCGGGCTCTGTCACCTTCAGCTCCTTACGGGCTACACGCTGCATCGCATCATAGCCATATTTCCGGATGACGTATCCGTTAATGAGTCGGGTAATCGGCCATTTATTCGCACCAGCAAGCGCAAACGGCTGAATACCATGCGACTTGAACACCTCCGCCACATGAAGCAGATCATCCCAAGTCTCTGGCACAGCTAGTCCATATTCGGCAAATAGATCCTTGTTGTACCAGAAGCCCTCGATATTGATCTCGAGCGGAAGGGCATACAGCCCTTTGTCCCTAACCATCGATTTCAGCAGCTTCACAGCCGCCGGATTTAATTCGTTTTGCAGGCCAAGCTCACGAAATACTTTCTCGATATCCAGAATAAATCCATTATCGGCCAGCTGCTCCAGCGGTCTGCCGGATTCATAGGAGAAAATCTCCGGCAAATCATTGCTAGCCGCAAGCAGCTGGATTTTTTGCACAAGATCCGAGGTATTGACGCTCTCGAATTCATATTTGATATTCGGATGCTTCTTCTCATATTCACGTGCCTGTTCGCTAATGATCCGGGGCTGCTGCTCCTCAAGATCGGACGATACATAATGAATAACCCGCGTCGGATCGGAGATTTGTTCATCGGATCCATAAGAGCCGCCAGAGCAGGATACTAGGAGCAGACATATTGCTGTAAATACGCCTATAGCAGCAGCCGGCTTACTCATGATCGCCCACCTCCTGTACCGGCTCATGCGATTTGCTAATGCCATGCCCTTCCCGGAATTGCCCTGGCGTTACGCCTGTATATTTCTTGAATAGTTCCGTAAAGTGCCTGTAATTATAGTAACCAACCTTCTTGCTGACATCATTAACAAGCATGCCTTTCAACAGCATGATCTTTGCTTGCTCCATCCGCAGCTTGGTTACATATTTAATATAGGAGGTTCCCACCTTCTCCTTGAACAGCAGGCTTAAGTAAGTTGCATTCATGCCGACATGCTCTGCCACCTCCTGCAGGGTGAACGACTCCAGGTAATGCTTCTCAATAAAAGCAAGAGCTTTCTCCACCGCATTATGCTTGGATGCATGCTTATCTTCCCGCATAAAATTATGAAGCTGCTCCATCTGCACCCGAAGCCACTCGAACATCCGGTCTCTCGAAGACATTCCGCCAAGCTCCCAATGCGGCACAAGTGTCCGGACCTCCCCCCCTGCTTCCATCGCAACCTGATACCCGATATAGGCAAGCTTCATAACCTCTTGTTCCACCAGCTCCGGACTTAGTCTCTGAGCTTCCATCCAACGCTTATAATCATCCAATTGGCGAATAAGCCCTTCCTTATTACCCGTTCTCATGCAAAAGACGATCTCTTCCTCACGTTCGCTGAGGCCCTTCGGCAGACTCTCTTCGGCCGGCTCGAAACGGGTCCAGCCCTTCTCCTCCAGAAATACCGCGTAGCGTAAAGCCCGGACAGCTTCCTTCAAGCTTGCCCCTGCACCCGCCAGATCCGTATAGGTTTGGCCGGAACCAACGGTTTCCTGCATCTGGGGAGACAGGATCGTAAGCTGCTCCCATAATTCCTCAGCCGGGAGCGTGTAATGAAATACCGCCATGATCCATTCCTTCCCATACGAAAAGGAAACGATATGGTAAGAAGGATGCTCATCCAGGAGATCCAGCCTGCCTGTTGATGCAAGCACGGTAACTCCCTTCACCTGCTCTGCCTCCGCTTTGCCAAAGGCAGCCCTCCAATCAGGAATGGCTTCTGTACCAAGCAGCAGCAAATCAAGAGCCGCCTTCTCCAGCAAAGCTTCTTTATTAGCCGACACCTGCGTCTTTAATTGGGTATGCTCCTGCTGATGGCCTATCCTCTCGATGGTCCGTACAATGGCCTCATCGATTTTCTCAAGCGTAATCGGCTTATCCAAATAATCGATGACCCCAAGCTTTAACGCTTTACGGATATATTCGAATTCATTAAAGCCGCTGAACACAATACAGGCTGTATCGGGCTTTTCCTTCGCAATCTCTTCAATAAGCTGCAGTCCGGTTAACCCGGGCATACGAATATCGGTCATGACAATGTCAGGCGCAAGCTCCCGAACCATCTGCAGAGCGGAGATGCCGTCATCGGCTGTGCCGACTAGCTCAATGCCATAGCGGGACCAGTCAACCATCATTTGAAGCCCTTGTGTCACGATATACTCATCGTCGAAAATAACGGCCTTTAACATGACTCTCAACCCTCTCTGATTTCATTTGGCCGGAATCTGATCTCAACGACCGTTCCTTTTCCCGGTTCACTGCTTACCCGAAGCGAGCTTCTCTGACCATAGTAGAGCATGATACGTTCCCGGACATTTACAAGTCCATACCCCTTCTCCGTGGCCCGAATATCCTCCATCCCGACGCCATCATCTTCTACCTTGAAGACAGCCGTTCCATCCTCCATTCTGCCTGTAAGCCGAATCGTTCCTTCACCAATCTTCGGCTCCAGCCCGTGATAGATGGCGTTCTCCACCAGCGGCTGCAAAATAAGCTTCAGAATTTCTATGCTCATAAGCCCTTGCTCAACATCCACTGTGTAATGGAACCTCGACTTATATCGAAGGTTCTGTATTGTCATATAATGCTCGATATGCTGGAGCTCCTTGAATACCGGAATCGTTTCTTTCCCTTTGTTCAGGCTGATCTTGAAGCTTTCCGATAAAGCAATGGTCATCTTGGCGATATCCGCATTATTTTGCAGGATAGCCATCCAGTAAATAGAATCAAGCGTATTATAGAGAAAATGCGGCTTGATCTGTGCCTGCAGCGTCCGAAGCTCCGCTTCCCTCTCTTTTAATTGCGAGTGAATCAGTCTTTCATTGAGCTGAATGTTCTCCGTGGAAATTTTACGGAACGTCTCCCCAATTGCTCCTACTTCATCCTCCTCAAAGGAAACCAGATGAACAGAGGCACCTGAGCCTTTGGACCAGTCGACCATCATCTTCTTCAGCTGCAGCAGCGGACGGGTAATGCTTCCCGAAACAAACATCGACAGGATTATGGCAATAAGCGCAATAAAAGCAGCAATAAGAGTCGTATACGTACCGATCCGGTTCGAATCCTGCAGCAGCACATTCGCCTTCACAACATGAAGGAAGGTCCAATTGGTCGTTGCGTTATGATAACCAACTGTCAAATAGCCATGCTGATGCAGCTCCTGGAGCACAGCAGCCTCTCCATCCTCCCGATCGATTAGATTCGCAATAGAATCATTTTGCGCATATACGCTGCGTGACAGCTCACCGGTCGTATCCAGCACGACAAAATCCCCGTCATCCCCCATTGCTTGCTCAAATATCGTTTTCTTCAAATTAATAATCAGCAGCCCAATAACACGGAAACTCGCCGGGTCACGCAGCAGCTTCACGCTTGAGAAAGACATGCCCGTATTGCCGGAGTTAAGGGATTGAAGCACATTGTAGCTGAAAAATACTTCTCGGCCGTTAGCTGCAGCCGCACGCTTGTACCAATCTGTCTGACCGATTAACTCCCGGCTTGTCTCATCATCATAAATACCCGCATTAGCTTCAACACTTCCGTAACAGACGGAATGGAAGCCGCGATCAAATAAACAAATCGAGTCAATATGGCGGGTATCAATTAAATTGCGTACAACGAGATTTTGCAGACGGTTAGCCGTTCGGATATCAAGTACATGGCTTTCATCTGCCGCACTATCCTTCAATTCTTCCCGAAGCTGATCATTCGCCAGAATCAGCCGGTGCATATTAATCACGTTTCGAAATAATAAATCCGCCACTTCGCTGGCTGTCTGCAAATTATGCTTGTTATTGTCCAGGTGGTTATGCACGATCGTATCCTTCGAGATATTAAACGAGATATATCCCAGGATAATGAGCGGCGGCACCGACAATAACACAACGGCCAGGAGTATTCTTGTACGAAGTCTGCGGGGGCGGAACTGCCTTAGAAGCGAAGATAGGGAAAATGAACGCATCCGCTTTGATCTCCTTGGCCGATTCGGCTCGTAATGATGTTTCCTTCATTGTAAACGAATACATGGCGAATATCACGGCGCCTTTTTTTAGGTGGAATGTCTGTTTTTTTTGGATTCGTTGGGTGGAAAAAAGCTCTGTAAGACTCCTTCGGTAGCTTACAGAGCGATGATTGCTTACAGCATTCAGGCTTACCTAATAATGGCTGTTACTATACCTGCTTCCAGCCGTGTAATACGCTGTCGCAGTGTTCGACTGCCTGAGCAAGCTCCGGTGACGGGGTGACAGCTGTCTGCAGAACAAGCTGCTCGGAGGACTCTCCAATCAGAATGGTGAACTCTCCGGCCGGAACTGCCCATTTATTGCATGTTTTATTCCAAATGCTGAAGGCTCTTGGGTTTAGAAGCATTTCCGCTTGGACCGTCTGACCTGCCGGAACCTCGACTTTCTTGTAATTCCTCAGCTGCACCGGCGGTTCTCCAGCAGCTGCCGGGAAGCTCAGATACAGCTGTGGGACGGCATGGCCGTAGATCTCACCTTTATTTCGAATCTCGAAGGCAACTCGTAAATAAGGTAATCCCGCGTGCTTAATTTGTTCGGTTTGCAGGTCACTATAGCTGAAAGAGGTGTATGAAAGGCCATGACCAAAAGGGAATAACGCCTTCTCTCCGGATGCAGCAAACCAGCGGTAACCAACATCCAGCTTCTCGGAGTAAACCGTGTCGAGCCCTATGCCCGGATATTGTCCTTTCGTCGCGATTGGACCTTGTTCGCCTGATGCCGGGAAGCTGATCGGCAGATGCCCCGATGGATTCGTATCACCAAACAATACTTTGGCTATCGCCTCTCCGCCTTGCTGACCGGGATACCAGGCTTCTATAACACCCTTCACTTTATCCACCCAAGGCATCTCAACCGGGCCGCCGGTATTCAACACAACAATCGTATTCGGATTGGCTTCGGCGACCGCTTTAATTAATTGATTTTGTTCGCCCGGCAGCCTTAGATTCGGCTTATCGAAATTTTCGGTCATGTAGTCATTTACGAATACAACTGCTGTATCCGCCAGCGTTGCTGTCTTAACCGCCTCTTCTATTAAAGCTTCATCCGTTCCTGCATACCACTCCAGCGTAATAGAAGGAAGAGCTGCAGCTTCTTCGCTGGAAGAGGTATAGTGAACCTCCATTGTGACACGGCATCCTGCCTCTAATCTCTTGACTCCAGTCTGGTAGAGCGACTCAAAATTCCAGTTGTCGATTATAAGCTCCCCATCTACATATAAACGGGTCCCGCCTGAAGCCGGAACGTAAAACGTATAGTCTGCCGTCTTCTTCGGAATCAGCGTTCCGGTCCACTTCGCAGATGGAGCATGCGGAACACCGTCAAACTGCCAGTTCAAGCAAAGCTTCTCCATCGTTTGTGTGCGCACAGGCTCACCGCTTAAATCTGCAGAATCATAAGCCTCCATCTGCAAACCATTCTCGAACGCTTCGGCTGGAATCGTGTTGCCTGCATTCGGAGACGGATAGATAAAGGAAGGGCCAGAAGGAACAGGCGCTGTACCAGGTACGTAGCTAACCCGTACATCAGGTCCAGCACGATGCTCGATAGCTTGAAGCGGAGTAACCGAGCCTGCATAAGGCACATGGGCGCTGCCTCCGCCTGATGCAATCAGGTTTACAGCCGCTTGTCCGATAATCGCAATGGAATTGGCTGGCGCAAGTGGAAGGATGCTGTCATCGTTCTTCAGCAGAACAATCGATTGCTCCGCGAGAAGCAAAGCTTCCATATCATGCTTGGAATAGACTTTCCTTTCACTTCCTGCTCCGTCTGCCTCTCGATCGAACAAGCCAAAGCTGAACATTTTCCTCAAGATACGGCCAACGCTGTCATCAATTTTCGCCATCGGCACCTGTCCGCTTGCTACTGCTTGTTTTAACGGTTCGCCGAAGAACCTCTTGAAAGGAATGGTTAGCTCGTAGTCCAAACCCGCGAATATAGACCTGACTGTGCTTTGGGTAGCTAGAAAATCGGAGACAACAAAGCCGTCGAACTCCCAATTTTCTTTCAGTACCTGATTGAGCAAATGGTGGTTCTCTGCACCGTATGCTCCGTTGATTTTATTGTAGGAGGCCATGATTGATGCGGCATTACCTTCTTTGACCGCCGCTTCGAAAGCAGGAAGATAAATCTCGCGCAGCGTCCTCTCATCGATAATACTGTTCTGCACCATACGGTCTGCTTCCTGATTATTGGCCGCGTAATGCTTGATGCAAGCCATGACGCCTTGCTCCTGGATACCTTGAATAACCGCCGTTCCGGTTACAGCAGACAGCATCGGGTCCTCGCCGTAGCCTTCGAATGTCCGTCCATTAAGCGGAGTTCGAGCGATATTAACCGTGGGACCAAGCAATAACGATGTCCCGCGCTCCCGAGCATCCTTGCCTATGATCTCCCCATATTGATAAGCGGCTTCTTGATCAAATGCTGCTCCCAGCGCAATTGGAGCAGGCAGCTGCGTCCCTGCCGTTTCATGAGGCCCAGTCACACCGCCAGGCCCGTCGTTCAGCTTCAGTAGAGGAATGCCTAATTTTTCATCAGGTGTTCCGCGATGCATCAGGGCTAGCTTGTCATCGAGCGACATAACTTCAAGCAATTCCTTTACTCTTTGTTCAATGCTTAGCGTTGTGTCCATCCATCGTCTCATCTTCTGTTCAACCCTCTCCGGCATTCTTCGATTGCATGCAGTGTTCATATCGCGATATTCTTATTAAAACGCTTTCTATCGCTCCTAACAATTCCGCTTTTACGGATATCGTTCTCCGATTTACAGATGATGAAGACAGGGGGATTATGGTGAACCACCAACAGCTCGATAGGTATTTAAAAGAAGTCAATGAGACGGAAGCAAGGCAGCTCGAGTGGAAGGAGAACGTGAATGACATTCCTTCTGCACCACGGCAGCGGGAAATAACCGTCCCCTTCCGGATGCCGGATTCTCCTTTTTTCACCAATGGGCCGATTCATATTCGCAAGCATAACCGCTTTGCTCCGATGCCGCCGCATTATCATGATTTTATCGAGCTGAATTATATCTATTCCGGAACGTGCAGGCAGACGATTAATGGTGAAGAAGTAATGCTTCGAGAGGGACAAGTTTGTCTTCTGGATTCCGAGGTTGTTCACAGCATTGAAGCTATGGGGGAAGATGACCTGCTCATTAATATAATCATGAAGAAAGACACCTTCACTTCCTCCTTCTTAAGTCGTTTCGGATCGAGGGGAATTGTCTCGGATTTCCTGGCTAATGCGATTACGGAGAATACGAATCATAACCGGTACATCGTCTTTGAGTCGGAGGGGCATAAGGACCTGCAACTTTTCATGAAAAATATGATGGGCGAAGCGTTTGGCAGCCGGGTCTACGCTCAGGAGATGATCTATAACTACACCATGCTCATCTTTACAGAATTAATGAGAGTTTATACTGTCAGAACGAACAACGAAAGTCTGCAAGGGGCTGCCAAAGCCGACCTGATCCAGATTCTCGATTATATTGAGAAGAACTATCGGGACTGCAGCCTAACCCAGCTGTCGAAAGCCTTCAGCTTTAATGCCAATTACATCGGCAATATGCTCAAGAAGAGAACCGGCAAAACGTTTATCGAGCTGGTCAAAACCCAGCGTCTGATCCATGCGGCGGGCCTGCTCGCGAACACAGATCGTCCCATTGAGGACGTTGCCCATGATGTGGGATACAGCAGCCTCGGATTCCTCTACCGAATATTCGCCGAGCAGTATCAGATGACTCCTATGGCTTATCGGAATGCTCGGCGAACTGGTGCGACATAAAGCTCTTCTTTGTTACTTGAAGTCAATATTCTGAACAGCCGCATTCATATTTCCCGCACTCTTGTCTCATACACGTTAGGTTGGATTTTGTCCAATGAAGCTCCATTTACTTGCTAGACAAGGTAGGCTAGGTTGGATTTTATGCAGTTAAAAGCTGCCGCTTGCCCCTTTTGAGCTATGACTTGCTGAATAGACTGGAGCAAATCCAACATAAGTCCAGCCTAAGTAACCGCAAGTTGAATTAGACTGTAGTAAATCCAACTTAAGCCTCCTGATCGGACTTAAAGAGCAGCAAAAAAGGCTGTTCCACCAGCCGAACTGGCTTGGAACAGCCCCACTCCCCACACTACTCTCCCAAACTCTGCACCAGATCTGCGATCAGATCCTCACGGTCCTCAATGCCAACCGAGATGCGGATCAGCCCGTCAGTAATGCCAAGCAGCTCTCTCCGCTCCTTCGGAATTGACGCATGCGTCATTCGTGCAGGAACAGAGATAAGGCTTTCTACCGCGCCTAAGCTTTCAGCAAGTGTAAAATATTTCACTTTCCGCAGCACTTCCGCTGCCCGATCCGCGCTTCCGACATCAAAGGAGATCATTCCACCGAAGCCAAGCGCCTGCTGCTTTGCCAGCTCATGCTGCGGATGCTCCGGTAACCCGGGATAATAAACCTTCCGTACCGCTGGATGGTCAGCAAGAACACTAGCGATTGCGCGGGCATTCGCCTCATGCGCCTCCATACGAAGCCCTAAAGTCTTCATCCCCCGCATCAGAAGCCATGAATCATGAGGACCAAGCACGCTGCCAACGGCATTCTGAATATAATGCAGCTCTTCGCCCAGCTTCTCATCAGCCGTTACAACCAGCCCAGCAACAACATCGCTATGCCCGCCTAAATATTTGGTCGCCGAATGAACAACAACATCAGCGCCAAGCGTCAGAGGTGTCTGCCAATACGGCGTACCAAACGTGTTGTCTACGATAAACATCAGGCCTTGAGTCTTCGCCCAGGCAGATACAGCAGCAATATCCGTCAGCTTCAGCAGCGGATTCGTTGGCGTTTCTACCAGCAAAGCTTTGGTGGTAGGCCGCACAGCCTCCTCTAGCGCAACCATATCCGCCGTATCTACGAAGGTAGCCTCGATGCCAAGCCGCGCCAGCACGCGAGTTACGATCCGGAACGTTCCGCCATACACATCATCGGTTACAAGCAGATGATCACCGCTATCGAGGCGGGACAGCACCGTATGAATAGCGGCCATCCCCGAACTGAAGGCGAGCCCGCGCGCTCCTCCTTCAAGCTCCTTGATCAATTCCTCCAGGGCATGCCGTGTCGGGTTGCCTGTACGTGAATATTCGTAGCCGCGGTGAACGCCAATATCATCCTGTTTATAGGTGCTGGTCTGATAGATCGGCACACTTACCGCACCTGTATGCGGATCAACCGGCGTACCGCCGTGGATCAGCTTCGTTAATCGCTTCATCCCTTGCAGCCTCCTTACTCCCCGTAAATCTGCTTGCTGAGATACCTCTCGCTGCCATCCGGGAACACCGTAACAATCCGGCTATCATGCGGGGCAAGCTCCGCTTCCCTCAGAGCAGCTTCAAGCGCAGCACCGGAAGAGCTTCCAACAAGCAGTCCTTCCAGCCTTGCCAGCTCCTTCACACGAGCAAAAGCATCATCATCCGATATCGTATGAATGGCATCGAAATAAGAAGGATCCATAAACGGAGCAAGCTTTTCCACGCCAATACCCTCCGTCCGGTGGGAGCCTGCCGCTCCGCCTGCCAATATCGAGCCCTCCGGTTCAACAATCACGGTCTTCACAGACGGACTTTGCTCCTTCAAATAGCGAGCTGTCCCCATAAAAGTACCGCCGGTTCCCGCACCTGCAACAAAGATATCAATCTGCCCCTCCAGCTCCTGCCATAGCTCTGGACCAAGCGTTGAATAATAGGCAGCAGGGTTAGCCGGATTGGAGAACTGTGACGGTGTATACGCTCCCGGAATGCTCCGTACAAGCTCTTCCGCTTTACTTATTGCTCCGAGCATTCCTTCTGAGGTTGGAGTATGGACGACTTGCGCACCAAGCGCACGCATCAATGTTTGCTTCTCGATGCTGAATTTCTCAGGTACAACAAACATCACTTTATAGCCAAGCCCAATTGCGGCTAGTGCCAAGCCAATTCCAGTGTTGCCGGCTGTCGGCTCTATTATGGTTCCCCCGGGCTTCAGTTCTCCCCGCTCCGCCGCGTCGTTAAGCAGCGCAAGCCCAAGACGGTCCTTCACGCTGCCCCCGGGATTCATCATCTCCAGCTTAGCGAATAACCGGATACCTGCGGGTAACGGAAAACGGGTCAGTTCAACGATTGGTGTATTCCCGATCAGCTCACGGACATTGCGATATACAGCCATGTAAGCATCTCTCCTCTGCTGTTCCCATCTGGAGGTGCAGTTTCTAGGCCAGCTTGACTGCTTCCAGCAGCCAGACATAACGATTGAGGCGGGTGAAGCTGACCGTAAATCCATGCTCCATGAACAGCTTATTCAGGATCTCCAAAGACGTATAATATTCCGTGCGCAAATCTTGATAAAGATTCAAAAATCCCGCTTCAAGCGCAGATTGTTCAATCTCATGCCGCTCCTCCGCACTTGCAAATGACGTATCTGCAAATACAACACGCCCTCCAGGGGCAAGCAGCTGGCTGTACAACGCGACTGCCCGTTCTTTCTCCACATCCGTCAGATGGTGAAAAGCATACGTGCTTACAATCGCATCAATCGAAGCAGGCAGCTCTGGAAATTCCAAAAAGTCGCCGTCCAAGAGCTCCATCGGCAGTTCCCGCTTGAGCACCTCCCGGCGCATCCCTTCTGAGGGCTCTATTCCGTATACCTTATCGCTCTTCGCAAGCAATTTCTCGGTCAAATTACCTGTGCCAACGCCAAACTCTACAACCGTGCCGCTTACCCTATCCGCTACCGCTTCAAGGATGCGGTCATATCCTTCGAATACTTCCCGATATTCCACATCTTCCCCGGCAACCGTACGATCATAAGACTCCGACCATTCGTCAAACAGCGCTGTAAACTCTCTGCCCATCTGTACGCATGCTCCCCTCGTGCTGCCACAATGTGTTGCTTGCTATCAGCATATGTAGCCGGGCTCTATATGTTCTCAATATCCAATCCGTTTAATCGGGTTTAAAAAAGAAACAGCCCTGCTCAGCTTGACCAATAGCATCAAGTGAACAGAGCTGTCTATTCTAGACTACAAATACTTTGCCGTAACCGAACGCTCGCAGGTTAAGATCCCTGCCGGCGGTCCTTCGTATATCATTTCCCCGCCGCCTGAGCCGCCATCCGGCCCCAAATCAATAATCCAATCACTCTTGCGGATCACGTCCAGATTATGTTCAATCACAATTACGGTATTCCCCTTCTCGACCAGCTCATTAATAATATTCAAAATGTTGGACACATCCGACATATGAAGACCGGTTGTTGGTTCGTCGAGAATATAGATATTACCTTTCTTATTCAGCTCTTTACCCAGCTTCAGCCGTTGGCATTCGCCGCCTGAGAGCGTTGAAAGCGGCTGGCCTAAAGTCAGATAACCAAGACCCACCAATTCCAGACCCTTCAGCTTAGTCCGGATATCTTTGGCTTCGAAGAAGTCTTCTGCTTCGGTAATCGTCATTTCCATCACTGCGACAATATTTTTCCCTTTGTACTCATATTGAAGCACTTCCTGTTTGAAGCGGTTGCCGTTGCATTCGCTGCATTCTATCTCCACCTTGTCCATAAATGACATGTTCAGCTCAATCGAACCTGTTCCGTTGCAGGCCTCGCAGCCGCCCTCGGAGTTAAAGCTGAACAGCCCGGCCGATACGTCATTAGCATCCGCAAATGCTTTACGGATCGACCCCATAATGTCTGAATAGGTTGCTGGATTAGAGCGGATATTGCCGTTCACCGCACTTTGATCAATTCGAATCGCCTCGGGAAAATCATGCGCAAACACTTGATTAACAAGTGTACTTTTACCTGAGCCCGCTACACCAGTAATAACCGTGAAGACGCCTTTGGGAACAGAGAGGCTGACGTTCTTCAAATTATGAAGGCTGCTTCGCTTGCTTTCATAGAATTCCGAGACTGGCCTTGGATTAGCATTTAATTCCTCATGACGGGTTAAATACTCGCCTGTAAGGGTTCCCGATGTGAGCAAGCCCTCGTAGCTGCCGCTGTACATAATCTTTCCGCCGCCTGAGCCAGCTTTGGGTCCAACATCAATGATATAATCTGCCACTTGAATGACATCCGGATCATGCTCGACGACGAGTACAGTGTTGCCTCTGTCACGGAGCTTGACCAGCAGTTCATTCAGACGGTATACATCTCTTGGATGCAGACCCGTACTAGGCTCATCGAAAATGTACATTAGCCCGGTTAAGCTGCTCGACAGATGCTTGACCATCTTCACCCGCTGGGATTCACCGCCGGATAAAGTAGCTGTCTCCCGAGTTAAGTCCATATAGCCAAGTCCGATTTCAACCAGGTTTCGGAGTCGTTCCACAAGACCATCCACGATCGGCTTTGCCACCGGGTTGTCGATGCGTTGCAGTACATGAATCAGCTCATCCAGCTGCAGGACGGTCATGTCGTAAATCGAATAACCCATCATTTTGGAGGATAAAACCTTCTCATTATACCGTTTGCCCCTGCAGACAGGGCATCTGCCGGTCGTTGTAAACTTGCTCAGCTTATCGGCCCCTTTGGAGGAAGTTACCCTGTCGGTCTTTACATTCTGACGCATAAACCGGACGGCAAGCCCCTCATAGGTGGCATTAATATCGCTCTCCTGATAAGTGACGGTAACCTTCTGAGGCTCTGCGAACAGCAGCTTGTCCAGTTCTTCTTCACTAAAGTCTTTAATCTTCTTATCGTTATCGAAGAAGCCTGATTCCCCGTACGACTTCCACTGCCAAGTACCTGGCGCAAAAGCCGGAAGCAGAATAGCTCCTTCGTTTAATGACTTGTCCATATCCAATGCGGCTTCCACATTTAGCGTAATCGACCTGCCAATCCCTTCGCATTCGAGGCACATACCGCTTGGATCATTAAAGGAATAAGCGTTGCTGTAACCGATATGAGGCTCGGCAAAACGCGAAAACAACAGACGCAGTAAAGAGTTAATGTCCGTAACTGTACCAAGCGTAGAACGGGCATTACCTCCCAGACGTTTCTGGTCGATTACAATCGCCGTAGCTAAATTTCTAATTTCATCAGCTTCCGGCCTGCTGTAACGCGGCAGGAAAGTCCGGATAAAGCTGCTATACGTTTCATTTAACTGCCTTCCTGCTTCCTGGGCAATCGTATCAAATACGATGGATGACTTGCCTGAACCGGATACCCCTGTGAAGATCGTGATCTTTCCTTTCGGGATCTGTACACTGACGTTCTTGAGATTGTTCACTCTTGCGTTAACGATTTCAATAAAATCCTGATTCATAGATTGGTATAAGCCTCCTTCGAATTTGGCACTACTCTTTCAGGCAGATGTTCAGTCTATCAGTAGGAGATACGAGATTTCAAGCGAAAATATTCAGTATTCGCAAACTTTACGCAGAATATACGAATAAGCCCGGAATCACTAGGATTCCGGGCTTCTAACGTGCAGCATTCGCTATTTATTATAATCAACAATTCGTAAGATCATCGTCACAGCCTCGGCCCTATTCGCAGAATCTGCAGGTACAAACCTGTTATTGCCCCGGCCGTTCACGAGACTGGCTTTAACGGCAGCTGCAACAGCCTCCTTCGCCCAAGACGGTATGCTGTCTGCGTCTGCGAATGTAAGCTGACCGGCTTGCTCGGTATCCAGCTTAAGCGCACGAACTGCTATAACAGTCATTTCCGCACGGGTAATCGGAAGATCAGGACGGAACGTTCCGTCTGCAAAGCCCTTGATCCAGCCTGCAGCCACTCCGCTCTCCACATAAGGCTTCGCCCAATTGCCGATTTTGTCATTATCCTTAAAGGCTGCAGCTGAATTATCCCCATTAAGAGGTAATTGCAGCGCACGCGCCATCATCGTCACAAATTCCGCCCTTGTAACCTGCTTAAGCGGTTTAAACGTACCATCTGTATAACCATTGACGAAGCCAAGCTTAGCCGCTCTAGTAATGGCCTCCTTCGCCCAGAAGTTTGCAGCAACATCTTTAAATTCGCCGCTGACATTCGTGGAAGCCAGGATATTCACCTGTAAGGTTTTATTTGGCGTTTGCTTATCGGCCGTCAAATCCGTGCGGACAATCTTAACGGATTCAATAACTACCGAAGCCTTTCCTTCTGCTAGTCCATTAAACGTAAAGGCAGCTAGAGATTTAGCCCCGGAAGCACCTGAAACCGAACCCACCTTTGTATAAGCGAAAGTCACTTTATTGCCCGATTTAATAGGAGAGATTGCGAAGCCGTTCTGTTCGGATGTATTGTTTTTCGGCAAAACATTATTCGCTGATTGAAAAGTAAGCTTGCTTGTATCATAAGAAAGGACGATCTCATAACCATAAACATCCTTCAAATCATTCCCATTAACCGTTACGATTAACGCTTTATTCAAGCCGACGCTAGTCTTATCCGTGCTGATAGAATAAGAAGCTGCTGCCGCTGACACCGAAGTAACCGCAACACCGGACAATAGCAAACATAAGGCGATTGTAGATAAGAACCATTTCCGCAGCATCGATAATCTCCCCCATGAAAGCAGGAGGAAGGGTCACCCCCTCCTCCTCTTTGAATTAAGATTGCAGAATTTTTTGCGCGATCATGACGAGGTCGGAAATATCGATAACGCCGTCATTATTAAGATCCATCCGTTTTATCGCATTCCAATCTGTAGATTGCGATGTTTTGCCATAGTTGACGGACACTTGAGCCAGATCGAGCACGCTGATTCTATTGTCACCATTAACATCGCCTACAACCTGCGTTACAACAAGCTGCTTGAACGCTTGAAGCGCTTGGCTAAGTGCTGCAACAGCATCTTGAACCTGCTGCTCAGTTGGTGTACCTCCAGCAACCGTAATCGCTGCATCAATTGCCGCTTGCAAAGTTGCTTTGGAGCCTGCAGGGTATTGACCAAGTGCTGATCCTTCAACTGCAGCATCATGGAAGGCTTGTGCTTCTGTGATCTTATCAAGCAGCGCATGATTATTGACGTACAGAATTTGAACGCTTAACGAATCACCAGGTTCTGCCGTAATCTCCGTAGTACCATCCGAGAATACAGCGTTTGTGATCGCGAAGGCTGCTGTTTGGTTTTGCGTGAGCGCCTTGGCTTTCAAATTCAACTTAATCACATTACCATCAGCTGATACGGCATGGTCCGGACCTTCACTGACAAGCAGGATCCGCACCGTTCCAGGATCATCCGAATCTGTACCAACAATGCTCACACCATCCGCCAGAGACTCCGCACTTAGGAACTCAACCGCACTGGAATCATAGCTTACCTCGATATCCTGAGCGAGCAGCGGTGAAGATACATGGCTTAAGCCAATGTTAAGGCTAAATGGAGCATTGGAGTAGACTTGATTGACTCCGTTCAGGGAGGCTTTAAAAGCACCAGCAGCGTTGACAACCAGTGAGTTCGTCACTGAAATCGAAGTCGTATTGGCATCCGTAACCGTAATCGTCACCGTATACGGGCTTGCTTCATTTGTTCCTTCCGCAGGAGTTCCGGTAATTCGTCCGGTCGCTGGATCGAAGGTCAAGCCATCCGGAAGTCCCGTCACGCTCCATGTATAAGGAGTTGTACCGCCAACTGCGCCAAGCGTGAGCTGCTGATCATAAGCACTGCCGATCTCTGCGCCGGGCAAAACGGCATTAGCAGCCGGAGAGCTGATCGTCAGCTCATTTTCCGTCACCTGCATGCTGTCGATACGCAGATCCGGAGAGTCGAACACGACGTATACCGTGTGCTGCCCTTGCGGTGCATCGTCAATTGCTGCTTCGACTTCTGTAAATCCAAGCTCTTTAACGGTTTGGTCCGCCGCAGTCGGCATCGTGTAGGTGGATACACTCGTTACCGGCACTGCGATTGTTGCAAATGGCTCATTAGTTGGAGAGTCGGCTCTTAACGTAATGCTGCCGCCGCTTCCATTGCTCGCAACGCTGGCTACAAGCGTGTTCGCTCCGGTGAAGTCCGCTTTCGGCATGGCTACCCAGGAGCCTTGTTTCTTCGAATTAACCGTGTAGTATTCGCCTGCTACTTTGTCGTCTCTCAAGCTCTCTACCGTCCGGGCTTTGGAAGCCTCCGAATAGTTCACATAACTTGCAGCAAAGGCATGATCGAACACATTAAACTTCTCTGTTGCAGGGAGGGTAGAGAGCTGGTCACCTGCAATCGTAATATTGCTTGTGTAGCGGATATCGTCTGACGAGTGGCCTACCATAAGCGAGTAGGAGCCGTCCTCTACGATGTAATCTCCCTTATTCACATCCCAGATAGCGAGRTCCTTAGGATCTACAGTCAGAGTGACCACTTTATGTTCACCTGCTGTAAGCGATACCTTCTCGTAACCAACAAGCTTCTTCTGAGGTGTCTCGGCACCGTATGCAGAGCCATTTTTCTTCGCATACAGCTGTACTACTTCTGATGTTGCAATATTGCCCTCATTCGTAATTTCGACGGACACGTTGAATGGCGAGCTGCTGCTGGTTGTAGACGGAGAGACGAAGTCTTTGTAAGTAAATTCAGCATAACCAAGTCCATATCCGAATGGATACGTAACCGGAGCACTCGTATACATGTACGTTAATTTCGTTTCTACCGGATCTGCATTAAACATATCAACCGTATAACGCGGATCGATCTGGCTTAATGTTGTTGCATTGCCTTCTGGAATCGAATACTTATCGATTGCTGGAAGTGCGGACATATCTGCATACCACGTGGAAGACAATCTTCCCGTTGGTGCATAGTCGCCATAGAGCACATCAACAAGTCCTTGCGCATCGAATTCGCCGGAATAAGGCTGTTCTACGATGGCAGATACGTTAGGATCATTCTGAATAGCTTCCATAATAACCGGCGAGCTTGCAAGCAGAACCACAATCGTTTTCTTGTTCTTCGCTGCGAAAGCAGCGGCTGCATTCTTCACCAGCTTGTAATCATTAGTGCCAAGGTACAGATCGGCACGGTCATTGCCTTCTGCCGCACTGTTACTTGGATGAGCGCCTACGAATACAAGGGCATAATCTTGTGTTTCGGCCAATGCAGCTGCGTCCGCGCCTGCTTCCTTCACTGTTGTTTTCTCGAACTTCACGTCATCGCCGCGTGTATTCAAGTTCGTTTGATTGCCGATAGCTGCAGCGCCAG
This sequence comes from Paenibacillus sp. YAF4_2, assembly GCF_052113225.1. NCBI lineage: Bacteria > Bacillati > Bacillota > Bacilli > Caryophanales > Paenibacillaceae > Paenibacillus > Paenibacillus sp. YAF4_2. Next base: position 49,519 of record NZ_JBFRCT010000004.1, read on the forward strand.
TTGCGATCTTGCCATCCCCTGCAGTTGTCAGGAATCTGCCGCTGTATACACCCGTCTGGAAGCCTAATCCGCCTGAGATAATGGATACGGAATTATCCGCGTTGCTCTCGAAGCGAAGCTTGGCAGGCACGGTGCTGTTATTGCCCAGAGAAGTAAGGGTAGACCAGTCTGGGTTTGTCAGCAGCAGGCTTGCTGTTGCCGTATTCCCAACAGCCGAGTTATTTGCGGTTGGAGCTGTCACCCAACGGTTATTTTCCTTCGAGACAAGACTGGTTGCTTGCTGACCCCAGTCATAAACCTCGAACAGCTGGGCATTGTTGAATGTTTCTCCGGCTGGCGTATAGTCAGCTGACAGTTGTGCACCTGCGGCAGTTCCAGCAGTCAGGTACTTGCCGTTTGCCTTGGATTTAAGTGCGATAACTTCGCCGCCTGTATTAAATTGAACATTGGAAGTGCCAATCGTGCTGAGGATAGAGAATAATGGTGTTTTGCCTGCCGTCGGAAGGCTTGGTGTGCTTGCCGAGTATTGGGCCTTCATACGCATATCGGCGTAAGCACCGATAACAGCTGCTTTTTTGTTTTTCGCAAGCGGGAGCGCATTGTCCGTATTTTTCAACAGAACAACGGTTTCTCTCGCAGCCTGCTGAGCAACCTCTTGATGGGCCGTGGTGCTGAAGCTGGTGAGATTAGAGGATACATCCTTTGCCTGGCTGGCAAACGGATAATATTTAGGAATACCATTCTGATCCACTTCGTTAAATATACCTGCGCGGACAAGCTGATTGATAAGTGGACGACCAGATGCTTGAACATCCTGCAGGGTAATGCCGTACAAACCTTCTTTGACAGCGTTCGCCAGCGTCACGACATCCGTCTTATCGGTGCCGCTTGCCCGAACAGACTCCGAATGACCAAGCACCATCAGCGCAAGCGCATGTTTGCGGTCCAAGGTGTACTGGGTATCATAGCCGTTCCCGAAGCTTGTGTTATACAAATGCTGCTCCCCGTTAAAATCCGGCGAGGAGTACATGCCATATTTGGCTATGTTATCGCCCAGAATCATGTAAGGAGAAATAAGGTTTGGAATGCCGTTTGTGCGGCCGAATGAAGTCATGATGCCAGATACTGAACCCGACGCTAATCCCTTAAACGCAGATGGAGTCTGATACTCGTAAATGGATCTCGCTCCGGCTGCCGTACTGGAAGATTGCCGGAACCATTCCGCGTTGTACATGGAGAAGTGCTTGGTTCCTACAATGGCCCGGATCCAGAAGCCGTCTTCACTCGCGCTTTGATCCGTACCGGAGAGACCTGCTGCCATATTGTCGATCATCGTTGCCGACAAATACGGATCTTCACCATAACCCTCCGGGAAACGTCCGTTGAGCGGGTTAATACGCATATCCGATAACGCAGTGAAAGCAATCAGTCTGGAAGTACTAGAACCGTTGTGAATATTAGCTGTGCCTTGTTTTACATTGTTTTGGCTGATTTTCTCACTGCCCATCACTTGCCCTACTTGCGTCAGGAGCTCCTTATTCCAAGTCTGCCCCAAGCCTACAAGAGCCGGAAAATCGGTCGATACACCGTACACGTTATCTGCTGCGGATATGCCCCCAGGTACGGTTTTCCCCTTGACCGGATTGTCATCCATCACGAACGTATAGTTGTCGCGGATACCCGTTGCATATAAAGCCGCGCCTTCAAGTCCGACATAATTAAAGTAAGTATCGACGAATGCATCCAAGTGCGAAGGAACTCCATCAAACAATGGCATTCCATCAAAGATGCCGCCAACCTGCGTGTTAAAGCTAACCGCATCTGCTGAGACTTTACCAGGCATTACCTGCAGCGAACCGCTAAGCAATAATGTACCCGCCAATAAGACCGACGTTACTCTTCTTCTCTTTAACCCCTTCGTACTGACCATGCTGACACCATCCTATTCATCCCAATTTAATGATTGTGACTGACGATGGATGCTTGCTAAGCTTGCAACGGCTAGCCTTCCTCCTCTCGGAAGTAAACAACTGATTTGTCGACACCTTTAGTGTAAACGCTTACTTCAAAGTCAGTAAGCGCCTCTTTTTTTGGGATAAGTTGCTCATTTTTTTGATAATGGCATTAAATAAGTGTAACGGCTGCGCCGTCCTTAGGAGGAGCAGCAAATGTTTCGCGGAAAAATATAAGCCCTCGTATAGAGAAAATCTATACGGGGGCTTATATTTTAAAAAAAAGCAGACGCCGGTATAAAATATACCGACATCTGTAGGAAAAAACGGAAAATCAATGAATTTACGAAGATGAACGTGCTCTCTGCAGACTGCGCTTCTTCTCCCGTAAGGTCAGCATGAAGCTTAGCAGCAATACGATACAAGCCAGTGCGTACGGGTAGTTGATATCTAGATCGAACAGGAATCCTGCGATGATCGGACCTGCAATATTGCCAAGGCTGGTGAAGGCAGAGTTAAGACCGGCTACATAACCCTGTTGATCCCTGGCCACCATCGACATCTGGGTACTGATCGCCGGACGCAAGATATCGATTGCGAGGAAGATAATAAACGTAACGGCAAATACCATCCAGAACTGATGGACAAACAACGTCAGCGCAATAAATAGGCCGGCAAACAGCAGGCAGACCGAAATGACACGCCTTTCACCAAACTGCTGGAGGATCCAGCTGAAGATGGTCACCTGGACAACAGCACCAGCGATCGAGCCAAACGTAATAATAAAGGCGATATCCTTAGGCTCATAGCCGAATTTATGATCCACGAACAATCCAAATACGGTCTCAAAATTAGCAAGGCCAAAGGACAAGACAAATACAATAATTAAGCTTAAGAAATAAGGCTCGCGATAGGAATGCCTCAGTTGGCTGAGAAGGCCTCCCTGTCCTTTTGCTTTAGTCGTAGACGGAGCTGTTGAGGACTCTCCCACATCCTTTACCGGTCTCGACTCCCGCAGACTCACCAGATTGATGAAGGCTGCAACAAGACCTGCTGCCCCCGCAGCATAAAACGGTGCACGAATCCCGAATTCGGCAATATAGCCGCCAATACCGGGACCGATAATAAATCCGGTTGTAATCGCTGCGTTGATAAAGCCCATACCTTTGGCACGTTCTTCTTTGGTTGTAACATCAGCTGCATAAGCCATAACCGCAGGCATAATCATGGCTGCCGCAATGCCGCCCAGTAACCTCGACACAAACAGCAGGACGGAAGAAGAAGCAAATCCGAACAATGCTTCCGATACAGCAAATAAGATCATGCCGATGACGATCATCTTTTTCCTGCCGAATTTATCCGACAGACGGCCTGCAAGTGGCGAGAACAGAAGCTGTGTCAGCGAGAAGGCAGCGACAAGAAGGCCAACTATTCCCCCGGTAATACCAAGCGTCTCCATGAACTTCGGCATGATCGGGATAACGAGCCCAATCCCCGTGAAGACTAGCAATAAATTAAACATCAGGATGAGCATTGCTCCCCGATTTTTTAGCAATAGCGTCATTCTATTTCCCCCCGATTCCATGCTGTCATAATACTGAATATTCATTCTAGATTATTGCGTAAAAAAAGGCCTAGCGGCCCGTCTTGGCAATGCCGTGCAAGAACACATCCATCGCCAGCCGGTAAGCCGCCAGCGCTTCATCCCGTTCCATTCTTCTCGTATGCTGATTTAGACCGTACATCAGACTATCCAGAATAATAGCGAGTCCAGTCACATTCGTCGTTTCGAATTCGCCATTATCGATCCCCCGCTGCAACAGCTCTCGGTTAAAATCAATATAACCTTTAACCATCTCATTAATGCGCTCTTCTACTTCAGGATTTTTCTCTGCATTGTAAAAAAACTCATCAATGGCCTTAGTAAGAGGGTGATTCAGCTGATCTTCCGCCAGATGCTCCGCCATACCATACAGCTTTTCGATGGTAGTCGGATAGAGAGGCTCCTTCGCCAGCCAATTCACCTCCCACTCCGTATTCCAATCCTCGATCAGATGCAGGAACAAGCCTTCCTTGCTCTTGAAATGATAATAAATGTTGCCGGCACTGCAGCCGGTTGCCTTCACGATATCTTCAATGGAAGTCGCCTTATAGCCCTTCTGCACGAATAAAGCTCGAGCGGCATCAGCTATCCTCTTCTTTGTCTGCTCGGTTTGCTGCTGCTTCTTATTCACTTAGTCTTCACCTCTATCTAGTAGGATGATGCATGTAATAACACTGAACGTTTATTCAGTATTCTAATCGATAATGGGATTATTGGCAACTCACCTATTCTAAGGAATCCTCAGACGCTTAAGCCAATTCATCAATTAGCTTCTGGTACAGCCCCTATTTCACCTATGTGTTACACAAAGGGCAACGCTCTTTTTTCCGCGCTGCTTTGCATCGCGAGTTCAATGACTCTGATCGTATTCCTTGCATCCTCTGCCTCAACCGGCACAGGCTTATTGTCCGTTATCGCTTGGTACATCCCCTCATAGAAGCGTTCATAACTTCCTTGCTCAGTCTCAACCTTACTCGTTTCAGCCTTGCCGTCAGTCATTAACGTAAGCTCGCCGTACCATTCTTCCCGGTCTTTGCCCCAATCCGGCTGCCCCGGCAGGCCGCCCTTCCGCAGCATCTCCTCTTGCGAATCCAGACCATACTTGATAAAGCTGCCTTGGCTGCCGTGCACCTGGAACCTTGGACCATGCTGCATGACAAGAGAGCCGCTATGGAGAATGACCCGCATATTCTCATACGTTAATACAAGATGGAAATAATCAACGACCTCGGAGCCTTTTCTTTGTGCAAAAAGATCTGCATACACGCTTGCCGGCTTCCCGAATAAATGCAGCGCTTGATCAATCAAATGTGCTCCCAAATCGTACAGCATGCCTGACCCAGGGCCAGCCTGCTCTCTCCATCTGTCGGATACTTGCGGCCGGTAACGATCATAATGTGTCTCGTATGAGGCGATATCCCCTAATGTACCGGAGGCAATAAGGCTCTTGACGGTGAGAAAATCATTATCCCATCTCCGGTTCTGATACACGCTGAGCTTCTTGTTTTGCTTGTTGGCTGTCTCGATCAAATCGGTAGCTTCTTCCGATGAAATAACGAAAGGCTTCTCTACAACAACATGTTTACCGGCAAGTAAGGCTTGCTTGGCAAATGGATAATGCGTCTGATTAGGTGAAGTTATAATAACGAGATCGATGCTCTCATCAGACAGCATGTTATCCAATGAATCTACGACTGCCGCATTTGGCAAGTATCGCGCCACCTTTTCCGGGTTGCTTGAGACGACCTTCACAATGTCCATTCCATCTATAGACTGGATGATTGGAGCATGAAAGACTTGTCCTGATAATCCAAAACCAACTAATCCTACGCTCACTTTGTTCATTCCCGAGCACTCCTTCTCCGTAATATCTTTTCACCAGTATAAGAGATTACATGCAGGTTTTCAATGAAATTTAATTATTTTACTTATATTTATAAGTGAAATACGCACAAAATAATTGTACATAAGACGCCCGCTTGCTTATAATGAGAGAAGAAGCACTTATAAGGTGGGCATTATATGAACCAAGAAGAACGGATCAAATCGATCATCGAATATTTGAAGCTGAATCAAAATATAAGTATGACCGATATTTGTAAGATGTATGAGGTCTCCTACGATACAGCCAGACGTGATCTGGTCAAAATGGAATCGGAGGGTCTGATCCTCCGCGTACGGGGCGGTGCGGTATTGCCTTCTATGACCAAGCATATCAACAGTTATAAAGAACGGCTCACTGATGCTGGCTGCAAGCGTTCCATTGCATTGTCTGCGGTATCGTTAATCAAGAACGGTGATTATTTGATGCTCGATACAGGAACTACGACGCAATATATCGCCGAATTCATGTCCACTCAAGACAATGTCGTGGTTACCAATTCCATTGATATCGCTGCAATTCTTTGCGACAAGCCACATACGACAACCCATATGCTTGGCGGCGAGCTTCACGCCTGGCATCGATATGCATTTGGACCACGCACAATCGAGATGCTAAGCGACATCCGAGTAGATAAGCTCTTTTTGGGGACATGCGGAATTACTGCCGAAGGCTTATTTGCACCTACAGTGGAAGAGGCTTATATGAAACGGGAAATGATCAAGCGGGCTAATCAGGTTATTCTTCTGGCAGACTCAGCCAAATTCGAGAAAAACCTTTTTCACCGCGTATGTCCATTTGACGATATCGACGTACTAATCACAGACGCCGAGCCGCCTGCTCCATTTAATAAAATATGCAGCGAATACGATATTCAAGTGATCATTACATCGGAGTAAACAGCTGCTAATAAACACAACAAAAAAGCTTAGCATGGAGTACTCAATGCTAAGCTTTTTTGTTTTACTTGACTGCCGTTTACTTGGCGGCCGACATGCCCCATGCTTTCACTAATGCTTTATATTCATTACCAGTAAGGTTCAAGAAAGATCCATGTCTCTTCTTTGCTGCTCCAAGGTCGTACTCTTCCGTGTTCAGAATACGGAACTGTCCGCTGGACAAATCCTCGGTAATGAGCGGTAAATACCCTTTGCCGGCTGCATATTGATCAACCATCAGGCACCATTCATTCCGATCATTAAATTTGAACACCTCAGGCCCTTCAACCCCAAACAGATTGTCCAAAACAGATGAGCTCTTAACCACGAATGTATCACGGGATAAGGAGCTGCTCTCTTCTACCGTAATACACTTCGTTGTTTCATCCTTCGAGTAACGATAATACGTATTACCCTCTTTGATAATCGTCGTGTCAATGACATGATTGCCACGCTCGATATATTTCTCAGGCTTCGTGAAGGTAACAAAGTCCTTCGTTCTGGAGCTGTAAATGATCTGCTTAGGCTCCTTGTCTCCCTCTTTCACCATCGAGGCCCAGAACATAAGATGTTCACCGGCTTCCTCATCAAAGATCGTTTCCGGCGCCCATACACAGCCCGCATACGGAAGATCAAGCTCTACACTTCTTTCCCTGGACCAATTCACTAGATCAGAAGACTCCCAAACAATAATTGAGCGGCTGCCGCGGTGTTGCGCAGTATCCCAGCCCTTATCACTTGCAATCCGCAGATCCGTAGCAATGATATAGAACTTATTATCCAACGGAGAACGGATGATAAATGGATCCCGCACTCCCTTTTCACCAATACCAGATTTTAATACAGGCTGGCTTTGATTAAGATCATTCCAGTGCAATCCATCCTGACTTACAGAGAAATAAACCTGCTCTCCATCCTCATGCTCCCCGGTAAAATGCACAAAAAGATAAGCTTCATAATCCAATGACATCATCTCCCCCTCCTACCTCTACATATTAGGATATAACGGGGCAGCTTGATAATCACTTTTTATGCTATGAATTGACCTATTGTGCTTTGCTAGCACTCTACTAACGGACAGTTACTTTATTTCCGACCAAAGTCTTCTAGCTGTATTCAAAAAGAACAACGACTGCTCCCAACGATCGCTAATTTCATTGGTACGACCGGCGTATTCATCTGTCGTTATCGCATAGGACGGCGGACCAAGCTCTACAACAAACGGCAGCACATCTCCTTCTCCCGCTCCCGATTGCCAATTCTTCATGCCGTCGCTCCACCAGCGTTCGAAGTGTCTCATCATAGGGTGTTCTCCTGCTTTCCCTACGTCGACCTGCACCTGCTCACCATTAGACACCCGGGCATGAAAAGCCGAGCTGCGTGTCAGAACAGTCTGGATTAACTGCTCCGCTTCGTCCGAAATGGTATGCAGCTCGCCAGCCACCACATAATGAGATAAATCAATCGTCAGGCGAAGAGTATCAAGCGCTTTGATGTAATCAATCGTACGTAGTAGATCCTGAGTAATCGTACCGCGATGCGTCTCGATATAGGTTGGAATTCCTGCCTCCCGAGACAAAGCATCAATAGAATGGAGAAGCTGAACAGCAGGCTCATCTATTAGAAAAGGCGTCATCACTTGAACATTGATATGTTGAATGCCGCCATACTCTTTTGCCCTTTTCAGAAATTTCTCCATATCTTCAGAAGTCTTCGGATAAGCATTCACGCTAAAAGATAAATGATGGCGCTCCAGGAGACGTCTCCATGTATCTTCATCCTGAGGAGATGGGATAAATCCGTTGATGCCGTCAAAGCCCGCTTCCGCAATCATTTCCACCTGTTCCTGAGTGCTGCGTACTTCTCCAGCTGCAGGTAGCCCCGACATCCCCCACCATGACATCTGCATATCGAGCCTTGAAATCGATTGATTCTCTTTCATGCGTTCTCCCCCTAAATAAACATATAGTCTAGTATAGGGAATAGACGTAAGAAGAGGCAGTATCGATTCTGCTAATGACTGACCGTATCCTGCTGTATAAGCTGCAGGTTTCTGTAACTGATGGCGAGACTTTCAAGAGGGTCTCTCCGGCTCATATCTTGCTCGACTACGAGCCATTTTGTACCGATCTCTTCTGCCTTCTGGATGATGGTATTAAAATTCAAAATGCCTTCACCAATCTCTGCAAAAAAGGCTTCCTCCCCTGCTTCAACGTCCTTAATGTGCAGTAAGGGACAGCGATTACGAAGCTTACCGAGATATTCGATAGGATCCAAGCCACCGCGATGAACCCAATAGGTATCCAGCTCCATTTTTACATATGAAGGGTCGGTCTCCTGCAGAAGGATATCCCAAATAGAGATGCCGTCAAACTTCTTAAATTCCCAATCGTGGTTATGATATAACAGCTGCACTCCCCGTTGACCTAATCGGGCACCGATCTCATTAAGCTTGGCAGCTTTAATGAACACATCTTCTTTTGAATCAAAATCTAAGGATAGCGCTGCATATTTCTCTGCGTCAACTTCTTCCAGATAATCAACCATACTGTCCGAATTTGATTCAAGCTCCTCTAACGATGAATGACATCCGATTACTTTTAGATCAAGCTCATCCAGAAGTGATTTTTGATCAGCAATGGTCATCCCTGTTGGAGGTGGGCCAAGTTCAATCCCTTTATATCCGATTCCTGCTATTTTTCTTAACGTTCCGCTATAATCCTTTTGAAGTTGATCTCGAACGGTGTACGGCTGTACAGCAACTGAAATGTTAGGCATGGATATAAACCTTCCTTTCCTAGTAACATTTTAAGACCAATCAAATAAGACCCCGTGATAATGATCCTTGTCATTGCGCAGTCCTTCGTAAGCTTTAGCCGCTTGCTCAGGCTTTACAATATGACTGATTAAAGGTTCGATGGCTAGCTTGTTACGTTGCATGAGGTTAAATATGATTTGAGAATTCCTCGTTAAGGAATGTTTAACATACGAATCTGGTTCTACCGGAAATCTCCATTCATGAGCACCCTTGAAGGTAATACAGCCGTGTCCGTCCAAATGTACGTAGTTCAGAAGTTCTGTTATATTCCCCAGATACTCGCCCCGCGGACTACCAAGCAGCACAACTTCACCGTATTTCGCTACCCAAGGCAATCCTTCCGTTACGACCTTTGGAATACCAGTGGCATCGATTAAAGTCGATACTCCTCTTCCTTGGGTAATCTCGGCAATTTGCTCCTGCACTTTGGAATCTGACGTTATTGTATACTGGATTCCGGATGCCTTAGCTGTCTCCAATCTGTTACTGGATAAATCTATTCCGATAACAGAAGCGCCTTGTAAAGCAGCCAATTGGGCAGCCATGTTACCAATAAGACCTAAGCCGGTTACAGCCACATGATCGCCAAGCTCAATATCGGATATTCGAAGAGAGGTCATCGCCACGGAAGCCATTCGGGTAAAAGGTACCCAGTGGAGCGGCAATTCTGATGGCGCTTTCAAAACTATCCCGCTCGTTGAAATAACGGAGTACAAGCTATGATCTCCATAGTGAAATATATATTCACCCGGCTGAAAACCATGCACCTCTTCGCCGATTTCGATAATCTCGCTTACTGACGAGTATCCCGGAAGACCCGGCATTGCGAACCAGCCCTCATTGCCAGATAAACATGCAAGCTCCGTCCCTGGGCTAATTAAGGTGAATTTCTTCTTCACTAATAATTCCTGCTTCCCTATTTTCTCGATACTCAAGACCTCTTCAAGGGTCTCTACCTGCCATGGAGCGGTGAATACAATTTTCTTATTATTCATTCCTAATCCTCCTGAAAAGAATTTAATTCAAGCTGTTTGCGGTGAATGCCGCTTGCTGAATAAGTCTCAATAAACTGACTTGCGGTTAAACCCACAATGGTTTTAAACGTTCTGCTAAAAGCATGGATCGATGTGAACCCTGCCATTTCCGAAATTTGAGTAATAGATAGGCTGTTTTCAAGCAGTTTTCTTTTTGCTTCCTCAATGCGAACATAAGTCACATATTTATGAATGGTCATTCCCAGCTGCTCTTTAAAAAGATGGGATAAATGATTGGTCGATAACCCGGCATGTTGACTAATTTGCTCCAGGTTTAACTGAGGATTACTGAAATCCTGTTGAATATAAAAGATAGATTTCTCGATGGAAGCCCAGCCTTTTGTTTTCCTCCCTGTTCCTTCGTTCGATTCATGCTGATTTCTCAAAAAGTAGATGAGCAATTCCAGCGCCAGCGATTTCATAAAAAGCTGATGATAAGGGCGCTTGCTCCTAAATTCCTGATGAAGGAGATGAAATCTCTTATGCACCTCTAAGCGATGCGCAGGGTGGATGCACGAAATTGGGTATAGAGTGGATAAAAGTTCTTCTTCCGGCTTAATCACGAATGGCTGTCCTTGCGAAACCCCTGTTTGCTGCCACTTGCTTTGGTCTTCCCAATGAAATAAATCAAAATGAAAGATGTACTGAATCAAGGGCTCGCTGGACACGGATCGTATAAAATGAAGTTTCATCGGCGGAAATAGAATAGCTTCCCCAGCCTTTAGCTGATATTGAATGCCATCCAATAGAATCTCGGCTTCTCCTTGTTCTATGTACGTATAGACATGATCGTAATCCACCCATTCCCCAACGAGATAGTCAGATTCCGTAATCTTTACGGAGCGTACAAATGGCGACAGCCGTTCGATTCCAGTGATGTTACGTTCCATGTTATCCTCCGTGATGGTTGGTATAATTCCGTTACACTCTTTCACATGTTCGAGTACTCGTTAGAACTATCATATTGAAATTGATACGATAAGTCTTTAAATAAGAATACGATTATTTAACAGAAACACCGATTTTATTTACCCCTATTCATATCCCACATCTGGAGCGGACACGCTCTAGTAAATCCGCATAATCACACTCGGTTGTTGTATTCAACTCAACGATTGTTCCGCCGATCGACATAGGCTCAAGTTTCTCATGTAAGAGCCGCTCCTTATTGCCCACTTGTTCAATCCACTCCTGGTCCCGATGACCAACATGCCGTTCTGCAGATCCCATCCGGGAATAATAACGTTCTAGCAGCACTTCTCCATCGGCTCTGCACATAATCTGAAACGGTTCATAATCATACGCCTGTTTCAACTTAAGAAACTCAGCACCTCTTAATTCCGGCCTGCCAAAAAAACCTTCAATAATCATCGACTGTCCAGCCGCCAGTAAGGTACCCGCAAAAGAATACATAAACGTAAAGGCTGCTGGTGCCAGCAAAGGCGGTGATCCATGGGTCCCACAATCTAATGCATCAAACAGGGTCTCATATATCCCGTCCCGAGACAATAAGGGCAGCCGTACGTCTTGAGAAAGCCGCTTGGCTAAAGTTGTTTTTCCCGCACCAGGAAATCCATTGACGATGATGATTAAAGGTTTATTCATAATTGTCTTCCTCCCTTATTAGTTAATTAAATGGTTTATTAATTAACCTTTATATTGACATAATGTATATCCTAAACCATAATATGAACTAGAATCATAAAGTTATTACTTATTATATTAACCTAATGGTTAACAAAAGGAGAGAAAAACATGACCAGCACGCACAAATATGTTAAGGATTATCCACGGCCGCAATGGGTGCGCGACGAATGGCAATTATTAAACGGTGAATGGAGCTTCCGCTTTGATGATTCGTTTGAAGGCGAACGCAGCAAGTGGTACAGCAAGCTGGATGCGGATCTGAAAATCCAAGTTCCGTTTACATATGAAACAAAAGCAAGCGGAATCGGCGAGGAGAAATTCCATCCGTGCGTCTGGTACGAACGTAATGTCAATATACCAGAGGAAACGGGAGACAAGCGTGTGATTCTCCATTTCCAAGCGGTAGATTATTTGGCAAAGCTATGGGTGAACGGCGTTTATGTCGGTTCGCATGAAGGCGGATATGCCGCGTTCTCCTTTGATATTACAGATGCTGTGCAGCTTGGCGGAGACAACCGCATCACTCTCCGTGTTGAGGATAGCAACAGCAACATGCAGCCACGCGGCAAACAACGCTGGACCGATAAAAACTACGGTTGCTGGTACGTACAGACGACTGGCATTTGGCAGTCCGTATGGCTGGAATACGTTGATGAATACCATGTTAATAGAGCGAAAATCACGCCTAAGCTGGAAGAAGCATCGGTTACATTCGAATATGAACTGGGCAGCATGATCCGTTCATACGAAGGGCTGACTCTGCAGACGATTATTCGATATGATGGCAAACTGATCCGCTCCATGGAAATGAATGCAGACCGAATGTTCCTGAAGCTGGACTTAAGCGTCATGAACGATGTTAACGAGTGGAAGATTCATTCCTGGCACCCGAATCATCCGAATTTGTACGATGTAGAGGTTGTTCTGAAGAAAGACGGCCAGCCAGTTGATACCGTATACTCCTATTTCGGTATGCGTCGTATTCAGATTAAAGGTGACCGTATTTTACTAAATAAGCAGCCGCTTTATCAACGTCTTCTACTCGATCAAGGCTACTGGGAAGATACGCACCTGACGCCTCCATCCGAGGAAGCAATTATTGAGGATATCGAGAAAACGCTGGCGCTTGGCTTCAACGGCGTGCGTAAGCATCAGAAGCTCGAGGATCCAAGATACTTATATTGGGCGGACCGCAAGGGCTTGCTCGTCTGGTCAGAAATCGCGGCTACTTACGAATTCGGAGATGACGCAGTAGAGCGGTTCACTAAAGAATGGATGGAAGTTGTTCGCCAGCATTACAACCATCCAAGTATTGTGACTTGGGTGCCGTTTAATGAATCGTGGGGCATCGGACAAATTTTCACGGACAGGAAGCAGCAGCAGTTCACGGAGTCGATCTATCATTTGACCAAGTCATATGACCAGATGAGACCTGTCATTGTTAACGATGGCTGGGAGCATACCATCTCGGACATCATCACGCTGCATGACTACGAAGAGCTTGGCTCCGTGCTCGAAGCACGTTACAAGGATAAAGACGCGTTGCTCAGCAATGACTTCGCCCATGACAAACACCGCTACCCATTCGCTAACGGCTATAGCTATCAAGGCCAGCCAGTTATTATCAGCGAATACGGCGGGATCGCCTTCACGAGCGAGTCTGGATGGGGCTACGGCAACCAGGTGAAGAATGAAGAAGATTTCCTGGCCCGTTACGAAGGCATCACCCAAGCGATCAAAAACCTGGATTACGTCAGCGGCTTCTGCTACACCCAGCTGACCGACGTACAGCAGGAGGTTAACGGGTTACTCACCATTACTCGTGAACCAAAGATTGATATGGAGAAAATCAAGAAAATTAATTTGAAATAATAAAAAATGATTAAAGACAAAGAAGGTACTGCTCTCCGGAAATATGGAGTCAGTACCTTCTTAGTTTCTTCTTTATTTTGAAGACGATCTATCTGCTCGCAACCTCCGCCCTATTCTGAAGTCGCTCTAAGGCAAGGTCAGCAAGCAGCGCCAGAATCGCGGCAGGAATAGCTCCTGCGTACAGACGAGCAGAGTTGTTCATATTGATACCCGAATAAATCTCCCGTCCCAAGCCGTCCCCGCCTACAAGCGGGGCAATCGTTGCCACGCCAATTGCAATAACCGCGGCGATTCGTATGCCCGTCAGCATGAATGGTAGCGCAAGTGGCAGTTGAACATTCATCATGATCTGCAGCGGGCTCATGCCGACACCTTTGCCCGCTTCCATAATCGACTTATCCACTTGGGTCAATCCGACGTACGTATTCCGAATGACCGGCAGCAGCGAATATAAGAACAACCCAACAACTACTGTTGTCGTCCCAAGGCCAAAAACAACCATCAAGAGCACCAAGAGCGCAAGGCTCGGGAATACTTGAATGATATTCGCCACCGTCAGAATAATCCGCGCGCTCACCCGATTTCGCGATGCCATAATACCTAGAGGAATGCCAACGACAAGCGCAAGCAGCAAGCCGATCAGCACCATCATAATATGCTGCCCTGTGAACACTAGCAGATCAACCCAATTTTCTCGCACATAGCGGAAAAACAATTCCATCTCGCTTCACTCCATTACTTCAGCAATCCGATCTTTTTCAAGTAATCCTCGGCTACCCTTTTCTCATTCCGTTTATTCACATCAACCTCGTAGTTCAGATCAATCATTGTCTTGGCATCCAGCTTGCCAATGAGAAGGTCAATAACCTCCTGGAGCTCCGGATGTTTCTCCAATACTTCCTTACGAATAACAGGAGAAGCATCGTAAGGCGGGAAGAAATGCTTATCATCCTCAAGTGTAACAAGCTCATACTGCTTAAGGCGTGCGTCTGTAGAGTAGGCGACAACGATGTCCATTTTATTCGTTGCAATGGCACTGTAGACAAGTGCAACCTCCATTGGGTACACCTTGCCGAATGAAATGCCGTATACTTTCTGGAAATCTGCATAGCCGTCACCAGCACGCTCCAGCCATGACGTATCGACACCAAGCCTCATCGACTGTGCTTTATCTTTCACATCAGATATAGTATGAAGCTGCTCCTTCTCCGCCAGCTCCTTACGAACCGTGAACGCATACGTATTCTCAAAGCCATAGGAATCAAACCATTTGAGCCCATAATGCTTATCGAAGCCCTCTTGCGCCTGCTTTAGAATACTGGCCCGATCATTCGTGCGCTCAATCGGGAAATAATTATCCAGAATAATTCCCGAATAGAGCGACGCCATCTGAATGTCATCCCTTGTTAAGGCATCAAGTACAACCGTGCTTGTCGCCAAATCAGGCATAACCTTCACCTTCATATCCGTCCGATCCTCAATGAGGAGCTTGTACATATTCGCGAGGATCTTTGGTTCAGAGAAGGTCTGTGTCCCGATAATAATCCTATTGCCGTTACCGCAGCCCGATAGCAAGATACAAACTGCGATTAACGCAGCTCCTAACGGAGCAAGTCTCGCCTTGCCTTTCACTCGTATTAGCATCTGTTTACGTCTCATTCCAATTCCCCCATGCTGTCATACCGTACCGGATGCCGGCGCGCTTCTCGTCTTGGCCGTGACCCATTTCTCCGCGAGTCCCAGAAGGAAATCTGCTGCAAGCGCCAGAAGTACGGCCAGAATAGCTCCGGTCACAATCAGTTCTGTCTTATTGACACCCATACCGGAGAAGATGAGCTGTCCAAGTCCGCCAGCTCCGATTAATGTCGCAAGCGTTGCCCAGCTGATAATATATACCGTTGTTACTCGCAGCCCCGACATGATGTAAGGGAAAGACAACGGCAGCTGGACGCGAAGCAATCGCTGCACGCGGCTGTAGCCCATCCCACGAGCCGCTTCTATCACATTTGGATCAACGGCCTTAAAGCCGGAGTACGTGTTGCGCATAATCGGCATAATCGAATAGAGAAACAGCGCGAAGACAGCTGGTGTACGTCCGATACCTAGCAGCGGAATCAGTATGGCGAGCAGCGCTAGACTCGGAATCGTCTGCAGTACGTTAGCAATGGTGAATATGATACTGTTTAGCCAGCCAATACGGCTTCCACCAAGCCATATGCCAACCGGGATCGCGACAATCGCTCCAAGGATTATGGAAAGGGCAGAAATATAAATATGCTCACGAAGAGCAATCAGAATATCCCCCTGTCTGCTCGACAAGAAAGATCCATACTCAGACAGCCACTCCATCATGTGCGCCCTCCCCCTACTTCATCGGCTTCTGCTGGTTCAAGTGGAGCCTCCTCCTTCAGCTTTTCCGCTTCCGCAGTAAGCTCCTCCAGACTCATATCATCAGGATTGTACATCTCTGCCATATGCCGGACGACACTCCCCCTTGTAACCAGTCCTACTAGTTGTCCATCCCGAACAACAGGTACGTAAGGCAAGCCGTGCTCATTCATCAGCGTCAAAGCAAGCGCAACCGATGAACCGGATTCCACAACATGAACAAAGGGCTTCATAATGTCGGCCAAACGACTATCTTCATGTCTATATCCCTGCAGAACATTGAATATAGAGACATAACCCAGCAGCTCTCTTTTTTTACCAACAATGATCAAGGAATCAACCCGATGTCTCTCCATGAATTGGATAGCAGCCGCCATCCCTCGCTCAGGGGAAGCTGTAACAGGATTAACCGACATGACGTCATCGACGATCATACCAGGGTCAAGGGTATCGTTCGTCAGATGCTTCTTGCCGATAAAGCTCGTAACGAATTCATTCGCCGGATGACGCAAAATATGCTCAGGGGATCCGGTCTGAACAACCTCCCCAGCCTTCATCAGAACAATTGTATCGGCGATTTTGATCGCTTCATCCATGTCATGGGTCACGAACACAATCGTCTTCTTCAGTTCCTGTTGAAGACGGATCAGCTCATCCTGGAGCTGTTCCCGGCTGATCGGATCAAGCGCACTAAACGGCTCATCCAGCAAAATGACATCAGGATCAGCTGCAAGCGCTCGAATAACACCAATCCGCTGCTGCTGTCCACCGCTAAGCTCCGAAGGATACCGATTCCGGTATACATCAGGGTCCAGATTCACCATACTGAGAAGCTCATCGACCTTACTCGCAGTAACCTCTTTATCCCACTTGAGCAGTTTTGGTACAACCGCTACGTTCTTCGCAATATTCATATGCGGGAACAAACCCACATTCTGAATGACATAGCCGATGCTTCTGCGTAATTCAACGGGATCAATGCTGGAGATGTCCTTGTCACGAATATAGATTTTGCCGCTGGTCGGATTGTTCAAACGGTTAATATGCTTCATAAGAGTGGACTTACCGCAGCCGCTTGGACCAATCAATACCGTCAATTCGCCTTCTTTGATCTCCAAATTAATCATCTTTAATGCTTCGAAACCATCATCGTATGTTTTCTTGACGTTCTCAAATCGGATCATCTATTGTTCAACCTCCGAATTTTCTTATGCTTAGACTTTCCGATTCGTGCACATAAAATGCCAGGTGTACAAGATTAAGGTGAATTTCCCTTGAGAATTGCTACTACCCCTTATCATTACCGGAAAAATGCATTTCCTAGTTATTACACTCTTGATGGACAGTTGAAACACTTTAAGTGAAATACAATAAAAAAAGCACTCAACATTTCATAATGTTAAGCACTCTTTTAACCTGCTTTTCAAAATCGCTTTTTGCTTTTATGTATTAACCGGCTCTGGATTCCAGTTCCTCACTCCGTTATCCTCAAGAATTCCTATCGTTACATCTGCGATCTCCGTTTCATTTAGAAGGGAATCTCTAATTTTGAATTTAATATCATCTGCATCAGCAAGCGTTAATCCGGGTCGTAATTCAACTTGCCCTTCTACGTGATAATAACGTCCCTCTTGAAGGACTCGCATTTGAAAAATATCAGTAACATAAGGATTTGAAAAAATAATTTGGGCAACTTTATCCTCCACATCCTTTGGGGCAGAAACACCGATAAGGCCAACCATATTGTCGTAACCAACTTTAAAGGCAACACCAAGCATTAGTAAGCCGATCAGGAGTGTAGAAACCCCATCAAGGAGTGCAAAGCTAGTAAACGATGTTACAACAACCGCAAGAAGAGCTAAGAGGGCACCTGTTGTAGCTACCAGATCTTCGTAAAATACTAAACGTGTTGGTGGCGCGGCCCGACCCACATTCTTAAAGGCTTGTGATACAATCGCTAATCCCTTTGCTTGTACTCTTGACTCATGAACGATTTCCTTAGTCGCTTTTATTAATACAAATCCATCAACTGCTACGGATAAGAGTAATACAATAAGGTTCAACCAAAAACCATGTGATGACGCTGAAGGATGAGCCACTAAATGAAACCCTTCTTTAATTGTCTCATAAGCCATAACAGTTACAACAATAACAGCCACCATACAGAATAAGTTGATTACACGCCCGAACCCGGTTGGGAATTGACGAGTAGGCTTTTTCTCTGCTAAGACACTACCTGCAAAAACAAAAGCCTGATTTACTGCATCGGCAATGGAGTGCATGGTTGACGCAAACATTGCTCCACTACCCGTAGTTACAGCAGCAAAACCTTTAATGATTGCAATTCCGGCGTTACCGAGTGCAGCGGTTGCTGATGATGTGTTTCCTTTTTTTAATATATGAATAAACCTGTTTTGCGTACTTTCAGATTCCATTACAAGCTTTACCTCCCAAATAATTACAGTTTCCTGTTTGATTTGCTGTACAGGTAAACAATTGAGAATGCCACAATGTATGAAGTGAAAGTCCAAATGATATGCCAGCCATTATCATATACAACCCTTCCCATCTCTACAAGGACGTACTCCGCAACCGTAATCCCTATACTCCAAATACAAATAAAAACAACAGATGACCAAGTACGTCTCTCAATAAAGTAGATGAGGAATATTCCCAACACTGGATACAAACCTAAATTATAGGGTATCGCCGAGTAGGATTCATTCTCATCAAATATCGGTTTAACAATCCAAAAGCCATGTTTCACAAAAAGGTCGTTAAGAAGAAATGCCATAAGTGAGCTAATTGGTAAAACACGAAGAACCAACTTTAGTTTGTTTGGAAGTGGTGCAAGAACGAAGCATAACCAAGGAATGATGAACCCAACGATAATATTAAAGATCATAATTACACCTTACCTGCTCTTTTTACAAACAGTATGGTCAAAAGTTAGCCTAAAAAGACGAAGAAGCAGCCGATCATCTGATCGACTGCTTAATGGATAGCGGAATTGGAACCTTAATATGATCCGTACCTGCAATTTTCACACCATCTTTGACTTCAGAGCCGAGATCTTATCGTCAGCCGTCAGCTGCCATTTTGAAGTTTTATTAGGTTGTCTCTGGCGTATCCATTCCGTCCGGACCATCAACTATGTCGATTACACCGACAGCAATAATGGATACTGCAGCTGCTTTACCAAGTTTCTTGGCGCCATCTTTAATCAGCTGCTTATCGTTTTCCTTAATGCCTGTCACAACATCTTTTCCGCTATCGACCACGTATTCGATTCCTTGGCCAGCACCTCTAACTGTAGTCGTGACCGCATCTCCAAGATCATCGAATCCGGCCTTTGCCTGCTGCTTATCCGCCGTTATTAAACCGGCGCCAACATCCCATACACCGCTCGCTGCTTGGCCTGCTAGTTCACCTGTCTTTGCCGTCACTCTTTCCACATCATTGCCGATCTCTTTAATGTAATCACTATGAACAAGCTCCCCGGCAACACGCACAGTACCTCCAAGTACTCTGCCTGTGAAATCGCCCGCCAGCTTTCCAATGCCTTTCAGTAAATCCATCTGAACACCTCCGTATCTTAATTTATGCTGTATAACGATTATTGACGTACTTCGTTTCATTCATAGGGTTGTATCAACAATATTAAACCTAAGATTGCACATATTGCAGTTCCAATACGTGAAAATATAAAATAGGCAGTTGAAGGTTCACGTGTTGCCTTCCAACCTTGGGTTATATTCCAAAAAATTCTTGGTTTTATAGTGGCAAACAAAGCAGCTCCAGTCCAGAGTACAAAGAAAACAGTAATCCCTATAGAAATAACCTCTGGCGGTACCATTCGCATCCCTCCCTAATTTTATACATTAGCTCAGGTACCAACAATATACCAATGTATAAATCAACAAGGAATATTGACCTTTTCTTGGTCTTAAGGATTTATCTCACTTATACTCGTTCATTCGCAGTATTTCATCGCCTTGTAATGCTGTGGTCGGATGAAAAATCATGCTGTACGTCCCTGCAAAAAAATTTCAAAACACTACTGACATACTGTTGTCAGTAGCGTTTTTTTATAATCGGAGTAAGTACCGTAAAGAGGTGGGAGATAATGCTTGGCCCAAATGATAGGGTACGGTATTGTGTCATTTTATTATAGGAAGGATGGTATCTCGTGAATTTTGCTTCTGTACGCATCATTACCGACGACGTTGATCGTCTCGTCGAGTTCTATGAGAAAGTCATGGGTGTTTCTGCGGAACGCCCCGCGCCCGTCTTTGCCGAACTGGTTGTGCCATCGTGCACCCTGGCGATCGGTCACTCCCAGACGGTGCAGCTGTTCGGCGCTGGTTCCGCAGTGGCAGCCGACAATCACACTGTCATCATCGAGTTCCGCGTCCACGATGTCGATGCCGAATACGAGCGCTTGAAGCCGTTTGTCGACCAGTGGGTAAAGGAACCAACCACGATGCCATGGGGGAACCGTGCTATGCTGTTTCGCGATCCCGACGGCAACCTGGTTAACCTCTTCGCACCGGTGACCGAGGAAGCGATTAAGCGGTTCAGCGGTAGGCATTGACACTTAAGACTTTGCATGACTTTTTGAAAAATGCCGTTGCAAATCAAAATCCTCAATTGTGAACAGCAAAGAACTCTCTTCTGATGAAGAGAGTTCTTTGCTGTTGGAATAACTATGGCTATGCGTGATCGCGATCGCGTCCTCGGTTTCTCAGGCCAGCAAGACCAATCAAGCCAAGCAGACCAAGCCATCCCCAATCGAAATCATTATCGTCAGCAGCATTGGCCCGGTAGCTATTCGTGCGTACCGAATTCCCATTGTCGATGCGATTTATGTCCGTACCTAGCGCGCGGTTTGTGTCGTTAATTCCTTTATTAACATCATGACGTATTTCATTACCTGGCTTATTATCCATCTTTGTCATATTATCGGCAAATGCAGGAATAGCGGAATACATCATCATGCATACTGCAAGAACACAGAACGCTAACCATTTCTTCATCTTCTTGCCTCTCTTCAATTAGAGTACAAGCACAATTATTTTCTTTCAGGGACGTGCGGATTATTCCCAGTATGGAAAAATGATTATAAACATCATCTACTATTCCACATAATTAGTCGGATTAACGACCAACTTTAAAAGGCTCCGTTAGATAACAAAACAACTTCCCCTAGAACCTTTTGGACCGAAAACTAGGATCTAGAGGCGACACCACTTATCGCGTCGTCTTATAATGGAACAAATGTAGCACTTATGTTCTGTTCTTTTGAATTGTTTCAAGTTTTCACAATAAACACATTTCATATTGTAATGTCACCTCCATTTTTCTAGCCTGGGTATTCATTAAGACAAATCCTGTACCAGTTGGCGTTGTGTATCAAACGGGTGGTCCTACTTGTGGTACCTTTTGTCTTTCCCTTTACATTTTCCAGCATAAAATCTAATTATTCGTTGTCGCCCTCGACAATTTTTAACAGGCGCACATATGATAACCCAGTAACTTTGTAGAAGTATGCGTTTACCGGAGGCTGCCCGAAGCCCGGCATTTCGCTGCTCTGCCTCGCAATGAGCTCCAGCAGTCGGGTGAACGGCTGTCCATCCTTTATATCGTCCATTCCTTTTACCCGGAGTCCTACACCGGAACCGAGAAATTCGTACTAAACGTAGCCAGAAGCATGCAGCAGCGCGGCCATCGCGTAAAAGTCGTGACTTACAGCGGTCAGCTTCCGGTGCAGGCCGCTTCAACTGACGAAATAGCGAGCGAAGAATATGTCTATGACGGTGTACCAGTACTCGCCTACCGGAGCCAAGCAGCAGATCCGGCCCAATCGCCCTCGATCTTAGAGGATCCCCGGCTGTCGGCGTGGGCAGAAGCCCTTCCTGACCAGGGAGCAGCCGAACTTAATCCACGTCGCTCATGCCATGCGCGGCATCGAGTTCGTGCAGGCCGCCAGCAGAATGGGAATCCCGTATGTCATGACTTTAACGGACTATTGGTCCGTATGCCCGCGATCGATTTTGGTGCGTGTCGACAAACAGCTCTGCGCCGGGCCGGAAGGCGGACTGGCCTGTATGCAGATCGAAGTGCTCCCCCACGGTATGCGACGGGAAACGCTCATCCCGAACGCTAAAACCTATCGACCTGCTTCCTCGCTGACGCTAGTCTACGGCGGATCGTTGAACGAGCATAAAGGCGTGCACGTCCTGCTTCAAGCGATGTCATTGGTACCGTCTCGCCGACTCAGGCTGCATCTCTACGGTTCCGGCAACCCGGAATACGAGGAAGTGCTGCAGCAGATGGCGTCCGGAGACCGGCGCATCTCGTTTCGCGGCACTTACGCCGAGACGGATCTCCCGCGCATTTACCAAGAAGCCGATATTGCCGTCGTGCCTTCGATCTGGTATGAAAATTATCCGCTCGCCCTTCACGAAGCGCTGGCATCCCATTTGCCTGTAATCGCCTCCGGCGTAGGCGGAATGTCCGAGAAAATCATCGACGGACTTAACGGTTATACCTTCCGCGTAGGGGATGCCCGTCATTTGGCGGAGCGTATTCGCATGTTGCTCCGCAAGCCTGAGCTGATCAATGCCCTTAAAAGCAATATCCGGGAAATGTCATTACCATCAGCAGATGACGAGTTAGCCGCGTACGAGTCGGTTTATTATCAGCATGCGCGGTAAGTAAGGAACATGCGGCACCTACCTTATTCGATTCTAGATAACTAAACAAAAGTTCAATAAAAATGGCAGTGGATTATATATTCCACTGCCATTTTTATTGCGATGTGTCGTTGGGATACAGCTTAAGACCGTTCATAACATAGGGACGAACAATGTTTAAAAGCAAATCGGTCCGATCAATTTTCCCAACTGTTAACCAATGAAGTGTTGCGCCATAAATTGCTGAGCCTGTCAGGGCCGAAATGATCTCTGTATGGAAACGGTCTGCTCTATGGAAGTTACCCCCTTTCAATAAAATACTTACTATTGTCTGCTGCAACATTTTATTTATTTTTTCATCTACAATCGTAGCCATTGATTTGGAATCCATTCTGCATATCTGATAAAAATCTATGATGTAGCGGTGTGTGAGCAAGATCAGTTGATCACATATTTCATCTGTAAGTTCAAGTGCATCCATCACTTCGTTTGGAATCATCTCGCGGAAAGCCTGTTCTGTGATCTCTTCCAGCAAAGCATACTTATCTAGGTAATGGGCATAGAAGGTAGCTCGGTTAATGGTAGCCCTCTGTGCGATATCGTTTATGGTTATTGAATCAAATCCTTTACTCCGCAGCAATTCTCTGAATGCTTCCCTTATTAACTGCCGTGTGCGCAAAACCCTTGGATCTTGCTGATTTACCATATCCCTGCCCCCAGATTAAACATCAATTATCAAAATGTGTTGCCTATGCAACTTTCCACATAATCTGCCGGTTGAATTCATAAGAATGCGGTACTAATATCTTATCTAACAGTTGTTGCTTAAGCAATCTGTGATAATTAATCTGAAAGGAAGGATTATCAATGAACACCAAAAAACAAATTAGACTTTTAATAATTGGCGCGGGTGTGATTGGCAGTGTATACGCGCTCCGATTTGCACAGTACGGGCTGGACGTCACTATACTGGCACGAGGAAAGAGACTGGATACGCTGAAAAGGAACGGACTAGAATACAACCATAATGGAACCATAAAGAAAATATCGATAAACACGATCGAAAAGCTCGATAACGACGACATTTATGATTTCATTTTCATTCCTGTGCGATATGATCAGGCTGAATCTGCCCTGTCTGCAATTAAAAATAATAAGAGCGAAACCATTGTCACCTTGACTAACACCATCGAATACGACAGCTGGCTTGAAATCGTGGGAGAGCGGCTACTCCCAGGATTCCCGGGTGCAGGTGGAGACATCAAAGAAGGTATTCTGTACGCACAATTCGGTTCCGAGAAACATCAAGGAACTATTTTTGGTGAAATTAATGGACTGAGAACCAAAAGAGTACAGGAGCTTGCCAAAATATTCGAATTGGTAGATTTGCATTATGAAATACAGAATGACATTCAAGCATTCCATGTTTCGCATGCTGCGTTGGCTATTGTAAACAAGCATTTCTATACAAAAGACGGTATGGTGGATATAGAGACAGCAAGAAGTGAAAGCGTGCTAAGGAAGATAGCCGTAGAAATTAAACAAAACCTTCGTCTGGTAGAACAAGCCGGAATTCCGGTAATCCCACCCGAAACGAAGACACTGGGAGAGCTGCCTGAGAGCGACATCATTACATGGTACCGACAGCTGCTAAGTAATGACTTTATAATTGATGTAAAACTTGGGGATCATGCCGTCAGCCAAAAAGCCGAAATTATGTTATTGGATGAGGTGTTTCAAAAAAAGTTCGAAAATGACAACACCATATGCCCCTCATCTTAATTTACATTGAGCTAAACCCACTTTATTATATTGTTTTTCTTCAATAAAAAGCGGCAGCGGATCTCTGATGATCTGCTGCCGCTTTATTATAAACTCATCGGGTTCTTTATAAGCGTTCATTAATTCTGATCAGCAAATTCTTTAAGATTTGCTTCTCCTCGTCATTAAGGGCTTGAACGATTTCATCCTCCACCTTTTGGAATGAGTCATTAAAGCCTTCAATCAATTCAACCGCTTTTGGTAATACATATATATTTTTTTGTCGTTCATTATTGGCCGGGATTTTGCGCTCGATGAACCCTTTTTGCTCTAGACCTTGAAGCATGCTTGTAATGCTTGCCCCACGTAGATGAAACCGATCTGCAAGATCCTTTTGAATAATATGATTATTTTGGTTCTCATAAATATAATCGATTACTTTTCCTTGTTGAGAACTTAATCCTAGCTCTTTTATACTCTCATCCGCTCTTTTCTTTAACTTAAGACCGATAATCTGAAACAAATCCATATAAACCGTATCTTTTCGGGAATGCATGATCGTCCATCGTCCCCTCTGTAATTGTTAGGAATCTAATTGTAAGTAGCTAAAATATACAGTGATCCTCTAGGATTGTCAAATAAATATTAGTTTATTGACAGTTAGTTTTCTAACAGTTATACTTCGAAATGTTGAAGCACAAACACATTAGGAGGAATTAAAATGGAGCAACTAAATCAAAATGCTGCGTTAGAACAAATTACGGCGATTACAAATGTACGAATCTTTGATGGATATCAAATTATTGCTCCCAGACATATCGTCATTAAAGGGGAGTCCATTATTTCAGTGGGCGGAGACATTCCAGCCGATGCAACGATTATCGATGGAGAAAATAGCACACTAATACCTGGTCTGATTGATGCACATGTCCATACCTCAATCGGCGGATTACGAGATGCCTTAAAATTCGGCGTTACAACAGAACTCGAAATGAACGGCGATTTTACTAAAAGAGGGCGCGAAATTCAGTTAAAAAATGTGGACGACGTCGCGGACGTCCGTTCTGCTGGTACAGCGATTACCGCCCCTGGTGGGCACCCGGATGAATTACTGCCGGACGGAGATGAAATACCGGAATTTGTATTAAAGGAACTAGAGAAGTTATCGGAGGAAGACAGGGAAGCAATGTTGGCCGCATACGCTCACGATCACGAAGAAATACCGCAAGTGACGACGGTTGAAGAAGCGATCAAACATGTGCATACCCAAGTGGAGAATGGAGCCGACTATATTAAGATCATGATCGAAGAAGGGACAGTCATGGGTGCACCTGGCTTGCCTGTTCTAAGCGATGAGATTCTAAAAACAGCCGTGGATGAAGCCCACAAGTTCGATAAGTTGGTCATCGCTCACGTCTTGACGGCTCTTTCATCGAAAGCAGCCATCGATTTTGGAGTCGACGGTTTGGGCCACTTGTTTATAGACAGACCCAAGTACACGTCCGAGTTAGTGAAATCCATAGCGGATTCAGGAGCTTTTGTTACACCGTGTTTGGTGCTGAATTCATCGATTATTGGAAATCCGGCTTCGGAATTGGCGAATGATCCGCGGGTTCATTCCAAATTAAGTCCGGATTGGATCGATATTTTGAACTCAAGCTTCAACACGTTCCCACAAGGCAATATGGAAAACAGCTTTAAGAATGTGATGGATCTTCACCGTGCCGGAGTTGATATTCTTGTAGGGACGGATGTAGCACCGGTTCCCGTTCCGAATCTTGGCGGCCTTGCTCATGGGGCCAGTGTCCACCACGAAATGCAGCTTCTGGTGAAGGCTGGGTTCACTCCGATCGAAGCTCTTCAGTCGGCTACTACCAAACCGGCCCGTTGCTTTGGTCTTCATGATCGCGGTCGGATTACCGAAGGTGCGCGTGCTGATCTTATTCTCATAAACGGTGATCCGACCACTAATATTTCGGATACCTTGTCGATCAAATCCGTGTGGTTCAATGGTTCGCAGCAACTAGGTTAGAATCAGAGATCATGCTCTTGCTGATCGTAAAATCGCCAAGAAGAGGGACTGCAGACTACAGTCCCTCTTCGACTTTATGAGCAAAAAATCCCATATAAAGATTTTCACTCTCTATGCTATCTGCATAATTACAAGATGTGCGGAATCCGACCTGGTCCCTCCAGCTAATGGAGTGATAGTAAGTGCAGTGGAATTACCTGCAGGATTTCGAACTGTGAGTACTGAATTAATCACTGTTGTTTGTACTAGCGCCATTCCTACTATTTGAGAAGTCCCTGTTGCACGCCCGACCACTGTATAGGCTAAATCAGCGCCATTTAGTGTTAAAATTAATTGACCTGCTTCATTTACATTTACCTGAAATAAAACCTGATATGTGCCAATTGCAGCCAAGTTAAATGAGCTCGCATTTATACGAGTAATGGCAGTCCCACTAATTGGACCATCTTGCGGAAAACTTACGTCCGTATTGGGAGCAACGGTTGCTGCATTATCAGGAGGCATTAAGGCAAAAAAATCTGCAAAGCCTAATACTCCACCAGCCGGCCCTACAGGTCCCGCTGGACCCGCTGGTCCCGCTGGTCCCGTTGCTCCTGTTGGACCCGTCAATCC
This sequence comes from Paenibacillus sp. YAF4_2, assembly GCF_052113225.1. Lineage (NCBI taxonomy): Bacteria > Bacillati > Bacillota > Bacilli > Caryophanales > Paenibacillaceae > Paenibacillus > Paenibacillus sp. YAF4_2. Next base: position 76,753 of record NZ_JBFRCT010000004.1, read on the forward strand.
AGCGGCGCCAATTGCTCCTGCAAGCCCTGCTAATCCTTGGGGTCCAAGTCCGCCAATCGCTCCTGCTAGGCCTGCTGCTCCTTGGGGTCCAAGTGCTCCTGCAAGTCCTTCCGGTCCAAGTGAACCGATCGCTCCTACAAGGCCTGCTAGCCCTTGGGGTCCAAGTGCTCCTGCGATTCCTTGGGATCCAAGTGAGCCAATCGCCCCTACAAGGCCTGCTGCTCCTTGGGGTCCAAGTGCTCCTGCAAGTCCTTCAGGTCCAAGTGCACCGATTGCTCCCACAAGTCCAGTTAATCCTTGGGGTCCAAGTGCTCCTGCAAGTCCTTGAGGTCCAGCCTCTGCAATTGCCTCCGCAAGTCCACTTAGTAATTGCTGTCCGTTAAGCGGGGGACACTTTATACAAACATTCTTCTTAATTAATCGTGGATGACGTTTCTTTTTATTGCCTTTTGGATGGCATACAATAATAGGTTTCTTTTTGCACCGTTTTTTTATAGCGGGACTACTCAACACGACACCTCCTATAAAGATTGTACAGTGTACGTAAGTTGTTTTTCATCAGCATGGACTAATAGCTAACTATGGCTAGACTAGAAACTATTTATAGAAAAATAGGTTAATGATAGGGTGGCTCTTATCTTTTCTGGAACCTTGAATTGGTGAGAGAAAATAAAGTTCTTTATCCATGGTGCAGTAAAATCAAGGGTTTTCAGGGGATCAAAATCGGATTCACATATATTTAAGTTGTTTAATGGGGACGACTTTGAGTGGTGCCGCGTCTGAAATTTTGAAAATAAAGTTGTTTAATCAGAGGCATGCCAAATTTCCAGAATGAAAATAAATTTTTTAATGAAATCTGAAAGTAGGGCCCAACTCCAACTCCCTGGACAGCATAAAAACAGCAGCCGATTCGGCTGCCGTCCAAAGACTAGTATTGAGCTAACGTTTCCCGATAGTTTAATCGCTTTTTGCCATTGATTCATTGATTAGCTTACAAAGATAGCCGACTATGTATTCTCTTTGTGTTGTTTCTTCAAGGTCGTTATTTTCTACAAGATCATTTATCCCTTTATTTATAACTTCCCATAACGGCGTGCCTTCAAATTGTCCATACGGATTTGACATTGCACTGTATACCTCCCCGACTTATCATTCATTACATTTCACAATAGAGTGCCCTTATTCAACTAAACTCCGTTAACGTAGTAAAAGCTGCCGAGCATCGCCGGCAGCTTCTACCTGGTCTTTATTCAACTAATGTTTCCCGATAGCTTAATGAGAGAATCTTATTTTTCCTCTCTAAGTACCCACGTAATCACAGGTTCATCTCCTACTCGGGTTAGCATCTGTCCCTCCCTAGGCCTTAACTATTTTCCTCTATCCAAGAACGCAACTTATTAGCATAGAATGAGCGTTCATCTCGATCGGACTGAGAACCCTTTGATAGATAAAGTTGATCATTCATATATCTAGGGTAGACATGGAGATGATAGTGCCACACGTCTTGATTGCCAGCAGGCTCATTATGTTGCCGTGTAGAAATCCCATCACATCCATACGTACTTTTCATAGCAAATGCTGTAAGCTGAGCCGCGCGGTGAATTTCAGCAGCATAATCCGCAGGGAGTTCAAAGATGTTCTCGAAATGCTCATAGCCTGCTACAGGATTTACCGATAAAACCTGCCATTACTTATGATACGGTTCACCGCGCTGTCTGTAACGGCAAGTTTTAAGGCCATCCCCTTAAGGATGACCTTTTCTTTGAATCAAATGCAAACATTCATTTTTAGTTAGCTGGTATGAATTCTTTGATTTTCTGTGCAAGTACATCAGGCGCAAAATCTTGAAGATAATGCCCATAGTCGTCCATTAATACATACTTGCTATTAGCAATTTTTGAAAGGTAAGATATCTGGAACCCTTGCCATTGTTCTTTAGTATAACCAAGACCAATGCCGTCACCATTCGATATGAAAAACAATACTGGTAACTGTGGTTGTGGCATATCATCTACTTTATGAGCATTATCTAAAAGATCCACTAGCTCTTCTACCATCGGTGGTGTATTAGTTCTCCTATAATATATGGCTCTATATAGATCTTTTTCATGATCTGTCAAATCCCCTGCCGATATTGCCGCCTCGCTCTTAACCATGGATGGGATAAAACGTGTCACTCCCATATGTTCTACAAATGCCAGTATCTTTATTTTTGTTACAAAATCAGATGCTTTCGGCAAATTGGGGTCGAAGTACGCATTTACAGTACCCACATCTATTCCTACAATTGCAGAAACTTCTTTTGGATATTTTTGAGCCCAATAAACGGACTCCAACCCCGAAATAGAGTGAGGCACTAATACATAGGGAGGCTTCAAACCCGCTAATAATAACGCTTGTCTGTCCTCTTCCAATACGGTGTCAAGATCTCTTGGAACGTTTGCAACATCACTGTAACCATACCCTATTCTTTCTGGTACTGCGATTTTATATTCATCACTTAAGCGAGTATATAAGCTTTTAAAATCTAAGATTGGCGAGGCTGTACCGCCTCCTGCCAGAAATACAAGGGTTTTATTTCCCTGACCTTCTGTATATACACTCATTTTATGTCCATCTACTGTAACCATTTGACCCATGGGCTTAACTAATGCATCTTCCCTGCTCAGATGGATTTTGTGATTGATGACTATAACTAAAGCAGCTAATACAATAAGTCCAAAAAACCCTCCAAAACTATAACCTATTCTCTTTAGTATTTTCTTCTTCACTATTGAGCCTCCTCAGTATTCTATATCCGATGTTATCAGTCGAATAGGTTGTTAGGTTCATCTTAGCAAACTCTAAAGACAATAAAACCGGTCGTCGGCCTCGTACTCCGCTAGACAAAAGTCTAGGGCTAGATGCGGAACTCCATCAATGACGAAAGTCTCATGAATAGCACCATATATTGGAAGTGAACTTCCCTTTACTTCAACGACGAACGGCGGCCGATCGAGTGGCCGGCCACCGCTGTGACATGATTGAGCTATCGTTCTCCGTTAGTTCATACCGTTACCATATAATTTTCGTTCTAATCCTTTAAAATGGACATCCTGCCTTTGTAACCACAAACGGGACAAGTAACAATTCGCTCGTTCAATACCCCTGTTTTTAGTGAACCCGCAAATTTTAATTTTGATAACTTAAAGTTGCTACGACACAACGGACAAACAAAATGAGTGGTTTTTGTCATGATATCAACGTACTTGTAGACCAATAGATAGCCCAGAACCAAAGGGAGAAAGATTTGAATTAGAATGAAAATCGGATTTTGCTGATTCATGGAAATCCCCTTTCTTAGCATAATGAAAAAAGAGCAGCTGCCGGGCGGCAAACTGCTCGATGGTGCGTTCAACTAACGTTCCCAGTTAGCTTAAACCACCTTGTTAAATAAAGTCTTATTCAATTAACCATGAAAGTGAGCTATCAATTTCACCATGTATGGCAAATGTCTTTACCGCATTAGACATCGTATTAAAATCAATACACATCTTTCTACTGTAATCGCCAAACTGGCCACCAGCTTTTAGATATATTGTTTCATCTGTTTGAGACTCATCAATTAAATTGTAGTAGGTCATATTATCAAAAGTAGCTGTCACAATGTAATAACCACTTTCACCGCCACCTACAAGCATATAAGCATCTTCACTCAAATTAAGAGAAAGAAGAGTATGCTGATCACCATTAAGTCTTCTTAATTCAGATAAGATTAACTCCCAAGTAGGATTCAAGTGTGTACCACCATTATCCTCGTCCCCTATCCAGTTATCTATTGAGAGTGACCTAACCATTAATTATTCTTCCTCCCCGTTATTACACTTTGCTTCACAAAAACCTCCCTGATACGGTAGTGTTGAATTGCACTAAAGTTCCCAGTTAGCGTAATGTCGTCCTATACACTCACTTGTTCAAGACAAATCAGCCATTCATTCCAAGCAGCCGGGTCTACTGTTGAGCCATCATCGAGTAGAATAAGGTCACCAAGCAGTGAAGCAACATCATCTGATTTTGTTCTTTCATAATACGCTTCCAAAAATAAAACCATTGCTTTGAATGCAGTTGTTGGTGTCATCTGACTTATTCCCCCTATTGCCTCTAGTTTTCCATAGCAATAACTATATATCAACCAATATATTCCACTTTATTTTCAAAGTATCCTGCCCTTAGTTCAACAAAAAAGCAACCGAACTTTATACCCCGGCTGCTATCGATTGTTACTCTATAGTTTCCAGTTAGTGTAATGGCAGAATCCTAAATCTTACTTCTGGCAATTGTGTAAATAGCTTTTCCGTTATAGTTTTTACCCTGGGGTTCATCCCATTGAATATTTACTGAAATCTCATTTCCGTTCTTTGGAACCAAGTTTTCAATAGTACCCCATGACGACGTGCTTGGTTCCGTAAGTGTAGCATTACCTTTAATAGTACCGTAGCTGTATTCAATATTTGTAATATGCTCGTTGCCCGTATATTGTATATCCAAATCATAAACCCATTTTTTTATAGACGTTTTAAGATAAGGAGTTAATACGACTTTCCAATCTGATAAATTTTCTTCTGATTCCAAGGCAAAGGTCACTTTTTGATGTATTAATTTATTTGCGCTACTGGTTTTTGAATAAACAATAATAGTGGTTAGCAACAGGACACTAAGTATTATCGGAATTATTCTCTTCATTTTCCCTTCCTTTCTTTACGGGGCATTACTGCTAAATATAATACCACATATTGGAACTAACCTGCCCGTTAGCTTAATGCCGCAGCCCAAGACCTAATTATAAGATCTTGGGCCGCTAACGCTGCTATAATATTGGAGTCAGTCTATTACTTTTTTCACCGGAGACTTAATGTTGTAAACGACCCTTTCTGACCGACTGAGATGATCAGGTATTGTCAACTCGTATCCAAACGTCTCAAGGAAATTAACCAGGGACTTGACATGATTTTTATAGCTTGACCCGATCCGCAATAGCCATTACGATGTTTCGGCCTGCAACTTTACGTGTACGTGCTTCGACACGACTTCGACTTCCCGTCGATCCCAAATGAGTTCAACTGCGCCTCGTCAATAGTTTTGATCTGATCAGCGAGCCAGTTATGAGAGAACTTGATGAACTCCGTACTAAGAGAAATGTAATGGACCGATTGAATGGTGCTGGGGTAGTACAATTGATTATGTCTTTCATTGCTTTTATGATCAACCTCGCGAAAGCAGCTATACTCTTCTAATCCTTGAGAAGTTGCAAACATTCTGCCCGTTAACGTAACAAAGCTGCTTGTCCCCACTTCATGTATATTCATGCCATAACCAGCGCAGGATAATCCACGAAATTCACCATCCACCCAGCGCTCTATATATCCGCTACTGCCACAATCCTCACAGCCGTACCTTCGACTGCGAAAATTCACACTAATCACATGATCTGGAAAAGAAATAAATTCCTCAAGATCGACGTGACCCATTCCCATCTCTGTTCGTCACCAAGCGAACAGTTTAAATACATCACCGCGGAATTAAGCAGCCAAGAGATGACCTTCTATATCATGGTCATCTTTTTTATTTCCGCCGGCTCGTTCGACAACAACTGTCACCCCTCACGACAAGCTTGAGTTAAACTAGATCTAAACTAGTCTTAAGGGAGGAGAACGGAAATATGGACGTGAAAAGCAAGGTTCAGCTCTATTTAGATCGAATCGGCTATGACGGACTGCTAGACAGAAGCGCTCAAGTGCTCGCAGATCTGCAGGACTGTCATCTTCACGCCGTGCCTTATGAGAATTTGGACATTGTGCGCGGCGTGCCGATCTCGCTTGAGATCGATCACCTATTCGATAAAATTGTCGTCAGGCGGCGCGGAGGTTATTGCTTCGAGTTGAACGCGCTGTTCGGATGGCTGCTGCGCGAGCTGGGATACCCTGTAACCGATCTGTTCGCCCGCTTTTGGCGCGACGATCCGTCCCCTCCTCCGAAACGCCGCCATCAAGTGCTGAAGGTTGAAGCCGGGGACCAAACCTATTTATGTGACGTTGGCGTCGGCGGCATCGTTCCCCGTCGGCCAGTCGCCATGGTCGAGGGGCTTCCGCACCGGCAGGGCGATGAAACTTACCGATTGGACAAGGACCCTTACTACGGCTGGATGATGTGCGAACTGAAGCATGGAGAATGGTGCCGGCTCTATTCATTCACGGAGGAGCCGCAGCTGCCGAAGGATTACATCATGGCCAGCTATTGGTGCGAGCATGCGCCGGACTCGATCTTTACGAAGGCAGAGATGGTTGCCATCCGCACCCGGGAGGGCCGGAACACGGTGGCCGGGAAGGAATTCCGCCTGTTTGCCCAAGATGGGGTCAACGTGTTCACGCCCCAATCGGACGAAGCATACAAGGAAGCGTTACGCCAGCACTTTGGGATCAAGCTGGACTAGTAGTTTAAATACAAGAACTGCCTGTCGTCATTATTCGAATGACAACAGGCAGTTTCTGATATTATCATTAATATGATCAATGAACAGCTCTCGGAGATGAACATTACTGAGGTAAGGAAAGCTCACAAGTTCCTGAAGGATTTATTTACTTAAAAAGCGTAGCACCATTTACGATGGGCTACGCTTTATTTATCTTAATACTATTATTGGAGTGTGTAGATCTTGTACCAACTTAAAACAAATGAAGACTTTTTTTACGCCGTTGCATCGGAAAGAGAGGTTTCCTTTTTAAGGCCCGATTATATCGGTGGAGGACCAATACTGCAATTCAACGAGTACTTTGTTAAGATCGGGAATGAGTATTTTTCCCGTAAAGATACGAAGTTCTTTATAATGTCCTAAACTTTTTTGAAATATATTGTTCTAGCCACATTTGACATTTCTCTTCTCCCCTCAAGATAAAGCCGCATTACGATGCTAAGCAGGTCTTTCGAGGTCTCCCGTAATGTTATCATAGTCCTCATTTCAAAATTTTATCGAATGCTTTTAATATTGCCCATCCCCTTGAGATATTTTTCTGTTCACAGAAACTAAGGCGGATTTCTCTTGTCCAATATCTGCACCATCCGCGAAAGCAGCAATTCCCGCAAATCTTGGTAAGAAACAAGAACCAAATCATCATTAAAGAACTTTATTTTCCCACACCACTTGAATGAATGAGAGAATGCTCAGAGAGTCATAACCTTGTAATGAAGCTGTAACATTGCACTCAGGTTGGTTTCATTTACACAATCTATAATAAAGGACATGACCCCCCTTTATTATATTTCTCTCTTGCAGCCTGTGGCCCCCGTGCCGCGGGCTCTTTGTTTTTATAGGGGAACTTTAAGTTTAGGAAGATTTCCATAGGAAATGATGATAGTCTAAATAGGTGATTGTTATTTGTCGGAGGGGAATTATGAATCCAAATCAAACAAGTATTGCTGATGTGCCTTGCTTGCAGTTCGAGCCCGCAGGACAGCCAATTGGCACCGTTCTCTTATATCATGGCTGGGGCTCTTCAATGGAAAGCTATCCGTTCTTCGCCTCCCTTATTACAGGCTGGGGCTACAAGGCTGTTATCCCTGAACTACCGTATCATGGACAGCGGGGCAAGCTGGATTATGCGAATCCAGAAGTACTGGAAAAGCAGTTCCTGGAGGTTGTATTGCAAGGGGTAAAAGAAGCTCGTTCAATCGTCGATGAGATCTCAGATTCCAGCGGCCGTATCGGCATCATCGGACATTCGGCTGGTGGATTTATCGCGGCGGGATCATTTGCGAAGCATGCTGCGCTGCAAGCTGCCGTCGTCATTAATGGATCCTGTGCGTGGATTCGATTCGAGGAGAAATATCTTGAATATATGGGCAAAACGCCGCTCACCCCAGAGGAGCGAACGGCGCTTAAAGCCCATGATCCGTTCACACAATTAACGTTTGAGGATGAGCGGGCATTGCTGCTGCTTCACGGAAAAGAAGATACAACCGTTCCGATTGACAGTCAGCGGTATTTTATGAACAATAAGTCAGCTATCGCATCCGAGCAGCTCCATATGATCGAATACAGCGGAGTAAATCACCAGATTACGCTCAAGATGCTTGAACAATCCAAGCTGTGGCTGGACCGTCATGTAGCACGCCAATAGCTCTACAAAGGACGGACCGCCTCAACAAATTGACGGGCACGTTCTGTTATCAGATCGTACTTGCCTTCACGAACCCATTCCAGGTTCAAGAGCTTGCCGCCCATGCCAACGGCATTAGCTCCAGCGGCAAAATATTCCGAAATATTATGTAGGTCAACGCCGCCAGTCGCCATAATCGGAATGGAATCCAGCGGTCCTCGGATTTCTGTTAAATATTTGGTGCCAAGCGTCCCCATCGGGAACAGCTTTACCGCTTCGGCACCAGCTTTCCAAGCTTTCACGATTTCCGTTGGTGTCATAACACCAGGCCATACCGATACACCTTTCTCAAGTCCGTAGCGGATGACTTCCTCATCCAGGTTCGGTGAGATTAGGAATTGTGCGCCAGCAGCGACTGCCGCCTTCGCCATCTCCACATCCAGCACCGTTCCTGCGCCTACGGCCGCTCGGCCGTCGAACCGGCTCCGCCAACGCTCGATCATGACGGTAGCTCCCGGTGTATTCATCGTAATTTCCATCAGGCGAATGCCGCCATCTATCAAGGCTTGTCCAGCAGCATCTGCTTGATGGTCTTCAATTCCTCTTAGAATAGCTACAATCTTATGCTCCAGCAATAAATCCAGCATTTCACTCATGTTATTGTCCCCTTTACGTCCAATAATCTCGCAATATGCGTAAGAATACATTTGGAAAAGCTAATGTCTCCATATCCTTCGGACCGATCCAGCGATATTCTTTCCTTAAGCCGCCACCGTCAACTTCATAGGCTGCCGCTGTCTCTGCGGCAAAGCTAACACCTGCAGCCTCTGCCATCTCTGCATGAGGACCTAAGTCAGCCAGATAAACGCGCATCTTCCAATGAATATGGCTGAAAATATGATCCGTATCCATAAACCAGCCGCGCGGGCGAATCAGGATACCCGTCTCCGTTTCCAACGACCGTGTCAGCCATTCTCCTGCAGCCGCATATTCCGTGCTGCTGCCGCTGCCTTCACCTGCTGCCTCAACCACTTGCTCTTGCTCCTTCGGCACCAATAAATGCGGTAGCTCCCACATCTGGGCGAGCAAGCCTGTCTCCGGACGCTGACGAACCAGAATCTTACCTTCGTTAACACCAGTACCGGCAACAATAACGGATACCCGCTTCTCAGGACGAGGCGGCTTCGCCTTCGTCTTAATTGGAAGCTCTGTTTCTCTTCCGGCAATGCGGGCTGCACAATGCTCCATTACGGGACATGGCAGGCAGCTTGGCGACTTTGGCGTACAGACAAGTGCTCCAAGCTCCATCAAGGCTTGGTTGAAATCACCAGCTGCTCCTTCAGGAATTAATGATGCAGCAAGCTTTTCGATTCCCACGCGAGTGGCGGGCTTCGCAATATCTTCCTCCAGGCAGAGATATCTGGACAGAACACGCATCACATTGCCGTCAACAGCTGGTTCTGGACGATTAAAAGCGATACTCATAATCGCTCCGGTTGTATAAGGGCCGACCCCTTTTAAACCTGCTACCGATGTTTTATCATCCGGCACCACTCCGCCATAACGCTCGACTACTTCACGCGCCCCTGCCTGCAGGTTACGAGCACGCGAATAATAGCCAAGCCCTTCCCAGCACTTCAGTACTTCCGGTTCCGGCGCTTCGGCGAGCGCACGTACGGTCGGGAATTTACTCATGAACCGTTCATAGTAAGGGATAACCGTATCCACCCTGGTCTGCTGCAGCATAATCTCAGACACCCATACTCGGTACGGATCTTGATTCATCCGCCATGGCAGATCCCGTTTTATCCTTCTATACCAGATCAGAAGCTCACGGCTGAAATAGGCTTTTGCCTCCTCATTATTAATGGCTTCCATTATTCTGTCACCTCATTATTTCCATCGCCTGATTTAATATTACGAATATCCACCTGCATCAACCGGCGATATTGCTTTGGTGTAATCCCCGTCTGCCGTTTGAGAAGCCTTGGCAGATAATGATTAAGCATACCTACCTTACTTGCAATATCGGAGATCGGTAGATCAGTCTCCTTCAACAGCTTCTTCGCCAATTCGAGGCGTCTTTCCGTCACATACTGAATAGGCGAGCAGCCCATTACCGTTTTAAATGAGGTAATCAAATAGTTCGGATGAAGATAGGCGACCTTGGCTAAATCTTCAATTTGAATATTATGATGAAGATTTTTCTCAATATAATCAATAACCTCGGTCCATTTCTCCCCGCTCTCCAGCATCTCGTAATAATTTTCTCTTGATAACATAAGAGCACTATTATCAATGTAGAAAGACATTAACTCCAATATCGCAGCTTTTAACTTCAGTGGGCTCGTTATCGACTCCTGATTCAGAGCTTCCATCATACGCAAAATGATGTTAATGACATACTCCCCATCTGGTATCGGAACCGAAGCGGTGAATGGTATTCTGAGCAGCTTAATAAACTTGAATTCCTGCGTATCCAAGCAAAAATGGCACCAATAATACTTCGTCTTCTGTTGTACGGTAATTTCATAAGATTCATTTGTTTTGGGCCGGAGCAAATACAATCGCTTAGGTTCAATATTATGAGTAACACCGTTAATCTCGACAACAGCTTTTCCCTCAGTTGCATAAATAAACCGGTAGAAGTCCATACCATCCCTACTATCGGTCCATCCGACATCTCTTTCGGAATAGGCAGCCATAATAACCCCTGGTTCTAGCAGAGAAAATTGTCTTTGTAATATTCGTTCATTCGTCTCCATGACTACCCCTGTTGTCTTGTCTAGTTTTCGTAAATTATTTACTTTATTATATAGGCTATGGAGATAAAATCATATGGAAGTTAAATCATCTATTTAGATTTATTTTAATCTAAAGGTTCAGAAAGAAGGATCAACAATGTTATCCAAAGGAATTCTACTCTCTACAGTCGTCGCTGTACTGCTTACTGCCTGTGGAAATAATGGAGGGACCGGCTCTTCTGCCATCTCAACCAGTCATATGGACGCACCTGAAAAGACAGGAGCCGTCTATCGGGCTAATTGCGTCAGCTGCCATGGTTCAGATCTGCAAGGACGAATGGGAGCACAGACCAACCTGCAGCAGGTTGGTGCAAGAATGACTAAGCCCCAAATCGTGGAACAGATCAAGCATGGCGGACGTTCTATGCCACCCCAGAATCGGTTGACGGATGAACAGATTGAAGGCCTCGCCGAATGGCTTGCAGGCAAGGTCTAAATCAGAACAACAAAAAAGGCTGATCCGTAAGCGGCTGCAGCAGCCGCTTTACGAATCAGCCTTTCTATCTATTCCACCTGTTCCACAATTGCGACTGCCGAAGCAATAGAACGATCATGTGTAATCGTAATATGAATGCGATACCTCTCGCGCTGCAGCTCCAGCCGCTCCCAGGCTGCTCCGGACAAATTACATTCCGGCTTCCCGGCAGGCCCACGCAAAATCTCTATATCGTTAAATCCAGCTTTAGCACCGATGCCGCAGCCAAGCGCCTTCACTACGGCTTCTTTTGCCGCAAATCGTCCTGCCGTAAATTGCGCCAGACGTTTGCCCTCATAGCCGGCAGCCAGATCCCGCTCTCGGCTTGTTAACACTCGCCCCAGGAACTTCTCTCCTGCCTTGCCCGCAAGCAAAGCAGCTATCCGGTCCATATCCGTCACATCATGCCCGATCCCTGCAATCATCGCTTGGATCAGACGCCCGGAATCGGGGAACGTTTATGCTCAGTACGCAAGTATTGCTTCTCGAGCTTCGCTTGCGCTTCCGCTCCGATTTCTTTGCCTTCAAGATAAGCGCTGTTCTCGTCATACAGAATGCCCAGCTCAGACTCGTCGGTTTGTCCTTCCCAAAGACCAGCTGTAGGTGCTTTGTCCAGGATGCTTTGCGGTACACCAAGCACGCTTGCGAGTTGACGTACCTGACGCTTATTCAGCGAGCTAAGTGGTGTAATATCAACCGCTCCGTCTCCCCACTTCGTGAAGAAGCCGGTAATAGCTTCCGATGCATGGTCCGTACCAACAACAAGCAGATTCAAATCAAAAGCCAGCGCGTATTGGACAACCATCCGCGTTCTAGCTTTCACATTCCCTTTGCCGCCGCGGCTCAGATGGCGGGACATCCCGATCGATTTGAAGGCATGCTCTGTCTCAAGAGCAATCTCATCTACCGCTTCGCCGATATTCGTCTCCACCTTATACTTCAGCTGGAATGCTTCCGCTGTAGCATAGCTGTCCTGAATATCTACTTGCTCCCCATAAGGCTGAAACACGCCAAGAGTCATATACTCCTGGCCGGTCTCAGCAGACAATTCATCCGTTGCCATCTTGCATAAACCAGTTGTAACCGCGCTGTCAATGCCGCCGCTGATGGCGATCAAGAGGCCCGTTGTACCTGACTTCTTCACATATTCCTTCAAGAAGTCTACACGTTTCCGGATCTCCACAGCTGGATCAATCTCCGACTGGACGCCGAAGCGCTCGATTATTTCCTGTTGTAAACTCATAGCACAGGCTCCCCTCTACCCAAATAGCGAATTAACGGCAGAAACGGTCAAATGCGTTTGTCAGATCTTCCGCAATCTCAGCAGCAGAACGATTCTCGATTTGATGACGTTCGATAAAATGAACAAGTTCGCCGTCTTTCATCAGAGCGATCGATGGGGACGATGGTGGGTATGGTGCAAAATATTCACGAGCCTTAGCCGTAGCTTCTTTATCTTGACCGGCAAATACCGTGTACAGGTGATCCGGTGTAATATCATGTTGCAGCGCTTCAGCTACGCCTGGGCGGCATTGTCCTGCAGCACAGCCGCATACGGAGTTCACAACAACAAGTGTTGTTCCTTTTGCTTCTGGCAGCGATTCCGCTACTTCTTCAGGGGTACGAAGCTCTTTGATCCCAATTCGGGTCAAGTCATCACGCATTGGTTGAACCATATCCAGCATATATCTCTCAAATGACATCGACATTTGAAACACACTCCTTTTTAATAACCTAATTTTAGTTACTATTATACCGCCCGCCATGAAAATAAAGCAACCGGAGTGCACTCACTCCGGTTGCTTTGGCGGCACTTCTTCCGTGCTGAGGAGAGGATCTCCAGCTCGGTAAGCACTGTTTTTATCCAGATGCATAAAAATTCCCGCCTGAGGCTCGATTCCCTGTTCGAAATATTCCCTGTTCTCGGCGGTTTGAAACCCGATATCCTTATAAGGATGAACCCACTGGTCACCAGCCATTACAGCCGGATCCGTATCGGTACTCCAATGATTAAGCGGTGAATCAGGCGAATCATAGTCATGATCCCCGATTACAACGCCATGTTCGTTCACGAACGGCTCATGCGGGCCTCTTCCCTCACGAAACTCCGGAAGGAAGGCGATCTCGAACGGATCAAGTGACGGATCGTCCTCTTTGCCCTTACTCATTGATGACCTTAAATCGAAGGGCGGTTTGGCCCATCCAGCTTCTTATCGAAGCCTGCCTCACCAGGAGCTGCCGAGCCGGATTTATTTTTAGCTGCTTGTTGGGATTGCTCGTTTGAGTTGCCTTTTTTGTTTTGTACCATCGTTGAGGACCTCCTATGTGTGACTGATCTTCCAACGATAGTATGTGCGCTAAGCTCGAGCATTATGTTTGAAGTTACGCCGATTGACGTGTAAACGAAACGATAAAGGTTGTTCCGACTCCCTGCTCGGATTCAACGTTAATTCGGCCATTGTGACGTTCAACGATACTGACACATAGCGGAAGTCCAAGTCCTGTTCCTTGCGTCTTGGTTGAGAAGAACGGATCAAAGATCCGCTTCTTCTGTTCTTCCGAAATACCGATGCCTTGATCTTGAATTCGGAGCACAATTTCTTCTCTGTCAGCTAAGTAAGTCGTATGTATATACAGACGGCCTTTCTCGTTCATGGCTTCCATGCCGTTGCGTGCCAGGTTCAAGAGCAGCTGCTTGATTTCCTTTTCATTAAGCGGAATAAAGGGAATGTAATCGCAGAGCTCCACGTCAATGGTCTGACCCCGCATATTAGCATCCGCGTTTAAGAGCGGAACCATTTCCCGGATAATATCATGCAAGGAGCCTTCCTCCATCGTCAGCGCCCTGTTCTGGGCCAGCGACAGGAAGTCGCTTATAATCATATTCGCCCGGTCCAGCTCGTCCATCACTATGCGGTAATATGCCTGCTGATTGTCAGGGCTTCGCTCCCGCATGAGCTGCACGAAGCCTCGAATAACCGCCATTGGATTACGTATCTCATGGGTAATGCTTGCAGCCATCTGCCCGATCAGACTGAGCCGCTCCATCCTGCCAACCTCATTCCGCAGCAAGGATAATTCCGTAATATCCTGTGCTAGCAGCACCGCTCCTGTGACTACATTCGTTTGCAGGTTGCGGATACAAAATGCCGTCTTAAGCAAGGTGCTGTTATCCTCAATCTGCAGAAATTCATGAACAGGGCTTTGGCCTCGAAGGGCTTCACGCAGCAGCCTGATATTCGTTTCATGCTTTCCTTCGTCATAAAACTCATGGAAGTATTGTCCAATAATATCACTAAGCTCATATTGCCCATCAGCCAGTAACCGGATTCCCATGTTGTTCACGTGGGTGATCTTGCCATGTTGGTTAACAAGGATAATCGCTATATTCGTCTGATCAATTAACTGCTGGAGTTTCTCTACTTCCTGCTGATAGCTGTTAGAGACCCGTTTCACATCATAATGAAGCTGAGTATTCTCTTTATAGCTCTCAACCGCATAGACCGATATCCATGCTGATAACACAGACATAACTAATGTGAGTAGGAAGAGCAGTACAAACTCCGTAGTCATGGGCATATCAGTCGTTAGAAAAGCGACCGTAAAGGATAGAATGACAAAACCACATATAACCGAAATGAGCCGCATCACCATTCTGATCTTGCCGCGTCTATTCGCCCGCTGGAATGGCCCTATTACAGCCAGCATGCCAACAACAAAGATCAGCATAAAGGCAATAAATACGATTGTTTCCCCGGTACTATCGAGATATCCGATTCGAAGCGCAGTATACACGCCGCTTAATAGTAGAAGATAGTATGGTCCTCCATACAAAGAACCAATTAATAATGGTGTAAGCCTGAAATTCAGTTCACAGCCGTAATAGTCCTTCGTAAAAATCATGCACAATGCCATAGCAATACAGCTGGACAAACCCATAACGACGGGAATTCTCCGCCAATATCGGCTGGAGTTATGCCATAATTGAAAGGCAAAGGCAGGTACTAGCGTAATAAAGAATTGTAATAGCAATTCTTTTAACACAGACGATCAGTCTCCCCAAAACCGATTCTATATTTTTGCGTCATGTTATTGTAAATAACCTGTCTTTCCCCTGATAGTCCGATTAAATCATAACCCTCATTATTTTACAATCGCTTTGTAATCCAGTTAGTAACAATATTTAATAAATGAACAGCAAATATATCATTATGAAGCTCATGATAGCCACCATCATACGTAACAAACTTACACCGTTCCTGCAGACGGCCAGCTACCTCCTTGCTTGCTTCATAGGAAGTTACCTTATCGCCCGTCCCGTGTACCAGTAATACAGGAACCTGCAGCTCATCGCTATGTGCGATAGCCCACTCCCCGGAGTCCGTCATAATATGGAATGTCCGGATCGTAATGGAGCTATGGCATAGCGGATCATCCATGAACGGAACGGCATGATCGTATCCGGGACGATACAGATCATCGGGGCTGATCCCCGTTGACAACGAAAGCCTTGGAACGACACGAACCAGCAGCCGGGCGAGCACTTTCATAACAACATTCGGCCCTTTTGCAAGGCGCAGCCACGGACTGCTAAGAATCAGACCATCAATATCGGGCTGAAGACGCAACGCGCAATTGATAGCAACATTGCCTCCCATGCTATGTCCGTAAAGGAAGCAGGGCAGATGCGGATGACGTTTACGAGCCTGCTCCATCAGCAGCGATGTATTCTGAACGGCTGCTTCTATAGAAGAAACATGTCCCCGCTTACCAGGTGAACGGCCATGTCCTTCCTGATCATGGGCTAATACGGCATAACCATCGCTTGTCAGTCTCTCCGCTACTGAAGAATAACGCTCTCCATGCTCGCCCATCCCATGCACAATACATACGACGCCTCGCGGCTCTTTCACGTCAGGCAGCCACTCTCTTGCGTAAATCTCCGCCCCATTTGCTCCGCTGAACTGCCAGTCCGTCCGAAACATGTGCCTCGCTCCTTTATGGTTGAACTTGTGATCATTATAATTCAATTATACTTTCTTCTATTTTAGAAAAGAATGTTACAATGTATCTCAAGTGTAAACGTTATATATGTAGGAAAGGCAGTGGAATAAAAGATGTTTGATGTCATTATTATCGGCGGGGGGCCATCTGGCTTGATGGCCGCAGTTGCAGCCAGCGGTGCAGGCGCTTCAACCCTTCTTATAGATAAAGGCGATAAGCTTGGGCGAAAGCTTGGTATATCCGGCGGAGGCCGGTGCAACGTCACGAACGCGAATGAAATGGATGAGCTGATCAAGAATATCCCCGGGAACGGACGGTTTCTGTTCAGTGCCTTAAACCAATTCGGCAACCGCGAGATTATCACCTTTTTCGAAGGGATGGGCATTGCCTTAAAGGAAGAGGACCGTGGTCGGATGTTCCCAGTGTCAGATAAGGCGAAGACGGTTGTAGACGCATTGATTCGGAAAGTAAAAGAACAAGGCGTCGAGATCCGCACGAATATGCCAGTGAAAGAAGTGCTGTACGAGAATGGTGCAGTTCAAGGCATAAGACTCGCATCTAATGAAGTTATCCATTCCAAATCGGTCATTATCGCAACCGGCGGCAAATCCGTTCCACATACAGGTTCAACGGGTGACGGCTATCCTTGGGCGAAAAAAGCTGGTCATACCATAACCGATTTGTACCCGACAGAAGTACCACTCACCTCGGCTGAGCCATGGATCCGCAGCAAAGAGCTTCAAGGGTTATCGCTGCGCAATATTACACTGAGCGTCTGGAACGCAAAGAACAAAAAACTGGTCTCCCACGAAGGCGATATGATTTTCACTCACTTTGGCTTATCCGGACCTGCTGCTCTGCGCTGCAGTCAATTTGTTGTTAAAGAGTTAAAGAAAGCTGCCGAGAGCGCAGAAGGGCAAAGTACCGTAATGGTTACTATTGATCTGCTTCCAGATCGCTCGGAATCCGAGATATTCGATGAGACTCTAAAGCTCGCGAAGCTGGAGCCGAAAAAGGCAATCAAAAACGTGCTGCGCACCTATATCCAGGAAAGATTGCTGGAGCTTCTGCTCCGTCAATGCGAGATCAGCGGCGATACAACGTTTGATCATATTCCAAAAGAACCTTGGCGCGAGCTTGCAAGAAAAATGAAGCAATTCCCTGTTGCAGTGAACGGTACGTTGTCGATTGAAGAAGCTTTCGTGACAGGAGGCGGGGTGCATCTGAAGGAGATTGATCCGAAGACGATGCAATCAAAGCTTGCTCAAGGGCTTTATTTTTGCGGCGAGGTACTCGATATCCATGGCTATACGGGTGGCTATAATATTACGGCTGCCTTCACGACAGGCCATAGTGCAGGAACAAGCGCAGCATCATCTGCTTTAAGCAGCTGATGCTGCGCTTTTCTTTTGTCCACGCTTGGCTAAATATGAACATCCCCTGAGAAATGACCATACTCCCCGGGATCAGGCAGAAATTCGTTGCTCGTTTCCGCATCATCATCCCAATTATGCAAGCCAGGAGCTTCTTCGGCCTCTACCCAGTCCTCATTCACGATATGCGCAGGAATCGTAATGGCATTCATGGAATAGGCGGAATCCGTTACTGCACCATTTTGGATTGCAGTCTGTTCCACCAACTGACCGCCATGTGCCATGGCAATTTCCAGCGCAGAGGTTAAATCCATGCCATCCACATGAATATGCAGACGGTTCCCTTCATGCATCAATGGTTCATAGCCAAGCTCCTGCAGCGTATCCCGAGCCAGTGCAGCGCTGAAGGAGTCTGCGAAATCAAATAATATTGCTGAACTCATCGCCATCATCTCCTTTCATTTGCTTCCAGAAAGTTAGGCTTCCCCAACATCAGCCATTTTATTGACCAAAAGGTGTTGTTATTTCGGCAAATCTTTATATAATGGTAGTTATACTAAATGACGTTATATTTATTGACATTTGATGTTATGTATAGGTTTGCGCTGTAAAATACTTCTAGGATGGTGACGTTCAGATGGATAATGTGTTCTATTTATTAGGTGATCCGATGTTTATCGTCGAGTTGGAACATAATCGATGGTATATACGCGATATAAATTATGCCTTCACAACGTTAACCGGGTACAAGAAATCCGAATTAATGGATGCTGACCCTGACGGGCTGTTAAGAATAGGTTTTTCCTTTGGCGGGCTCATGACACGACTAGGCGAGGAAAATGAACCATCGATTGAACAAGTACTGATCTCGAAGTCGACCGCTTCAGTCCCTGTACGGTTCACCAGCCGGCGTCTCCCTTCAAACGAACAAAACTGCTTTATTATTATTTGTAAGGACTTATCTGAAGAGAAATATATCGAAGAATTTGCAATGGATAATCAGGTACTAATGAGCATCGGAGTGTCGGAACAGTTTCGGGTTACAAGCGCTAACCGGTATTACTCACCAATCAAACAGCGAGGGGCCAACCTGATTAATCAGGTCATATTCGACCATGTGGCAGAAGAGAGCCGCAAGCCGCTGCGCCGTATCATGGAATACGCCCGCACCCATGGTACAACGGAGAACACAGAGATTCGTCTGCATGTGGGAGACCAGATGCGGATGACAACCGCTGTCATTAAGCCCTTTTACTCCGGCAATAAAGAATTTAAAGGTTACGTCATCTTGCTGACAGGAATACTCCAGCCCGTGCCGGTACGGGAAGAAGACCCAGCTTATAAACTACGTATGCTGATGCTAACCAAGAACATAACAGCTACTTCACTTGCCCAATCGACGCTCATTTCCTTAACTACCATATCGAAAATTCGGAATGGTAAAATTAAAAAGCCCCAGCGTCTCACAGCCGAACTAATAGCCGGAGAGCTGGGGGTAAAGCCGGAATCGATATGGAGTGGCTACAAGCGATAATTCGATTGACTAGAATCGGAACTTCATCACCTGATCGTTCAAATCTTGTGCAATATCCGTCAAACCGCTCGCGGCCGATGCAACCTCTTCCGCCGAAGCGGTTTGTTTGTCTGCACTAGTCGCAACCGTTCTTGCAATATCATAAGTACGATGAGCAATCTCCACCAATTGCTCAATGGATGCCGATACTTCCTCGGAGCTTGCGGCAAGCTGCTGAGCTGCCGCAGCAACCTCCTCGATTTTGCCTGACACATCACCGGTTGCTGCTGTAATCTGACGGAACGATTGCCCTGCAGCATTTACATTCTCCAGTCCTCTTATTGTTTCCGTGCGGCTGGCATTCATTTTATCAACTGTTACTGTCGTATCGGCTTTAATCTTTCCAATAACATTGGCGATGTCGGATACGGATGCCGCCGTTTGCACAGACAGCTTGCCCACCTCTTCTGCAACAACTGCAAATCCCTTGCCTGCTTCTCCAGCACGAGCCGCCTCAATAGCCGCATTTAGAGCGAGCAAGTTCGTCTGCTTCGAGATCGAGCCAATAAAATCTGTAATTTTGCCAATATCGTTCATATGATTCTCAAGCAGCGAGACATGCTCGGCAGCTGACCGAACGGTCTCATTAATGACACTCATCGTCTGAACCGCTTGCCCAATCGTCTCGGTGCCTTCTTGCGCTTGCCGCTCAGCCTTCGATGAGAGCTCTGCAGCTATTGAGCTGCTCTCCGCAATTCGCTGCGTACCAAATGCCATCTCTTCTGTAGATCGCCCGATTTCCTCAAAGCTTTGCAGCTGCTCCTGTGAACCCGACGCTGCTTCCTTGAACATCGCGGCCGCCTGCTCCACTGCACCTGCATTTTGCTCCGAAGCAGCCAGCATTCCCTCTGATGAAGCAGAGATGTTGGTCGAAGCCGTTTGCACGCTTTGCATCGTTTCGCGAAGCGATACAACCATCTCATCAAGAGCATGTACCATAACACCAATCTCATCACGCGTCCTTACTTTAGGAATTGTGACAGATAAGGAGCCGCCAGCCACCTCGGCAAGCACATCCGATGAACGCTTGATCGGAAGTGATATCGTCCTGCGTATGTAATACAGCAAAGCCAGCACCAGCACCAACGCTGCGCCAAGACTGCAAGCAATAGCTAATACTGCTTCGCGGTTAATCTTCTCGCTTGATTTCTCGGCTGCTTTCGCCCCTTCTTCATTCATCCGGATTAATGTATTAATATAGGATTGCATCGTACTGAATGATTGCTCGGATGCCATCAAAGCATCGGTAATTAACTTCTTATCCTCTTGATTGGAATAGCGGATTACATTACGGTATAAAGCCAGATAGGCTTTCCATTCGCCTTCCAGATTACGCGATAAGTTCATATCATCCCCGGATTTCGGAAGAGCCATGAATTCCTTCAGCTTCTTTTGCAGAATGACAATCGTGTACTCTCCATCCTCCTCCAGCATCTTACGTTTCAACGGATTACTCTCACCCGCCATTTTGTATTGAATGGTCAGCATATGCTCATTCAAATAGTTGATCTCATTGATCGTTTTAATATTAGCGAGCCATACCTGCGATATTTCCTGTGCATTGTCCGTCAGCTTACTCATCCGATCAAAACTTAGTGCACCATTGCCCGCCATAAGAATAACGATTACGAGGAAGGATAGCGTCAGCCGCTGACTAACAGATATTTTCCATTTCCATTTACTAGTGAATATTGATTGCATATGAAGCCCTCCTCTGGACTTGCTCTGATATAATGTCAGTATATCTTACATATAGATAACAACCAACATCTTCCGCTAGCGGTAAATCATCGAATATGCCGCATTTACTCGTTTTCTGTCTATCACAATCGAATTAACGAACAAAAGGTTAAAGCTTTTACTTTTTTAATAAAAAACAGCCTCGGCATCCATGCCGAGGCTGTTCTGCTATAGGATTATACTTCAACCAGCACTGTCGTTTTCCTTCGTCCGTATACCACACGCGACAGCAGGACACTGATCTCATAGAGCACGACGAGCGGAACAAATACGAGCAAATGAGAGATTAGTTCTGGAGGTGAAATCAAGCTCGCGACGATCACAAGCACCAGATATGCGTACCTTCTCATTTTATGAAGCATATGTGGAGTAAGGATTCCAATCTTCGTCAGAAACATAACAATGACGGGCAATTCGAACGCAATGGCAAGCGGAATAACGATATTCATCATAAATCCGAAATATTGAGCAACACCGTAGGTTTCGACCAAGTCCATACTTTTTGTAATTTTGGAAGTGAAAGAGAAGCTCATTGGAAGAACCACAAAATAACCAAATGCAAGTCCGGTAAGGAAGCAAATCACACTATAAGGAACGTAACGCAAAGCGGCTGTACGCTCCCGTTGATGAAGCCCTTGTTTCACAAAGCCCCACAGCTGATACAAAATATACGGCAGCGACACCGTAAGCGCAATAACAAGTGCAATGGACATATACATCCGAATGCCGTCCCAAGGCGAGAACACATTCCAGGTCATCTCGGAGCCAGGTGGCACACTCTTCAAATAACGGAGTACCTTAGGCGCCAAATACAAGCCGCCCCCCATTGATAGCAGTACGACAGCAAGACTTCGCCAGATGCGACGTCTAAGCTCAGTCAGATGCGAGAGCAGCGTCATCGTTTCCTCGATCTTCTTCATTCGCTGCACAACCTTCCCGGTTTTCTAAGCTCAAAGGTATGGAAGCCATCCCGAAGCTTATCATTAATTTCTTTTAAGCGATCCACATCTTCAAAAGAATACTTGCGTGCGCCTCCCTTGGACCTCCCCGGGAATATCAATTGCTTCTCCTCATAATAACGAATTTGCCTTTCCGTCAAACCAGTTAAGTCGCTAACGATTCCAATGCCGATTACCTTGTCTTTCATCGCCGGACGCCTCCTCTAACGAATATGTAAGGAAATCTAACATAAGTTCTCTCGAACGAGATGTTATCAGGGCTACCAAATTCCGTCAATGGGACTGATTGCCCTTGTCAGGCCACTAGGTACCAAATGAGATAAAGTAACAAAACGAACAGAACGAATGTTCAAGTGCACGTAAAACTTGAGTTTTTATGAAACTCCCCGTCTCAAAACACACCTATAAATGGTTATAATTGCCTAACAGCTATGAATCGATCGATTATTTTTATTGGTTATATAAATTTTATTTATGTCAACCTTCCTAACAAAACGTTGGCTAATGATTGAAAATCCGTGTTACATTTTTTTCCGAGAGAAGCAAACGATCAAGCGAAGGAGCTGAAGGGCATGGAAACGAAAGAGACACCTAATGAACTATCGCGCAGACAATTTCTGACGACAGTCGGCAAAATCGGCGGGGCAGCCGCTGTATTTAGTGTGATGGGGACGATGGGGCTGTTTACACCGGAAACGCTGAAAGCAGCCGAATACACGCCTCCATCCAGCTGGGATCTGAAAGGCACGAGCCGTTCCGGCAAAAAAATCGTGATCCTCGGTGCAGGTGTCGCTGGTCTAACAGCTGCTTATGAGCTTGGCAAAGCAGGCTATGACTGTACCATCCTAGAAGCACGTGCTCGTTCCGGTGGGCGAAACTGGTCCGTACGCCGCGGCACAACGGTGGCGGAGATCGGCGGCCAAAAGCAGGTTGCACGCTTTGATGACGGTATGTATTTGAATGCAGGCTGTATGCGTATCCCTCAGTTCCATGTCACGATGGATTATTGCCGCGAGTTCGGTATTATTATGGAGCCGTTCAATAACGTCAATGATAGTGCCTACTATTACAATGAGGATGTCGGGGCTTTATCCAGCACCCGTGTTCGGAAACGGGCTGCTAAAGCCGACTATAAAGGCTTTGTCAACGAATTGCTCGCCAAAGCGATTAATCAGCCGGGCCTCGATCTTCCCGTTACCGCAGAGGAGAAAGCGAAGGTTGTCGCTTATCTCCGCTCCGAGGGCAACCTCGATGCCGACTTGTTCTACAAAGGCTCGTCCCGCGGTGGTTATAAGGACGAACCAGGATCCAGATTAGATGCCGGCGTCATTCGTGATCCATTCGACATGAAAGCCATCATTAACTCCGGTTTCGGCAATTTCTTCTCAAGCGAATATAGTTACGACCAGCAAATGATGATGTTCCATCCCGTTGGTGGAATCGATGCCATTCCGAAGGCCTTCGAGAAACGGCTTGGCAACAAGATCAAGTTCCATTCCGAGGTCAGCGAATTCAAGCATGTTGGAGAAAAGGTACAGGTTACCTACAAAGACCTCTTAAATGGAGAAACGAAACAGATCGAAGGTGATTATCTCATCTGTACAATTCCTCTCTCCGTGCTGAAGAACATCAAGCATGACTTGTCTCCGGAAATGACAAAAGCTATTAATAATACGAAATACGCCAACGCCGGCAAGATCGGCCTGCAATTCAAACGTCGGTTTTGGGAAGAAGACGACCAAATCTACGGCGGCAATACGCTGACGAATATGGATATTTCATCGATCTACTACCCGCCTACGAACTATTTTGCCAAAAAAGGCTTGCTGCTTGGCTATTACGCTCAAGGCTCCAACGCAGATACAATTGGTGCATTGTCCTTCAAGGAACGCGAAGCACATGCTCTCGCCCAAGGCGGGAAGATTCATCCGCAATATTATAAGGAATTCGAATCATCCTTCTCCGTTAATTGGAAATCGATCAAATATAATGAGGGCAGCTGGGTGTCTTACTCTGCGGATGATCGCAAAACGAACTATCCGGTGCTCTGCAAGCCTGACCGCCGTGTCTATCTAGCCGGTGAACATATCAGCTATATTACCGCTTGGATGGCAGGCGGCATTGAATCTGCGCGTGAGGTTGTCACAGACATCCATGAACGCGTCATGAAGGAATAACCTAGGAGGGGTCAAATGATGAAGATGACAGGTAAAATGAAAGTTATTGCAGGTGCCGTTATTATCTCCTGTATGGCCGCAACGGCCAGTGTATACGCAGCGGTTACACCAAACAAATATCCGCTTGCACCGATTCATGAGCCTGAATTTTACGGCAGCCCACAGTCCTCGATCTCAAGCGCGGTTGCGATGCCTGCAGGTACTGCAACCTTCGAGACAAGTGGCACGGTACCTTCTGTCATTAACAAAGAGGGCAAAACGATCTATGATCGATATGGCAATACAGAGACGCAAGGCCTCAGCATTCTGAAAAACATCGAAACCCAGCTGAAAGAGCAAGGCCTATCAATGAAAGATGTTACTTATCTGCGCGTATACATCGCGCCTGATGCTGCCAAAGAAGGCAAGTTCGATTTCGACGGATGGAACAAAGCCTACGCCAAATATTTCAATACAAAAGAAAACCCAACCAAGACAGCCCGCTCCACCGTTGGAGTAGGCGGACTCGTCAACTCTGACTGGCTCATTGAGATCGAAGCAGTAGCGGCTTATCCAAGCAATCATAACCAAGACTAATAATAATCGAATGGAGATGATCGTATGTTGCAAAACGTAGGTTTCCCAGGACTCATGATGATTCTTGTAGTGGTATTGATTATATTTGGACCTTCCAAGCTGCCTGAACTTGGCCGCGCAGTAGGTCGTACGCTTCATGAATTCAAGACATCTGCTAAGGAATTAGTGTCTGACAGCAAAGAAGAAGTGTCGACTGAAGCGAAGTCTTAATCCCCACATGCACAAAAAAGGCCGTACCCCGTCACAGATCTGACCGGGAACGGCCTTTTTTTCTATATTCCCCTTACTTCTAATCCGCACTTTCACAAGTCTTTGGCGTAGTACTATTGGTAAGAAGTAATCCACTAGGCAAAATCATTCCTACATTGGAATTTATCCAAAGGAAATCGCCCGATTTCCCACAGACACTAGCTACATTGGATTCTATCCAGTAACTTTTGCCAAAATGGCCTTCTCTTTGTCCAAACCAGTCGATCTCGTTGGAAAGAATCCAATATAACGCAGGCTATCAGTCTCGGGGCACCATTTTGCTGGATGAATTCCAACGTAGACAGCCATGATTCACAAAAAAGAACCGTTCCTCCCAGTTGCTTGGAAGAAACGGTATCAACTCGCGTTATATAGTAAAGCTATTAACCCCGGTAAGCAACAAGCGCTTCGTTCATGCCGCGCGTTTGTGCATACACTTGCTGGTAGATGCGGAACAGCCCTTTGTATGTTTCAACAGCTTCAGGCTGTGGTTCGTACGAAGCAGCATGCTTCACGAACTTGTCTGCACAAGCTTCCAGGCTCTCAAACCAACCGCAGCCGTATGCTGCCAGCATTGCTGCACCAAGGCCTGGGCCTTGTTCATTCTCAAGCGCAACAACTGTCGCGTTGAAGATGTCAGCTTGCATTTGCAGCCATACTGGGTTTTGCGCGCCGCCACCAATGGAGACGACTTTATCGACTGTTTTGCCAACACTGCGGAACAGATCTACGGACTCATTAAGCGAGAACGTAATCCCTTCCATAACAGCACGGGCAAAATGAATCCGCTCATGCGAGCCGTCCACGCCAATAAAGCTTGCGCGGATTGCCGGATCGGCATGTGGTGTACGTTCACCAACGAGGTAAGGCGTGAACAAAAGTCCGCCAGCCCCAGGTTGTACTTCGCCTACACCTTGCAGCATTTCATCAAACGATTCGTTAGGCGCAAAAGTTTTCTTGAACCAGCTCAGGCTGTAGCCTGCTGCCAAAGTAACGCCCATTGCATAGAAGGAGTTTTCTTTGCCATGGTTGAAGAAATGGACTTTGCCTTGGAAGTCTTTGTTCTTGTCATTCTCGTAAGAGAGAATGACACCTGAAGTACCGATACTCGACAGCGTCAAGCCCTCGGACAGGATACCTGCTCCGATTGCACCACAAGCATTGTCGGCACCGCCGGCAAATACTTTCGTCGATACCGCAAGACCAGTACGCTCAGCAATCTCAGGAAGCAGCGTGCCTACGAGGCCATGCGATTCTACGAGCGACGGGCAGAAGCTTGCAGGCAGACCAAATGCTGCCAGCACATCGCTGCTCCATTCTTTCGCAGCAACATCAAGCAGCAGCGTACCTGCAGCATCGGAATAATCCATGTGCAGCTCGCCAGTCAGAGCATAACGAACATAGTCTTTCGGCAGTACAAACAGCTTCGCTTGTTCGAAGGCTTGCGGCTCATATTGGCGAACCCACAGGATCTTAGGCAGCGTGAAGCCTTCAAGCGCCGGGTTGCGTGTAATACCAAGCAGCTTGTCGCCAAGGGTGCGTTCGATCTCACGGCATTGCTCCGTTGTACGTGTGTCATTCCACAGAATGGCATTACGAACAGGCATGTTTACTCCGTCCAGCAGCACGAGACCGTGCATTTGACCGGAGAAGCTGATGCCTTCGATTTGATCAGCAGAAATTCCGTTAGCCGAAGCAACCTCATGAAGAGCTTCAATTGTAGCAGTTACCCAATCTTCCGGCTTTTGCTCGCTCCAGCCGGAATGCTCGTGGAACAGCGGATAGCTGCGGGATGCTTCCGCAGCTACCGTTCCATTCTTGTCAACGAGCAGTGCCTTAACGGCACTAGTACCTAAATCTATACCAACAACATAACTCATTGACATAATCCTCCCGTTATCCGGTTATAATCAGCGAT
This sequence comes from Paenibacillus sp. YAF4_2, assembly GCF_052113225.1. NCBI lineage: Bacteria > Bacillati > Bacillota > Bacilli > Caryophanales > Paenibacillaceae > Paenibacillus > Paenibacillus sp. YAF4_2. Next base: position 103,733 of record NZ_JBFRCT010000004.1, read on the forward strand.
TAAACGCTGAAGATAACTTCGCTGAGCATCAGTCTCATGCGCTCTTGTTTGCCGGATTTGTTAACGATTGGGTTGTTTTGCATTGCGTAAGCTTCCAGGGAAGCCAGGGATGCTTTACCAGCAACAACTTCTGCGCCGATGCCGGATTTGAAACTGCTGTAACGATCCTCAACAATGTTGTCGAAGATTCTTTCTTCGATCAGCTTCGCAGCTGCTTTCAGACCCCAAGCGAAGGAATCCATACCAGCGATGTGAGCCAGGAACAGATCTTCTGCTTCGAACGAGCCACGACGTACTTTCGCGTCGAAGTTAACGCCGCCACGGCCGATGCCGCCAGCTTTCAGAACTTCAAACATAGTCAGTGTAGTCGAGTACAGGTCCGTTGGGAATTCATCTGTATCCCAGCCAAGAAGCAGGTCGCCTTGGTTCGCGTCAAGCGAGCCCAGCATGCCGTTGATTGCAGCTGTACGGATTTCGTGCTCGAAAGTATGACCAGCAAGTGTTGCATGGTTCGCTTCAAGGTTCAGCTTAAAGTAGTCTTTCAAGCCGTATTTTTGCAAGAATGCAATTGTTGTAGCGGAGTCGAAGTCGTATTGGTGTTTAGTTGGCTCTTTTGGCTTAGGCTCGATCAGGAATTGTGCATCGAAGCCGATTTCTTTCGAATAAGCGATAGCCATGTGGTACAGACGAGCCAGGTTATCAAGCTCGAAGCCCATATCTGTGTTCAGAAGGTTTTCATAACCTTCACGACCGCCCCAGAATACATAGTTTTCTGCGCCAAGTTCTTTCCCAACTTCAAGGCCTTTTTTCAATTGTGCACCAGCGTATGCATATACGTCAGCGTTACAAGTAGTACCTGCACCGTGAACATAACGCGGGTTCGAGAACATGTTAACTGTATTCCAAAGCAATTTCTTGCCGGATTGTTGTTGTTGGTCTTTCAGCATAGCAACGATTACGTCGAGGTTTTTGTTCGACTCTTGCAGTGTTGCACCTTCAGGAGCGATATCCACATCATGGAATGCATAGAACGGCGCGCCGATTTTGTCCAAGAATTCGAAGTTAGCTTCTACGCGTGCTTTCGAACGATCCAGACCATCGAATTTATCCCAACCACGGAACATTGTTGCATTACCAAACGGGTCAGTACCGTTAGCGTTAAAAGTATGCCAGTAAGCAACTGCGAAGCGAAGGTGCTCTTCCATCGTTTTGCCCATTACCACTTGGTTTGGATCATAGTGTTTGAATGCAAGCGGATTGTCGGAACCTTTACCTTCGAATTGGATCTTGCCGATATTAGCGAAATAAGTCATGAGATGAATATCCTCCTTTAAAATGTACGAGTATGAGTGCTCTTCTCGTTAGCTAAAATGTGTTTTGAAAACGCTCACCAATAATATAGCACCTGTAACTTAGTTTGTCTATTAAACAAACTAAGTTTTTATGTTAAAATATTTTTACAACAGCCACACTAGGCAAATTCTGATACAATAGGCTGAATGGACGACATGGACGGAGGCAATTGCAGTTGAAAGTGACTACGACAGGCGATTTGACACTTATCAAAAAAATAAACACTTCCATCGTGCTCGAGGCCGTGCTGAAAAATGCCCCTCTCTCACGGGCGCAAATTTCCGAGCTTACTGGGCTGAATAAAGCGACTGTCTCCAACTTGGTGCAAGATTTGATCGACAGTCATCTTATAATAGAGATTGGTCCTGGGGAATCAAGCGGCGGCCGCAAACCGGTTATGCTGCTGTTCAACGGACAAGCGGGTTATGCTGTAGGCATTGACCTCGGCGTTAACTATATTCGCGGTGTGCTTTCCGACCTTGAAGGCAATGTTATTGCGGAATTGCAGAAGAGCCTCAAGAAGCATCAGCTTGAGTTTACCCTTAAGGAACTCGTTCAATGTATTGAAGAACTAATTGGCAAGGCACCGGTAAGTCCGTATGGCATCGTCGGAATCGGCGTAGGTGTTCCTGGTATTGTTGATGATCAAGGCTCGATCTTGTTTGCTCCTAACCTGGAGTGGAAGCATGTTGAACTGCAGAAGCTGCTTGAGGAGCGGTTCCAGCTTCCAGTGACCATAGATAATGAAGCCAATGCTGGTGCGCAAGGCGAGCAAAAATACGGTATTGGCCGCGGCATCGCCCATCAAATCTATGTCAGCGTCGGGATTGGTATTGGTACAGGCATCATACTTAATAAAGAGTTATATAAAGGGGCGACTGGATTCTCCGGTGAGCTCGGACATTTGTCCATTGAATATAACGGTAAGCCTTGCCGCTGCGGGAATGAAGGCTGTTGGGAGCTGTATGCTTCCGAGAATGCCCTGCTCGAGCAGGCTGCTCCGCTTGGCTTTGATAATTTGGAGGACCTGCTTGAAGCAGCAGAAGCAGGCAACGAAGAGATTCGCGCCTTGTTCTATAAGATTGGTGAGTACATGGGTGCGGGCATTTCAAATATCGTCAACGTCTTTAACCCGGACGTTGTCATCATCGGCAACCGGATGAGCCGAGCGAAAACATGGCTGGAGGAAGCGGTTCAGACATCCGTCGCACGCCGGACTTTGCCTTATCACCGCGAGCGACTGAAGATTTTGTTCGCCGAGCTGCAGGATCAATCCGCTGTACGCGGTGCTGCGTATTATGCGATCAGCAAGTTTTTCACAAAAATAAAGAGTGGATAAAATAATGGCTGCCCCTGATTAGGGACAGCCATTATTTTATTATTAAACTTTATGATCTATGCAAAATACAATGTTTTTCGGTTTCAATACCTCAGTCAAATAAGTATACCCAGCAATTTCAGACGTTGTACCAACGAATGTTGTTCCTATGTATTCATCATAATAATAATACTTCACGATTGTTATATCATATTGATCGTAGTTAATCCCACCATAATAATCCCGCGAGTTGTATGCGGAGCCTTCTGGTGGACCTGTCCACGTGTCAGTTGCTGTGTAAGCTTTTGAAGCTGTCCCGCTTGCAGAAAGGTTTAAAGCGGCTTTAACAAGTTCTATAACATGACTATTATAAGTCCCTTTTATAGATAATGCGCCAGTAACAGAAACATTTTGTGATGGGCTGCTGCTTGAATGCCCTTTTGCAGCACTCACAATAAATTTTTGATTATCGATTGGTCCAACGCTGATAGCAACTGATGTCATTTTATCAATGGCATAGACTGTTTTTTTATAGACACGATGATCACCAGCACGTGAAGTCGATGTATCATCGTTACCTAAGTGTAACGGGTCAACAAATGATACTGTCGCATTCTGAGTAATCCCAGTATCAAATTCTTTGTAGCTAGTAATCTCTGATTCATCCAAGGCAATAGCACTCAGAGAAGCAGGTACTGCCTTCTCCTGTTCAACTGATGGAACGGTCTTTTGGAGTTTAATGGCAGGAACGTCTGCTAGATGAGTTTCAGCATGGATAGAGTCTAGATTCGTAGTTTGATCGGCTGTTGAAAAAACATTCGTCCCCAATAATAAGGCTGCGACGACAATTAGTACGATTAGGGGTATAGAAGCTTTCCATTTCTTCAAAAATCCTCAATCCTTCCAATATCGGTTTGCTCTCATAACATCACTAAATAATACCTTACTTCCATAATTTATAAAATCTATTATTGCTAATCTCGTTTATCCAAAAAAATAGACTCCGTTTTTATACGGAGTCTTGTCCAGATTGGCACAGCCATATTCCATTTACTTCAATCGATGCACGCTTACGATATCGTACACATTCCCTTCAATTTGTATCGTGACCGAATCCCGCTTCACAATGCCATTATTGTAGTAGGCAGTAAATTCAAAGGTTAACGGTCCTTTCACAAGCTCCTCGAAAGAAGCATCCCACAGTTCACCTTGCCAGCTCGTGCGGGAGGAGTTCGATGATGATAATGACTCAGAGTAAGTCTTCATCTTTACCTCTACTCTGTCAGCTTTTGTTGCGGTCCCCGTATTTGTCGTCACAGCGGATAGAATGAACTTTTCCCCTGCCCAGAATACGTTATAACCGCGAGGCGAGCCGCTTTGCTTTTTGTTAAATTCCTTCCTCTTATCATCCCATTGATCCGTATGCTTCACGTATCCTGTTAATCCAAGTTCGAGTACTTTGACTTTCTTCTCTGTTTGTACCATTACCATGCCATCGGTAACGGTGAGCTGCATCGTCCAATCCCCTGTTTCGGTCATACGATATGCCGGCCCCGTTGATGGATAAGGATACTTGAAGGAGTAAGAGAAGTTCTTTGTTACGCCACTTGGGCTAGTAAGTTTATACGCGATAGATAGATCATTGCCGTCGGGATCGTCTACTGCGGTTGTAAATGCGACCGTATCCCCTTCATAGACAGGCTTTGGAGACCAGTCAAAATCAGCTGTCGGCGGGCGGTTCGTCGTGAAATAAATGTATTGATACTGCCCCATATTACCGGCAATATCCCAATCTACAACCATCAGACGGTACTTGGCTCCAGCAATTAATCCACCTACTGAATAGCTGGTTGTCGAATTAGAAAGCGGAATACTGTATTCCACTGTTCCATTACCGTTCAAATCGATGTTGGTTGTTGAACCGTCATCATTAACCTTTTGCATGTAAAGGGCTCTTGTCGCATGCCCCGATGATGGATCTGCATCACGGAATGGATTAAAGCTGACTTTTACCGAAGTTGGTTTGATATCAAGCTGTTCATTGGTATCATCTGGCGGAACGGTATCTACAAAGAAATAGCCATTCTCGGAATAACTACCCCAAGCAAAGCTGTCATTCGCCCTTGCTCTCCAGTTATGAAGTCCTTCCTGCAGCGCTGATGATGTATAGGTTGTTGTGCTGATTGCACTGTTTGTATCTATAACAAGTTCGCTTGTCGCATTATAGAATACCTCATAATCCACTTTGGATACCGGCTGTCCATCTACATCAGTAACAGATACTTTCAGCAGCGGCTTGTTATTGTTCGTATAGATCGGCTCCGAAGCTTTCAGTCCGTTAAAGCTAAGCAGATGAGTCACTGGCGGTGTATTCAGGATGAAATACACGGTATTACTGTCATCCGACCAATAACCTTTCGAATACACGCGGCCCTGTACTTTTATTTTCCGCCCCTGCTGAATCCCTTCATCCAGAATAAAGGACGTATCATCACCTGGGTAAGTTCCTTCCATAATCGTTGTTCCATTGTCAACATAAGAAACTTTCAGGTAGAACTGTTCCTGCAGATCGTGGTCAACATCACTGTATGTCCATCGGATAGTTGGCTCGCTGCCAAGTAAAGTTGGAGCAGCTAATGTACCACTTGGATAAGTAATGACCATTTGCGGCCGATGTTGATTCGCTGGCGGGAGTGCATCTTTGTAAACTCGAGTTTCAACCCAATAGGACCACACCCCAAAACCATCCTGTACTTGCTCTTGAATGATCAATTCTACACCAGGGCGGCTGTAGAGCTCACGCTTGCCGGACGCCCAACTTGTTTCATCAGCCCATCTTGTCCGGAACGATCGATCAGCTAAGTAATCCGGAATATCCGGATCGAATGAGGTATCAAAAGTGGAGTAATCCAAGGTCTCTCCTTCCGGGTACACAATGCCCGTGAAACGAACATCTGGCTGCGCGATCGGCCGTCGATGCACATAAAGCTTTTTAGTCACTGGTTCAGACCATCCCTCATACTCATCCATCCCTGGATTGTCTTTTGCCTTAAAGGTAATGTTATAGAGACCCGGCTTATCCAGCATCGGAAGCTTGGTATCGAAGGATTTTCCATCAAATGCACTCAGTCCAAGTGAATTAGCGAAGTAATTCGGATCATGCTGGTAACTCCAATTTTCTAATGACTCCGGATCCTTCTCGATGTCGTCAAAGATAGCATCATACTTGATCTCTTCACCTACGAGAACGGATTCTTTAGTCTCTTCTATATAATAGTCACCGTAGTTTTTCACCTTAACATCACTAAACTTCGCCTGCTGCTGGCCAAGTGACATGATGCCTACGGAACCCTTGCTATAGGTGCTATCCGATATCTCGATTGCCTTAGCATGGTTGATGTAGACGCGCAGCGTTCCATTGGAAGCTTCAAGATCAAACGGATACGTTATAAATGGTGAGCGTTGGTAATCAATCGATTGAAGCATCGTTTTAGAACCTGCTACAATCTTATACAGAGTGAGCTTATCTTTGGTCCACTCCGCTGCATACATGTTCTTTCCGTCTTGTACGTGGATAGCTGCACCAACTGGCTTATCATTCACAGCATCGTTAACAGCAACGTTGAAGGAAAGACGATCGTTCTTAAGCTTTGTCGCCGGATCATACCAAAGTCCAGCCCAAGAGGAATCAACAACTTCAACGGTATTATCATCAATTACTTTCGGATAATCGCCGCTACCGCTCGCAGGTACAAAAGGAAATACATATTGGATTCCAGAAGCTTGTCCGGGTGCCGAAAAGCCATAGAACGATCCGTCTGGAAGTATGGATGTGTTTAATGTCGGATCTTTCTGAGCTGCACCAGGGAAAGTGTAGCCTTTATCTAAAATCTCGCTTTGATAGACCTTATTGCCATAATAGTTATTATAGCTATCTACCGGTGCTCTTCCTGCAGCTACTATACCTGCATATGGTTTATATGTAGCCGCTGAATAATCTGCATTAGCTCCATTAATAGGATAAGCGATTTTTCCGCTTGGCATTAGAAATGCTTTTGAATTCCCAATTCTATTTCCTCTTGTATTCTCAAAGGTGTACTTGGAGCTATTGTATTGAAAATACAAAGGGTTTAAGCCACTATCTAATTTGAAATCTCCATACTGGTAACGAACGGTAGAATAAAGTGTTCCATCTGGATAAATAACCGGTGTTGCTACTCCCCATGATTTTAAGGCAGTAAAACTATCACAGTAAGGGTAGTCTTCACATTGCCAGCTTTCAAATCCGGTAGAAGTTGGTGAGGAAACACTTGGATAGCCAATCCTCGTTAGTCCACCCGTTGTTTTATTCCAGGAGTATCCATAGATTCCTGTGCTCATATAAGTATCACTCGAATACATGGATGAAACGTATGCGCCAACGGTGAAATACAAATACTTGGTAGTCGGATTGATAGAAGTAGCTACGATATAAGAAGGGTCTGATTGACCACTAGTAAATGACCCATAGCCCATAACCCCTGTTTCGCCATTTACCGCCATCGCATACGTTTCGTAGCCATCATAAGTTGTATAGGTCCCCCAAGTGAGATATAAATCTCCATCTGAGTCTATAACCCCTTTATAGTTCTGCAATATTGTCGGGCTATATCTCATTTCGTTCGTTTTTACGTCCCACTTCACTGACTTATCCAGCATGGAATATTTCACAGCATGAACATTCCAGTATTCTTGAGTCATACCAACCCTAGCACGATAGGCCATATAGAAATTTTGCCCGTCATCCGAAATCTCAAAATACAACACGTAAGAAATACCTGTTGATATCGGTATGGTATAGCTGGCAGAGAGTTGACCATGATTGTTAATTTTCTTGAGCTCATAGGTTGTTGCTTTCGATGAGTCACCAACCCATGCACCATAATAAAAGTTCTCGTTTTTATCTGCACCTAAATAGGTTAAACCATTTACTTCAGACAAAGAAAATCTGCTAATTTCCGTACCATTTTTCGCATTGCGTTCTACCATGTCCACGCCTTCACGGGAATACAGGCGATGGCCAGCATAAATGTATGGGACAGCTGCAGCACCTGCTGGCAATCCCCAAACAGGCAGGTTGGTTAAATCGGCAGCTAATTCGTACTTCGAACGACTATTCGCCCCTAAACCCATATTCGGATACTTAATAAAGAAATCCGCCATCTTGGCATTCTTGGTTTGAAGTGCACCGCTATTCGTCTTCCAGCCGATAGGTTTATTCGTGTTGGTCGTGTATGGTTGAATCAACTTCCACGAACGCATAATCGATTCGCCGGTATAAGCCAAGTCTTCAGGTGCGCTGTCGTCGCCTTGATCTGGCTGCTGTGTAAGTCCAGAGACATCAAAGTCCACAAACGGTGCATAGTTACGTACATTCGTCGTTGCAATCTCAGATGTAGCCGATAATCCGTAATCCTCAGTTACGCTAGCTCGATATTGTCTCTTCCCTACACTTATATATGCGATGGGATAGGTATCCTTGAATGGTCCTGTATAAAGGATTGTCCAAGGCTCTTCCTCGTAGTTCCCATCATTATCATGATCATAACGCTCTTCAAGTTTCATACCAGCTAATGTATCGCCATCCACACTTTCAGCATCAATAAAGACCATAGATTCGTTGAAGCGATAAGTCTGCTCCGGAGCCATTATGCTTACTATTGGCGGCTGATCGGGAACAACCTCGAATAGATGATTTTCCCAATCACTCTCACGTCCTTGAGAATCAAAAACCTTGCCTTCAACGGAATAATCCCCAAGGTCAGTTGGTCCTTGCGTTGGCCAGCCTTCCGTATATCCAGGATTACTAACCTTCTTATATCGCATTTGATTTTTAGTAAAATCGATAGTTACCCCGCGATCTGCTAACGGCGTATAAGAGTTATAGAGATGGAAGATACTCGTAAAATCCCTTCCCTGAATAACCTTAGTTGGACCTGTTACCACTGCGACCGGCATTGGATCAAGAACCTGCAGCGAGGCTGTATCCCATCTTGTTTCTGTACCATTAGTAACCATTATTTTTGCTTGATAGAATCCTGGCTTATCGAATTTCACATTAAGATAACGATATTGGCTGGAATCCGTTATAACCTCTTGTAAGTTGCTAGAGAATGTCCATTCCATGGATGTATAACCATCAGAGTTATTATCTAGCGTGGATTGATCACCTGTAATGATGGTATTCGGTATAAACTCAACATCTGCGATTACAGGTGGTGCTGGTAGCGGAGTTGGTGTTCCACCTGGATCAGGAGTGGATGTTCCTTCTCTTATCACCGTTGTCGTACATTCAATTGGTTCTTCGGCTGTCGTGCCATCAGAGAAGTTTACCCGAGCACGCATAGCCCATGTTTCGGTATAGCTGTTGACCCCATCAAGTTTGGTCTTGGATATCGTAAAGCTAAACTTTTGCTCAATCTGGTCGACCCCATACCCTACCGTTGAAGTCGTGTATTGGCTACCATCATTAGCACGGCCATAAACCGTCCAGTTCTTAACGGTCTTCGTTCCTTTTCCTGCAAGTGAAGCCGTCATTGTTGCCGTCACAGAAATGTCTTTATCGTCAAACGTGATAGTGTCAGGTTCTGCCGAGCAATCGCAAGATACAGTCGGTTTAGTAGGTGCTGCTATTGGTTCGTATGTAACGCGGACTTCGCCTTGGTAGTAATAGGTACTCGCCGTCCATGTCAGAAGCGTATCCATACCATATTTTTTTCCTATTGCATTTCCGGAGCAACCAACGCAAGAATTATCTTCTAGCAGATTGGCGTTATCCTTTGTTGGTAAGACAGCAACAGTAAGTCCTTTACCGGACAATCCATCCCCTAATTTCAGAACCTTTACTGCTTTTGATAAAGGTGTTGCTTTGATTACTTTAAGTGATGATGAAATTAATGAACTGGGTGGTACCTTCTTAAAGTCTTTTGTAAAAAATTTATCTGGTGGATTGAATCCATTACTAACAGATTTTATTGACCCGTCGGTGCCCCTAATTTCGTCTTTAATTAGATTTCCTTGACTATCGTTACTTGGTAATTTGCCTGGGCAAACACTCAGGTTTCCATCCCAGCAAGGATCCCCTGATTTAGGGGTTACATAATAAGGACCTACTCCGTTACCTTCAATTATCCACTCTTTACCGTTTGATCTCCTATTAATTGCTGCATACATAGTGGATAAAGCATCTTGGGCTGTAACTGACAATTTCGTTCCACTCACCGTATTAACTGTTAATCTTGACCCCGACAGATTAAAATTACTAGCACGTTTTGTAAGGGTTAAATTCCCAGAACTGTCCGCAACTTGCATCCATAATTGGTATGAATTTTCTTTGACTTTATAACCAGCCGGAATATTTAAATTAACAACGACATCAGAAATGGTGCCATTTGAATTGAAATCCGAGTTGAAATTAATGGTTGTTGTTTTATTCACTAATTCGTTTACAGCTTGCACTACGGTCTGAAACGTAAACATATTCAGTAATACAGCAACAATCATTAAATGGGGAATATATTTTTTTAATACCATTTATCTTTCACGCCCGTTAAGTAAAATTGAGAAGCAGAACCAGATCCGACATTATATCTTTCGAGGTGGATTGGAAGTCCGCCATACTGTGCTATCTGTTGATTAATATATTTTTTAGGAACTAACGCGAAAATGTAATTGTGGGCTAATGAGTTAGGCTTATTGAATACGAACTCCTTATCATTTTTAAATAGACCTGTACGTTCAGATAATGTCCCGTCTCTATAGATATATTTATCTGCTAGCATGATATTGGCACCTGTATATTCATCAGTAAACATTGCAAAACTCTTAGTTACAATTTGCGTTGAATTATCTGTGACAAGATTCTTTCCAATTATTTTATAAGCGAATAAATAATTATCAGATGGCTTGGAGTTATCTGCAGGATAATACGTAGCACCCTTCAAATACTCCGCATAGTACCCCTTCGTATCCGCAGGATCTAGAATAATCAACTTATCAATCGTAACGTTATATTTTTTACTAATATCCACCGAATAAGGCAACTTCACCAAATCATTCTGATCAAACATGGTGATCATATTATGCCGGTGCCAAGCGATCTCCGCTGCGCTTGATGCCCCTTGGTCTACAGTCAGCGTGCCGCCATTCGTCAGCTTAAGAAGACGAGTTACCAACACAGCTGCTTCAGCACGAGTCGTAGTGCCCTCTGTATTGATCGTCTCCGCTTTTGTGCCAGAACGTGAAAGAATCCCCTTATTAACAGCACGGAACATTAGCTCCGCTGCACTTAGCTTTTTACTCCGATAATCTGTATACTCACCACGAACAGCGAGCTTTGCCATCTCATTACGTGTCGCTGGATTGTTGAGATTGCCCGGGTAATCACCTTCCATATATACGCCAGCTTTCGACAACGCCGTTTGGTAAGGTGCGTACCAGGTAGATCCGCCTGTTCCCACTTCGAGCTTAAATGTCAGAGCCATTACTTTTAACAACTCCGCCCGCGTAATCGTATTGTTCGGCTTATAAGTCCCATCCGAATAGCCGTTCAACACCCCTGCTTGAACCGCTGTTTCAATCGATGATTCTGCCCAATGGCCGCTTATATCCGAGAACGAAGGCTTGGCAGCAGCCTCAACACTTCCCCCTCTTCCGTTCAATCCTAATCCAACAACACTACCTGCCAAAACCACGCTAGCTAGTACTACTGATACCCAACCTCTTCTCACAATCTATCATCTCCTTCGCTAATTTAGGGCCTATTAACCTACCTTTTCCCCTCCGTATACACAAAATTGGATAGAAAAAAAGCACACAAAAAACCTGTAAGGCTTTTGGCGTGCTTCGCTCAAAAATTATTTCTATAATATCGTATTTTATCTTTTTCTGTCAAATGTTACCGATTACTATTATTCTCTTCGATCCTTCGGAAGTAGAATAGACAACAAGCCAATCAGCGGCAGGAAGCTGCTGGCAACCATCGTATCGATAATGCCATAATGATCGGCTGCGGTACCGAGTACAATGGAGCCAAGACCACCCATCCCGAAGGCAAGACCCGTAATTAGTCCGGATGCCATACCTACTTTACCCGGCAGAAGCTCCTGCGCATACACGACACTTACCGAGAAGCCCGACTGCAGAATAAACCCCAACACGAACGTAACCGGATATACCCAGCCTAGCGACACATGTGGCAGCAGCAGTGCGAATGGAGCCGATCCTGCGATTGAGAACAACATCATTCGCTTCCGACCGAATCGGTCAGACAGGATTCCACCGAAGAAGGTACCTAGTACGCCCGCCGCCATAAAGATAAAGAGCGGAACCTGAGCAGCTTTTATAGACAAGCCATACTTATCCTGCATGTAGAAGTTATAGAAGCTTCCGATCCCAGCCGAATACCACGAGCGTGCGAAGACGAGAACGAGCAGCAGGGTAAGGGCGAAAGCGATCACTTTGCTGTTATACGGTGATACCGCTGGCGCGGAGCCAGCCGCCTTTTTCTTAACGGGAGCACCATTCTGTGCAAGCTGTGCCCCGTACCATGGAACAACTCTCAGCAAGACGATAATGGCTGCAATAGCCAGGAAAGTACCTAATACAGCACCCTTCTGACCTAGCGGAACAAAGATATAAATCGTCATTAGCGGCGCAAGCGCCTGGCCGAAGTTACCACCAACCTGATAAATGGACTGCGCAAGTCCACGCCGCTCACCTGCTGCGAAGAACACAACCCGGGAACCTTCCGGATGGAAGACTGCTGAACCAAAGCCTACAAATACAACGGCGAGAAGCAGCATCCAGAAGCTTGGCGCATAAGCGAGCCCAGCCATGCCGACCAAACTGCAGGCCATTCCAACCGGAAGCATCCAAGGGGCGGGTTTTTTATCCGATAAGAATCCAACTGCGGGCTGCAGTACGGAGGACGTCATATTAAGCGTAAAAGCAATCCAGCCGATCTGGCCGAATTTTAGTCCAAGCGAATCTTCGAAAATCGGGAATAAAGCGGATACGACCGATTGCATCGCATCATTAAGTAAATGAACAGAGCTTATGGCAAAAAGAATAGAATATACCGTCCCCAGCTTGACGGCTGGAGAGATTTTCGCCGAATTGCTAACTGACATGAACAATTCCTTCTTTCTTGTGCCAAGCTACTCAGCAGTTCCTAGGCGAATACATACCGGGCTTGGCACTTCGAGTATCGTTCCTTCTGATTGTATAAGTCCCGTCTCCGGATCAACCTTAAACAATACGATATTATCTGTCTTCTGATTCGCAACGAGCAATTGTCCGCCGCCTGGAAGCACGGCAAAGTTACGAGGCGCGTCACCCTCGCAGGAAGCATTCTGAATAAGAGTCAAACCTCCGTCTGCCTGATCAATCGTAAACACAGCAATACTGTTATGACCACGGTTCGAGCTATACAAGAAACGACCTGATGGCGACAAATGAATATCCGCCGCATCATTGTAACCAGCGAAGCCTTCCGGCAATGCGGATACGGTCTGCACCGGAGTCAATTCGCCATTGTCCGATACATTCAGAAGTGTAATTGTGGAGTCCAATTCGTTCATCACATAGGCCGTGGACAAGCTTTGATGGAAGACGATATGGCGAGGTCCTGCTCCCCCATGCAGCTTGCATGAGCTTTGCAGTGCCAGCTTCGTTCCTTCTTCGATTTTAAACGTATGAATCAAGTCCGTTCCAAGATCGTTCATATACACATAGCCGCCGTTTACAACGATAGCATGTGCATGAGGTGCATCCTGGCGCGCAGTATTACTGCCAAGAGGAGCTTCCTCACGGACAATAGACGTTGCAGAAGCAATCGTACCATCCTCATTTATTGGGAGAAGTGATGCGTTGCCGCCTGAATAGTTGGCAACAAGCACAGCCTTATTCCCTTCATCAACCGTTATGTAACAAGGGTCTGCGCCATGCGATAGCTGGCGGTTCAACTCCGTCAGTGTCCCATTGCCCTGTTCAATAGCAAAAGATACGACCGAGCCGCCGATTTCAGCACCTGTACGGCCGGTTTCACTAACCGCATACAAATGAAGGCCAGATGGATCTACCGCCAAAAAAGAGGCATTTTCCACTCCGGTAACTTGCTGCTTTACCGTGATTTCTCCCTTATCTCCGTCAAATGCACAGACGAGGATCGTAGGCTCTGATACTGCTCCGTAAGAGCCAATATAAATCGTTCTATTATGAGATGCGCCCATCATTGAACACCCTTTCCGATATAGAGTACAGTAAAGTGAACATAGCACATGCGAACACTCGGATCAACGATTTTTAAAAAATGTCTTTTCATCCATGAATAGGCGTGGTATAATGTAAGCGCTATCAAAATCAGTAGTTCACATTTCTTGAGGGGGAATCGGAATGATGAATACTACGCTGAGCGGCCGAAATGTTTATGAGGATTTCGAACTGGAGTCAGACGTGCTTTACTTTAAACTTGGGACACTTGGTTTAGTAAGCTTCCATGGCAGAAACTACAACATAAAGAAGAGAATGACTGCCGAACAGATCGAGCAGCTAACAGCTAATAGCAGTTTCTACCCGGTGAATACGAATTGCTACATTAATATCGGCAAGATCAAGTCCATTGCTGGCGGCATCGTTTATTTCGGCTCGGAATATTCCGAATCGAAGCAGGTACCGGTCCCTAGAAGAAAACAATACGTGCTTCAGCAGCTCTTCACGCAACGCACCATTAATAACGAGCTGCGCATTACGCCATAAGCTTGGCCTGTATAGACAACCGCCGCGTTTCCACCTGGGAATGCGGCGGTTGTCTGTTCTAGTTCATCCTGTTATTCTAATGGAAGATTGATTATAAGGAGGCAATAACTTTGACTACGCAAGGAAAAGCATTCGAGCAAGTGTATAAAGGCGAGCCAGCGGTATGGCTGCAATGGGGTTCTTATGAAGCTGCTGTGCTTCCTGAAGTTGGTGCGAATCTAATCGCTTTCCGTGACACAAGCAAAGGTTATCATATTCTTCGCGAGCCGGCGGAGCAAGAGATGGAAGCTTTTAAAGCTAACCCAGGTATTCATGGTATCCCGGTGCTGTTCCCGCCTAACCGATATGAAGATGGCCGATTCGAGTTTAACGGCAGAACATACAACTTCCCAATTAACGAGCCAAAAACAGGCAACCACCTGCATGGCTTTGCCCATACGGCAATCTGGAACGTTGAAGATTATGGCGTAAACAAGACAGAAAGCTATGTAACACTAGCGCTGTCGGTTGACGAGAAGCATCCGATTTTCGAATTCCTGCCTCATGTCTTTACCCTTCGTCTTCGTTATGCCCTGAATGATACAGGCCTTCTTCAACATATTTCCGTACATAATGAAGGACAAGATGCAATGCCTTGTATGGTCGCTTTCCATACTGCAGTTAATGCACCGTTCGCTCCAGAGAGCACACCGGAAGACTGCTCCTTCACCCTGACAATCGGCAACCGCTGGGAAATGAGCGAGCGCATGCTGCCTACCGGCAAGTTCCTTCCTTTGTCTGAGGGTGAAAAAGCGATCCAATCCGCTGGCGTACCAACTTATTGGGAGGCTATGGATAATCATTATACAGCTGAGCCGCGTAATGGCCGTAACCAAATGGTTCTGACTGACTCCCGCGAGCAAGTGTCACTCGTATACGATGTTGGAACAGCCTTTAAACAATGGATGGTATGGAACAACAATGCGACAAAAGGCTTCTTCTGCCCTGAGCCGCAGCTGAACCTGGTTAATGCACCAAACGTGGACCTTCCTGCTGACGAGATTGGCCTTGTAAGCTTGGAGCCGGGCGGCATCTGGGAGAACTCGAGCCGCTTCTACTTGAGAGCAGCGAAGTAAAGAAATTCAAATAAAGAAGCCTAGGCAAAGTTTTTGCGCCTAGGCTTCTTTATTTGAAACTAGAACAATCCAAATACTTTCTTACAAGCATTTTTACGGTTTAATTGAACGACTTTGTCTGTACTTATCTTATAAATCTTTTCGAGCAACGCCTCCACACCATGCTTCAGCTTATAGTCCATTTCCTCTTGATAAATCGGCATGAGCGTAAAGAAATGAACAACCTTATCCTCTTCAAGCTGCAGGTTGAAGAACTCCCTAATCTGCTCTACTTCAGGAATGGCAAGCAGCATGCCTTGGTACTTCACATCCGAACTATAAGGCTTAGGCGGATGTTCATTGGCAAGAGTATGCCCCAAGTGCAGCCAAGTGTTATGTTCATGCGGGAATCTTGCTAATTTTTTTAATTCACGAACTGGCCAGTAATTTCGATCATCTTTAAAATCCGCTTCAGAAATTTTCCAAGTTGATGGCAGTGAAATCATTATTTCTGCATAATGATACTCCTCTGCTCCTTCCGGTACTGTCATCGCCTTTTCACTCATCCCGCAAGTAACCAATGTATAATAATTTCGGCTACTTGTTGGAGCAGCAATAATAATATCGATAGATAGATCATCCGATACTAATTCCTTGAATACACCATGGATTGGACCTATGTATTTTTCTACGTGATTATATACTTTTTCAAAATGTTCTGTTGAGCGAGCCACTTGAACGCCTCCATAAGAGTTATTTTTACACGTCTACCAATATTTTCTTCGGCATTCGTGAGTCTTGTCATAATAGTTGAAAAGAAAAAAGCACCAGGTGTATAACAACACCTAGTGCTTGCCCTGTTACTCTAATCTCTTCCCAACCCCGAGACGAACAGCGGCATCAGCGTAATGCGCCGCTACCGCAACATCAAATACGGCCAGCCCCATTGGAGTGAACAACGTTGGTCCATCTGCCCGAATCACCTGCTCCAGCGGAAGGGCAATGGCTTCCGACAACGTCATCGTATCCGTTTCCTGTAAACCAGCAGACAGATGCAGCCTCTCTGTATCCGTATCCGCACGGCATACCTCTTCCCAGTTGTCGACAATGATGGTTCCTACATTACTCAGTGCTTCTAAATGATAATCACGCAGCGATACATGCATAAGAATTGTGCCTGGCGCTGCAGCTTCATCAATATAACGTTCCGGTGCTGCAGTACAAGTGAACACAACATCGGCACCACGATAAGCATCCTGCCAAGTGGCTCCCTTCTCGACCGGAATCGTCACCGGTACACCATTCAACCATTCTTCTACTTCTATGTCACGCCGGTCAAAAGCCACAATCCGGCTAATCCGGCTGCTCAGCAAGCCATTCAGCATATGAACATGCATGCGGCCAATCGGTCCCATGCCAATCACAGCAACACGAAGAGGCTTCTCCCCTCCAGAGACCAGCTTGCGCAGCAAAGCGCCGCTGACTGCTGCCGTGCGAATAGCACTAATGAGGCTGCCTTGAACTAACGCTGTGGGAACTCCGGTATCTGGATCGTTCAGCACGGTGACACTATTCGCCCGCGGCAGCCCAATCTCAATGTTCCCGGGAAAGCTGGCGATCCATTTCAAGCCTGCAGCACGTACAGGACGGCTGACATAAGCCGGCATGGCGATAATTCGGTTACGCTCATTGCCATACTTCAGATAAGGTTTGATCGGCTGTGCACATTCCTCCGCTGCAAAGGCTGCAGAAGCTTCTTCAATCACTCGAGCGAGTTCAGCCCAGTTAATTCCGATAAGCTCCAAATCCCGCTCATTCAAATAGATCATTCTTCGATCGCTCCTCCTTGCTTATGCAGATCGGCCGTAAGGGCATTGCCGAACAATTGCGACACCCATGTGTCGTCATATACGGTATTCAAGTATCTTTCTCCCCTGTCCGGCAACAGCACAGCACAGGTTGAACCGGGCTCGATATAGGGACTGTATTTTTCCACCGCCCTGATGACGCCGCCTGAGGAACCACCCGCAAGGATCGACTCCATACGGACCAGCTTCCGGCAGCCGGCGATACAATCTCGGTCATTCACTTTAACAATTTCATAAATGCCTTCATCCGGACAAAGCCCTGGCTTGATCCCAGCTCCGAGCCCTGGCAGCATGCGGGTAATCTTACCTTTCTCCCCGCCGAAAATAATACTGCCCTCCGCATCCACTGCAATCACTTTCGTCTTAAGTCCATTTAACCGGATATAGTCTACGCAGCCACGAATCGTTCCGCATGTACTTACACCGCAAAACAAATAATCCAGATGAGGAAGATCAGCTGCCATCTCCGCCATCGTCGTCTGCTGGTGGGATAATGCGTTATTCTTATTGCTATACTGATTCGGCCAGAATGCATCCGGCAGCCGCTTCAGCCAGCGGCGAACACGGGCAAGCCTCGCAGGAACAAATTCTCCTGTTTCCGGGTCAGGCTTCTTGACCAAATCAATTCTTGCCCCATAAGCGCGAAGCACCCGCAAGTTCGCTTCCGTCGTCTTGGGATCAACCACACAAATAAACGTAAAACCCATCGTATTGCACAATTGAGCAAGCCCTACTGCCAAATTGCCTGAACTGGATTCTACGATGACGGAGCCCGGTTTGATTCGTCCTTCCTCGAAGGCTGCCAGAAGCATCGCTTTAGCAGGACGATCTTTCACACTGCCTCCTGGGTTATGCATCTCCAGCTTCGCATAGACGTCGAAATGGGCATGTTCAAACAGCCTTCCCAGCTTCACCATAGGGGTATTGCCAATCATCGCGGCTATATTATTGTAAACGGTCATTGCCCATCACTTCTTTGGCTTGCTTGCTGCACAAACAGCTTCTTCTGCTTAATCGRCTTTTTACCTGTTCCCTCCGATGATGGATGATCGGTATCATTGCTAAGGAATACAACATCCATCTGCTCAAGGAGTCCACCGCGGATCATCGCTCCAATTGCAGGTATCGTACTATGCAGTTCGTCACGGATCGCCTTTCTCACTGCTTCATTAATGACTTCAACAGTCGTAATCATTACCTGCAGTTTATTTCCGATTACGAGAACCTTAACGACTGCTTGCTGAACATGTTGAAAGATCGCATTCTCAATATCATAAATACTGATTTTCTCCCCGTGCTTCAGCTCAGGTCCAACCCGCTTCACGATAGCCTCGAAGGTTGTGATCAACTTACCATCCTGCTCCTCGGTCCGCAAATCCCTGACCACATCATAAGTGACGAATCGAAGTGCCGGGAACCGCCGCCGTACAAGTGACGTGAGGACAAGTAGCTGCTCGCCATCAGGAAGTTCAACATCGGGCAGTCCCACTTCTGCAGGTGTAACCCCTTCTGCTATAACGCCGTCCATCACGACGTAACGTTCAATTGTCCGATCGTAATAAGCAATCGTCCCGATCTCAATGCTGCCGAGCGTATCCATTACATCATGCTCCATAATCCCAAGCCTCTCCGCAACCCGCTGCCTCCAAGCAGGTGGTGCCGGTTCCCCAACCAGGATCACGCATTGCAGCCCCCACTTGAAATCTGGCGGAGCGACGCGAAGCATTCCGTCCAGAAGCGAAGGCATTGTATACAGCACATCCGGCTGGTACTCGGCAATGCGCAGCAAATGAGCCGCCGCCGGCAGTCCGAATGGAACAGATTCACATGCAAGGCCAATCTCTTCAAAAATTTGCACAGCCGTAGCCTCTGCATGACCTGTCCCCATATCACTCAGCGCCCGAGACACGTTGTAGCCTTTCAGAAGTTCCGCAAACATCTCTATTTTATACTGAATATAAGCTTCTTCATCTATCGCATCATAGTAGATTGCCTTACGTTTATTGCCGCTTGTACCTGATGTTCGATACACATTCCAGTCCTGAGGGACAGCCTGCTCATCACTCTCGTAATAGGGAAGCAGACGTTCCTGCGTCAGTAGCGGAATATCTCCCCAATCCATCGTCTCTCGATCTCCCGTGATAGATTTGTACCAAGGATAAAGCTGTCTCACTTCCTCCCACTTGGCTTGAAGAGAGAGATTATTCATAGAAATAGGCATGAAGCATCCTCCATTTCAGTCGATCACTATCCCTCCATCGTATGCGCCCCAATACGGAATCGCCCCGTATAAGGCCCACTCGTACTAGAAAGGGCAAGCATATGTTATTTCTGTAAGACTACCATGTCAGGAAGACGGAGGAAGATAGTGTCCCTATGAAAAAAAGAAGAGGCGTCTATAACAAATGGGCAAAAACCGTTGTGCTTAATAAAAAAGCGTCAACCCGAAGTCATGTTCCGCATACACTCCTATTCAGTCAATACTCCTTGAGAAAAATGCTTCAGCTCTATCAAATGGTATATGTAAAACCGAATAAAGGCTCCCATGGCGTGGGTGTTATGCGTGTCGAATCTAATAACGGCTCCTATTCCTATCAGATAGGTGCAAAAAGAAGAAGCAATCTGAGCTGGGCAAAATTAACAGCTTCCTTGAAACGTAAAATTGATAACAAAACTTACCTCGTTCAACGAGGCATCCATCTGTCGAGATACAAAAACCGGATTTATGACCTGCGTGTTGTGCTGCAATTGAACGAAAGCCACAATTGGCAAATCACCGGCATGGTTGCTAGGGTTGCTAAGCCAGGTATGGCTGTAACGAACGGTGCGCAAGGCGCTGATACTCATACCTTTGAATCCGTCATATCCGCTCAGGGCGGCGCCGAGTTGGTTGAAAGGCTGAAAGCGGAGTTCCACAGCGTATGTATCGATTGTGCGCATCTGCTCTATGCCAAGTATCCTTACCTTAATGAACTTGGATTTGATATTGCACTTGATCATCAGATGCATCCTTGGATTCTCGAAGTGAATACGACCCCTGAGGCTACTCCTTTCCGCAAACTTGCGAATAAATCGATGTACAATCGAATAATCCGATTGCGCAGGCTGAATGCCCGCAGATCTTAATGTAAACAAGCTGAAAAGAGCAGAAAACCAAGCGAAAACAGCTGCGCCCATCCCTAGGAGGAGCAGCTTACGTTTCGCGGGTGAAATATAAGCCCCGTATAGGGAAAACTTATACACTTTCTGATATTTTGAACAAGCTGTTTGAATAGCCTCTATAGTAGGTCAATGCTTACGAAGTAAGAATTGAGTCGTGCGTCAATTCTTAAGCTAATGCTTACGTAGTAAGAATTGACGCCAAAAACATGCGCCAATTCTTTAAGCCAATGCTTACGAAGTAAGAATTGACGCCAAAAACATGCGCCAATTCTTTTTAGGGGGGATCAAGATGGCCATCGTTCAAATGGAGCAAATTACGAAGCATTACCGAATGGGCGGGCAGCGTTATACGGCCTTGCAGCATATTTCTCTGGAAGTTGCTGAAGGGGAGTTTGTTGCCATTCAAGGACCGTCCGGCTCCGGTAAATCAACGCTCATGAATATCATGGGCTGCCTGGACACTGCTGACAGTGGTACTTACATGCTGGAGGGCAAACGGGTATCGGCGTTGAGCGATAATCAACTGGCGGATGTACGTAATAAACGGATTGGATTTATTTTTCAAAACTATAACCTGATACCAAGTTTAACGGCTTATGATAATGTCGAGCTGCCGCTTATTTATAGGGGAGTTTCGGCCAATACGCGAAAAAAGGCAGTGCTGGAGACGCTCGAATCGGTTGGACTCAGCGGACATATGAACCACCGCCCGGCAGAATTGTCTGGAGGACAGCAGCAACGGGTTGCTATTGCGAGAGCGCTTGCAACGAATCCATCGATTCTGCTCGCAGATGAACCCACGGGGGCGCTCGATTCACATACGGGAAAAGAAATAATGGCTCTGCTTGCCAAACTTCATGCGGAAGGCCGCACCATCATTCTCATTACTCATGACCAAACGGTGGCCGCCTGCGCAGACCGTATCCTTTATATTCGAGACGGCGCTATCGCATAGTCAATCAATTAATAAGCCCCATTGCACTCCATTTTACACGGGAGGCAATCGGGCTTATTTGCGTTTACATAGCGGTAAATTGACTTCTTTCGCTCGGCAAGTTACTTTTAGAGGAACGATGATTCATGTAAGCAAGTCGCAATAAGAGAGGGTTAGGTAAGATGCAATTACAGCAAGCCACATTTGCCGGAGGCTGCTTCTGGTGTATGGTTACACCATTCGAGGAGCTCCCAGGGATTCATGGAATTATTTCCGGTTATATGGGAGGCCATGTAACGGATCCAGCCTATGAGGAAGTGAAAAAAGGAACGACTGGTCATCTTGAGGTCGTACAAATTACGTTTGATCCAGCGTTGTTCCCCTATGAACGCCTGCTGGAGCTATTCTGGCCTCAGATTGATCCAACCGATGCAGAGGGACAATTCCAGGATCGCGGAAGCCAATATCGCACCGCTGTCTTTTATCATAATGAAGAGCAGCATGAGCAGGCACTTGCTTCCAAGCAAGTGTTGGAGCAGTCCGGCCGCTTCGATAAGCCGATTGTGACAGAGATCCGTGCAGCCGAAACGTTCTATCCGGCAGAAGAGTATCATCAGGATTTCCATAAGAAAAACCCGAAGCATTATAAGGAAGACCGCGCGCAATCTGGACGTGATGAGTTTATCGAACAGAATTGGAAATAAAAAAAGGGGCAGCTCATGAATTTCATGAGCATGCCCCTTCTTCCTATACTTCCCCGATCTTCACAATGGTTCTGCCTCTAACCTGTCCTTGCAAAATGCTGGATAGTTCTTCTGGCAGCTGCTCCAGCGTAATTTCGTTAACGATTGTTGAGCTTAACATCGTTGGCTTCAGATCCGTCCCAAGCCGTTCCCATACACGCCGGCGAAGCTCCATTGGGCACTCAACCGAATCAATGCCAAGCCAGTTCACGCCTCTAAGAATAAACGGATAGACGGAAGTCTCTACCTCAATACCTCCAGTTAATCCGCTAGTTGCAACCGATCCGCCATATTGAAGAGTGCTGAGTAAATATTGAAGCGTTTTGCCGCCTACAGGATCAACCGCCGCTGCCCATAAGGGACGACGAATAGGCTTGCGCTCCGATGATTCTGTCAGCTCTTCCCGATGAATAACATGCGCGGCACCAAGCTCCTTCAAATAAGCTTCTTCGCTAAGCCGCCCCGTGCTTGCCGTTACCTCGTAACCACGTCCCGCGAGAATGTTCACGGCCACACTGCCTACTCCCCCGCTTGCGCCAGCAACAACAACCGGACCTTTATCCGGTGTCAGCCCATTGTCTTCAAGCCGCTGAACAGATAATGCTGCTGTGAAGCCAGCTGTGCCAAGAATCATTGCTTCACGAAGTGTCAGCCCCTCCGGCAAAGGAACAACCCAGCTGGCAGGAACGCGAGCTAGCTCACTGTACCCGCCATAATGTGAGACGCCAACGCCATAGCTCGTTACAATGACGGAATCGCCCGACTTATAACGAGGGTCGCTTGATTCAACTACGGTACCCGATAGATCGATTCCCGGAATATGCGGGTAGCTTTTCACCATTCTCCCTAGTATCGCTACCATTCCGTCTTTATAGTTAACACTGGAGTAAGCTACTCGAACGGTAACTTCCCCTTCCGGCAAATCTGCTGTTGTGAGACTCTTAATGGTAAGCTCTGGCTGTTGTCCTTCTCCATTGTTATCTGCTACTAAAGCACGAAAGTTATCCACCCTTGTATCCACTCCTTTGATTCGTTTCCTCTTTCTATTTTATCGCAAAGGAAAGAGGAGAGCCAATGAAGGAGATTAGCTATTAACAAGGCCTAGGACAAATCCGTCATAACCTTTGACGCCAACCGTTTGAATCGCTGTTGCTGTCACCCGTGATTCCTCGGAGAGCAGATCGTAAAATTTTCTTACGCCTTGAACACGAGGATCTGTACTGTGCTTGTTTATCACTTCTCCGTCACGAATAACGTTATCGCCGATAATAACCGTACCAGGATGAGAGAAACGAAGCGCCCATTGCAAGTAATTAGGGTTATTTGGTTTATCTGCATCAATAAAGATCAGGTCAAATGCTGCCGCGCCTTCCTCCTCCAGCTTCGCCAATTGCTCTAAAGCATCTCCGACTCTAATCTCTACCTTTTCCGCGAGCTGGGCTATATTTATATTCTCTTGTGCGACCTGGGCATGTAAAGGTTCAAGCTCGAGGGTAATGAGTTGACCGTCTGTTGGTAATGCTCTAGCCAGCCAGATCGTGCTGTAGCCCCCTAATGTTCCAATCTCCAAGATTCGTTTAGCACCAATCATTTGCGCATATAGATTCAACAGCTTTCCTTGATTTGGTGCTACATCAATCGCCGGCAGCTCTGCCCGCTTATTGTTTGCAAGCACCTGCTCCAGAACAGAATCTTGCTGAACAAGGCGGTCCGTAATGTAAGCATCAACTTTTTCCCAAGTGTGTATGGAACTCATAACGATCACTTCTCCTCGTTGTGGGGTTAACTTCTACTTCTATAGTAAGCGAGTTATAATGATAAGAATAATATATGTTTTTCTTAGACTTATATATAAAATATATGATATTTCAAATGTCTCAAGGAGGTGGCTTTGCCTTGAATTTACATGCTTTGCGTTTATTCCATACAATTGCTGCTGTAGGCAGTGTCACCCGTGCATCGGAACTGCTTAATATCAGTCAGCCCGCTATTACGGCTCAGATCAAGAAGTTCGAGAAAGAATTGATGATCTCGCTGTTTAAGCCACAAGGCCGAGGCATTGCATTAACCGATGCGGGAGAAGAGCTTGCTGTGTTAGCCAAAAGACTATTCGCCGTCGAGCAGCAGATCGAGCAGTTTGCATCTAATTACAGCAACGGTGCGATAGGCAGTATCCGGCTCGCTGCAACTTATCTGCCCTCACACTTCCTGATCCCCGCCTGGATCGCAAAGTTTAAGCAACAATATGAGCAAGTCGAAATGAAAATTACAACAACCAACTCCAGTGATGCCTTGAAGCAGCTGTTAGATGTAGAGGTCGATATCGCGATATTCGGAGGCATTGCCGAGAACTACCCGGATACGATTCAGACCGAAGAGTTGTTTCAGGACGAGCTATGGTTTGTTGTAGCACCAGGCCATCGCTATGCCAATCAACGGGTATCGCTGCCTGACATGATGAAGGAGCCTTTCGTTATGCGTGAGGAGGGCAGCTCAACTCGGGAGAGGCTGCTTTCTTTATGCCGCACATACAATTCATCCGTTCCGACCATCTCACTGCAATTTAATGGCCTGCATGAAGCGATCACCGCCGTTATTGCCGGTTACGGAGCCAACTTTGTCTCCTCCCTTGTCGTACGTGAATATGTCGAGCGCGGTGAACTGGCTCGCGTGTACGTAGAAGGCATTAATCTCAAAAATACGATCGCGATCTGTACCCGCAAGAATGAAAAGCTTCCCGCCTCCACCATGAACCTGGTGCAGATGATCCGCCAGAACCCGTATGTGAAATAGGGTGGCAAAAATAAAGCTGTCCCCCATCATTCAGGGGGACAGCTTTTTACTGCTGCTATACACCTAGCAGCTTATAGATTACTTTCGCGCTTTCGGCACGTGTCGTGTTGCCTTGCGGATCGAACTGACCTTGGCCTTTGCCACTCAGGAAGCCAAGCTTCACGGCTGCTTGAATGGAGGCTTTTGCCCAATCGTGGATAGCAGTCAAATCAGTAAAGGTGTCACCTGTCTCACTGCCTTCTGCTTTCTTACTAGTCTTCACTTTATACGCACGCATGAGCATAACTGCCATCTCTTCACGCGTAATAACGGCATTTGGAGCAAAGGTTGTTGCTGTACGGCCGCGGATGATTCCCGCTTCAGCTGCCGCATTTACACTTTGGGCATACCAACTGCCAGCCGCTACATCCGTGAATATTGCTGACTTTGTCGCCTGCAAATTCATCGCACGAACAAGCAACGCTGCAAATTCCGCACGTGTAATGCTGCGTTCCGGCTCAAACTGATCTGCTGTCACACCTGTGATCACATGCTGAGCAGTGAGCTCCTTAATCATTCCCGCAGCCCAATGGGATGACGGAACGTCTGTAAACGCCTTGTCGTACTCCAATGCAGCGTACTGGGAGAAGTGGTGAATGTCTGCCGTCATCGTACCATCTGCATTCAACGTTCCTCCGACATATTCAAGCACACCATTGTCCGCCACATAATAGATACCGGTCAGCTTCTTGTCGGCTTCACCTTTTAATGTAAACGTCAGTATAAGCGACTCATCAAACTTGCTGAGATTAGCTGTTTCTTTGCCGTTGCCATCAACAAGCGCAAGACGGAAATCAAATACAGTTGAAGCTGCTTTCAGTTTCACATCTCCTGCCGCAGCAGCTTTATCGAGCAGCTCTTGCTGCGCTTTCCCATCGAGTGGCTTAAGCTGCAAGACGATATGCGAGGAAGCACTTGATCCTCCAGCCTGTTTAAGCAGCTCTTGAAGCACGGAACTAGGAACTTGGAGCGTCAAGCTGCCCTGCTTCAATTCAAGCGGCTTACCAGCCAGCAATTCGGCTGTATTAGCAGGCAATACAATCTCCGTTTTCCCTTCAGCAGATACGGTTACTTTGCCATCTCCGGACTGCTTGATTGCATCCTTCAATTGCTGCTCCGTTACGGTCATGGATGAAGAATCCGGCGTCACTCCACCACTTCCACTGCCGTTACCGTTTCCATTTCCATCACCCTCACCATCTCCGCCGCCGTCTCTCGTAATGGCAAGCTCCATCGTTTTAGTCGCTTGAGCAGCCCGGCCCGCATCGGTGTACCAATCCTGGGCAAGTGTCTCAGCACTTGGCTCAATATGAAGCGTGAAATGGTTCACTCCCTTTTGAAGCGGAATATTCTCGATTAGAACATTACCGTAAGCATCCATTGCATCGCCATCAATTGGCTGCCCATTAATAGTAAAGTCTACGCCGTACGGCACATTCGAACGGAGAGTAAACGTCTCATCCGTCGTATCGTAAGAGATATCCTCACCATACGAGATACGCGGCATCGTTACGATCATCGGCATATCGACCCAGCGCAGCACGTAATCGTCAACGACCATCGTATTGCCGCCTTGATTCTTAATCGTCAGCCTCATGTTCGTATCCGTCGATGAATAGGCATAGTTACCTGCATCAACGGTATCATTCGCCAGACGAGCATGCGAGGTAAACGCCTCCGTTTCCCATGTGCCGCGTGTATATTTGTATTGAATCGACTTGCCGGCCATCATTTTGAAGCTGTATTCCACTACATCACGTGTTGTGGCACCACTTGGAACATTCAGCTTATTACCCGAAGAATTCCAGCCATTCAGATCCCCTGCAAGGTAAATATCATCTTGTACCGGCGTATAGCTCGGCAGGTGAACGCGAAGCTTCACGTCGACCATAACCAGCTTTGGTGTAACCATCTGCTCACCCGAGAAAGCACGATTATATGCACGGTCTGCAGCAGCTACTTTGTACGTGTAAGTCGTATCATTTCTTACGGTGAAGTCTACATAAGAGACATCCGCCTTGCCGGCAATCGCGATTTTCACAAATTCAGAATCAGCCGTCTTGCGGAAAATCTCATAATGATCAACCGTTGTTTCCTCTTTATCCTCTGTCCAGTTAAGAAGAACACGGTTCGATTCAACCGCAATATCTGCGAGTACTGGCGCTTCTGGTGCAATTGTATCGGAGCTGTCCGCTTGAGCAGTCAGTGAAGCTTCATCAGACTCCGTGAAGGACTCACTGTTATCCGTGGATACTTTGGCAAAATACTTATAAGTTCCCGCTTCCGTTGGCTCAAAAGCTGCCCAGTATACTTTTTTGCCATCTTCCGTATCTGCTTTGTAACGAAGTTTTGTTTCTTCAGCAATCGCTTTGCTTGTGCCATCCTTATAGAAGGCAAGACGGGCAATCACATTTGGTGCTTCCTTACCGGCATAGGCTTCGTCGTCCGTCAGACCTGGGATATCAATTGTTACTTCAATCTCCGAAGTTTTGTTGCCAACACCTAGCGTAACCTCATCCGATTGCTTCGTAATCGAAACAATATTAACCGGGAACGAAGGTGTAGCGGAGCCGTATTTACTGAGCGGGCTTTCGCCATTGTCCGTTACTGCTGTTACCGTATAGTAATATTTCTTGCCGTTTACAACATCCGAATCAGTAAAGCTTGCATCATCTGGCTGACCAACCAACTGCAATTGTCCGCCTTCAATCGCTGCACGGTATACGTTATAGCCCGTTGCCCCGGACAATACATCCCAAGTCAGCGTCACTTGACCATTGCCACCAACAGCATTCACATGCTGTACCTGCGGCACTTGAACCAGCTCAGTCGTCGAGGTCATCATCAAACCGCTCATGGCTTTAACGGTCAACGTAATCTTACCGCCTGCAACTGCTGCTTCAACCTCGCTGCCAAGCTGGTCTGCCAGCGTCAAGCCTTCCGGCAGGAAGCCCGCTACATCAGCCTCAATCGTAACATCCGTTTCGCCGCGGTTTACAACAACAAGCCCCGCTTGGCTGTTTGTTTTACGAGCATAAGCAATAACATTGCCCGCATTATAAGCTGTCTTCAGCTCACCTGTACGGAATACTTCATTGTTATCTCGGATGCTGCCCGCCTTTTGATACGTATCAAACAGTTCTGCATAGCGGCCTACCCCTTCATACGAACCTTCAGTCCCTGCTACACGTTCCCAAGGGAAGGTACGGCGGGAATCCGGATCCTTCGTGCCTGTAAGACCCACTTCATCTCCATAGTAAATCGTTGGCGCACCCGGATAGCCCATTTGGAAAATCGCCGTCAGCGCTTGCATCTTCAGCGCTTTGTCCGAAGCATCAGGTGCAATCGCCAAATGCTCTTCTTCCCACTCCGGCTTATCGTATTTCGTAATCGAACGGATGGTATCATGGGAATCGACCAGGTTCAGCATCACTTCCCATGCCTCTGCCGGATAATCCTCGCGAATGGATTCCAGCGCATCGTTGAACTGCTGAGCATTGCCGTTAATAATAAAGCTTTGCAGCGCACCGCGGAAACGGTAGTTCATAACCGAGTCGAATTGATCCCCAAGCAGGAACTTCGTTGCTACTCCCCACTCTTCGCCAAGAATAATCGGTTCTGGAATCGTCTCACCATTGCTGTCCACACGACCCTCCGTCGACTTCACTGCTTCACGGAACTTCTGCCAGGTACCTGCCGATACATCAGGAGCAACGTCCAGACGCCAGCCGTTAGCCCCCATCCATTCCCAGCGCTGCGAATTCGATTCCTGCATCATCGCAGAAGCTTCTTCATCGCTTTTGCCAGTCAGATCATGACCGATAACCAAATCGCGGTAACCTTGAACGTTCCATTCATGATTACCTTCAAGCCCTTCTGTATCACCTGCTGCAGCTGCTGGAGCATCAATGACAGGCAAGGAATCATACCCCCACCAGCCTTCGTATTTGTAATGCCCTTCCACTTTTTCATTGGATACCGTAAACCATGTTATAAAATCAAAATCCGCCGGATAAGCATAATGCTCACCTGTTGCCGGGTTGATCTGCGCTGTGAACGAATCAACCACCTGCTGCTTCGCTTCATCCAGCGCCGTACCTTTGTCATTGACCAGATCGTACACTTTAGCCCAGAATTCATAAGCACCAATCTCTGGATATTTCCCATAGCGGTCAAAATAAATCGAGTCATCGCCGACGTGGTTAAACACACCGTCAACGATCAGCTTGATGCCCATC
Source organism: Paenibacillus sp. YAF4_2 (assembly GCF_052113225.1). Classification (NCBI taxonomy): domain Bacteria; kingdom Bacillati; phylum Bacillota; class Bacilli; order Caryophanales; family Paenibacillaceae; genus Paenibacillus; species Paenibacillus sp. YAF4_2. The sequence goes on from NZ_JBFRCT010000004.1 coordinate 133,071, forward strand.
TCATGGGCTTTTTTCGCAAAGTCGGTAAATACGCGGTCAGAAGCTACTCTTGTCGCTTCATAATCCAGCCCGGAATTAGGATCGCCAGGCGTATTGTATACGGGCTCTCCAAACATCGGATCAAGATGCTCGTAGTCTGTTGCATCGTATTTATGATTTGAGCTTGCCCAAGCAATCGGATTGAAGTAAATGACGTTCACGCCAATCGACTTCAAGTAGTCGAGCTTCTGCGAAGCACCTTGAATATCGCCGCCGTAGAACTCATTCGTCCATACGCCATCCGATTTGGCATCCGGGAAATACGGCTTCTGTTCCGGTGTAATCCGGTCCGGATTTTCCGGTGCTGTCGACCATGTGCCATCCACTTGATTTGGCGTTGGATCATTCGCAACTCCGCCGTCGAAGTATTGCAGCTCGTACCCGCCTTTAGAGGTTACGCCTGCCGTTGTTGTGTCGCCTTGGACTGGACCACGATAGCCGTCTTTGGTCTTCGCACGGTTATTCGTCTTGTCTCCATCATAGAAACGATCAGGGAAAATCTGATACACAACCGCATTTTTCATCCAGTCCGGAGTTGTGAAGTTTTTATCGTAGACGGTCAAATCATATGGCAGTACGCCTTCGTCTGCCGTAGTACCTGTTGCGCCACGCGAACCGTCATCGCCGTATTCCACCTTCGCTGTTCCGTCGATCAGAATAAACTTATATCCCCATACGCCAATGCCTTGGAAAGCCTCGCCCGGAATCGTTACTTCCCAGTAATCTTGGTTATCAAAAGAAGTCGCTTTGTGCATATCAAATGCGGAAGCAATACCTTCCGGATTGCTAAGCTCAACCCGCACCACCTGCGCGTCACCCGCTTCTGTCGCAATACGCAGCGTGACATCTTCGCTTCCTTCTTTTATAGCGCCAAACGGCTTCTTATAAGTAATCGATCTGGAGTCAAAAACCAGCTTATCCCGCTTAATCATTCCGTCAAACTGGCTGTCAGCTGGTTTGTAATTGCTAGTAATCGTCCGATCTGCTAGTACGGTGCTGAAGGTAATATCAGCTGGATCGAGCGTCGTCAGAATGAAATCCTCACCGCCCGTACCGTAATTATTTACCTGCCAATTGTCGCCTTGTACGACTTTCATCTCATAACGGCCTGCCGGCAGTGTCCGCTGCAGCTTGTAAATTGAGCCGTCAAAGTTATAGTCAACAAACATTTGCTTCGCTTGATCCGGCGCCCAGGTAGACTCGTCAAACGCAGTTTGAATATCACCTACAAGACGAGGCCATTCAGCCGCAGTCAGTACAGGCACATATTGCGAGACACCACTCACGTCAGGCAAGTTGATACGAATTTGTCCGAGCTCATCATTTAAGTAGAAATTCACTTTCGTTGGAGCTGTAAGAACAAACGCGAAGTTATTGCCATTATTCGAATAACCATCCCATGATCCTTGGCGGACAAGCTTGAACTCATAGCTGCCAGGATCCAGCACAGTCGAATACGCGTAGTACTCACCGACCAAATGACTCATTTGCGTGACTGTTGAAGCATTGTTCCATTCTTGGAACGATCCAACGACTACCCATTTGGCATTGCCGCCTGGCTGATTAACGAATACATCCGCTGTCGGGCCGTCGGCAGGAGGCTCACCTACAACAATTTTATTATTCCCGTTAGATGTCGCATCGTTCGTTGGATCAGCAAACCATATACTTGGCAGCCCATCTGCCGCCGAAATAAATTTATACGTATAAGTGCCGTCTGCCAGCGAATCTGCCGCAAACGTGTAATTGCCTTCATCAAGCACCATCTCATGCTGATCACCAAAAGCATTAGCGTCAAAGCTGCCAGCTACTTTAATAAGTGGGGTATAGCTGAGATGAATGATACTATTCTCGTCCGAAGTGACGCTAAGGTTGGGATTATCCAGCCAATTGCCGTTTACGAGAAATTTATAGCCATAAGCTTTGTTAGGCGCATCACCTGTCACTTCTGCCGTAAAGGTGCCGTCCCCATCCTCATCTGCCAGCACAACCTCAGGATCACCCCAGCTGTTAAAATCTCCTTTCGCCGTAACGCTGATCGCCGACTTTGGCAGTACAAAATGAATCGTGCCATCCTCCGCATAAGTCCCATTGACAGCGCTTGCATTTGCTTGCTGCGGGAATTGTCCAAAACCTTGAATAACCATAAGAATAGCCAGCATGAATGACCAGACACGGGCCCTTTTCCTGCTTCGTAATTGTCTCTTCATACGCGTATAATCCTCCCTAAATCGAAGAAATGGGCAAACGATTGCACAAAAATACGTCAAAACTCCTTTCCGCTGATAATAAAAAAGCTATCCCTCGGATTAGAAGAGATAGCGGGGTTGTTCCGATTTTTCTTCGAAAAATCAGAATACATTGCCCTTAAATTAGGCGTTTATCAGCATGTATTAACTATTTCCATCCTATTATGAAAACGCTTTACAGTCAATGGCAAGATAGAAGAAATTTACTATTCGACAGGATGGGAGAATTTATGAGCAACCGTTTGCGCATTTTGAACTAGGAAAATAGGTGGAGTGATTCCCACCTATACGTCTGGCCGATCATAGACCATTTGCCAGCAGTCCCGATATTCGCCTTCATGCCATTCATGCTTTTCGAGCAGCTTCACTTTCTTAAAGCCACACTTCTCATAGACCCGCAAAGCTCTCATATTCCAAGCCTGTGGATCCATGACGATCTTCCCTGCCTTACAATTCTCAGTAAGATAACGAACTGTTTCCTTGATGAGCTCCGACCCAATTCCTTTATTCCAATAGTTCGGCTCGCCGATAAACTGATCCATTCCGTAAATGAGGCCTTTATCATCTGAGAGATCATACTCTTCTCTTTCATCTTCTTCAATCTGATAAAACTGAAGATAGCCAATGTCGACACCATGATGCTGTATAATGCAGGACGTTACCCCTTCCCGATCCTCATAAAAATGCTTCTGAACGAGCGCTTCGTCATGCGGGTTATCCCTGCCCTCATAGAATTCCAGCACAACAGGATCACTCAGCCATCGAACAAACAGCTGTATATCCGATGGCTCCAGCGTACGCAAACTGATCTCCTCACTCTGTAGGAGGATCATATCATCACCTCGTATCCTTTATTTAAGCAGGTGCTGCCGATAGGCCAAAGGAGCAACCCCCATAATTTCGCGAAACACTTTGCTGAAATACGAGGCATTGGAAATTCCCACCTGATAGCCGATCTCCGATAAAGGCAAGGAGGTTTTGCGAAGCAGTCCGCAGGCAATTCGGACTCTTGTCGCCTGGGTATAAGCAACAATAGTTGTTCCCGTCGATTCCTTGAATAGATGGGCTACATGATACGGTGACAAATGAAGGGCACTAGCCAGCTCCTCCAATCGGAACGGTTCCATATAATGCTCTTCGATCCATTGCATGATATCTTCTACGTGATGGTTATGCTTTTTGAGAAAAGATGCGTCACCTTCTGGGTTTTGCTTCAGTTGATGAACGAGGCTCAGCAGAAAAACACCCATATTTTCCTCGAATTCACCCTCACGCATGCTTCTGCTTATCTCATTGAATTGCCTCAGCAGCGCAACAAACGGCGTGTTTTCCGCCATCGCATGAACAGGATGTATATTGGATTGCTGACGCAGAATTCGTTGAAAGAAGCTTTTGAGCGAAGGAAAATCATTCAAATAGCCTTGCAGCACAGCCGGCTCGAACAACAGCACACTTCGTATAAAAGGCTCCTCTTGCGTCACCTGAATTTGAATCCGGTGCATCTGAAACGGCGGAAACAGGAGCAGCGTGTTGGGTTCTATCGAATACGATTTCCCCTCTATAATTAACAGTCCTCGGCCCTGATGTACATATGTAAGCTCCATCTGCGAATGGGCATGGAAGACTTCACCGAAGAATTCTTTTGACGTTCTCCGATATTCGTAGTTGAACCATTCTGTCGGAAACAACCTTTCCCCCGCCCTCCTCTCATTACCGCAAGATATAAACATTTTAGCGCAAAATGGAGCCATTCACCCTCTCTTTTTTCATTTATTCTATTATCAAATCCATTTAAGGAGCTGTTAGTGACGTGAATAAGGCAGATGGCATGAATTATGCACCGCAGGGTAAACCAAATCCAGTCGTAAAGCCGGGGGAGTTCCAGTTTGCCGCAATAGCACTGGATCATGGGCATGTCTACGGCATGTGCAACGGACTGATCGAAGCAGGAGGAGAGCTTGTCTCTGTATATGATCCCGATCCAGCGAAGGTAGCCCAGTTTGTTCAGCGCTACCCACATGTAAAGACAGCAGCATCGGAAGAGGAAATTTTCGCAGACTCCCGTATTCAGCTGGTTGCATCAGCGGCTATTACTTCCGAACGTTGTGCCCTTGGCCTTCGGGTCATGCAGGCAGGCAAGGATTATTTTACAGATAAAGCCCCACTGACGACCTTGGAGCAGCTTGAAGACGCCAAGCGGGTTTCCGCTGAGACCGGGCGTAAATACATGGTCTACTACGGTGAACGGCTCCATAACGAAGGAGCTGTATTCGCCGGTCAGTTAATTGAACAAGGTGCAATCGGCCGGGTCGTACAGGTTATGGGCTGGGGTCCACATCGCACGAATGCCAAGTCTAGACCGGAGTGGTTCTTCGAACGGGAGAAATACGGCGGTATCTTATGCGATATCGGCAGCCATCAAATTGAGCAGTTTTTATACTATACGGGTGCAAAGGATGCAACGGTCGCTCAATCCCGAATTGCCAACTACCATCATAAGCAATATCCCGAGCTTGAAGATTATGGTGATGTGATGCTGACAGGTGATAATGGTACGGCCTCCTACTTCCGAGTGGACTGGCTCACACCAGACGGACTCAGCACATGGGGAGACGGACGAACCCTGATTCTTGGTACAGACGGTTATATTGAGATCCGCAAATATGTCGATCTCGCACGTGATCCTCAAGGCGATCAAGTGTATATGGCTAATCATGAGGGAGAGCATCATTTTTCCGTAAGAGGTGAGGTTGGCTTCCCGTTCTTCGGTCAGCTTATTCTCGACTGCATCCATCGCACCGAGAATGCGATGACACAGGAGCATGCCTTCAAAGTCGCCGAGCTTAGCGTATTATCCCAAAATCTTGCGGTCCGATTGGAATAGGAGATGATCTAGTTATGTTGAAAATTGCTATTATTGGAGCCGGAGCGATCAGCAGAGCACATATCGACGCTTATCTGAAGTTTCCTGATCGATGCCAGGTTGTTGCTGTTACCGATATTTATGTCGATAAAGCCGAAAGCCGTATTTCACAATGTCAGCTACCCGGTGCAAAAGCATACAGCGATTACAAAGAATTGCTAGCGCAGGATATCGATCTTGTATCGATCTGTACCCCACCTTACACCCATGCTGAGCTTGCTGTGGAATTCCTGCGGGCAGGCAAGCATGTTTTAGTCGAAAAACCGATGGCCTCTTCCCTTGAGGAATGTGATGCGATGAACCAAGCAGCTGAAGAAAGCGGCAAGCTGTTATCGATCGTCGCCCAAAATCGCTTCCGCACGCCGATGATGAAGCTCAAGTCCGTCGTAGACAGCGGGTTGATTGGTCCGATCGTTCATTCCCAAATCGACTCCTACTGGTGGCGCGGCCATTGCTACTATGACCTGTGGTGGCGCGGAACTTGGGAGAAGGAGGGCGGCGGCTGTACGCTGAACCATGCCGTCCATCATATCGATGCGCTGCTATGGATGATGGGACGCCCAACCGAGCTGCAGGCTTTCATGAGCAATACGTCGCATGATAATGCAGAGGTAGAGGATCTATCGATTGCGATGCTGAAGTTCGCTAACGGTGGGCTTGGCCAAATTACAAGCTCCGTTGTCCATCATGGCGAGGAGCAGCAGTTAATTTTCCAAGGTAAGGCAGCCCGGATCTCCGCCCCATGGAAGCTGGTTACTTCGAGCTCGATGGATAACGGCTTCCCGACTCCTAATCCGACTCTTACAGCGGAGATTCAAGCCTATTACGATAATCTGCCTGAGGTTGCTTATGAAGGGCATACCGGTCAAATCGATAATGTCCTCTCAGCTATCGAGCGCAGAGATTCCCTGCTCATTGACGGTCATAGTGGCCGGGCAACGCTTGAGCTCATTCTCGGTATCTACAAATCAGCCAGCACCGGCGAAAAGGTCCGCTTCCCGCTCCATGCCGATGATCCGTTCTACACACGGAAAGGCATTCAGGACAACGTCCCGCATTTCTATGAGAAAAGCGCCTCCGTCGAGAACTTCCAAGACCGTACGATTACGACCGGGAGTAACTTGAAGGGATAGACGACTTTACGCCAAATGAAATTTCATCTGCTCGCACCTGAGACGGGCTCGTTTTTACACTTACGTGGACCAATAAGACCCTGACGGGGTCTTATAGTCTCCCAATCTACTCWAYTGTTGCCGAATAAGACCCCACGAGGGTCTTATTTCTTCTGCTCGCACCTGAGATAGGCTAGTTTTTACACTTACGCGGACCAATAAGACCCTGACGGGGTCTTATTGTCTCCCAATCTACTCTACTGTTGCCGAATAAGACCCCACGAGKGTCTTATTTCTTCTGCTCKCACCTGAGATGGGCTAGTTTTTACACTTACGCGGACCAATAAGACACTGACGGGGTCTTATAGTCTCCCAATCTACTCAATTGTTGCCGAATAAGACCCCACGAGGGTCTTATTTCTTCTGCACTCGTACCCGAGCTGGGCTAGTTTTGACGATTAATCGGTGAGCTAAGGTTCCTAAAGGACCTTAACTTATCACGTAGAGGCCTCATGCGTTGACTTAAGGCCCATCAGAGACCTTAAGCACCTGTCAACCCACCACTCTAGCCACTTGATCGATAGGGGCAATATCAAAAAAACCGTTAAGACCCTTTCGGGTCTTAACGGCTTCTATTTTTCGCTCGACTATTGCTCCAATCGCAATGTCACGACTGATGCAGCTGGCAGATTAAGACTCAATTTGCCGTTCTCAATCTTCGCTTCGTAATACGACTTCACACTGACATTGACCGGATCCTCGAAGGTGTTATGAGCATGGACTGTATCGGCAGCAAGCAGCTTGCCTGAGCAGTTGAAGCTGCCTTCGGTGCCGCGAAGCTCCAGGCTGATCTCCGATTGCTCGGACGGATGCAGGTTGTACAAGCTGACATGGACAACGCCGTCTTTCTTCGACGCCGTAATACCAATTTGATCAAGCTCCTTACCGTCGGCATTTACTTTACCAAACTCACCGTGGATCGCAAGCGCCTCTGCATCTTGATGGACATTGTACATCTCAAGCACATGATACGTTGGCGTGAGCAGCATTTTGTCACCTTCGGTCAACACAACTGCCTGCAGCACGTTAACCATTTGAGCAATGTTCGCCATCTGTACCCGATCGCAATGCTTATGGAAAATGTGAAGGTTAACCGCAGCTACCAATGCATCACGCATCGTGCTTTGCTGATAGAGGAAGCCCGGATTTGTGCCAGGCTCCACGTTAAACCAAGTCCCCCACTCATCCACGATCAGGCCAACACGTTTGTTCGGATCATAACGATCCATCACCGTGCTATGGCGGGTGAGGAGCTCATCCATATGAGCTGCTTTTTTCATCGTCACAAACCAGTCGTTTTCATCAAACTCAGTTGCGGAACCTTTATCTGCCCAAGTGCCAGGCACCGTGTAATAATGAAGGCTCAGACCACTCATGAAGCGCTCTGCTTTGTTCATCAGAACATCGGTCCATCTGTAATCGTCGGAGTTTGCGCCACCTGCGATTTTGTACAGCTTATTGTCGCCGTATTGACGGACATACGTCTGGAAGTTGCGATACAGATCCGCATAATGCTCCGGAAGCATCTCACCGCCGCAGCCCCAGTTCTCATTACCCACGCCAAAATATTTCAGCTTCCAAGGCTTCTCGCGGCCATTCTGACGACGAAGGTTTGCCATTGGGGAATCACCGTCAAAGGTCATGTACTCCATCCATTCGGACATTTCCTGAATCGTTCCGCTGCCTACGTTGCCGCAAATATAAGGTTCAGCGTCAATTAGCTCACATAAACGGAAGAACTCATGCGTACCGAAGTGGTTATTTTCCACAACGCCGCCCCAGTGTGTATTGACCATTCTTTTACGTGTCTCGCGAGGACCAATGCCATCCTTCCAGTGATACTCGTCAGCAAAACAACCACCCGGCCAGCGAAGAACAGGAACCTTCAGGTTACGCAGTGCTTCAATGACATCATTACGAATACCGTCCGTGTTCGGGATATCCGAATCTTCCCCTACCCACATTCCTTCATAAATACATCTGCCTAAATGCTCCGCAAAATGGCCGTAGATGTTCTTATTAATCGTGCCGATACTCCAATCCGTATGTACAACTGCTTTATTCATCCTATATTGCCTCCTAAAAAGAATGATTACCTAAACAGCCAGTTGGCTGTTCGTGATGATTCTTACCTCGTAAGCATTAACTTAAAGAATGATTACCTAAACAGCAAGTTGGCTGTTCGTGATGATTCTTACCTCGTAAGCATTAGCTTAGTAGTTTACTTCCCATTGCTCTCGAACAGCCTGCTGCGGGTGAGGGCAGCCCTTATCCTTCAGCTTTGCGCGCACCTGAACCAGACATCCGCAATGCATGCAGGTTGTGTCATAAGCCAGACTCGTACAATTTCCGCATGCCTCAAGCCGCTTTGCATAAAGCTCATCGGTCACGCAGGCATCTGCTTTTATTTTGGATATTAGGCGCTGGATCTGCTCGTCCGTCACTTTCACATCAGCTGAGCATCCCTTACAGCCACCCCGCGCTTTCTTACTGACAGATTCTGTGGTTGTCATGTTTGCTTCAGCTCCGTTCGCAGGCAGGACATTATTTAATTTTCTCTACTAATATTGTATGGGATTGTGGAAGCGTCAACAATTCACTATAATGAGAAAAAACTGACCTATCCTGCTTTTTTTTCGAGAAATGGAGTTGTTCATAATTATCCGATTAGACCGTTGCGGCTACCGGTTCGTGCATCCTAATGGCATATCCATAATCCGCCCCCATGGCTCAGGAGACTATGCTTTTGTCTTGTTCAAGAAGACCTCTGAAGTGATTGTAAACGGAGCACAAATGATTGCCGACAGCGATTCGTTTATCCTGTTCCAGCCGGATACGCCGCATTCGTATAAAGAGATGGATCTGCCGTTCATTAACGACTGGTTTCACTGCGAAGGAGAAGAACTGGGGAAGCTTCTTAACGAACTGAATTTCCCGCTCGATAAGCTTGTACCTGCTGTTGATCCGATGCTCATCTCCCGAAGCATTATGGAGCTGCACCGGGTACAGAAGCAGGGCGGGCAATTGATGGAGCGTATTCTGGATACTGACATTCGGGCGCTTCTAATGAAGTTAAGTAATTTATATGAGCTGTCTCAGCATCCCGAGAGACCAGGCCGGTACATTCGGCAGTTCTCGGAACTTCGGGACGAGCTGTATAACTCACCGCAAAGCCATGTAACCGTAGAGATGCTGGCCGACCGCGTCCACCTCAGCAAGTCGTATTTCCAGCATCTCTATAAAGATATATTTGGCTGCTCGGTTGTGACCGATATGATCAACGGCAGACTGGAGCTCGCCAAATATTTGCTTAAGAACAGTTCTTTAACTGTATCTGCAATAGCCGCACGGTGTGGCTATGAGCATGAGACACATTTCATGCGGCAGTTCAAAAAATTCGTAGGCCAAACGCCTAGCCAGTTCAAAGCGAGGGTGTAGTCTCCGTCTTTCGCTTATACTCCGCTGGACCACAGCTGTACCGTCTGCGGAACAACGCCGCAAAATGGTTATAGCTTTGGAAGCCGACGTCAAAAGCTGCTTCGCCGGCTGTCCGGCCTGCTTGCAGCATAAGCAGTGCGGCCTGTTCGAGACGCATGTTGTTGAGCGTATCGACGATCGATCTGCCGGTCTCTGCTTTGAACAGATGCGACAGCCGGGAGGCGGACAGCCCTACCCGTGCCGACAGCTCGTTAATGGACAACGGCTCCTGCATCTGGGCAGATAAAATACGCATAACTTGGCTAACCCGGTAATCCAGCTTATCCGCCAGCTGGCCAGCCATCAGCAGAATTAAGGCACTCAGCTGATTATCGCACAGCTCCTGCCAGAACCCGCCTTGCGCCCTGGAATCATGAAGCAATGACCGGAATATACGGAGTACGCGCCGCTGCAGCTCACTTGAAGGCAGCGGGCAGATCAGCACTTCCTCGTCCGGAAGCAGAGATGACTCCGGCACCCGCTTGAAATGTACCCACATGAAATTCCACGTTTCACCTTTGACCGTACCATACGTATGGGGAACGCCCTTGCGGAGCAGCACCAGTTCGCCTGCTTTGCATTCCTTCTCTCCGGCAGGCGTATGAAAATAGCCCTGCCCCTCCAGTGTAAAGACAAGCAGCCAATCCTCTCGTCCGCTAGGCCTCGCCATAGAATAAGTATCATTTTCCCGGAAATGACCGGTTAGAATACCATTCTTCGATTCAATCGCCACTGCCTCCACCTGCCTTCTCTCGTTACCATAAGCGTAAGGCTTAATAGAGCATTCGTCCAGCATAATAGCAGAATCCAAGCAGTAATGAGCATAATCCCGACTTCAATCCCCCCCCTTAATTCCATACAATTAGAGACAAGAAGAAGCAGCAACCAAAGGAGAGGGGCAGTCGAAATGACACAGTCGCTTAAAATGCTTACCGAGGAGCAGATGAAGCAGTTTGAAACCGAGGGTTATGTCATCGTAAGAGGTGTATGGAACAAAGAAGAAGTAGAGGAAATCAAAGCTGAATTCGAGAAAATCAGCCTTTCTCCTGTACCCGGCTATTTCGAGCCTGTAATGGAAGGTGAGCAAGAGGATCCGCTGCGCCGCTATCCGCGGGTGATGCATCCACATCGGTTCAACGAGCTGAGCAAAAGCTATATGCTTCATCCTGGTGTTCTCGAAATCATGCATGATCTGTACGGAGAAGAAGCTCTTGCTGCGCAGAGTATGTTCTATTACAAACCGCCGGGCTCACGCGGGCAAGCGCTGCATCAGGATAACTTCTATTTGAAAGTCGAGCCGGGTAACTGTATAGCCGCTTGGGCGGCAATCGACCGCTGTGACGAAGAGAACGGCTGTATGCTGCTCGTACCAAAAACGAACACCTATGACATCGTTTGTCCAGAAGAATCGGATTCTAACGAATCATTCACCAACCATTACGTGAAGCCTCCAAAAGAAGAAAAACCGGTTGCCGCTATTATGGAGCCTGGCGATATCCTGTTCTTCAACGGCAATCTGATTCATGGCTCTTATCGGAACAAATCGAAGGAGCGCTTCCGTCGCGCGTTTATTTCTCACTACGCAAACAGTAGCGCAATGTCCATCTCGCATTGGTATAACCCGCTCTACAAAGCAGACGGCACGGAGCTGTCGCTGGAAGCCAATCCGGACGGCGGACCATGCGGCATCGAGACGCCGGCTTATCACTAAACACGATAAAGGGAGGCACGCGATCTTATCGGATCGCTGCCTCCCTTGCTTATACGCTAATCAATTTATTTCTGCTCCATTCTCCATTCCTGCCGCGCCAATCCTGCTTGTGCATCATTAAGCGTAAGTGTTGTACCGTCCTCCGACACTTCAAGCGCCTTGCCGTTGTGTACGGAGGTGATCGTTACGGTTCCGTTCGAATTCGGGCTAATGATCCACCTCTGATTATTGTAGCCAAGGTAACTGTAAAGCTGCATGGTATTTTGCCCTGTATTGAGATCAAGCGCCTTTCCGCCTTCCGCCCGAATCGAATAGGAGCCCTGTTCATCACCTGTCGGGGATCAGTGCCGAGGGCTATAACCTGTCTTTTCATATTATTAGAGAAGTGGATTAGGTCTCGTTATCGCTGCCTAACAATTTCGATCTGTCGAATGTAGACGGCATTGTATGTATTGAAATATTTAACCCTGCTTATAGCGAATTGATTACTAGCCTTGGCGTGCCTACTATATTTATAGACTGCGCCTCCACGGTATGATTATCCCGAATTCAAAGCAGATATTCTTCTGATGGAGAATCAGCACAGCGTCTATCAGCTTACAAATCACAAACGGTTATTCCAGTTTCGGATTTATCGGGGATTATAACCACTGTCTCAGCTTTAATGAACGCTGGCTGGGATTCAATCGGGCTCGGGCTCTCAGCGAGGCCGGAATACCGCTTGATCTTGGCCAATGTATAATAGACGACGATCGCCTCAATCAGTGGCTTTGATAACGGACCGGAGTCGATGATCGTCGAGCCCCATCTTACAACCGTCCATATTTTTAGCAACGAAATGGGCGTGAAGGCAGCGGAAATGCTGCTGTCAAGAATCAATGATCCGGAGCAGCCTTATCAGGTATCGCATATCTTTACGAAGCCGATTATTCGGGATTCTACTGCGGGGATTCGATAAGGTAGAGGAGCCGGTTTAAGCCGGCTAGCGGAAACAGCAGTAAGCCCCCATCCTCAGATAGGGGCTTTTCGTTATTCAACAACAGGTTAAACCGTTACTCCCTTTACTTGCTCCTCCCACACGCTGCTCGGCACTTCACGGCGCAGCACCGGGGCAATGTCCACTGCGAACCGCTCCATCTGCTCGCGCTGCTCGGCTTCGGATAAACCGTCTACACTGAGGGACAACACCTGGTGACCGAAGGCCGCCTGGTAGTTTACTATTTTCTCAATGATCTGATCGGGGCTGCCGATTAGACTTGGACCTCTGGCAATATTGTCCTCCAGTGACGTAAACGGCGATTGGTTATGCTGCGCTGCGGCTGTCGCTTGGAACGCCTCATAATAAGGGCGGTATCTCTTAATCGCCTCTTCTGTTGTATTCGCAATATATAAGCTGCCTGCACCGGCGCCAACTACTGCTTTCTGAGGATCATGTCCATAATAGGCCAGCCTTTCGCGATAATGATCAATGAGATCTTTGTATTTGACCTGCGGATGAAAGCTGTTTGAAGAAAATATCGGCTCACCGTAGCGTGCAGCGAGTTCCGTGGATCTCGTGCTGGACGCGCTCCCGTGCCAGATCGGAATTGACCGCTGAAGTGGTCTTGGCTGCGTGGTCACCTGATGAAGAGCTGGCCGGTATTTCCCTTCCCAGTTCACATTCTCCTCCTGCCATAGACGCCTAAGCAGTTCATACCGCTCCTCCATCGAATCCCACTGTTCCTCTTCTGTAATCCCAAACAGCGGATAATGCCGCGGATCATTGCCTTTGCCAATGATCATCTCGAGCCGTCCGCGGGACAGGTGATCAAGCGTTGCATAATCCTCTGCAACCCGTACTGGATCCAATACGCTTAGTACGGTTACGGCAGTAAGCAGCCGAATACGGGATGTCCTTGCAGCAATAGCCGATAACAGCAGCGGCGGTGAAGACGACAGGAATGGCGCTCCATGCCGCTCGCCAATGCCATAACCATCGAACCCCAGCTTCTCAGTAAGCTCAGCCTGCTTGATTATATTTTCAAATTTTTCACTAGTCGTGAACTGCTCGCCTGTCACCGGGTTTGTGAGATTCATGACAAGGCTGAACCAGATGAATTTCATAAGCTTTCACTCTCCTTTGGTGTCGTAACGGGCGCCGTCATTCGTCTGCCAAGCAGCAGCGCAATTGGAATTGCACAGGCCACAATGATACTTGATACAAGAAAGACATCATGAATGCTATGCATATAAGCAAGGCGATACTGACTGGTGCCCTCACCACCGCCACCTAATTCAGATTGATGGAGCTCGAGCCGAGAGTAAAATAACGAAGTACATAAACCTAACGCCATAGCGCTGAACACCTGTCTCAACCAATTGAGTAAAGCGGACGCATGCCCGATCCACTCTTTAGGAACAGCTGACATGCTTGCATTTGTTGTTGGTGTCGAGGCAAGGCCGGTTCCGATATTACGGACAGCCAGCCAAATAATGATCACAACAAGACTGGTCTCCGGAGGCATCTTGCTAAAATAATAAGTACTTATGAACAAAATCGTACAGCCAATCATAATGAGTCTGGCAGGGCCAATACGGCTGTACCATCTGCCTGCCGCAAACGTAGCAACGGTTAAGCATCCGGCTGCAGGCAGGAACAAGAGCCCTATCTTGAAAGGCGATAAGCCTTTCATCTCTACTAATAACAGCGGCATGAAATAGACAACCGCGTATAGTCCAAACGATAAAATAAGGGATGCCATAAGACTAAGCGAAAATCTCGGATTGAGCAGCAGCCGAAGCTGCAGGAGAGGATGATCACTGCTGCGCTCCTGCCGTACAAAGAGAACAAAACAGCCAACACCAACAACCAGCATCGTCCAAGTAAGAATGCTACCCCAGCCCCATGCGTTCATGTTGCCGAAGAGCAGGAGCAGAGCAAGACTTCCACCCGTAGCAAGCAGCAAACCAGGCCAATCCAGCCTTGCAAGGCCGTTCGCCTGGTCCTTCGGAATAACAGCTGCACCTACAGCCCATGCGATGATCCCAACAGGCACCGTCACAAGAAAAATAAGATGCCAGTCGTAGCTTTGCAGCCAGCCGCTTAATGACGGACCAATCGCTGTACCGAGTACAGTCGCGAAAGACCATACACTTAGGGCAAAGGACTGTTTTTCCACTCGAATTGATCTGTAGATTAAAGCCAGCGAGACCGGCTGGATAAGCCCGCAGAAGAGTCCCTGTAAAATACGAAAGGCAATAAGCGCCTCCACATTCCACGCTTGTGCACATAGAAACGAGCTTACGGTAATTCCCCCGATTGCAAATAGAAACAACCGCTTGCAGCCGAACCGTTCCATCGCGTAACCGCTGATCGGAACAACAATGCCGCTTGCTAGTGTAAATCCGGTCATCATCCACTGGACGGTTTGCAGCTCCGTACCAAATATACGAATAAAACCGGGGAGCGATACGTTAAGGGAGACGACATGATACATGCCGACGAAAGAGCCAATGAATATAGCGGTCAATACCGGCCAGAACGCTGGTAAAGATGAGTCCGACTCCTGCTGCTGATTCTGCTTCATATAAGTGTGTAGTGGCAGGCGGCGTATCGATCCTCGCCCAGTGGGCGAAGCTCCGGCTGCTCCTTCCTGCATCGTTCCGTTGCGAACGGGCAACGGGGGTGGAACCGGCAACCGCTAGGCGGATTGGCTGGCGATGGAATTTCACCTTGGATGGATGCAGCCATGCTGTTCTGACCCGGAACAGGCTGTGGAATCGAGTCAATGAGCAGCTTCGTATAAGGGTGAGCCGGACGGCGGAACAGTTCATCACTAGGCGCAATTTCAACTAACTTACCTAGATACATGACGCCAATCCGGTCTGAAATATGTCTCACAATCTGTAAGCCGTGAGCGATAAATAAATAGGTCAACCCTAGCTGTTGCTGGAGCTCTTGAAGCAAATTCACAATTTGTGCTTGGACGGAGACATCAAGCGCAGACACCGCTTCATCTGCAAGAATAAAGCTCGGGTTTAAAGCGATTGCCCGGGCAATGCCGATCCGCTGCCGCTGACCGCCCGAGAACTCATGTGGATATTTGCCGCTGCTGGCCGCATCAAGACCAACTAGCTGCAGTAATTCCTCCACACGATGCTTACGCTCGTAACCCGTCATCACACTATGTACCTTAAGCGGCTCGGCAATACTGTCCCCGATCGTCCATCTTGGATTAAGGGAACCATAGGGATCTTGGAAAATAACCTGCATATCCCGTCTCATGGAACGAAGCTCAGCGCCATCAAGGCTGGTCAGTTCCTTCCCTTGAAACTGCACTTTCCCTGAAGTAGCCTGCTCCATCTGCAGCAGAACACGACCTAGTGTGGATTTACCGCTTCCTGATTCCCCAACTAGACCAAACGTCTCGTTCTTCCGAATGGAGAAGGAGACGTCGTCTACCGCCCGGATGAAGGCACGAGGGGCGGTAAAGCTTTTACGCTTCACTGGGTAATATTTATGCAAGTGCTCTGCGACAAACAGCGTTTCGCTTTCGCTCCGGGGTGCAGTATCCGTATGCTGCCCTTCCAGCATGGGCGTCTCATCTAGTCGTATATTCCCTCTATGAAGAACGACGACCGCTTCTGCAGCAACTCGTTCTTCATGCCAGCAGGCTGCCCCGCTGCCATTCCGATCAGTAAGGGGCGGCGCTTCGGTTCTGCAGCGGTCGGTCGCATACTCACATCGAGGATGAAACAAACAGCCGCTTGGCAGTGCAGCCAGTGGCGGTATCGAGCCTTGAATAGCATACAGCCGCTCACCACGTACACTATCTAGAGGCGGAATGGATTGCAGCAGTCCTCTTGTGTATGGATGGCGCGGCTTCGCGAATAGCTCTGCAGCTGTTCCTTGCTCGACGATCTGACCAGCATACATAACGACAATTCGGTCAGCCATCTCCGCAGCAATACCCAAGTCATGAGTAATGAGCAGAATCGACATCCCAAATTCCCGCTTCAATTCCTGCAGCAGCTTCAAGATTTGAGCCTGAATCGTCACATCAAGTGCGGTCGTTGGTTCATCGGCGATAAGCAGCTCTGGCCCACAGGAGAGCGCCATCGCAATCATCGCCCGCTGGAGCATGCCCCCGGATAATTCACCGGGATATTGCTTCATCCGAATGGCAGGCTCAGGTATTCCAACACGGGTGAGCAGCTCGGTTCCACGTTCCCAAGCCTCGCGTCGACTGACCCGTTCGTGCTGTATAATCGTCTCCACAATCTGTTGTCCAATGGTGAAGACAGGGTCAAATGCCGCCATTGGCTCTTGGAATACCATCGCAACCCGCTTCCCACGCAATCGACGAAGCTCAGCCTCCGGCAGTGATGCTATATCCCGCCCCTGCAGCACAATACTTCCATGAGTAATTGAACCATTTTCATAATCAATCAGCCGCATAATCGCTTTGGAGGTAACGGTTTTTCCGCTGCCCGACTCTCCAACAAGACAGACAGTCTCCCCCGGCTGTATGGAGAACGTTATATTCGTAATGGCTTGCAGCGGGCCATGCTTCGTACGAAACCCTACAGACAGTCCCTGAATATCAAGCAATGCTCCCGCCTCCTTCCTATCTCAACTTTTCTTCGGATCGAGCTGATCTCTCAGCCTGTCGCCAATGATATTGACAGCAAGCACAAACAACGTAATTGCAACGCCTGGAAAAGTACAAATCCACCAAGCAACCGTCAAATAGCCGCGTCCCTGCGATAGAAGTGTCCCCCAATCAGGTACTTCCCGAAGAACACCAAGACCAAGAAAGCTAAGTCCTGAGCCAGTCAGAATGGATGTCCCAACGCCGATTGTCGCCATCACAAGAAGCGGAGAAAGCGAATTGGGCAGGACATGCTTCCAGAAAATATGAAGCGGAGAAGCGCCTGCCGCCTGTGAGGCTTGAATAAATGTCCGTCCCTTAATACTAATGATCTGCGATCTCATAATACGGGCATAACCCGGAATGGAGGCTACCGCCACAGCCAGCACAATATTAAACAAGCTTTTCCCAAGTGCGCCTGCAATGGCCAGTGCTAGCAAAATACCGGGAATCGTCATCAAAATATCGTTGAAGCGCATCAGCACCGCATCAAGCCAGCCTCCTGCATAACCCGACAAGGCGCCAATAGCTCCGCCTGCCAGCCCGCCAACGATAACGGACGCGAATCCGATAAACAAAGAATCACGGCTTCCGTACACAACAACACTGAATATATCCCGGCCAAAATAATCCGTCCCGAACAGGTGAGCCGCACTTGGCGGCTGCATGATACTGTTCGTTAGCATCTCCGTTGGTGAATAGGGGGCGATAAAGGACGGTACGATGGCACAAGCCACGATAAACAATACGACAGTGACAGCTCCAAGCACGAACAGATTAGATGCCGTAAATCGTCTAAACCGAATAGCGGCAAGCCGCCGCCCTCTTTGCTTCTGCCAGATCGTACTGGCTGTAGCTGCTTCACGCATGCGAATTTCAGCTCCCTTCTCCTTACGTAGAGCGCCTTACTCTTGGATCTATAACGGTGTATGACAAGTCGACAAGCAGATTCACGATGACATAGATCAGCGCCGTGAAAAAGATAACGCCCTGCACAACCGGAAGATCCTTCGCCATCAGGGCATCAGACATAATCCGGCCAATGCCTTGGCGGGAGAATACCGTCTCAATGACAACGGTGCCTGCCAGCATTTCCCCGATCAGCATGCCGACCATCGTCACAGCTGGAATCAGCGCGTTGCGCAGTGCATGCTTATACATCACAATCCGTTCGGACAATCCTTTGGCGCGTAGTGTCAGCATAAAATGCTCATTGATAATATCAAGCATGCTGCTCCGCACCATCCTTACGATGAAGCCAGCCCCAACTATTCCAAGAGTTAGGGCTGGAAGCACCAGCGTCTTCCATCCATCAGATCCCATTGCCGGGAACCAGCCCAGATTAAGACTAAACAATACAATGAGCAGAATACCCGACCAGAAGGTCGGCATAGAGATGCCGAACAGTCCAACAACACGGGCAATTAGATCAATGGGGCCATTCCGGTGAATAGCCGAGAGGACACCTAATACGAGGCCAACTACAGCCGCAACCAAGGCACTAACTGCCGTAAGGGCAAGCGTAGCTGGAAAATGATCGATGATTTTATTCAGCACCGGTTCGGAATTTAATAGGGAATTCCCGAAATCGCCCTGTACCATATCGCTTATATACCGGGAGAACTGAATATAGAAGGGTTGGTCTGTACCTAATTGATGCTTCAAATTCGCAACCATCTCCGGTGTGGCAACCGACGGATCAAGCATCGTATCCGTCGGGTCGCCTGGGAGTACATAGAGAATCGCGAACACCAGCACCAAGGTGCCCGCGATGACTAGCAAGGAAGATAGAATGCGTCCGGCGATGAACATGAAGAGCCACCTCCCTTCCGATTATGAACCGATTGATACCGCATTGAACAGTGGATAGCCAAGTGAATCAAAGACAAGTCCTTTTACGGATTTATCCGCGGCTACTGTGTATGGGAATACATAAATCGGAAGAATGACTGCCTGATCGATAATATAATGCTGAATTTGCTTATAAATGTCTGCCCGCTTCGTATCATCCGTTTCTATACGCCCCTGCTCCAGCAGCTTGTCGATCGACGGATCGGATAAGCGCGTGAGCGACGGCAAGGCCTTCGGATCAGTAGAGTGATAGAAGGAATAGAGCGCATTAGGATCCGAGTTTACTTGGCTGTTGCCATAGAGATCATAACTGCCATTGGTATAGACAACTGTGCGGACATCTTTCGTAATCTCCACCTCAACAACAACACCAAGTGCCTTCAACTGCTGTTGGATGATAACTGCGATATCATTGCGCTTCTCACGATTTGGCGTTCCGTCTACATAGTGCAAGCTAAGCTTCTTGCCATCCTTCTCGCGAATACCGTCTGCTCCTTTTACCCAGCCAATCTCATCCAGCAGCGCGCCTGCTTTCTCAAGATCCGGCTTCACACT
The DNA here is from genome assembly GCF_052113225.1 of Paenibacillus sp. YAF4_2. Taxonomy (NCBI): domain Bacteria; kingdom Bacillati; phylum Bacillota; class Bacilli; order Caryophanales; family Paenibacillaceae; genus Paenibacillus; species Paenibacillus sp. YAF4_2. Next base: position 152,678 of record NZ_JBFRCT010000004.1, read on the forward strand.
GTTCTCAAGCGTTGGATCATAACCGAAGGTGCCCGGTGTAAGCGGCGACCATGCGCGGTCATATGTACCGAGGTAAAGGGTCTTCACAATACTGTCTACGTCAACGGCCAGCTGTACTGCCTGTCTGGCTTTCACATCATTCCACGGTTCATGATCCTGATTGAAGAACAACGTATATGGCAGGCCAACGGTATTGGCTTCAAGCAGTTGAACCTTTGAATCGCCTTTTAAAGCAACGATATTTTGCGGTGGAACGGTTTCTGCTGCCAGCACCTGCCCGCTCTGCACACTGCCGATTCGAGTGGCTTCCTCCGGTACAATCTTGAAGGTGATGCCATCCAGATACGGCGCTCCTGTATTCGTCACTAGCTCGGATGCCCACTTATAATCAGGATTACGAGTTACTTGAATCTCGGCATTCTCTTCCCATTTCACGAATTTGAACGGCCCCGTACCAACAGGGTTCAGACCAAACTGATCGCCATATTTCTTCGCCGCTGTTGGCGATACGATACCAAGCAGCGCTTGGCTTAGATTGCCGAGAAACGCTCGTGACGGCGTGGCCAGATTCAGCTTAACCGTATATTCATCAATAACCTCCGACGACTGGTACGGCACAAGAAGCGCTGCTGCATTCGCCGCTTTCGTAGCCGGATCTATTATTCGATCGAAGTTATATTTGACCGCTTCCGCATTGAAAGGTGTACCGTCCTGGAACTTCACGTCCTGACGGAGCTTGAAGGTATAGCTGAGGCCATCTTCGGAAATCTCCCACGAGGTGGCAAGCCACGGCTTGATAGAATTATCCGGTAACTGAACAACCAGAGAATCATAGATCGTACGGATGACACGTACGGCAACAGCCAGACCGCTGCGATGTGGATCAAGGGTATCCGGAGAAGTCGCCAGTGCGTAGGTCAGCTCTCCCCCTTGTTTGACTTCAGTAGCAGCAGTAGTTGGCGTATCCGACTGCTGCGCTTGCTGGCTGTTATTGTTCTCTCCCTTATTCGATGCGCAAGCCGACAGCACCAGTGCCAATACCAACAGTACAGCAGCCGAGCTTTGGAACCGTGATCTATTTCTATTCATGGTATCTCTCCTAATTGGTTAGTTGATGGTAACGCCAGCCTGTTTACGAGCTGCTGCATAACGGTTCTCAGGAACAGGGATACCAAGATTGCCACGAAGGGTATCTGCCTCATACTCCGTACGGTACAGTCCACGCTCCTGCAGAATCGGAACAACCTGCTCTACAAAATCATCCAAGCCGCCCGGCGTTGCTGCTGCAATAATAAATCCATCAGCTGCTTCTTCTTCGAACCACTGCTGCAGCTGATCCGCTACATATTCAGGAGTGCCGATAAAAGCGTTGCGTGGTGTTGCTGCCTGCAAGGCTACTTCGCGAAGCGTAAGTCCCTGCTCCTTAGCACGACGCTTGATTTTGTCCGTTGTACTACGGAAGCTGTTCGAGCCGAAATCGCCCAAATCCGGGAACGGTGCATCCAGCTCATATTGCGAGAAGTCATGATGCTCGAAAAATCTTCCCAAATGATCGAGAGCCTTCTCAATCGTGACCAAATCAGCAATTTGACGGTACTTCTCTTCCGCTTCTTCCTGCGTAGCGCCGATAATTGGACCAATGCCTGGGAAAATAAGCGTATGCTCTGGATTACGACCGTTATTAGCAATCCGCTGCTTCACATCACGGTAAAACTCCTTCGCATCCTCAATCGACTCTGGTCCTGTAAATACCGCATCTGCTGTCTTCGCAGCAAGATTACGTCCGCTCTCGGAAGATCCCGCTTGGAATACAACCGGCTGCCCTTGCTTCGAACGCGCAATATTCAGCGGTCCTTGAACGGAGAAGAACTCCCCTTGATGATTCAAGCGGTGGAGCTTCTCTGGATCAAAGAATACGCCTGATTCTTTATCCCGGATAAAAGCATCATCTTCCCAGGAATCCCACAAGCCTTTCGCCACTTCCAAATACTCCTCTGCAATCCGGTAACGTTCCGAATGTGCGGGATGCTGTTTGCCACCGAAGTTAAGCGCACTGCCTTCAAGCGGGGATGTAACGACATTCCAGCCTGCGCGGCCGCCGCTGATATGATCGATCGACGAGAATTGACGTGCAACCGTAAACGGTTCGCTATAGGAAGTGGACAAGGTGCCAACAAGCCCAATGTTCGAAGTGACAGCGCCAAGTGCCGAGAGAATCGTAATGGGCTCAAAACGGTTCAAGAAGTGAGGAATCGATTTTTCCGTAATATACAGACCATCAGCTATAAAGAGGAAATCAAATTTGCCTTCCTCTGCTTTAAGCGCCTGCTGTTTATAAAAGCCGATATTGACGCTTGCATCAGATGGAATATCGGGATGTCTCCAGCCTGTGCTGCCTCCGCCGACACCATGAATAATAGCTCCCAATTTCAGTTCTCTCTTCTTTGTCATATACACTCCACCTTTTATCCAAATTTGTTTGTCTCAATAAACTTCCAATATAGTTAATAACCAATCTGTTTAGTAGGAATTTACCTTGGCAATACTGTATCACCCAGCCCCGGGCTGCACAATAGCGTATAAATCTCTTCTATCGATCATTAGTAATCATCTATGGGTGAAGGATTTACGGTATAAAAAAGGACCTCTCATACGTCATATAATGACGATGGGAGGTCCCGCTTTTGAATAAAGTAGGGAGCAGCTAGTGTTGTTTCAACAGTATCTTCTTCATGAAAATAACTTCCTCACTCTTTCGTTGGACTTCATCCAACGAAATCGATCTGGCAATTGTACTGCCGCGGGTTATATTGGATTCCATCCAGTCACTTCAACGCATTATGCGCTATCTCTGCCTCTGTACTATATTCTGCTGGATAGAATCCAATGTAACCATGTTTGCTTGGCTCGGATGCATCATTCTGTTGGATAAAGTACATTCTGGCGTCGGTGCATTTCCGCACCGTACCGACTTAGCCTAGGAGGATTGGCAAGATATGCAATGTAGCCACATGTCGGATTCAGTTTGAGGCTTGAACAGTCCCACTTCACCTATGCTCCTGCTGCGAGTTGAACGAGCAGTCTAGTACCATGAACAAGTATAGCTTCATCCAGATTAAATCTGGGATGATGCAGACCTGCCTGGTTGCTAACTGCCTCCTCTCGGCAGCCTAGTAATATAAAAGCACCTGGCACTCGATCAAGATACCAGCCAAAATCCTCACCGGCAAGGCTTGGCGTATGCTGCTTCAGCACATTATCCTCGCCAAGAACGGCAGTACCGGCACGCACAACTTCATCAACGGCTTCACTGTCGTTAACAACTGCTATACCCTCACGAAGCGCGATTTCATAGGAACCACCATAGGAAAGAGCTGCCGCACGAGCATGACGATCGAGTCCATCAGTAATCGCTGCTACTGTTGATTTGCTGAACGCACGAAAGGTGCCGGTTATAACACTCTGCTCCGCAATCGCATTAATGACCGTCCCAGCACGCACCGTTCCGAAAGCAAGCACAGCCTGCTCCTTCGGATCGACGCCATTTGCCATCAGCCCGTTTACTGCTGCGATGTAGGCTGCTGTCATCTGAATGGCATCAACAGCGAGATGAGGCGTACTGTGATGTCCATTCTTCCCATGGAACGTCACGTGAAAATGGGAGGAAGCAGCCATCGCATATTGCGGATGAATGCCGATTGTTCCTGCAGCAAGCTCCGGCCATACATGCAGGGCATAGCAGCGGTCAACTCCCTCAAGGATACCCGCATCAATCATATCCCGTCCGCCGGAGAGCAGTCTTCCATCAAGCGGACTTGGCAATGCTCCCTCCTCCGCCGGTTGGAAGACAAACCGAACTTCGCCAGCAAAGCTCTGTCGATAAGCTGCAAGCGTCTTTGCCGCCCCAAGCAGCATAGCCGTATGCGCATCATGGCCGCAGGCATGCATAACCCCATCGATATGCGATCGATAGTCGACATCATTCTGCTCCGTGATTGGCAGAGCATCCATATCCGCCCGCAGTAAGATCGTCCGGCCGCCTTCCAGTTCGCCGCGCAGCACGCCAACTACGCCTTTGCCAAAATGGGGGCCGACGCCAGTAGTGACGTCGATCCCCCATTCCTTTAGAAGCTGCGCTACGATACTTGCCGTGCGGTCCGTACTGTATAACAGTTCGGGATGCTGGTGCAGATCACGCCGAATAGCTACAAGCTCATCCTGCAGCGTCCCCGCAAAATCAAGCATCGTATTTACTGCTTCCCTGTTCAAAATCAAACGTGCTCAGCTTCTTTCGTATAACGGTTAGCTGGAATCGGCAGACCAAGGTTTCCGCGCAGCGTGTCACCTTCGTACTCGGTGCGGAACAACCCGCGCTCCTGCAGGATTGGCACAACATGCTCGATGAAATCTTCAAGTCCATGCGGTACCGAAGATCCGACCATAAATCCGTCAGCAGCACCTGCTTCGAACCACTCCTGCACTCGGTCTGCTACCTGCTCTGGTGTGCCAATAAAGATCGGACGGGGAGTTGCAACCGACAATGCTACTTGGCGCAGGGTCAGGCCGCGCTCCTTCGCATTGGCTTTAATTTTATCCGTACTGCTTTGGAAGCTGTTGCGGCCGAGATCTCCCAGATCCGGGAATGGCGCGTCCAGATCATATTGGGAAAAGTCATGATGCTCGAAGAACCGTCCAAGATAGAGCAGAGCATTTTCCGCTGATACCAGATCACTAACCTCTTGATATTTGCGTTCAGCCTCTTCCTCTGTACTGCCGATAATCGGACCAATTCCAGGGAACACAAGAACGTTATCCGGGTTACGGCCGAATGCGACCGCACGGCGCTTCACGTCTTGATAGAACGATACGGCTTCTTCCACCGATTCATGACCGGTAAAGATTGCATCCGCATGCTTCGCTGCATAATCTTTGCCAACTTCGGAAGAGCCTGCTTGGAAAACAACCGGCTGCCCTTGCTTCGAACGAGCAATGTTAAGGGGACCCTTCACCGAGAAGAACTCACCTTCATGATTTAATGCATGCAGCTTAGCCGGATCAAAGAATACGCCGGATTCTTTATCACGAATGAATGCATCGTCTTCCCATGAATCCCACAAGCCGCGTGTGACTTCCAAATATTCCGTCGCGATCCGGTAGCGTTTATCGTGATCAGGATGCTCTTTCTTGCCATAGTTAAGCGCGGAGCCTTCAAGCGGGGAAGTGACGATATTCCAGCCTGCACGTCCACCGCTGATTACATCAAGCGAACCGAACTGACGTGCAACCGTAAACGGCTCGCTGTAGGAAGTGGACAAGGTGCCAACGAGACCAATATGCTTGCTGACTGCGGCCAGCGCACTCAGAATCGTGATAGGCTCGAAGCGGTTAAGGAAATGCGGAATGGATTTTTCATTAATATAAAGACCGTCAGCGATAAAAGCCAAATCAAACTTGCCCGCTTCCGCTTTCTCTACCCATGATTTGTACAGCTCGAAGTTCACGCTGGCATCGGAAGGAATCTCCGGATGTCTCCATAACGAAGTGCTGCTGCCGACACCATGAAGCATCGCGCCAAGTCTTAATTGTTTACGAGTCGCCATTACACATTTCCCCCTTGTGCCACCGAGCTTTGAGCCTGGTAAGCTGCTTTGATTCGGTCAATCTGCCCCACATGATGCTGTACATGTCTCGAGAAGCCTTGAATAATATCACGTACGCGGACCGTTTCCCCTTTGAAGTTGATACCCGTCTTATCTAGATCCTGCTCGCTTAATCGGCCAAACAGCAGACCGTTATACTGCAGCAGCGCCCAGAACACGCTCAAAATATCAGCTGCATTGCCGTCATTGGAATGTTGACCGGATACCCAAAGGTCTTGATTAAAAGCAGGAAGCTGCGCCTTCGTATCGGCGAGAATATCGCGAATACGGAAGGATACTACAATATTGTGATCGGCCAGATGGGAGAGAACTTCCGTTACACTCCATTTGGCTTCGGTTTCTTTCCATTTCAGTTGCTCTTCGTCTAACCCTGTGATTGCCTGAGTCAGCACTAGATGCGTATCCAAATAGGCTTGAATATCGATTGCACTCATTGGAATCCCTCCGATTGTTATGAGTTGGCTGACGCTGGCGCCGCCTTCTTAAAGCTTGAGAGTAAAAATAAGTTTAGGCTTTCGTCCCATCGCCTGCTTCAGAAGCGAGTTCCGTAAGCGCACGCAGCGCCGTTCCCGCAAAGAAATCAGCAGCAATCGGCAGTGCCCGTTCATCAAGATCAAATGCTGGGTGATGCCACTCCCGTGGACCATCCGTCCCTACAAAAACAAACAAACCCGGTACCAGCTGCTGATAAGCGGCAAAGTCTTCTCCTGCCAGCGATGGTACAGGAGCAATCGGAAGCAATTCCAGATGCTCTGCTTCCCGCCATGCCAGCTCGGCCAATCCCTCGTCATTGCTGACAGGGGGCGGACCTTCGATCCAGCGGACTTTTGCTGTAGTGCCAAAGGCGATTGCAACTCCCTCAACAACCTGATCGAAACGCTCACGCACACGGCGGCGGACATTAGCGTCAAAGGTGCGAATTGTCCCTTCAAGCACAGCTTTCTCGGGAATGACATTCCACGCGGTACCACTGTTTAGCTTCGTGACGCTGATAACTGCGCTATCAAGTGCACCTACATTACGACTGACGATCGATTGCAATGCGGTGACGATATGCGATGCCGTTACAACCGGATCATTACCAGCCTCAGGAACAGCAGCATGCGATCCTTGACCCGCTACTTCAACAACAAAGCCGTCGGCCGCTGCCATAAGTGGTCCGCCTTTAATACCAATCGTGCCAACCGGCAGATCCGGCTTATTATGCAGACCAAATATAGCCCGGACACCTTCCAAAGCACCGCTGGCAATCACTTGCCGTGCACCTTTCGCCTTCTCTTCAGCTGGCTGGAAGATCAGCCGAACGGTACCCTGCAGCTCATGCTCACGTTCCTTCAACAAATAAGCGGTACCGATAATCGCTGCCGTATGAAAATCATGACCACAGGCATGCATCTTCTCCGGTACGGTCGAAGCGAACGGCAGGCCGGTCTCCTCCTGAATCGGAAGCGCATCGATATCAGCCCGAAGGGCTATAACCGGACCAGGCCGCTGTCCGCCAATCTCTGCAATAACACCCGTTTGCAGAGGATACTCGGCAATTCTAATCCCGGCTTCTTGAAGCCATCTGCGAATCCGAATGGTTGTCTCGAATTCCTCGTGAGACAACTCCGGGTTCTGATGAAGCTCCCTGCGAATATCTGTAAGTCGGCCCGCCAGCGCAACAGCGCTGCGAACTCTTGTCTCGTTACTCATGGGTTCCCCTCCTAAGCCGTTACTTCTGCGAATGCCTCGCTTAGCAGCTCATAAGAGCGAATCCGTTTCTCAAACGGTGCAATATTCGTCGTCACAATAAACTCATCTACGCCTGTTGCCTCCTGCAGGGCAAGCAGCTTGCTGCGTACCAATTCCTTGGTGCCTGCCGTAATAAGAGGTTCCTTCTCTTCAATCGTATAAGACTCGCCGGACTGCTGACCGTAAGCTTCTGCCTGCTCAATCGTGCCAAGCGTTACCTTACGGCCGCTCGCCAGATGCACCTTCACCAGCTTTTGCGGTGGTATCAAGCTAATCGCTTCTTCATCCGTATCCGCTACAATAGCAGATAAGGCTAGAATCGCTTGCGGCGAAGTGCCAAGCTCATAGTTGAACTCATTCTTGTATTTAATGACGGAATCTATCGCCGCCTGCTCGTCTCCACCGATAAACAAGGAAAACACATAAGGCAGTCCGAGACTCGCAGCCAGCTCTGCACTATCAGCAGATGCCCCCAGCACATACAGCTCTGGTGCAACTGCTGGAACAGGACTTGCTTTTAATCCTGCAAGCGGCCCATCCTCTTCGGTACGTCCCTCTACATATCCGCGAAGTTCGATGATTTTATCGGTAAGCGACCTTGGATTTACAATGTCCCGCTGAAGCGCTTGTGTACTGCGCGGCAATCCGCCCGGAGCACGGCCAACGCCAAGATCAACCCGACCCGGTTCAAGGGAGGAGAGAACATGGAAGTTTTCCGCTACTTTATAAGGGCTGTAATGCTGCAGCATAATTCCGCCGGAGCCGATGCGGATTTTATTCGTACGGGCGAGCAAATAGGAGATGAGTACTTCCGGCGAAGACCCGGCTACATACTCGGAATCATGATGCTCCGATACCCAGAAACGGCGGAACCCAAGGGCTTCTGCCTTTTGCGCCAGCGCTACCGTATGGGCGAATGCCTCCGCTGTGCTCTCCCCTGGATAAACTGGACTTTGATCCAAAATGCTTATTGTAATGGACATGTTATATGCCTCCTAAAAAGAATGACTTGGGTTAAGCTGTTCGTGAGATTCTTGTGCTAGATCGAATAACTGAATTCTGGCGAATACCGTTTGAGAAACTGCTTTGTCCGTTCTTCCTTCGGATTACCGAACAGTTCGGTCGGATTACCCTCTTCAACCACAACGCCGCCGTCCATGAAGACAACGTGATTCGCAACATCTTGAGCAAAGCTCATTTCATGTGTAACGATAATCATCGTAATGCCTTCCTTAGCAATCCTGCGAATAACAGCCAGCACTTCGCCAACCAGCTCAGGGTCAAGTGCAGAAGTAGGCTCATCGAACAACAGAACTTCAGGCTCAAGCGCAAGCGCTCTGGCAATACCAACACGCTGCTGCTGTCCACCCGACAGCTGGCTCGGATAAGCATCAAGCTTGGCACCAAGACCTACCTTCTCAAGCAGCTCAATGCCACGTTTGCGTGCTTCTTCCTTGCCTATTTTCTTAACCACAATAAGCCCTTCAATTACGTTCTCAAGTGCCGTCTTATGGCTGAACAGATTGTATTGCTGGAAGACCATCGCAGAGCGCTGACGCAGCGCATAAATATCTTTCTTGCCGGCATGCTTGCAGTCCAGCGTAAACTCGCCGATCTCAATTTCACCTTCGCTTGGCTTCTCCAAATAATTGATGCAGCGCAGCAGTGTTGTTTTGCCGGAGCCGCTTGGCCCCAGGATCGCAACAACCTCGCCCTTATTGACTGTAAGATCAATACCTTGGAGCACCTCATTGCGTCCAAAAGACTTACGAATACCAGTTAGCTTAATCATGCTACTCCTCCCTTGCTGTACACGTTGATTCTTCGCTCGATGAAGCCGGTCATTCGTTCAATACAGATTGTCAGTCCCCAGAAAATAAGTGCCGCTGCTATATAAGCCTCAAAGAACTTCCAGTTCGTAGAAGCCACGATTTGCGCTTTTGCATTCAAATCAACGACCGAAACGGTGAAAGCAAGGGTTGATGCGTGCAGCATACCAATAACCGAGTTAGATAAATTCGGAAGGCTGGCAGCAAGTGCTTGCGGGAATACAATTCGCCGCAGCGCCTGTGGTGTTGTCATCCCAATGGACCAAGCGGCTTCCATCTGTCCGCGTTCAACGGAAAGCAGACCAGCACGTATAACCTCTGACAGATAAGCACCCGCCGTAATGGAGAATGAAATGTACGCAAACCCGATCATCGGGATTTTGGCGGAATTCCATCCAAGCCCAAATTGATCAGAGAGACCGTCCACAACCATCGGCAGACCAAAATAGATAAGCAGCAGATGCGTCAGCATCGGTGTTCCTCGAATAAAAGTTACATAAGCGCTCGACAGCTGGGACAACACTGGAATCCGGTAGATTCGGGAGAGTGCCGTTATGGTACCAATGACGAACCCTACAAGTACGGATACTAGAGTAATCAGCAGCGTTGTCGGAACCGCAGACCATAATTGCAGGAAAGCGGTCCATATAAAGGACGGATCAAGCTTCATAACGAGGCACCTCCTTGTTGTCCAGCTTGAGCTCACGAGTTAGACGGCCTAACGTAACACGTTTGCGTTTTCGGGCAAAGAATCGGTTCTTCTCGCCGGAATCACGGCGCAAATGGCGTGACAGCCTGCGTTCTGCTATCAACATGAGACGCTCCAACGAAATACTCATAACCAGATAGATAAGCGCCAGTGCAATGTACGTTTCGATAAAATGCTGAGACAGCGAGCCAAGCGTTTGTGCTTTGCCCGTCATCTCCATCACGCCAAGCGTAAAGGCCAGCGAAGTGTCCTTCAGCATGGCGATAACCAGATTACCGAATACAGGAACGGCAATCCCGATTGCCTGCGGCAGTACAATCCGGGTAAAAGCCTGATACCCGGTCATGCCGATGGAATAAGCGGCTTCCACCTGCCCCTTGTTAACAGCAAGTACGGCTGCCCGGATGGTCTCCGATACAAAGGCACCTACATTAAGTCCAAACGTCAGAATGACGAAATAAATAACGGACAGTTTCGATATATCAATGCTGATCAGCTTCAGAATTTCTGGTAGACCGTAATAGAACAAGAACAGCTGAATGAGAATCGGCGTGCCCCGGAAGAAGGAAACGTACACCATCGATACATTCCGAAGCACCGGTACGTGATAGAGGCGGGGCAGAGCTACCAGAAAACCAACAAGCAGTCCCAGTCCGATAGCCCCTGCCACGATCAGCAGCGTAATATTCAACGTACTCAGCAGTTTGGGAATAAAATCAATTACATAGTTAATATCGAAGCCATATTCCATCTTGCCGTCTCACCTCTCATTACTCGTTAAATCACAATGCTATTTGGTGCTATCTAGGGTAAAGTCACCGCCCAGCCATTCCGTGCTCAATTTACCAAGGGTACCATCTGCTTTAAGCTCCTTCAGAGCAACGTCAACCGCATCAGACAGCTCTTGAGATGCCGGGTCGTTCTTGCGGAACATGAACAGGATATCGGCATCCGACAGGTCATCACCTGTTGTCTTCAGCTTGGCTTGCGGGTCAACCAGCGACAGTGTAAAGTCTGCGGCTAATGTAGCATCAACACGGCCGGTAGTAAGTTGGCTGACCGTATCGTTGGCTGCACCGTTTTGGTACACGATATTGATCTTCTTGTCATGATCTTTGTTATAATTCTCAAGGATTTGCGCTTGTGCGCTTGTCGCGCCAACCAGCACTTTTTTACCTGCCAAATCGTCAAGCGAATGAATCGTGTCATTATCTTGTGGAACGACAATTTTATTTTTCCAGTGAGCATACGGCTCTGTATTGAACAGATATTTCTCTTCACGCTCCGGATTTTTCTCCATTTCATGAGCGACGAGATCAATCTTGTTCGTATCCAGACTCAGAAGCAAGTTCGCGAAATCCATCGTCTGCAAATCGAATTCGTATTGCGGCAGACGGTTGTCGATCTCTTTAATAAGCTCAACATCAAAACCAGTCAGCTTCCCGTTCTCATCGATAAAGCATACTTTAGGGAATGCTGTCCCCGTGCCCACGACGATTTTCTTTACTTTACCGCCGGCATTGCTTGATGCCGTTACATTAGCAGCCGCTTTATTTGTGCTTTTTCCCTCGCTGCTGTTATTCGATTTATTATTGGAGCCGCATCCTGCAGCCACCAGAACTAACGATAATGCTGCTGTAACGACTAGTGCTTTTTTCTTCATATGGATATACCCCCGTCTATTCTTCGTTTATTGTTAGGTCTTTCCCCGATAATGCCAGGCATTAATTGGCTGCGGCTTGTTCTCCACTTGTCTGTTCGAATTTCACTGAGTCTACGATCTTGCGAAGCAGATGCATAGGCCCGTCACCATTGCCAGCATCAAAGGAACGTATGCTTTCGTAACCTCTGCGCTGATACATCGGAAGCAGCCACGGATGCTTCTCGGCCGTTCCAAGTGTCACTGCCGGTACACCTACTTTGTCACGGATAATCGTATTCTCGACCCAAGTGAGCAGCTTATCTCCGTATCCTTTTCCTTGCTCGCTAGGATGGACGGCAAACCATTTGATAAACGGCAAATCGGTAATCGCCTTTACCTCATCCGTCTTCGACAAAGTAATGGTTGCAACGATCGTTCCGTCCGCTTCCAGCACATAACACTCATTTTGTATAATGTTGTCTCGTATTTGATCCAGATCGGCATTGGCAGCAGGCCATTTCAGCTCCAGCTCCCGAATGAGCGAATAGGCTTCATAGGTTACTTCACGTAATCGTTCTGCATCCTCTACTCCAGCTTGCCTAAACAATTCACTCATGTTTCCCACCCCTTAGTCGTCTAATTATATAATTCCTATAAACTTAGTAAGGATTAAGTTGATATAAATGTATCATCTACTTAGCCCACGCGCTAATAGACTTTCTCTATCGATCGATTGATTATCCCGGTTTGGTGTATAGGCTGTATCAAGACATTCTAAATGCTGTAAAAGCTTAAGTTATCCTTAGGCAGCAAAGCTTGAATAAACTCTTCATTCTCGCCAGTCAGCGCAATCAGATTTGTCTGAAGAGAGATCCCCTTCGTCTCTTCAATCTCAATCGGAATAAGTTGGCCCTTGCTTACTTCCTCCTTCGCGCATAAGCCCGGAAGGAAGCAGATACCTGCCTTCTGCAGCACCAGCTTCTTGGCCGTCTCGGAATTATCCGCATGGAAGACGATATGGGGAGGCTGCTCCAGATGCTCGAATACACGGTGCAGACGCAGCCAATCCAGCGAACCGCATTCAAAGAAAACAAGCGGCTGATCATGGATGGCCTCAATAGATACTTTCCCCTCAGCCGCGAACGGATGCCCCTCATAGACATATAGCCGGATCGGATCGTCGTAGTACGGATATGACTGCACGGATGGATGTGCAAGCTTTCTAACAAAAGCGATATCGATCTCCCGATCGAGCAGCTTTTTGACCAAATCATCCGAGGGTGCCGTCGTTAATTTGAATGTCAACCGAGGGAATAACCGCTGTAATCTCGGGAGTAGATCGGGAATTAAATAATTGGAGACCGACACGGTGCTCCCGATCCGAATCTCTTGAGGACGGGCTCCCTTCTCCTGTAGATGCAGACGGCCTTTTTGAATCGTTTGAAGAATCTGCTGGGCGTAAGGGAGAAACTGCTTACCCTTCTCCGTCAGCATAATTTGCTTGCCAAGCCGGTCAAAGAGCTTGCAGTCGAGCTCCCTCTCAAGCGTCTGTATGCGTGCGGTAACAGAAGGCTGTGACAAGAAGAGCACCTCCGCCGCTTTATTAAAGCTGCCATAGTGATTGACATATACAAAGGCTTCAATGTTCTCAATATTCATAGACGAATCCCTCCTGCTAATCTATAGACTTTCTCTATACATCATTTTAAATTATTTTTATCATATAGGATTAATCGGAATTAGGGAATATACTTATTGTAAATAAATTCAAATAAGGAGTGTATCCAAAAATGAGCACAGACGAAATTGTTATCCGCGATGCATCAGAAGACGACCATGTATCTTTTATTGAGAGCTTAGTGAGTGCCTATAGACAATATGCAGAGGTACTTCCTGGACCAGTGTGGGAGCAATATGAATCAGGACTTCGGGCATCATTCTATGAAGGGAAGCCGATCGCCAGAATTGTGGCCGTGTCGAAGGGAGACATTATTGGAAGCCTCCAGCTGTTTGCCTCCTCAGAAGAAGCATACGGTCAGCCGGAGCTGGGTATTCATAATCCGATTATTCGATACTTAGCTGTCTCCCCCAAGGCCAGAGGAAAAGGAATTGCAACACTTCTTATTCGGGAAGCAATCAAGCGTACTCATACGATTGGCGCTGGAAGACTTAATCTGCATACTTCCGATATGATGGCTTCCGCCGTCCAACTATACGAGCGCTTGGGCTTCGAACGCGCTTACGAGACGGATTTATATAGTGGAGAGGTGCTCGTGAAAGGTTTCCGGCTTGAACTGAACGAAGCAGCACTTCGATTATAATTTGCGATGATGTATAAGACCCTGTCAGGGTCTTATACCGCCAATCTACGCTGCCTCAACACACAATAAGACCCTCGCAGGGTCTTATTACTTCTCGTAACCGCCATTATCGCGTGCTATGCCGCTGTTCACCGACTCATAAGACCCTGTCAGGGTCTTATCCCCCAAATCTCAGCTGCTCCAATGACAATAAGACCCTGGCAGGGTCTTATTGTGCATCATATCCTATTTATGCCTTCTCTTCATCCTGCACAAAATTCAGCACTTGTTCATCTACAGCTGCAGTCTCTCCGAGATCGGGAATATCCGTAAAGGTGACCGCTGAATCTCCGCTGCAGCCATGCAGCTCGAACATGATGATTTCGTTCCGTCCTTTGCACAGAAGCGGCCCTGGTACATACAAGGTACGCTGAGGTCCGGCCTCCCAGTACCTGCCAAGATGGAAGCCATTAATCCATGCGATCCCCTTCTGCCATCCGTCAAACCGAAGGAAGGTATCAGCGTTCTCGTCCACTTCGAAATAGCCACGATAAAAGGCTGGCTGACCATTCGACTCAGCTTTCTCATCTTCCACGGCTTCATATTCGACTCGTGCAAGCTGATCAGACTCCAGCGGCAGCAAGGAGATCGTCCAGTTCGACTGGAACTGGTTATCGATCAGGATGCCTTCGGTGATCCCTTTATGATCACGCAGATAAGGCCCGTAATTGACGCGCCCCATATTTTCGACAAGTACGTCGAGCCTTCCTCCTTCACTTGGGATAGAGATTTCGATCGGCAGCGCATTCCACCGCTCTACAACGCCAATCAGCTTGCCATCCAGAAACACCTGTGCACGATCACGAACTTCACGAAGATGCAGCTTTTGTCTGCTTCTTGGTCCCTTGATCCAGGTTGAATATAGAATAAAACCATATGCTTGATCAAAATACTCCATCGGCCGGATGCTGACGGAGTGTACTTGGCCTGAGGATACCTGCTCCAATTGGCTGAACAACTCTCCTCTTTCCGTTAAGGCAACCCGGCCATAGGCTTTTTTCGGAATTGGTGCCGGCCAAGGTGCTCCCTCCGATATGCCATGCTTCTCAAGCACTCTTCGGATAGCCCTGAATTTCTCTGTTATATCTCCCCACTCCGTAAGTGGGGCGTCATAATCATAGCTGGTTATCGTAGGTTCATAGTGTTCATCGTAATTTGCACCGCTGTAAAAGCCAAAGTTTGTCCCGCCATGGAACATATAGAGATTAACGGAGGCCTCTTGCTCAAGCATCTCGTCCAATACATTCGCGACGTCCTCCGCATCCCGGACATGATGGGGCTTCCTCCAATGATCAAACCAGCCAAGCCAATATTCCATCACCATTAACGGCTCGTCCTGCCGGTATTGCCGGTATTTATCGAAGGATTCTGCTACCCGGGAGCCAAAGTTAACCGTTGCATGAAGCCCCTCTACCGTACCGCCGATCAACATCTCATCCGTTGGGCCATCCGAGGTGAACAATAAGCAGTCAACGCCACGGCGGATTAGCCCATCTCTCAAGTAAGCCAAATAGGCGGTATCATTGCCATAGCTGCCGTATTCATTCTCGACCTGCATCGCAATGACAGGACCACCCTGCGAAGCAAGCAGCGGCAGCAGACGCGAAATCAACTCGTCATAATAACGGTCAATTTTCGCCAAATATGCCGCATCCATGCAGCGCAGACTCATATCGGATTTCAGCAGCCAGGCGGGCAGCCCGCCAAACTCCCACTCTGCACAAATGTAGGGGCTTGGGCGGACGATGACATGAAGACCAAGAGCTCCAGCTGTTTCAATAAACTTGACCACATCCGCGATGCCATCGAACCGGAAACAACCTTCCTTGGGCTCATGCAGATTCCACGGAATATACGTCTCTACCGTATTAAACCCACATGCCTTCAGCTTCAGCAGCCGATCCTCCCAATATTCCGGTACAACCCGGAAGTAATGAATCGCACCCGATAATATCCGATATTCCTGTCCGTTCAGCCAATATTTTTGATCCTTCCACTCTAACCGGCTCACTTCTACCCCTCCATTTGCTTGATACCAAAAGAAAGCTCCGGTGCAACCGGCAGGTTGTCTCCGAAGCTCTCTTCCATCAGCTTATGAGCAATTATTTATTTTCTTTCTCATTAATAATTTTGGTTGCTTCATCAACCATCCATTTCTGCACATCATCAATCGATTCGTTGCTGAGCATAAATTTGCTGAAGCCGTCATCGATTACTTTCGTCAATTCGGATGTAGACACTGTAATTACGCTGGAAGCATCCAGGTATTTGATGTTGTCGCCAAAGAGCGTGCTTTGCAGCGAATCCACATCGTACAGATCTTTGTTTTGACCGATAATGCGGTCAAGCAGCGCTTTGTTGTCCGCTTTTTTCCAGCCTGAGAACTCGGTTCTCTTATCTGAATCACATGTGGTCATGTAACGCATAAGCTTGAACGAAGCTTCTTTATTCTTGGAGCTTTCACCCATTACAACCGAGCTTCCGCTAGTGAAGTATTTGCCGTCTTCGTAGTTATTCGGCTCGGCGCCTGCCGGAGGCAGCGGTACTGGTGCAAACGCAGTTGTGAACGTATGCGGATACTGCTCCTGGTTGCCAACATCCGGAATCGTAAAGCTGCCTGTCAGAATCATTGCGGCCTGCTCATTAAAGAATTCCGTCCGATAATTCAGCTTGGCTGCCAGTACATCGGCATACGGCTTTGCGGATTTGTCAGTATTCTCCATGTCTTTGCGAAGCTGGAAGAAGTACTTATAAGAAGGGTCCGACAAGATCGTTGAACCGTCGTCGTAACGGAATGGATCCTTCATAACGGTCTGCGCCGGAGCATTCATATACAGTTCCCAAGTGTGGAAGTACGTGCCGTAACGCTTGTCCACACCTTCGCCTTTAGTCAGCTTCTTGGCATAGTCACGGTAGTCATCCCAAGTCCAGCCATAGCTTGGAACCGGAAGTCCCGTTTCATCCAGGGCATCCTTATTGAGCAGCACGTAATTGAAGCTTGATGTCAGCTGCATGCCGTAATAGTTGTCGTCGATCTTCGGATTCACATAATATTCGTCTTCAGGTACTAGATTTCCCTGCTTATAGAAATCATTTAATGGTGCTAGTGCACCTCTTGTCGCCCGCTCATAAACCGCACCAAGGTTTGGCATAGCCACTACGTCAACCGCCTCACCCGAGGAGATCAGGAAGTCCAGCTTTTTCAGCATTTCGACAGAATCACCAGGCACCAGTACGACATGCTCGACCTTGATATCCGGATTCTCTTTCATGAAATCATCCAGCATCGCATCGGTCGCAACCGACTGTGCTTCGTTGTCCCAGTTGTAATACTTAATGGTCACCGGTCCAGCGTTATTGCCAGCCGCATTGGAACTAGCCGAATTCTCTGAATTGCCGCCGCATGCGCTGAGTGCAACCGTGCCGGCCAGCAGTAAGCCCGCTACCGCTGTAAACTTGCGTTTCGATTGTTTCATTTTCTGCTTCCCCCTAGTACTGATTAATGACTACAAGCCCAGTATAACGATCGCCGTTATTGGCGAAGTGTGTAATTTTGAGGTGTAACGAGTACTTTTTTGACTACCTTACCCTTTAACACCACCAAGTGCAATCCCGTTAATAACCTGCTTCTGCATGATGATAAAAATAACAAGAAGAGGAATAACTGCCGACAAAGCGGCCATCATCATAATCGCGTAGTTATTTGTATAATCGTCCCGGAACAACGTAATGCCAAGCGGGATCGTATACAGCTTTTTGCTGAGCAGGAAGATCAATGGGTTCTGGTAATCATTCCAGGTCCAGATGAACTTAATAATCGCAACCGTAGCCAATACTGGGCGGCACAGCGGAATCATGATCGAGAAAAACGTCCTCAGATGTCCCGCACCATCTATCCGAGCCGCTTCAAGATACTCGTCGCTAATGTCTGACATAAACTGCCGGAGCAGGAAGGTGAAATATATCGAGAACATGCTCATCAGAATGAGCGCAGCATGAGTATCATACAACCCCAGCCAACGAATAATGAGGAACCGCGGGATAAGAGTCGCCTGATCGGGGATGATCATGAAGGACAACATCGCCAGAAAAACGAGGTTCCGTCCACGGAATCGCAGCTTTGTAAGCGAGTAAGCAGACATCGAGGAAATCAGCAGCGTAATGAGCGTCGTAATAATCGCAACCTTGAGAGAGTTCCAGTAGAAATCATAAAATGGAACCCGCCCCATCCAGACTGATTTGAAGTTATAAAGTACATTGATTTTTTCCGGAATCCATTGAATTGGAAAGCGCATGACATCCTTCTCAAATTTGAAAGCGGACGATACCATCCAGACGAGCGGTGTCAGGAACATGAGGGAGAACACCCCCAGAATTACGGTTGTGATGCTTTTTGATAGTTTTGCCGTCAAGAGTAACCCCTCCTTTAATTATTCCTTTCCGATCTTCCAGGTCGCCGCCGTAATGACACCAATAATGGCGAAGAGCAGCCAGGATATTGCCGAGGCATAGCCCATATCATAATTTCGGAAGCCTTCCTCGTATATCCGGTAAACGAGTACGGTAGACGAGTTGTTAGGACCACCTTCGGTCAGATAAGAGATCATATCAAACACTTTGAATGAGCCGATCAGCATCGTAATGGCCAGGAAGAAAGTTGTTGGCTTAAGAAGAGGCACCGTAATCCGGAAAAATTTCTTAAGCGGTGATGCGCCGTCAATCTCGGATGCCTCATAAATTTCGTTCGAGATATTCGTCAAACCTGCCGTATAAATGATGATGGTGTAACCAAGACTCGCCCATGTGCTGATGATCGCAATCGAGAGCAGTGATGTCTTTGGATCTACCAGCCATTTGGGCGGCGAGTCAATGCCAAGCTGCAGCAGTATCTGATTAATCGGGCCAAGAGACGGATGAAGCAGGGCACTCCAGACAGCTGCAATCGCAATAATCGATGAGATGTAGGGGATGAAGAAAACAACCTTGAAGTAGCTTTTTAGAAAGACACTGTTATTAATAATAACAGCCAGTACCAATGCAATTGCGATCGGGATCGGAACCGTCATTACGGTATACATCAGATTGTTCTTCAGCGCCTGCAGGATAGCAGGGTCATGGAACAGCTCCTTGTAATTGCCGATTCCAATCCATTCGATACCGGAAAGGCCGGATAACATGTCCCATTTGGAGAAGCTCAGATATAACGAGAACCCGAGGGCAAATACATTAAGCAGCAGCATCCCGACAATTTCGGGAATTAGAAACACCCAGCCGACGAGTGCTTCTCTACGTGCAGGTGTCCAGAATCTCCGTTTAACCGCAGCAGGACCAGCGCCTGCCGTTTGTTTGACGACTTCCATACCATCACCTCAACTCTTATGTTGAGTTAATAATAAGGGAAGGCTCCTGTTCGGAAGCGAAGTATTCTGACTCGATACAGGGAAGATTTTGACCTCTTTGCGGCGGGAAGGAGATACATTAGGAACGCGAAAAAACCGCGCTTGCGGCGCGGCTGTAAGTAAGAGATATATTCCTATTCAGCTAAGGCTTGCGCAGCAGCTGATGCTTCTGTTTGAACTGGCTTGGTGTAAAGCCGATATACTTTTTGAACACCTTCGAGAAATAAGCTCGGTCGGAATAGCCTAATCCTACGGCCAGTGTCTCCAGCGTTTGACCTGAATTTTTCAGCATATTAGCTGCAATTTTCATCTTATACTGATGGACATAATCGGTGAAGCTGAGTCCCGACATCCGCTTGAAATAACGGGAGAAGTAGCTCGGATTCAAATACAGATATTGAGCGATATCAATAGACGTAATGTTATCCGACAGATGATCGTCGATGAACGATTGAATGACCTGCAGCCTTGGCTCTCGAGAAGTGATAGACCCTCCCGTGCGGCCTAGCTGATCCTGCGCAAGACGCTCCAGCCTTCCAATCGCCAGCTCGAGCGCATCCTCCATTGTCCTTGCTCCGTTAATATACGCATAAACATCCTCTTCTGCTTTTCTCCGCGAGAATAGAAGCTCTGCTTCACGGAGTAATTGAATAAGCTCCTCCGTAAATTCATCCGGCTCTACTTTGCGGTTTAACGTCTCCTGCCCGAAATGCAAGAATACACTGCGTATGCCCTCGATATCCTTCTCCAGAATGGTCCGCTCGAGATCACTGCGGAATACTGCACTGAAATCCTGAGGCATCGGATAAAACAACTGATCAAGAAGCTGCGAGGAAGAAGCTGCTGTTAACTGCTCTTTCTTGTAAAACTCCGGCTTTCCGCTTCGGATTTGCTGATAGACGGAACCTGCTGCCTGGAGAACAAGCTTATCCGTGACGGTAACGATCTGCAATGTAATTTTCAAATAAACGGCAACCTGCTGGAGCAGCTCCTCCAGATAGGATTGAAGATAAGCTTGATCGTTCCCCGCTAGATTCGAACGGTAATTGTACAGCACCATAAAATGATCCTGGTCGATAAATGGTGTAATCCCTTTATAAGACTGGGCAATTTCCAGTGCAATATTATAAATCGCGTACCGGATCAGTGAGATATTGCTATGGTTATAAAGCGGCTCATAGTCGGAATAGCGGAGATGAATGATCCCCATCATGAAGCAGGCATAATGCCATTCAATCCCGACCCGTGAGGCATAAGAGCGTGTCTTGTCCAAATCGGCTCCGTCCATAATCATCTGGAATAGGGCACGCTTTAACAACTCGAGACTATAAGTATCCGCATCTGCACCTCCGTCAGCCGCCGTTCGGCCTTTCAGACGGACAATCGACTTGCGCAAGCTCTCCTCAAGCTGCTCCGCCGTTAATTGGTCCTTTAATAGATAATCGTCGGCATCCAGCTTCACCGCTTGCTGGGCATAATGAAATTCCTCATGGCAGGTTAGAAAAATGATTCGGACTGTAGGTTTAATAGCTGTAAATTCTGCAGCCAGCTCAATTCCGTTCATCTTCGGAAGCCCAATGTCCGTAATGACGATATCCGGTAACGTCTCTTTGAACAGATGCAGCGCCTTCACACTGGAATACGTGCTTCCGGTAATATGCAGATCCAGATGCTCCCACTCAATCATCTGCTGCAGCACCTTAAGCATGGGGACATCATCATCAATCAGCATGACATTATACATGGGGAACCTCCTGTCTTTCATAAGGAATCGGGAGCACGAGAAACACCGTTATACCGCCCTTCGCATTGGAGCGAAGCTCCATCTCGGCAAAGCCGTAAGTCAGCTTCAAACGCTGAATCACATTCCGAAGGCCAACCCGCTCATAAGACGCATATTCTTCCGAATCTGAAGCAGTGAGCTGACGGTTCAGTAAGGCAAGCTGACCTGCATCCATACCGCTGCCGTCGTCTTCAATCTCGATAAATAGCCGGCCGTGCTCCTGGCGAGCCCGAAGGATAATGGACAGTTCGTCCTTATCATCCAGGCCATGGACGATAGCGTTCTCGACGAGTGGCTGGAGCACCAGCTTGGGTACAACAAAGCTCCGCAGCTCCGGATCCAACTCAGCTTCGAAGGTTAAAGGCATTTCGCTGCGAACCTTCATAATATCGACGTAATAGCCAAGCAGTCTGCACTCCTCAGCCAAGGAGGACGGCGTATTCACCTTCAAATAGGCACGAAGCAAGTTCATCAGCGAATCAATAATTCCGCTATGCATATGATCCTTGCTTAGAATCAGACTGCATTTGATCGAATTAAGAGTATTAATGAGAAAATGCGGCCGGATTTGCATAAAGAGTGCTTCCAGCTCCATCACCCTTTTCTGCTCCTGTTCCTGCTCAATGTTAGTAATCAGTACCTCAATCTCGTCCAGCATCTGATTAAAGGAATGGCCAAGCTCCGCAATGTCGTCTTTGCCCTTCACTTCGAGCCGCATATCCCGGTTCCCTAAGGCAAATTGCCGGGCCACGCGCTGCAGCTTTTGAATCGGACTATGAAGCTTTTTGGCGAAAAAGAGCGATATCACGGAGAACAGCAGAGTAAACACAAGTACAAGTCCGATACCGGTATAAAAGGCGCGGGAGATCTGACCAATCAAAGAATCCTCGGTCGTTTCATATGCAAGCTTCCAGTCGCTTTTATCCAGTGTTAGCTGCTGGCGGAATACGGAATTCGGTGAAGCTCCCGTTTGGAGCTTCACCTCCCCGCTGCCCGCAATCCGTTTACCGGCACCGTCAAACAAGGCGATTTGTCCAAATTCGACTTTCGCAAGCAGCTCCTTGAAGTAAGAAGCTTCAATCCCGACAAGCAGGACAGCTGTATAAGGCTTGCTGCCGCCGTCACCAATCACCCTTGCGATATAATAAGTCCCCTCGTCATCCGAGCTGTCCTGCAAAAGACCAAGCCATTGAAGCACCGTTGGTTTGGCAGCATTCACATTGTTCAGCAGTGGCTTCAGCTTGCTGTTAATGGCAGCCAAATTTTCCGAATCTGGTGATAGGATGAAGTCCGCCCGGTTCACGAGATACATATGGATGCTGTTATTCAGCGGCTTTGATGTTATAAGGGAAAAGCTGTCCTTAATCCGAACAAACCGAGTATAGTCGGTATACGTATTGAGCCTGCTTGTATCCGCAAACAGATTGAGAGATGCCCGCAGCTCAGCATCATTCACGATATAATGCGAAGCAAAAGTTACATCGTCGATCGTCCTGTCAATTTCCCCGACGATGACGTTCAGCATACTGCTATTGCTGATCTGGAACTTCTCTATCATGTTCTGTTTCAATAGGGTGTAAGATAGAATCGATACAGCGAGAATTGGAAAGATAATAAATAAGAGAAAGGACAATTGGATTCTTCGGTAGTAGGTTAATCTCGTCATGGCTGTACGCGCCTCTTTCCCCATACGATATATCCTCATTGTAGCAGTATCGGATTAACCGGAACATCCCTGAAGGATTGGTTAATACCGGTTCCTCTCATACCAATAACCACTGATTCCTCTCTCAAGCCGAAGCAAAGCTTCTAAATAGAAGTAGTCTCCCCAAATCATATATTCATCCGGCGCCTGGCCGCCCCTTACATGATAAGAACCATGCTTTAGCAGACCTTCCGCTTCCTCATCTTCGCTTGTTGAATAATTGCGTACCAAAGCTTCCATCGAGTGCTGCAAACCATTCTGAAGATAAGTAATCTGATTATCTTGTTCATCAAGATGCGATAATAATTCAAGCAGCCCTGCTGCCGCAATAGCTGATGCCGAGCTGTCCCGATAGGCCTGTTGCCCTGGCGGCAGATGGAAATCCCAATATGCCACTCCATTCTCCGGCAGATGCTTCAGAAAGTAGATGGCCATCCGTTTCGACGTTTCTAGGAATAGCGGATCCCCCGTATAGCGGTAAGATAAGGCAAAACCATAAATCCCCCAGGCTTGACCACGTGTCCAGGTCGAACCGTTGCTGAAGCCTTGATGGGTTGCACCGCCTACCGGTTCACCAGTCTGCTGGTTGAAGAAAAAGGTATGATAGGAGCTGTCGTCTCCTCTAACCAGATACCGTCTGCTTTTCTCCGCTTGCGCTTTTGCTGCTTCCTGATAGGCCGGATTGCCAGTCTGCTCGGATGCCCAATAAAGAAGCGGCAGATTAAGCAAACAATCGATAATAATCCTTCCACCTTCAACTACGTCACCCTCTGGTCCCCACGCTTGGAAAAAACCGCCCGGCTCGCGCCAGCGCTTCATCATCTTATCGGCTGCCTCTAAAGCCAGCTCCTTTGCTGCCTCATCTCTTTCCACGATCCATTGCGCCTTGGCAGACAAGGAGTACAGGAAGCCGATATCATGATGATCCAGGACGACATTTTGCTCCATTCTATGCCTAAATCTGATGGTTGTCTTACGAGCCGCCTCTCTCAACCTTTCATCTCCCGAATATTCATAGCTCATCCACAAGAGCCCGCTCCAGAAGCCGTTTGTCCAATCATTATTATCTATTAAGGTATAATGCTTTCCTTCACCTACGTGAGGGTAAGCATCGCCGAATTTTTCCGCATTACGTGTTATTTTGGCGATTGCATCTTCGATTGCCATCTTCCACATCATTATTCGCCCTTTCTGCCGCTTGCTTGCAAGTTTTCACTATCGTAATCGAATTAGAGGAACGGAAGAGCGACAACTTTTGCTTGGGACGTGTAAAATTTTGACCTTTTTCTATCTGCCTCGATATCAAAAACAATCCAAATGAACTGTCATAATCCATGAAAGCGCTTGTAGAATATTAGAGTCGGTCGACGTGCAGCAAACCGTCTTGACCTGCTGAAGGGAGTGATGAAACGGGTTTCATGATTCTTGTGTAACCAATAAGAAGAAAACCCTATTCGAGCGGAGGCTGTTAGAAGATGACTCAAGTTCACCGTGTTTCGAAGCTATTGATCAGTATTGCTTTACTGTTAGCCTTGTTTCTTACTGCACTGCCTAACGTGAGTCATGCTGCAAGCGTTACCATTACGAATGGTCCAGTATGGAATGATACAACGGGCGGATCCATTCAAGCCCACGGAGGAAGTATTATTAAAGTCGGCTCCACCTATTACTGGATTGGTGAAGATAAGCTGAACAATTCTGCCAACTTCTCGAATGTGGTCTGTTACTCCTCCACTGACCTGAAGAACTGGGCTTGGGTCAGCTATCCGCTTAAGACGACTTCCGCTGCAGAGCTTGCTTCGAGCAAAATCGAACGACCAAAGGTCATCTATAATTCCACAACGGGCAAATACGTCATGTGGATGCATTATGAGAATGGTACCGACTACAGCCTTGGCAGAGTAGCCGTTGCGTCGAGCAGCTCCGTCTGCGGCAGCTATACATATCACGGCAGCTTCCGCCCGATGAATTATGAATCCCGTGATCTCACCGTCTTCAAGGATGACGACGGAACAGCTTACCTCGTCTCCGCTTCCAACAAAAATGGCGGGGCTAATGATTCAATGGCCATCTTCCAATTGAGCTCGGATTACCTGAGCGTAGCTTCGTTCAAAACTTGGTATTCAGATAACGGCTACAGAGAAGCACCAGCTGTCGTGAAGCAGGGCGGCAAATACTTCTTAATCACTTCACAGGCTTCCGGCTGGTATCCGAACCAGGGCGGCTACTCAACCGCAACCTCAATGGCGGGACCTTGGACTGCGGTTGCACCTTTAGGCAACACTTCTACCTTTGCTACACAATCTACTTTTGTCCTGCCTATTCAGGGAACCTCTACAACCTCGTATCTGTACATGGCCGACCGGTGGAATTCCAGTGCACTTGGAACCTCCCGGTATATCTGGCTTCCGCTTACCTTGAACGGCTCAAGCGGTACGGCCTCCCTGGAATGGTACAGCAGCTGGAATCTTGATGCGGCAACTGGTTCGATCACCTATCCCTCCACCTTAACGAATCTGTCTCAAGGCAAGACAGCCACCGCCAGCACATCAGCCTCCGGCTATGCGGCAAGCAATGCCAATGACGGCAATTATCAAACGAGCTGGAAAGCATCCGCCGCTACCTGGCCTTCCTGGTGGCAGGTGGATCTAGGCTCGACTAAGACCGTCAAGGAAATCGATATTTCCTGGTATATGGTAAAGGGCTCGGAAGGCTATCACCAGTATAAAATTGAATACAGCACCAACGGCACTAGCTATACAACTATCGACCGAACGTCGAATACAACCTACGGCTTCACAACCGACAGCTTAAATATTTCAGCTCGTTATATTAGGATCCAGCTCGTTAACGCAGTACTCTGGAACAATCCGAGCAACTGGTATACGCCGACCTTATGGGAGGTTAAGGTGCTGGGCAGCTAACTAAAAAGGCGGTGCAGGAGAATGATCCTGCACCGCCTTTTTGGCGTGAGCGAGTGCTGCGCTGGATTCTATCCAACGTAATTTCCCCAAGGGAGTAACACTCTCGATTACGTTGGATTTCATACAGTAAAATGAACTATTTCATCGGAGTAACCGCTTGAAGGATTCAATTATACTGGATAGAATCCAGTATAAAGATAGTTAAGCAGCTACACGGTATAAATATAATGGATGGTATCCAGTGTACGAGCAAGAAATCATGCTGCTGAGCTAACCTGTAAATCTAATCTGTAACCACGATCACTCCAGACGGCACCGTATATTCCGTCCGGACGCTGCCATCCGCCTCCCGCTCATGCCGAACATGGATGAGGCCATGTGGCGTTGGATAAGTGCCCTCCGCCCACGCCAGATCGGCCAAGTGTGGACGAATTCTAACCTTGCGGAATCCAGGCGCGAGGGGGCTAACCCCCAGCACATATTCTGACAGCCATGCCGTTGGTCCGGATGCCCAGCCATGACAGAGGCTATGCCGGTAACCCTTGTAGCAATAGCCGCCATATGTGCCGTGAACATCGATTTTGCCTGGGGGTGTCAGTTCATCAATCCTTGCCGCACCCTCCATCCACGCCATGTCGAAGTCTTCCCAGAAGGTTGTTGCTCCTAGCTCAAGCATACCACCCCAATAAGCACGAATGCTGTCTAGGCTTCCCGTAATATCTCCCGCTTCTGCTCGGACGCGAAGCATGTAATAACCATAGAAGGTCGAATAACCGCTTGGCGCTTGAGGTGCAATAACCTCCCGGTTAGCGGCAACAGGATCCATCAGTCCAGCAAGTGCCTGCAATGCAGATGCCTGTTTACTATCTGCATGATGCGGAATATTCTTTTGCAGACGCCGTTCCAGTGCTTCGCATTGCTCAGCAGTCTCTTCCTCGCCAAACAATCGGCAAAGCCTTGCCCCTGCTTGCATCCCAAGCACGAATAGGGCATGGACTCCAGCAGTTACTCCAGCCGGATTAGAAGAAGCCGGCCAATCAAGGAACGGACGAAAGACGTTAATCGTGCCATCCGGTTCCACTTTGCCAATCAGCTCACGCAATAGTCCACTAATATAATCACGCTGTTCTAGCAGATAAGCTTCGTTCCCATGCTGCATATACCAGTCATGCTGGACGAGCAGCCACCAGATTGAATAAGTCGGCATATCCATGAACATAGGCAGCGGAGAACGATCCCGTTTGAAGTCCATGCTTTGCGGAACGATCTCATGCTCTCCGAACACAGCACTAATGGTGGCTACCTCAGGATGCATATCCCCTGTCCAAACCATCCGGTCCCGCTTAATGCCGTCCCACAGATAATCCTGCATGTTCAAGTGGACGGTGTAGGCACCCGTCTCCCAGATCTTCTCCAGCAAAGGATCGCTGCAGCGGAAGCTGCCCTTGTATTCTATCTCCCGGTACACAAACACGGCCTGAACGCTCTGAAGTTCGATCTCTCCTTCATCAAGCAGATCAAGGCGCACGAAACGGAACCCGGTCGTACCGAACTCGGCTCCGCCAAGCAGACTAACATCCACGATACTGTCGCGGGGCACATGATCATTGGTCGCATTTGTTGGGCCGCCTAGTTCGCTCATCGCCTCCATAGCCGATTCCCCGAACCGGACCCGCATACGTATGCTCCGTTTACGCTCTGGAGTACGACCCTCCACAACCGCAATCCGGACTCCACCATGCAGCTCCGTCCCAAAGTCCAGCAGAACGCCAGGCGACTCTCCTTTATGACGAAGAAGACACGCATTTGGCGCTTCCTTCGTCACTTGCCAGCCATTCCCGGCCAGCAGTCCCTCTGGATGAATAACCTCAGAAGTTTCTCCGCAGCCGGAGGTCCAGATCATTCGTGTTGGCTCCAAATAGGCCCGTGTGCGAGGATCAATAGTAAGCCCTCTTGCGTGAATATCTTTCATACTCATACCTTGAATTCTTCCCTTCCCTATATGTCCTGTTTAATAAATTCTACCTGGAATATACGCCGTGTCTGAAAGAAGACACAATAGACTTTATTCTGCCGAGTTATCCGAATTCCAAATGAAAGAGCCCGGCTTTCCATCTGGAAGGCCGGGCTTATCTATTATTGGTACCAGTCTTTTGGAATTCTCTCTTGTTCCTGCTCTAGCAGCTCCTTAATAATCATATCTGCATCATGAATGGAACTCACAAGCTGGTCGGTCATCATCGCTCTGCGCAGCTTGATGAAGCTCCGTTCCACAACCGCTTCTGCTGTCAGTTCATGCGTATCGAGTACAAGCTCCTGCATCCCGCGAATACCACGCGGCATCTCTCCCACATGAAGCGGCTTGATGCCATCCATGCTTACCTCACTTAACAGCTCCAGGAAAGAATCATCGTTCATGTTCGTTACAGCGCCGCTGTTGAGTGTATTAATGAAGAATCTTTTGCCCAGGTTCCCCACCATATTCTCAATAATATCCGTCGCATGATCGGGACCAAAGCTTCCCATATAACTGTTGATAGGAAGCTTCCCGGAAATAAAGTCATCAACTTGCTGCCACATCTCCTCATGGCGCTTGTAGCGATCCTCCGTCTCCCAGATCGATAATGGCGGAATCGCATCCTTCGTCACGCCAAGCCCCTGCCAGTATCTGACGTATTCTTTGGTGTGCGCCGTACAGGTAGGAATAATGCCGAAAATATCATAAAGCTCGTAGCTAATAGCATCGTTATGAAGCGCCTTGGCACCTGTATCTCCGCCATTGTTTTCCGTCCCTGCTGATTTCTTAAGCGAAGCGGCGATCGTGGACATGAAGTCCTTCCCGTCATATTCCGCCTTCAGCAGCCAAGTGAAATGATTAACCCCGGCTATACGGAAGTCGAATTTCCGGTCGATCTCCTCTGTAAATTCGCTTGGGTCTTGAATAATACCCGCTCGAACCGCGTAGTAGGCTTTTTTATGAGGCATATGATGGCTGTCGCAAAGCGCAAACGTCTTCAGATTTGGCGCATAGCGGCTTAAGGCCATCCCATGAACAGTAGACGGATTAATATAATTGATTACCCAAGCATCCGGACACAGCTCTTCGATATCTTTGGCACATTCCATAATAACCGGTAATTCTCTCATTGCTCGGAAAATCCCGCCAGGACCAATCGTATCACCTGAGCACATACGAATGCCGTATTTCAAGGAAATCTCACAATCGATGCCGCGATACTTCACTGTATCTTCCGCAAAGCTGAGGACAACAAAGTCCGCCCCCTTCAGCACATCTCTTCGATTCGTTGACCCTTCTATCTTCAGAGGCACCTGATTCTCACGCGCTACCATTTCGGCGAGTTTGACCAATTTGGCCAGTTTTTCTTCGTTTGTATCCACTAATGTTAAAGTCCCATTGTTCAAATAAGGGGAATGCACCATCTGCCAAATCGACTGACGGCCGAAAAACAAGCTGCCTGCTCCGATAACTACTACTTTTGGCTGCAACACTTTCGAATCGCTCACATTAAGCCCTCCTATTTCGGATATACCCTCATTATAGAGAAGCCTACAGAAAGCAGAATATGTGATAGTTCCACAAACATGTCAAATAGTAAGAAGATTGATGAGCTTGAAACCCGTTGATATAATGAACAAAAGCAACCGATGTCTAATAGTGGAGGTTCAATGACATGCCGGACATAGATATGGAGCTATTTAACGAGCTGTCTGAATTTATTACACTGCGCATGAAATCATGCCGAGGGGAAGAGCATAGCGGGGCTTGGATCGAGCATAAGGCACACACCGATTATGATATTTGGTTTATTCAATCCGGGACTGCCAAAATTCAGATCGCAGGTATTGAACATACGGCGAGACAGGGAGATGTCATCTTCTTTTATCCCCATATCCCTTATATAGCCTCCTCCGAGGAGGGATGCCATCTGGTCTATGTTCATTTCGATTATGGAATTGGTGCGCAGCAGCGGATCTTGAATGACTATCAGTTGTCGGGAATTATTCCGTACTCACTCATAAGTGAGGAAGCAGATCTATTCAACAAATCATTTGCTCAAATGGAGAAGCAGCATTCGGGGAACCGCTTATATCTGAAGGCCAGCCTATTAGCCGTTATTGCCAAAATCATTGAACTCCACGGACATGGCCATTATACCGGCTCTTTCCTGAACGGGAGAAGGCTGAGAAAGTCTGAGGGGTCTCTCGATGTTCTGCAGCCCATCTTCCAATATATCTATGACCATTTGAATAAATCAATCAAGATGAGTGAGCTTGCTGCGCATGCGGGGATCTCGGAGAAATATTTTATCTCGTATTTCAAAAAAGCCCTCGGCATCACGCCAGGGCAATATATCTATCAGATCAAGATGAACCAAGCCCGCGATTTTCTCTACCAAAAGAAATACACGGTTCAACAAATCGCAGGCTTTCTTGGTTATCCTGATCCATTCACATTCTCAAAAGCTTTCAAGAAATACTATAACGTGCCGCCGTCCAAGTTCGATTGAGCTGAGCTCATAAGATGCTCCGCTGCAATTGCTCCTGCTTGCGGAAATCAAGCGGGCTTTTTCCGGTTGTTCTTTTGAAGGTGCTGCTGAAGTAAGCAATGTCACTGTACCCCAGCCTCTCCGCAATTTCCGAAATACGGAGTGAGGTGCGGGCGACAAGCATCTTCGCCTCTTCCATCCGAAGACCGGCAACATAATCGGTAAAGTTCCGACCGGTATGCTGCTTGAAATATTGGCTTAAATAGCTGGCATTCATATGAACCTGGGCTGCAAGCTCAGCCAGGCTGACATGTCCGGGACGCTCGTGAATCTGCTGAAGCACCCGCTCCATAATTTCGCTTTGGCCTTCTTCCATGCCTAAGGCACTGGAGCCCTGCGAGGCCTCCTGCTTCCGTTCCTGCTCCTCCATCCATTTGCCAAGCGTCTTCGCCATCTCTTCAACCTCGACCGGCTTCATCAAATAATCAATCACTCCGCAGCGAAGAGCCTTACGTGCAGCATGAAAATCATCATAACCGCTGATGAAAACAACAGGAGGTCTGTTCTTTAAATCGGCAAGCCGTTCGATAAAGGAGACACCATCCATAACAGGCATCTTAACATCAGCCAGCACCATATCGACCGTATGTCCCTGCAGCCAGTCCAAGGCCTCGAGGCCGTTGGTACATTCCTGTACAATTTGAAAGGGCAGCTCCGTCTCGCGGAGCACCTCCCGCAGGACAACTCTTACCCAACGTTCATCCTCCACCACCAATACTTTATACGGAGATTGCGTCATGGCTGCATGCCTCCTTCAGCGGCAAAGTAATCGTTACGGTAGTCCCTGTCCCCGCTTGGCTTGTAAGGCCTAAGCCGTAACGTTCCCCAAACAAATGCATCATGCGGCGGTGGACGTTAATAATGCCGATATGTGCCCCGTCGGTCGACAGCTCCTTCTCCCGTAAGTCCCGCTCGATAAGCTTTAAACGATCAGGCTTTATACCTGATCCCGTATCAGCCACCGTAACCTTATAATCAGAACCGTTCAAGACAGCGGATATCGTAATCATCACTCTGGAAGTGCCCGTTTCCGTGCCATGAATGACACAATTCTCAACAAGCGGCTGCAGCGAGAACTTGGGAATGTACTGTTCAAGCGCCTCTTCTGGAACATGAATGCGGTAATGCAGCTTTTCCTCGAAACGGAACTTCTGGATATCCAGATACATGCAGCAAATGGCCAGCTCTTCACGAAGCGTCACAATTGGAGAGGCATGACTCAAGTTGTAGCGGAGCATTTTCGCAAGCGAGGTTACAAGCTTGGAAATATCCGTTATCCCTTGTTCAAGCGCCATCCCACGCACCGTTTCCAACGCATTGTATAGAAAATGTGGATTCACCTGCGATTGGAGCACCTTCAGCTCCATTTCCTTTTGCCTAAGCGACAGGTCTGCTTCCCGCAATTCAGAGGTGTAGACCTCCTTCATCAGCTGTTCCACCTTCTCGACCATCTGGTTGAAGTCATTGGTTAGAATACCAATCTCGTCTTTTGATTCGACCTTTGCCCGCTCCGCGAAATTACCATCCTTCACCCGCTTCATGAAAAACTGCAGCTTACGGATCGGAGCAACGATACTTGCAGCAAAGGCAGCAGCCAGCAAATAAGCCATAACCAAAGTAATCAGTACAGTAAGCAAAATCGTACGCCCAATATAAGCGACGCCCCGGTTAAGCTCCTCATTAGGCATAACCGTTACAAGATGCCAATTCAAATAGGAGGAGCGGTTAAATGTATAAAACGGCCCTTTCCCGCTTTGGAAATAACCATCATCCTGCTGCAGCATCCAATCCGCGTAGTGAAATTCTGCCTTGCTGCCAATCATAGACGGGTCCGGGTGATAAATGTACTGCCCGTTCTCGTCTACTATCGCCATATAACCCGAGCGGCCAACGGTAACATTATAGGCGATTTCCTGAATCCGTTTGAAGTTGATATCCATAATTAACATGCCGACCGGCTCCAGCGTCCTTGAATCAATAATGCGCTTTACGATCGAAATAACCGGCTCTGCAGCACTATCACCTCGGCTGGACAGACGACTGATCAGTTTAATATCACCATTCATCGGAACGGTATCATACCAAGGCTCCTGCTCCAGCTTGGCAGCAAGCTGCATATCCATCTCGTTCCCGGTATCAAAGACAGCTCTATTTTCTACCAGCAATGTAATTCGGGAAATATCCGGTCGTGAATAAGCAACATCCTTGAAATGCTGCATAATGGACGGACGAAAGGCTTGGAGCTCATCCTTGCTGTCTGCCAAAAGCATGGTCTTCATCTCAGGCTGATTGAGCAGCTTAATAGAATCGATCTCGAAATCACGGATGTAGTATTCAATATGCGATTTCACCTGCTCAATCATTTGCCAGCTGCTGCGGCTGGCAGCATCCTTCAGGCTCGCAGAGGAATTGCTATACGAGATCAGCCCCACAACCGTCAAAGGCACAACAACAAGTAGTGCCAAGAACACAAGCAGCTTGACCGTAAGCGGCCGGTCTTTCAAAAACAGCAGTTTATGCAGTGCCTGCCCTAATCGGTAAGCTTGTTTCAGGCGCATACCCGGTCCCCCCTGAATTGACGCGTCGCCAAATCCAACCTATCAGAAGGAAACCGGGAGTCAGCCTCTCTTCCTTATTTACTCGGCTTTCTCGATCGCGTCCAGAATATCGCTATAATCGGCACGGTACTTCTCAATGACCGGCTTCACCGCTTCTTGCCAAGGTGCAAAATCAGTTACCTCGGTAATCGTGACACCAGCTGCCTTAATTTTCTCTTCCGACTGCTTCTCGAATCGATCCCACTCCGCACGTTGTGTCGCTACTGACTCCTGCGCGGCTTCGCTCATAATCTTTTTATCCGCATCGGATAGTTTATCCCAAGTAATCTTGCTGACAAGCAGCACTTCCGGTACACGCTGATGCTCATCCAGAATCAAGTTTTTGGCCTGCTGATAGTGGTTGGACGTATCATAGCTTGGGTAATTGTTTTCTGCAGCATCGATGACACCCGTCTGCAGTGCGCCAAACACCTCACCATAAGCCATTGGTGTTGCATTGGCTCCAAGTGCCTCCATCAGATCGATGTTCACTTTATTCTGAATGACTCGCACCTTAAGACCCTTCATATCTTCAATACTGGTAAGAGGCTTCGTCGAATAGAAATTACGTGCGCCAGAGCTGTAATACGCAAGACCCTTCATGCGGGAAGACTCCAAGCTGCCTAGAAGCTCTTTGCCTTTGTCACTCTCAAGGAACTTCCACAAATGCTCATCACTATTGAAGATATATGGCAAGCTGAATACTTCGTATTCCTTGTTGAACCCGCCAAGTGCACCTGTGCTGACACGCGTAAGCTCAATTGCACCGAGCTGCACCTGCTCGATAACCGCTTTCTCTTCACCCAACTGAGATGAAGGGAATACCTCGACTTTGATACGACCTCCGGATTTTTCATTCACCAGCTCGGCGAACTTCCGGTCGCCTACTACTGTCGGATAACCCTCTGGATGTGTATCTGCCAGACGGAACGTATACTTAGGGCCTTCGGCGGCACTGCCTCCCGAATTGGTGCTATCGATCGTTTCTTTCGTATTAGAACTGCAGCTAGCAAGCATGATAGCAAACATAGAAACGGCTACAATAGATCCCCATTTTCCTTTGTTCATAACAGGTTTGCTCCTCTATTTTTGAATTATACGATACAGCCTTCCATTTGGGAAAGCGCATACATTGATGGATTCACATAAATAGTCCCAATTATATATAGCTACTGGACCATATTAGGCAGCCACATTACAATTCCCGGTATATAGGTCAGGATAAGCAGGACGATACATAATACGTAGAAAAAAGGCATCATCGCTTTGGTTGCTTGTGATATGGAGATGTTGCCGATGGCCGCACCAACAAACAGAACGGTTCCAACCGGAGGGGTCAGCAGCCCAATGCCAAGGTTCAGCATGAGGATAATGCCGAAATGAACAGGGTCCATGCCAATCGACGTAACAACCGGAAGCAGGATCGGCGTCATAATGAGGATAAGTGGTGCCATATCCATCGGAGCACCCAGCAACAGCAGAACGATATTAATGATGAGAAGAATAATAATCGGATTGTCTGAGATGTTCAGCATCCAATCCGTAATCATGCCCGGAACCTGCAAATAGGCAAGCACCCAGCTGAAGGCAGCAGAAGCAGCGATCAGGAACAGCACCATAGATACCGTTCGGAAAGTTCTCTTCAATATAACGGTCATACGCTTCAGCGGAATATCCCGGTAAATAAAGAAGGTAAGGATAAAAGCATACAAGCAGGCAATCGCACCGCTTTCCGTTGCGGTAAACCAACCGGTAAATATACCACCCAAAATAATGACCGCCGTGAGCAGCGACATGAAGCCGTCAAACAGGATACGCGGAACATCTTTTCGAGCGACAGGATCGCCTTTCTCATAACCACGTTTCACAGCAAAAACGTAGCTGGTTGCCATAAGCGCAGCACACATCATAATGCCTGGAACAATGCCTGCAAGAAATAAGCTTGTAATCGAGATGCCCCCACCTGCTGCGAGCGAATACAACACCAGGTTATGGCTTGGAGGTACAACGACGCCCTGAATGGCTGACGATACCGTCACACCAACTGAATAATCCGTATCGTAACCCTTCTTCTTCATGGACGGAATCATAACCGAACCAATGGAGGACACGTCTGCGATGGCCGAACCGGATATATTGCCGAAAAACATACAAGCTACGCAGTTCACCATAGCAAGCCCGCCGCGAATGCCGCCTACTATAAGCTGAGCCAGATTGATGAGGCGCAGAGCCATTTTCCCCTCACTCATGATCTGCCCTGCCAATATAAAGAATGGAATTGTAAGCAGCGAATACGAGTTCATGCCTTGTATCATAGTCTGGCCGATTGTTGCGAGCGGCACCTTCAGATACAGCAGGGTTAGGATTGAAGAACCCGCGAGCCCAAGCGCAATCGGGAACCGAAGCAGGACGAACAAGATAAAACTCCCTGCTAGTATACATGTGGCAATTGCCGTGCTGTCCATTATTCATGCCCTCCTAATTCCCGATGCCTTCTCGTATCGATTCCGATTAATTGCAGAAATGCGTAGATGCAGACTAACACGCCCGTAATCGGCATTACGAGGTACAGCAGGCTGTTAGGCCAGCCGGTTGCCGGGAGCTCGGATTCACTCATCAGCTTCGTAAAGTCCCAGCCGTAATAAATGAGATACACGCCAAAAACAAAGATGGTGATGCCGATGATTTTATCCAGCACCAGGTTAACGACCTTTGGCAGCTTTGCTGTAAAAGAATCAATGCCCATATGCAAATACTCTCGAAAGCCAAAAGCGATGCCGAGGAAAGAAAACCAGACCATAAGCAGCATCGTAATTTCTTCCGAGCTGTGAAACACAAAGTTAAATACTTTGCGGGTAAACACTTGCACGGTAACGATGATAATCATCGTTAGAAGGCCTATAAGCGTAATGGATTCCAGTACCGTGTCTATAGCCAGCGCAATCTTTTTAAGCGTTTTCATTTATCCTCCCCCTACCATTTGTAAGGCACATGGCCTGCATGTTTATTGTAGCGGCGAGGTCCCAAAAGCCGTATTTGGGTAATCTTATATTTTTTTGTAGTTTTTTTAGTTTCTTCCGATTGGCACTGCCCGAACAGGGCAAACTGCGCTACACTGCACGTATGAGAACTAGTGAAATTTCAGCTAAGGAGAGTGATTTGCGATGAGCAACATAGGAATGTGGGAAAAAGCGGAGCCCGGCGTTACCCGCTGTATTAAGCAGGCTGGCGACAGCCTGATGATGATGGAGGTGCATTTTGAACCAGGAGCTGAAGGTTATGAGCATAGTCATCCGCATGAGCAGATGAGCTACTGTATGAAAGGAAAAATAGCGTTCCGTATTAATGACGTAGAGACGGTACTCGCAGCGGGTGATACGATCTGCATCCCAAGTGGAGCGAAGCATGGTGTAATGGCGCTGGAAGCATCCATCCTGCTGGATGTGTTCACGCCGGTGCGTGAAGATTTGCTAAAGCGTTAGCGTATGTAGATAAAAAAAGACCACAATAGACTCATTTCCGGTTATACACCAATTTCCGAAATGCTTAGTGTGACTAGGTTTATCGATTGGAATACGGTTCATCTGGAACGGAATATGGTCAAGTGGGGCAAGCAAAAAGCCGACTTACCGGTTCAGCGGTAAGTCGGCTTTGAAATATTAGGAGCTAGTATGATTATTTGCGAAATATTGCTTCAAAAGTTGAGCAAGCTCATCGTCAGACAACGGATTGCGATGCGTATTTTCTAGGTAGATATATTTTTCCGTCTCCGGCATGAGGTATTCCTTATACCATAGGAAGAAGTCCGGACTATCACCATGCATACGGATAAACCTTCTTAATGTATCTACATTTTGTACGGTGCTTAATATATTCGTCAGCCAGTCAGCCTCGTAGAAGCGTTCCCACTTCCCATGCTCGGACTCTCTTAGCGCTGCGAGCCCTCTGCGGTAACTCCACATCGATTCCGAAGCGAAAACGAACGCCTGCGGATAACGCTTCTCATTAAACTCCCTATAGGAGCGGCAAAGCCAATAGAATCCTTCACAGCCTGATAAATGGAGCTCGCCATGGTACCGAAGCTGATCGATCGCTCTGCGGCGATCCCCAGGTTCAAGCATCGTCAGTACTTTATTACAGCGCTTCAACCAATTGGTCCACTTCTGAATGCCGGGCACAAGCTGCTCTTCAAAGCCTTTCACTTGATCCAGGAAAGGAGCATCACCTACCGCCCAGTTGAGTCTCGGATCAGGTTCCCCGTCTTTCCCCTGCAGCCAATGCCCGATGATCTGTCTAGCAGGATGATGGTAATATTCATCACCAGCCAGATCGTCTGCATGGGGTCCATATTGGATAGCAGCTTCCGTATAGCTGCGATATAACTCCACAATTTCATCCTTATGTGAAGTATAATAGCTGCTCACGAACTGCTCCAAATGCTGCTCTACGTTCATTTCCCCCGTGTTCCACAGCTCTCTCATCATATCCAGCGAATAGACATGCGGACGAATGTTTCCGCTGTTCACAAGTAGATATTCATGCGCTCCGCTCGTGAAGGCTGACTCAATCTCCTGCTTCAAAAAACCAGCCGAGCCCGGATACAGCGTCAGATGATTGGATGCCTGTAAGTCATGGAAAGTAATATGGTAATAAACACCATGCTTGCCTCCGTCATCAGCTGCAGGAAGTGCATTAATCCGGAAGTTCTGATTATTATGTCTTCTTGATACCATTTTGCCGTAACCGTTATCAGCCCAAATCTTAATCACATCTTCAGGCAGTTCGATATATCCGCCTTTATACAGCTCAGAGATCTCACCATACAATGCCGCACAAAAGACGGGATTCGAAACCGCGCTGCTAATCATGTCATACTGCCTTTTAATAACCTTACTGATCATGGCACCACGCGTCTCGGATGTGTCAAAGTAGGGATCATTCATCCAGAACGGTGCATCCCCTTGCCCCCGGAAAGACAATACCCACAGCACATTCATATCCTTCTGCTCTTCAATGGCCTCCTGCCATAAGCTCTCGAACAGCTCAGGCTCCTGCTGATAGCTTGCCGTTCTGCCAGGAAAGGCACGCAGGAACATCTCCGCTCCAAGCGGCTCCGCATGATGATGCGTGACCCAAAGGCCCATTTCGGCTGCAAGCTTATAATGGATCCCGTCTCTTGGCAAATCTGTCCCCGGAATAACCATATTCCCTCCACAGCGCAGCAATGCTTCAAATACAGGCTCCCACACTTCCCTTGTAGGAGGATACGGTTCCTTCCAGCCGATTAAGCATACTTCATCGTTCACGAACCATCCGCGGTAGCGGACCTTTGCTTCTGGAGCCTCATATTCCTCATAGGGAATAACAATCTCGCTGCGGCGCACGATCGCTTGATCCGCCCAGAACCAGAAAGGCTGAATACCCAGATAAATGCGCGAAAATTCCAAAATGCCGTATACGATTCCGAGGTCGTCATACCCAATAATGCTCATACAGGCGGCGTCTTCGTCCAGATGGAACCGATAGCAGAAGGCCTCCGGCCGTTGCGGACAATCATCCTGTTCTTCCGATAACCGAATAATCAGCTCCGCTGAACCTGAATCCGTAACTAGATTTGGTTTTTCGCCTAATACAGTCTCCAAATCCCGCATCAATATGTTCAAAGCATGCTCGATCGGAGAAGACGGTTTGGCAGCTAATTGTACAGGAACAGCCCCTTTCAACTTCAATTGAGATATTGTCTGATTCATTTGATGTTCAGCATCCTCTCGTCTATAGTCTATTATTTTGTTCCTCTACTATATGAAGAGGCTGATATACTGCACAATAGACACCTTTCAGCACATGCACTAAATTCCGAAAAGCTAGACAGGATTGCTTTTTGCGTATGCAAATAAAGCCCGGATCAGATTATCCGGGCTTTCGTCATATGATTAGTCCTCAACCGAGCTCTTTATCTCTGATTCCCGATACTGCCCTGGAGAGAGGCCAACAATCTTCTTGAATACTCTTATAAAAGAAGTAGGATTTGCATAGCCCATCATCTCGGAAATAACCTGCACCGTCACATCCGATTCCCGAAGCAGTCTTTTTGCGTACTCGATCCGCAGGCCAATCAAGAAATCACTGAAATTTTGACCAATGCTTTCCTTGAACAGCTGGCTCAAATATTTTGGACTGATCTGGAATCGATCGCTCAGCAGGGTAAGGGAAAGGTTAGGGTCCATAAAATGCTCCACGACATAATCGCGTATTTCTCTCATCAGTGAATTATGGCGCTTGCTTTGCGAGAGCTCCTCGATATGCTCCGAAAGCTTCGTTAAGGTCTGGAGGAAATTCTGCTCGAGCTGCGCTAGCGTATCCGACTGCTCTGCCGCCATAACAAGCTGCGGCTTAGCCTCCTGCAGCCAAGGCTTCTTCGCTTCCGGCAATGCGCCATCCAATTCATATTCCAGATGGAACATCAAATAATGAAGCAGACGGTCCACATCATCCTTGCGCAATCGATGAACAGCCATCTCACTGAACAACCGCTTCAGCTCATTCTGCCATTCGTTCTCCGACATCCGGAGCTGGCGGACAAGGGTACGGATCATCTCCAAATAATCGAACCATTCCCCACCTAATTTCCCCTTCACCTCAACCGCGTCAATGATTTGGTTAATCCCAAGTGACACTTTGCGGCTGACGGCCGCCTCTGCCTCCTCAAACGAATGGGCAATCGAGGATTCATCATCTGCCGAGATTCCGATCCCAATCGTAACGGTGAAATCCAGATGGCTTTCGACCCATGACCGGATTTCCTCGGAGAGCTGCAGCAGTTGATGTTCCAAAGCTCCACTATCATCTGCAATAAGAAGAATAACGAGCTGGTTCTTCGCAATCCACTCAACGATCACCTTGAGCCCATACTTCTCAGCGGTCTCAACGGCCACACTGCTGACGACAAACTTAAATAAGGATTGATCATTTGGGGTGTATTTCAGACCAAACTGAACATAATGGTCAAGCTCTAGCACGCCTACAATAAAATGACCAGCGGACAGTCCAAAATGATTCCACTCCTGCTCCCATGCTGCACGGTCTTCTATATATTCACCCTTTAACAGCATTTGCAAAAACTGCTGCCGCCGAATAACCAAATGCTCCTGCTGCTGCTCTTGGAAGGCCATGTTATTCGTAATTAAACGTTCAATCGCCTGATCGATAAAGGAGAACTCGTTTTCCTTTTCTTTCGGATCAGCCGGCTTCACGATGGAGGAGAATCGTTCAATCCGATGAAGGATGGATTCGATCGGCTTATAGTTTCGCCTGGTGATGTAGAACATCGACCCAATTGCAATGACAATAACGCTAAGCCCCAGTAAAATCCACAAGGTGCTGCCATGGAACAGAAAATCGAGCAGCTGCCCGCCTTTAATACTGATCCGATAGGTCCAGCCGGTATAGTCCGAGAGCACATCCGCGCTTAGCCTGTTTTTGGATGGAGCCGTGTGTCCCGCATTAAAGAACGAATTCCCTTTTGCATCATACAGCTGCGCATCCGTTATCGTATGGTCAATCATTTGGCCAATATAGGTGTTTAACGCTGAGATCTTGACGTTAACCATCAAGTAACCAAGACTGCCGGAATCCCGCGGAATCTTGAAGCCTAAGGTTGTAACACGTACCTGTGAAGAGGAGCCTTGTGCCATACTCTCTCTAATGCGCGGAGAAGACCAGACTCCCGTGTAAGCCTGATTCAGTGAGCTTTGAACGAAGCCTTGATCCGGAAATTGATCTAACGGACGGATCGTGCTTTGATCGAGCACTCTGCTGTCCTTTACTCTATACAGATAGACGGAATCAATAAGACCATAACGTACCATTAGCCCGCTGAGCAGGTTGGAAGCTTCGTAATCAAGCGCACGGTCAGACGGAGCTTCGAGAAATTGCTGAAGATTGCCGCCTGTTTCAATCATTTTCTGAGCATCAATCGAGATATTTTTCAGAGAGCTGTCCACCATATTGGTGATATATTCCGCCGTCAGCTGATTCGCTTGAAGCGCGTTTCTCACATTAAACTGATTGATAATGGAGAAGAAGATGAAGATAAGCACACTAATCGTAACAAAAAGGATGGGAAGGTAAGAAAGAAGCATCCTCATAATATAGTTATTGTTTACTTTCATAGCTTCCCATCCTTTTGTATATAGAAATAGGGGCAAACCCCATAGCTTGAATGGGGTTTGCCTATTTAATCATTTATTTTTTCAGTTCCTGATAAGCCGCACGACGCTCGTCCTGAATCGCTTGGCCGCCAAGCTTCATGTATTCGGTGACGCCATCATCAAATATTTTGTTGAACTGATCTGGCTTAGCCAGAATACTCTTCACGACAATTTCATAGGCCTTGGCCTTCAGTGTCGTACCATATTTAATCTCCGATTCAATTGGACGGTCGAAGCGAGGTATCGTGTAACCGTCTTTAAGCGCGTTCTGAATCGACTGCTTCGCAATCTCTTCATAACCAGGGAATTGGTAAGCCGTAGCTTCAATATCTTTTTCGATTGAGCCAAAGTCTTTACCGTTAGAAATGATAGCAATATCGTTGTTGTTATAGAAGGTCTTCTTCGCTTCATCCGTTGTGATAGCTTTAGGGAAGCCGTTCTCCAGTGTATAATGCTCGCCTTCGTTACCATTCTGCAGCGTAAACAAAACATCAGCTTGAGACATCCAGTCCAAATATTTAATAGCCTCTGCTGCATGCTTGCTCGTCTTCGGAATCATCATGTGCATGCCGATCGGATCGTAGATCGATTTCGGCGTCTTGCCTTCTTCGTCTGTAAACGGATCAATCGCAATATATTCTGCGCCTGGAACGTTCTGCTTAAGCGTATCAAACACTTTGCCAGGTGCCATCAGATTGGGGTGAGCAGCCAGTGCAGTAAAGGCACCGACATACCCGTTCGCTACATCGCTCTCGAATTGCTTGCCGTCTTTATCGAGCGCGAAATCAGGATTAATGAGGCCTTCTTGAAAGAATTTATTCAAATATTGCATGCCATCTTTATAGCCCGGCTTTGTTAATTCCGGAATATAGCTCGATGTCGTCAGAGAGTAGAACTCTTCTTCTGTCATCTTTTTCACAAAGGCATTAACGAGTACGAATGGAGTCGTAATCGACGTGCTGTCGATTGCGCTGAAATCATAAGGAATGACTTTGCCGCCTGTTTGGCCAGGGTCCTTCTCCTTAAACGCTTTCATTGTTTCGTAGAACTCTTCTGTTGTTTTTGGAGCCTGCAAGCCTAGCTTATCCAGCCAATCCTTACGGATATACGTAGACTGGGTGAATTGCAGCGGGCGCTTCGCAGGAATCGTATACTGCTTGCCGTTGAACACCCCGTAATTCAATACATCATCACCAAGGAACTTCTTTAGGTTTGGTGCGTTCTCGAGCAGCGAAGTGAGATCAGTCAAGCCGTCATCCTTCACGTAATTGTAAATCGTATTCATATCGTAAGTAAACACAAGATCGGGAGCGTCGCCAGTTGCCATAAGGACGTTTAGCTTGTCTACTTCCTGATTCCGTGGAACCGGTACGAATTCAAGCTTAATATTGTTCGGATCACCAAAGTTCTTTTGGATCCATTGCGTCCAGTAGTTATCCGTTACAGGACCAGCTCCAGCCGGTGCATTGCCACGGTCAAATACTTCAACCTTCAGTGTTACCTTTTCTTTGCTTGTGTTCGCTGTTGCTGTGCTATCAGGCGATGTTGATTCTGATGTGCCAGAAGAGTTGTTATTGTCATTCGAATTTCCGCACGCCGACAGTACACTTGCCAGCAGCACAACTGCTGCCGATGTTGCAAACCATTTTTTCTGTTTTGCTTGCATGTACGAATCCCCTTTTCGAATAATGTATCTTGCTATATGTTATCACCTCTGCCAGGCAGAGAGATTAACCAAAGACTGGGTACTGCTTGATGAGTGCCTCAGCCACGATGCGTGCAATAGCTTCAGCTCCGCATTCATTCAGATGCGTATCATCATTAATTCCGTCTGGATAGTTCGAATGTTCACCAGGCATCAGCCAGGTTATCCATTCTTTGGATTTGAGCTCACCCATCTCCTTAAAAGCAGCAGCACTTCTTCCATTCAGATCGATAAACGATACTTTTTCCCGCACAGCCAATGCTTCCACCGAACGCGGATAATCGCCATGCGTATGGATCAGGAGCCCATCAAAGTCAAAGTGTCTGCGGCAAATCGGAGAAATTAGAACGGGTGTTGCTCCTTTATCCTTTACTCCCCCAATATACTGCTGAAGATACTTTGGAAACGTATCCCAGGGACTGGTGTGCCTGTCCATATCTTCCTTGCTGTCATTATGGCCAAATTGGATTAGCAGAAAGTCTCCTGGTTGAATTCTCTCCAGAATCGACTCCAGCCTTCCTTCCTCTATGAAACTCTTGGAACTTCTGCCGCATACACCTTCATTCGCAACCCGGTAAGAGGCCGGAAGGAATAGTCCAAGCTTCGCTCCCCAGCCTTGCATCGGTGCCTGCTCGGGAGGATAATTTGCAGCCGTGGAATCACCGGCAATATATACCGTCAAGGTCATCCTTTCACCGCCCCGACCATAACCCCAGATACGAAATACCGCTGCAGCCACGGATAGACAATAAGAATCGGTAATGTTGCGAACATAATACTTGCCGCTTTAAGTCCTTCCGGAACAACCTCCGATGCTGCCGCACCTTCCTGTGCTGTCAGATCCGTAACCATACTGTTCATGACAACCTGATACAGCTTGAGCTGAATCGGATACATTTCTGAATTACTTATATAGAAAAGGGCGTCCATAAATCCATTCCACCTGGATACCGCATAGAACAAGCTGAGTGTTGCCAGCACTGGAAGCGACAACGGCAGGACGATACGAATTAAGGTGCTAAGGTGTGAGCTGCCGTCCAGATAAGCGGATTCTTCAAGGCTCGCCGGTATGGATGTGAAGAAGGACCTCAGAATAATCAAGTTAAATGCACTAATCATACCCGGTAAAATAAGCGACGTCATATGATCAAGCATGCCAAGCTGTTTGACAAGCAGATATTCTGGAATCAAGCCTCCGCTGAAAAACATCGTAAAGACGATGATCATCATGAAAAATGATCTGCCCTTTAATTGAGTCTTGGTAAGCGGATATGCTGCACATATACTCATCACCATACTGACAATCGTAAATACAGTTGTCAGTATGATTGTAAGTCCCATCGAGCGCAGCATTCTGGCGTCCTGGAAAACGATTTTGTAGGATTCAAAGTCCCAGCCTCGCGGAAAAATCGTAACCCGTTCGGAGATAATTTCTTGTTTAGAGCTCAGAGACATTGCAATGATATGCAGGAATGGTATGAGACAAAGGAGCATGGCCGCTCCAACAATGATCATAATAACGATGTCCGACGGTCTTACTCTCTTCAGTTTCGCTTCATTTGTCATGCTGCTGCCTCCTACCATATTCCTTGCTCTCCGAATTTCTTAGCGATGGTGTTCGATACAATAACGAAGATTAGTCCAACGAGTGCCTGGAACAGGCCCATTGCTGTTGCAAGCGAGAATTGTGCGGATTGCAGACCCGCTTTATAGACAAACGTACTAAT
This sequence comes from Paenibacillus sp. YAF4_2, assembly GCF_052113225.1. Taxonomy (NCBI): domain Bacteria; kingdom Bacillati; phylum Bacillota; class Bacilli; order Caryophanales; family Paenibacillaceae; genus Paenibacillus; species Paenibacillus sp. YAF4_2. Next base: position 197,230 of record NZ_JBFRCT010000004.1, read on the forward strand.
AACCTCTGCATAATCCATGACAAGGGTATTGCCCATAACGAATGGACGTTCAAATCCAATCGTCATAATGTGGCCCAGCTGCATAATCAGCATAACGACAATAGTAGGCCGAATGCCTGGGAGCGTAATATGCCACATTTTCTTCAGCCTGCCTGCCCCATCTACGTCTGCTGCCTCGTACAAATCCCGGTTAATACCGGTCAAAGCCGCCAGATAAATAATCGTTCCCCAGCCTGCGCTTTGCCAGATCCCCGTGCCAAGATACACAAACAGCCAATGGTTCTTCTCCGTCAGGAACGGAATCGATTCGAAGCCTAGTGAAGTGACTACGTTGTTGATCAGACCGCCCTTATTGGAGAACATTTGATAGACAAGACCGCCGATAATGATCCATGAAATGAAGTGCGGCAAGTAAAGGAGCGTCTGTGCTGTTTTCTTAAACCAGAGCACCCGAAGCTCATTAAGAAGAAGCGCCAGGAAGATTGGTGCAGGGAAGGAGAAAATAAGATCCAGAAAATTCAGCATCAGCGTATTACGCACCACATCATAAAACTGGCTCATCTTGAACAGCTCCTGGAAGTTCTCGAAGCCAATCCAAGGGCTGCCGCCTACTCCTTTGAAAATGCTGTAGTCCTGAAAAGCGATAGCTGCCCCATACATTGGGACGTACTTAAAAAGAATGAAATAAGCAATGGGGAGAATCATCAGTAAATACAGCTGATAATCCTTCCAGATTCCTGTTGCCTGCCGGCGTTTGATGGCTGGAATTGGTTTGCTTTTTGTTTGTGCAAAGCTCCGATCCATGTGTATCCCTTCTCTCTATGATGTTCTTTATGAAATTGCATTTGTCTGAACCGTTCCTTACTGGGTCCGGTGGTCCAGGTCGACTAATCACACTATACGGGGACGGCAACTCATGGCACAATAGACTCTTTTCTGAGCATATTCCGAATTCCGAACTCCTTGATACGACTGGGTTTGAGGTACTTCCAAGCAGGCTGGCCGATGGCGATCGGAATCTAGTTCATAGACGGGAATAGGCTCATATCCTTCAGGACAAAATCTGCGCAAGTCTCTTGAATTGCACAAAATCGAGCGAGAAGCGTTGCTGAATCTGCGTTAAACTTGAAGGAGTTCATAGATTGGAAATGCCATTTACAGGAGGGCTTAAAAGTAGATGAAGCAGGAGACGATTAAATTAGAAATCAGTAAGCGTGCAACTTTGACTGTCTATCTTCACGACATTATAGAATGGACTGACAAAGCACGTCCTATTATTCTCATCACTCCTGGAGGAGCCTATCGGTTCGTTTCCGAACGAGAGGCTGAGCCGGTGGCGATTGCTTTCTACCATGCAGGCTATCATGCCGCAATTCTGCGTTATTCCTGCGAGGAAGATGCCAGAGATATGCAGCCGATGGCTGAGGCTTTGGAATCGATTCGGATTCTAAGAGAGCATGCTGAGGAATGGCGGATTATAGAAGACAAAATCGCCGTATGCGGCTTTTCGGCAGGCGGACATTTGGCAGCAGCAAGCGGTACGATGTGGAATGAACCCGCCCTCATGGAGCGACTGAACTACACCGGGGATCGTTTAAAACCAAATGCCTTGATTCTAGGGTATCCCGTCATTACCTCTGGCGAATTTGCACACCGAGAATCGTTCTATCACTTAAGTGGATCGCATGAAAACGATGAGGTTTCCAGCTTCTACTCGATTGAAAAACGCGTGAACAGCGAGACTCCCCCAACGTTCATCTGGCATACAGAGGATGATGAGGCAGTAACAGTCGAGAATGCACTGCTTATGATCAGCGCTTTGCGCAAAGCAAACGTATCGTTCGAATGCCATATCTTCAATAAAGGACAGCATGGCCTGTCCATGTGCAATCAGGAGGTGCATACACCACACCCGCATGCGGCTCATTGGTTTGAACTATGCGTGGAGTGGCTGGACACGATTGGGTTTGGTTTGGAGTAAGGGACGGTATAGCGCCGGTCAACCGACCGGCTGACCAACCCGCCACCAGCTAACACGCTAGCCAACCAGCCCATCAACCCGCCAACGTGTAACGAATCGTAGTAACGTTATTTGACCTATATCAAACAAACTAGAATTCTAAGGAATCGTAGTAACACTATTTCGGCAAAATACTTATTAGACTGGGCATGTAAGGTCAAATAAGAATATAACGGTTCGTTAGATTTTAAAATCGGTCATTTTCGGGCAAATAAGAATATGTCGATTCGTTAGAACATACGAATGGGGTTGTCCATAAGCCACTCGGCTTTGAGGACAACCCCTCTTTATTTGTAGTATTTTCCCACCGCCACAAAACCGTCAAACTCTTCCCATTGTGCATCTTTGCCCAATGGGCAATAATATAAGATATAGAGATATTTATTCGAAAAGAGGTGAAGGCACACAGCCGAATAACCATGAACAAGCAAAGCTTGCGTGATGTCAAAAGAGAGGCGACCGCTAACCTGCTTGCCGAAGCCGCGTTTGATCTCGCGATGGAACTTGGAATGGATGGCTTTGTTGTTGAGGATGTTGTGCAACGCGCAGGATACTCGAGAAGAACGTTTGCGAACCATTTCTCCTGTAAGGAGGAAGCGGTTGTGATGGGTGCCTCCGCCTTCAACAATGTGGATGAGGTGCAGCATCTGATCGAGAGCTTGACCGAGAACTCCAACCCGCTGCAGGTATTGGAGCAGTTGGTCAGAATGGAGCTTACCGCTGGCCTGTTCAAAAAAACGCGCGAGCTCGTCAAACTTTCCAAGCAGCATCCTACGTTAGAGCCCTATATTCTTAGTGCTCTGCATCATCATCAAGGCGATGCTCAGGAATTACTCATTAATTTGTTCGAAGACAAATATGCGACCGGCTATATCCAACTGCTTGTTGGAGCCGTGTATGGTGCTGCACTGCCTATGCTGTATGGAAGCAGCAATATCCAGTTCCCCGGTCAAACGAAGGATGAGTCTTCAGAGTCTATCCTGTTAGATCAATATTTGGATGAGATGTTCACGTTTTTAAAGAACGGTTTCTAAGTTGTCGTACTGTACTATCATTCCCTATATAAAAAGGAGAACCACACTGTTATGTCTACTTTCCTGTACAAAATAGGCAAAACCGCTTATAACAAGCCTTGGCATTTTATTATCGCCTGGGTCGCTATTCTTGGCATTGTTGGCGCCCTGATTGGCATTAACGGGATCCACACCAGCTCCGAGATGAAGATTAAAGGTACGGAAGCGCAAAAGGTGCTCGATCAGTTGGCAAAAGAATTGCCTGAAGCATCCGGCGGTCAAGCAAGCGTTGTCTTCACCGCTCCAAAGGGCGAACGTCTGGATACTCCGGAACGTATAACCGCCGTTATGAAAGCGATCAATGATGTTTATGGTATTGAATATGTTATTAATCCTGCTGAAGCAGCTGCGGCACAAGGTGCAACGGCAACTAATGCTCAAACAGATGCTGCTGCTCCTGATAAAACACAAGGCACAGAAACAGATCAAGCAGCTGCGACTCAGCAGGCTCCATATGGTCCGCTGATGGTTGATGGCAATCCTGTCCCTGGCGTCATGATCTCTTCCGATGGGAATGTAGCACTGTTCCAATTCCAGTTCACCGTTCAGCAAATGTCACTGCCACAAGAAGTTATCGACTCTGTTGTTGCTGACGTTACAGCTGTTGAACAAGCGAACTTAGGCATCAAAGCATTACCTAGCGATACGCTTGTAGGTAAACCGGCTATTGGTGCTACCGAAGGAATCGGAATTGTTGTTGCAGCTGTCGTTCTATTTATCACACTAGGCTCTGTTGTTGCAGCCGGCCTTCCGCTTGTCACGGCACTTCTTGGTGTAGGTATTAGTGTAGGTGGTGCATATTCCCTCTCCAAATTCATTCCGATGACCGATATCACTCCTGCACTTGCCATGATGGTTGGTTTGGCTGTTGGTATCGACTATTCCTTATTCATCGTGAACCGTCAGCGCCGCATGATCCTGGATCAGGGCCTAAGTGCACGTGAAGCTGCAAGCAGAGCGGTTGGTACTGCCGGCAGCGCTGTATTTTTCGCAGGACTAACCGTTATTATCGCGTTATGCGGCATGATTGTTATGAATATTGATTTTCTTTCTGCCATGGCGCTTGTCGCAGCAGCGAGTGTATTCATCAATGTCCTCGTAGCTTTAACTTTGTTGCCTGCACTGCTTGGTCTTGTAGGTGAACGCATCTGTTCAGACAAAGCACGGAAGAAAAACAAAGAGCAAGGGAAAGTATCCCGTCAAGGTACGGCACACCGCTGGGCGAATGGGGTTGTAAAACGCCGCTGGCTCGTTATTCTTGGTGTAATCGTTGTTCTTGGCGCAGCCGCAATTCCAGCTGCCGAAATGAAATTAGGTATGCCTTCTGGAGATACAGCAAACCTTGATACGGCAGCAAGACAAAGCTACGACGCCATCTCTGCCGGCTTCGGCGAAGGCTTCAATTCTCCGCTATTGCTAGTTGCTGAACCAGCAAGCTCTTCTGACAAAGTCACTCCTGAGTTGTTAGGCAAGCTTGTTCAGGATATTCAACAGCATGATGATGTCGCAATCGTTTCTCCAATGGGTATTAACGAGACAGGTGACATCGGTATTATCAGTGTTATTCCGAAATCAGGTCCTACCGACGAAGCAACTAACAAACTTGTTCAAGAGCTTCGTGATCAAGACTCCAACATCTCGCAAAATAACAAAGTGACGCTTGGCGTGACCGGCTTTACCGCGATCAACATTGATATGTCTGCGAAGCTGGCTGAAGTGTTCCCGATCTATATCGGTATCATTCTCATCCTGTCGCTTATCATCTTGCTGCTCGTATTCCGTTCGATCATCGTTCCGATTAAAGCAACAATCGGGTTCCTGCTTAGTATCTTGGCTACCTTCGGTATTACAACCGCTGTGTTCCAATGGGGCTGGCTGCATGACCTGTTTGGCTTTGATACCGGCGGTCCGCTTCTCAGCTTTATGCCAATTATGGTATCCGGTATTCTGTATGGGCTTGCGATGGACTATCAGGTATTCCTTGTCAGCTCCATGCGTGAAGCTTATGTCCATGGTCACAAAGGAACTTCAAGTGTGGTCGATGGCTATCAACAGGCAAGCCGTGTTGTAGTGGCGGCAGCTGTCATCATGGTATCCGTCTTCGCCGGATTCATTCTAACCGAAGACATTATGCTCAAACAGATCGGTTTTGCCCTTACCATCGGCATTCTGATCGATGCTTTCTTCGTTCGTATGGCGCTTGTTCCCGCTATTATGGCTGTCTTTGGCGACAAAGCATGGAGCATGCCAAAATGGCTTGACCGCATTCTTCCGAACCTTGACGTGGAGGGCGATAAGCTGATTGCAGAGCTTAACAAATCGGCGAATCAAAAAGATAATAAAGAGATGAAGAAGGCTAAACCAAGCCGGGCACATTAATTGTAAGACCAAGAAAGACCACTGTTGTCAGTGGTCTTTCTTTTTTTATGGTTTTAACGGGAAAGCTTCGCTCTTCGAAACATGAATCATCTCTTGTGGAAAAAAAGAGCGGAAATACGTCTCTACCCTGGAGTGAATATCGCTTCTATACCAATCCGTCAGATCATGGTCATCAAACAGCTGAGGCATGCCTAGCCGCTTCGATCGTTTCCCCAATGAACCGTCCCCAATGTTTAAGGTGTCGATCCAAATACGATCCGCAATTCCTTCTAGTGTCTTCGGAAAATCAGGCGTAAACGGCAGCACAGGTGAAATCGCAGCCTGCGTCATAATCCCTGCAGCATGCACTTCTCTTAACGCTTTCATACGAAGCTTGATGCCCGGCGCATAGGGAGCAAACAGCTGCTTCATATCTTCCCGATCCGTCTCAACCGTCATGGACACAAGAACATCGCATTTGTCCTTCAACTGTACAATGAGGTCCAAATCCTTCAGAATAAGTGGACTTCGCGTCTGAATTTGGACGAGATCAGGCGGTGACTCCAGCATTTCCTGCAGGATCCTCCGGGTAATACCCGCTTCCCGTTCAATAGGCTGATAAGGATCTGTCGCCGACGACATAAAGATATTAATCGGTTTGTTTTTACGGCGAAGCTTCATCACTTCATTGCGGTAGATCTCCGCCGCATTTGTCTTGATGTCCACCCATTCCCCCCAAGGGATCTGCTTGAACTTCTGAATCGGCATTTCTCTAACGTAGCAATATTTGCAGGCAAACGCACAGCCGCTATATGGATTAAGAGAGTGGGTAAAACCAATATCTAAGTAACCCTTGGCTTCGCTAAGGATGCTCTTGGACAGGATCTCTTTAATTTCAACAGTCATTTCAATTCCCTCCATTCACAAAACAGGAACATTTGTTCTTATATTATACCTAGAGAGAATGAATTATTCAAATAAGAAAAAAGAGAAGCAGACTTGCTGCTTCCCTTTACAACAATAAAGGATAGAAGTTTAAAGTGATTCCCAAATTGCTTTCAATTGATTCAAGCCCTGCTGCGTTGCAAATAGACATGGCTCAAGCCCTTCGAATTCAACGGAAATATACCCGTCATAGCCAGATTTCTTAACGATACCTAACACACGACGCATGTCTATATCTCCATGACCTACGATAGCACCCCGCAAATAATTGCCATGGGAGGAACGGAACCAGCCTTCTGCAAGATTGCTTTCAGGATGACGTACATAAAAGTCCTTCACATGCACCATGGAAGCATAAGCCATGTTATTAGTAACACCAGAAGCCGGATCCTCGTCAACGCAGAGAAAGTTCCCTACGTCCAGCGTCGTTTTGAAGTTGCTTCGGTCCGTTGCATGAAGGAGTGCTTGTACGCGATCGCTTGCTTGAAGGAAGTAACCGTGATTTTCCACACTAGTCGTAATCCCCTTCGTAGCTGCATAGTCAGCAATTCGGCGGCAAGCCTCAGCCAGCTTGGGCAGCTCCCTATTGAAATTACCGATTGACGTATCCGATGACGAAGCAACATCATGTCGCATTAGCTTAACTCCAAGTGCAGCTGCGATGTCCACTTCCCCCATTACTCTGTCAATCTCCTGCTCGTATTCGGACTCACTCTTGCCAGCAAAGTTCGCACCAACACAATAATTCGAGATATCAATGCCGATCTCATCCGCTTTACGACGAATATCTTGGATCAGCTTTTCAGTCAAATCGAAACCAAGGGGAACGATCTCAACATGCTCTCCGCCAATCTCTGCAATGGTATCAATGACATCAAGAATGTCTAATTCCCCTGACTTTAACACTTGATAATAGCTATATGTACTGACTCCAAACTTCATAGCTGAATCTCCCTCCCGTGCGGCTGACTTATAAAATGGAAATAAACGTTACCAGAATAATAACATGTTTTGGATAAAGCGAATATCTGTTATTGCATCTCTATTTAGAAAATGGGTAAATCCAATCAAATCTCCGCCGAGAATAAACCAGTTGAACACTGGGAAAAACAAACCAATTGGAAATAACTATTCAGATTACGGAGGTTAAAATGAATAATCAAAAATTATCGATCATCCCTCTTGGCGGAGTAAACGAGATTGGGAAAAACATGTATGTGATTCAAAGCGGCGACGATCTGATTGTCGTGGACTGCGGCTCAAAATTTCCGGATGAAAGCTTATTAGGAATTGATGTCATTATCCCTGATATTTCGTATCTAATTGAAAATCAGGATAAAGTCAGAGGGCTTGTCGTTACACATGGTCATGAGGATCATATAGGCGGTATCCCTTATATCATTAAACAATTGAACATGCCTATTTATGCTACGAGATTAACACTTGGCCTTATAAAAGGAAAACTGAAGGAGCATGGACTGCTCGGCACAACGATATTGCATCAGATTGATCCTCACTCCGAGATTACCTTAGGCAGCGTTCCTCTCACCTTTTTCAGTACTAACCATAGCATACCGGATTGCCTTGGCATTGCCTTTCACACCCCACAGGGAACAGTCGTCCACACCGGTGACTTCAAATTCGATTTGACTCCGGTTAATAATCAGTACGCTGATATTCACAAAATGGCTGACATCGGAAAAAACGGCGTATTAGCTCTATTGTCTGAAAGCACCAACGCGGAGCGACCCGGCTTTACCCCTTCGGAGCGCTTGGTTGGCGCCAATATTCTCGAAGCCTTCGTTAATGCGGACGGGATGATATTCATAACAACCTTCGCATCCAATGTGCATCGGCTGCAGCAAATTATTGATGCCGCCATTAAGACGGACCGTAAAATCGCTTTGGCAGGCAGAAGTATGGTTAATGTTGTCGAGATTGCATCTACATTGGGTTATTTGAATATGCCATCAAATATGCTGGTCGATCTGGCAGAAGTGAATAAATATAAGCGGGATGAGATCGTAGTTGCTTGTACAGGCAGTCAAGGAGAACCAATGGCTGCGTTAGGACGCATTGCCAGCGGCAATCATCGGCAGCTTTCTGTCTCTGCTGGAGATACTGTTATCTTTGCATCTTCGCCTATTCCCGGCAACGAACGGAACGTGGCTCGTATCGTGGATAACCTCTTTGAGAGAAGAGCGAAGGTTATCTATGGCTCAGGATCAAATACAGGAATGCATGTTTCCGGTCATGCCAGCCAAGAAGAATTAAAGCTAATGCTTACTTTAATGAAACCGGAATATTTTATTCCCATTCATGGCGAATACCGCATGCTCCACTTGCATCGAATATTAGCCGAATCCGTTGGGGTTAAGTCGAGTAATATTTTCATCCTGAATAATGGTGATGTGGTAGATTTCGCAGGATCAGAAGCTTTTCAGGAACGAAGGGTTACCAACGGGGATACTTATGTTGATGGACTTGGAATTGGCGATGTAGGCAATGTCGTCCTGCGCGACCGTAAAGTACTGTCTGCAGATGGGATCTTAATCATCGTCATCACCTTTGGGAAATCAGACAATAAGATTGTATCTGGTCCTGACATCATTTCCCGGGGCTTTGTATTTGTTAAGGAATCGGAAGGATTAATGGAAGAAGTGCATCGCATTACGATGCAGCAGATGGAGCTTTTGCAGGAAACAAATCTACACAAGCCTTGGAATCTCTACAAGCAGAATATTAAAGAATCGGTTGGGAAGTTTTTATATACTAAGACCAAGAGAAGACCCATGATTCTCCCCATCATTATTCTGGTATAGCCATGTCTTTGACTGATGGAATGGAGAGCTACTGGATATACTACCTAGGTCGATAACATCGGCATGATAATGAGGAAGGTGGAGAATCAATTGACATCTAGCCGCGGCCATCAAGGTGCACATGGAATTGGACAGGTAGAGAAGCAATTGAATCGTCAAGCACAAGCTGCTGAAGAGATTCAAGGCACTAATCATACGGACCAGGAAATAATCGCAGCAAGCCATGAGCAGTCCTCTGTACTGGAAGAAATCGTTGATACAGAGAGCGAATAAGGGATAATATTTGCGTAAAACAAACAAGCTGATTCCGGTTGTTAAACCGGAGTCAGCTTGTAGTTTTTTCTAACTTATTCTTTTTTACTTAGAAATTCGTTTTGCACAGCTTCACCATTAGGATTACTATTTTTAATCTGGCTTAGACGTCCATTTTGAAGCTCGCCTCCATGAACGTCATTCTGCCGCTGTCCATTATTATCGGTATGATCATGCTGATTGTGATTATAGTTTTTGTTATTTGCCATTTATCCATACACATCCTTTCCACAGAGATTAAATCTAGATTGTGAATTTCCGATTAGATTCATACAATCCAAGTATTGCTTAACTTAATCCTTTAATGGATAGATGTATTGTTCGATGGAATGGCTATACTAACTGTTGCTTGCGGTAGATTGGTTCCGGCTGCATCGGATGCTTTTACTGTGTAAACATAGGCCGTGTTTGCCGTTAATCCTGTATCCGTGTAACCAGTCGTTGTGCTGATACCAACCTTAGTCCCGTTCCGAAGGTAACCGCGTAACTCCAAACATGTACGGTGCGCAAAAAAAAGCCAGAGTAAGCTAACTGACTCTGGCTTTTCGGGGTTAACGTGTTCCGCGAAGCAACTCTTCGATTTCTTCCAGCGTCCCGAGCGAATGAATGGCGCCCTTGCGAGTGGTAGCGAGCGCCCCGCCGGCGTTGGCGAAGGCGACTGTTCTGTGCAGTTCCTCCTCGCTCCAGTCCGCCGCCTTCGTCTCGCTGCCGAGCACGCAGTGCAGAAACGCGCCCATGAAAGCGTCGCCCGCCCCGGTCGTATCGACTGGGACGACGCGGTTGGCTGCCACTTCGCCGGCATAGCGCGCCGTCCGATAATACGTTCCTGCTGCTCCTCGCGTCACAAGCAGAACGTCCAGCCCATAGCGTAGGACAAGCTCTTCGGCTCCGTCAGCGATATCCAGTGTGCCGGCGTCAGGAAGGCCCATCAGCAGCGCCAGCTCCTCATCCGACACCTTAACGATGTGAGCCTGTTCAAGCCCGCTCTTCATCCAGACAAGCCCAAGTTCCTCGGTCTCCCACAGAGATGGACGCCAGTTCGGATCGTAGGATATGATCGCCCCTGCTTGCCGCGCCGCCTCAACTGCATAAAGCGTCGCTTGGCGCGAAGGCTCCGAAGTTAGCGAGATGGAGCCGAAGTGGAACAGGCGCGTTCCGCTCGTAAGCTCCAGCCGCACTTCGGCCTCCGTAAGCAGCGCGTCCGCTCCCGGCTGACGGGCGAAGTGGAACGAACGCTCTCCCCGCTCGTCCAAATGTACGAACGCCATCGTCGTATGTGCGTCCTGACTTAACACAAGCCCCTCATCTGCGATTCCTTGCCGGATCAGCACATCCCGCAAATACTCGCCGAACGGATCCTGCCCGACCTTGCCGATAAAGGCCGTCTTGTTGCCCAGTTTTGCGAGCGCCGCCAGCACATTAACCGGAGCGCCGCCGGGGTTGCGTTCCAACAAAGGCTCCCCCGATACCGAAATGCCGTCCGGCACGAAATCGATCAAATACTCGCCAAGTGCCACCACATCGTAAATTTTGTGTCCCATTACCCTTTGACCCCCGACATCGTGATGCCCTGAATGTAGTAGCGCTGCAGGAACAAGAACAGAATCAGAATCGGAGCCGTTGCTATCGTGCTAGCCGCCAAAATTTTGGACCAATCGGTACCAGCCAGCGAAGAGAACGACGCAATCGCGACTTGAAGCATCTGCTTCTTTTCGTCGTTGATGACGATAAGGGGCCAGAGATACGAGTCCCAGTTGCCGAGAAACGTCATCAGGCCGAGTGTTATTAGCGCCGGAACGGCCGCCGGAACGACGATACGCAAGAACACGCGCATAACCGAAGCACCGTCAATCTTCGCCGCCTCCATAATCTCATTCGGAATGTCCGCGAAAAACTGCCGCAGCAGGAAGATGCCGAATACCGACAGCGAGGAAGGTACAATGAGACTTGCGTACGAGTTGACCCACCCGAAATTGTTCATCAGCAAGTAGTTTGGCACGAGCGTTACTTCACCCGGAATAATCATCGCCGACATGAACAAGGGGAAGACGATCGACTTGCCACGGAATCGCAGCTTCGCGAAAGCGAAGGCGGCCAAGGCGCTTACGACGAGCACGATGACGGTTACGGATCCGGCGACGAGCACTGTGTTCCAAATGTAGCGCAGGAATGGATTCGTATCGCTGAAAATAACGTTTTTGTAGTTCACCCAGGTGAACTTGACTGGCACGAACATATGCCAATTCAAGCTCGATGAATATTGGAACAATTCCTCATAAGGACGCAGAGATCCAGCGACCATCCATACGATCGGAATGATGCAGACGATGGCGATGAGTGTCATCATGATGTATTTAAGCGCAAATCCCATTTGCCGCATAATAATCCCCCTAGTAGTCAGCTTTCTTATTGAAGTAGGTCATTTGCGCAAGCGAGATGATTAGCACGATAGCGAACAGAACAAAAGCCGCCGCGGTGCCGTAGCCCATTTGCATTTGCTGAAAAGCCATTTTCCAGATGTAATACACGACTGTCTGAGTGGAGCCATTCGGTCCGCCATTGGTGAGGACGAAGACGAGACCACCCAGCTTGATTGCATCGATCGTCGTCATAATGACAACGAAAGCCATCGTCCGGTTCAGCATCGGCAGCGTAATGCGGAAGAACTGCTGCACTCGGCTTGCTCCATCAACCCGAGCCGCCTCATATAAGTCTTGAGAGATGTTGTTCAGTCCCGCGAGAAAAATAATCATGAAAAACCCAGATGCTTTCCAAATGCCGAGAATGATTATGCCGTACATCGCGGTATCCGGATTGGATAAAAAGTTCGTCATCGGCAGTCCTATCGACTTGAGAACCTGATTCAGGATGCCGAAATCCTTGTTGTAGATGAGCTTGAACACCGTGGCTGCGACTGAAGTCGAGATCACGACGGGAATAAAATAAGCCGTGCGAAACAGGCTTGTAAAACGCCCGGCTCGCTGAATCAGCATCGCGAGGCCCAGCGAGATCGCTGTCTGTACCGGGATGACAATGACCGCGAAGAACAGTGAATGCCGAAGACTTGCCAGAAACTCAGAGTCATTCATCAGCGACCGGTAATTGTCGATGCCGTTAAAAGACCGGGTTCCGCCTACCATGTTATAGTTCTGGAAGCTGATGAAGAATGCTTGGACCATCGGGTAGAAGACAAAGAGCAGAAGCGCTGCCAACGCAGGCAAGATGAACAGCCAGGCCGTTCTCTCTTCCTGGCGCAGTGCCCGGCCGAAGGGATTTCCCTTGCGGCGCTTGGATATCGATGGAGCTAGCTCCGTGTGTGCCATGGTTTTCCCTTCCTTTCTGTTTGGTGAATTTGGGTGAATAAACTTGATTCAGAGAGCGAGCGCCCTTTACGGCTCGAAGACAAACACGCTCATCGTCGCCGTCACTTTACCGTCAGGCGTCTTCGCGATCAAGTCGGCTTGTCCTGCACCTATACCGGAGATGTCAACGCCGCTGTCGTCCGCTGCACGCGTCACTTTAGCGACTGACACGTCGCTGGACGCCCATTCGAGCTGTTGGGGGGCGGCCAGCGGCAGCACGGACGACTTCACGGTTACATGCGCACCAACCGCCACGTCCACACTTTCCTTGCCGATGAGGATGCGGCTCGGTACGCTGGAATCAGGATTCTCGTCACGCCACACCGAGCGCATCGGGTAGAATGAGGCTTCATCCAGCTTGACACTACCCCGCTCAAGTTCTAGCGACAAGCCATTGCTTGTCGGCTCGGGGAACACGATGGCGGATAGCACCTTCGCGCCGTCTTCAGCAAACACTTCGAGCGTATCTTCGTCTACATAGATCCGAAGAGGCAACCTTCCGTCTGCAGACGGCTTAACCGGAGCCGCAAAGCTCTCCGCGAAGCCTGGCTCGAACGAAACAGCGCCAGATTTCGAACGGTCGACTGTAAGTGTTCCTGCTGCGGCATTGTAGCGGATGCTGGTTTCCTCCGCCCCCGTACCATCTGTCCTTACCTTGAGCGCAAACGCTGCATCAGCCGAAACGGTGAAGGTCGTGTCCAGTTCATAAGAGGTTCCGCGCCACTTCCCGAACGCGTTCGAGTTGGCCGCGAGCTGCTGCTCTTCGAGCTTAAGTGCGGTGCCGCGCAGCGAATCAAGTTCCTTGACTGGTTGTTGAATGAGACGGATTCCTTCACCAGGAATATCGCGAAGTGTAAGCTCGCGGGGAACGGACATGTTGCCTTTCCAAGGATCGGTCGGCATCGTGAACGGGTAACGCCAGTTGGACATCCAGCCGAGCCAGATGCGCCGTCCGTCCTTCTCCGGGATGTCCGAATACGAGACCGCCGCATAGAAGTCCTTACCGTAATCCGTCCACAACACCGTATCGGCGGGATTATCATTATGGAAGGTTTTGCCGTCGAACTCTCCGATGAAATATTGCGCTGTCGAGCCTTTGGTCGCCTCGTTGTTGCCGACGCTCAGCGTCAACACCCACTTGCGCTTACCATTGCCGTCTACCGGAAGCTCGAACAGATCCGGACATTCCCATACGGCGGCATGCGAACCTTGATTTATGCCGAATTCGCCTGTCTCGGTCCAGTTTCGGAGATCGGGCGATGAGTAGAATCTCACATGATTGTCGACTGATACCACCATGATCCAACGCTTGCTCGCTTCGTGCCAGATAACCTTCGGATCGCGGAAATCCTTGAGTCCGGGATTCGGAATGACCGGATTACCCTCATACTTTGTCCAGGTGCGGCCGCGGTCGCTGCTGTACGCGATGCTCTGCGACTGCACGCCGCTCTGAAAATGCGTAAAGATTGCAACCAGCCCGGATTTCCCTTGGAAAAAACCGCTCGTATCGTTCCAGTCCACAACCGCGCTGCCCGACCATATTTCGCCGAGATCATCGCGAATCAAGGCGACCGGAAGATGCTCCCAATGCACGAGATCCTGACTGACCGCATGTCCCCACTGACCGCTGTTCTGGTAAAACTGGTGGTACTCGCCCTCGTAATACACCATGCCGTTCGGATCACTCATGTTGCCGGTCTCGACACTTAAGTGGTACTGCGGGCGATAGCGTTCCGTGTAATAATTCGCTGTCGGGTTGAATCGGAAAGGTGCAGGCGGCGCGTAGATTTCCTCCGCCTTGTTGGTTTCTCCAGCGGAACCTTTAATTGAATCGGAGTGGAAAGACATCCAGATCGCTCCTCCTATCGCGAGCACAACCACGGTGCCGATAACGATCGTCGCCAAGGGCGATATGAACTTTTTCGGAATCCCGTTCATTACTTAACCTCCAGACCATCCATATTCCAGAGCCGCATGGCTTCGAATACAATGGTTCCTMCCACCGCCTGAAGCTCCAGTCTGCGGCCTGAAGCCAAAGGATAAATGCGGCTGGTCAATACTCGATCTCCATCGTTGACAAACAACTCTATGGACGAGTTATCTGAGAACAGACGGAGGCTCAGGCGAGCGGCGGCAGAAGCCGGAAGGTCGGATACGTACACGCCGGGATCGCCAATACCCGACTCGTTGCGGTTCAATTCGATGCGGCGCTGTGCAGCCAGCCAGCGGATCTTAGTTTGTTGATCGGTGACGGACCGCGAAGTCTTTACGGACTCAGCGTCGGATAAATCCTCGCACGCTCCGCTAATTACAATCCGAAGCTCCTGCGCCTCTGTTGCAGACAGATCAATATCGGCTTGCCATTCAAAGGCGGGCGGCAGCAACCAGATTTGTTCTTCGCCAGGCTGCAGACGGAGTCCGTTGTCTAATTTCGAAATCTCTTGTCCTCGAAGAGAAGCTAGTTCCTCTACTGGCCTCGAGGCCAGACGTCCATCTTCGGTCAGCTGAAGCTCTCGGGCAAGCGTCATAGCTCCATACCAGGCGCGTCCCGTCTTAATGAGTCGCGATCCCCACATATCCATCCAGGCGATCAGGATGCGGCGTCCGTTGCTGTCCCTCATCGTCTGCGCGGCATAGAAGTCCGGTCCGTCATCGATGATGCCGCTGCTCTCGGGGATAAAACGACCTGCCGCGAAGTCCATCTCGCCGATCATATAGAGATTTTTGACGCCGTTCATGTTCATCGGTGAAACGATTAGGACGTACTTGCCGCCTAGCGGGAACAAATCCGGGCATTCCCACATATCTCCCTGCGTCCCGTCGCTCTCCGCCGCAACACCCCGGTACGACCAATCCAAAAGGTTGGGCGACTCGTATAGGAGGGCGCGGCCGCGGCCGTTTTTACCTGAGCCAATGACCATATACCAGCGCCCTTCATGCTCCCACACCTTCGGGTCGCGAAAGCCGAAGCATTCACCGTCCGGACTGCCTTGAATGACCGGCACCGGATGCTTAACGAAGCGGATTCCATCCTTGCTCGTCGCCATAGCCTGCACTTCCTCCGGGGTACGCCCATCGACGTGTGCGGTATAGAAAAGCACCAATTGCCCCTCGTGCTCCACCGCGCTGCCCGACCAGCAACCACAGCCGCCTTCGGGCGAACCGAACTCGTAGGGCTCCGTCGGCGCAAGGGCAACCGGGCGATGCTCCCACCGTACCAAGTCCCGGCTGACCGCATGTCCCCAGTACATCGGGCCTTGATAATCACCAAATGGGAAATGTTGGTAGAAGGCATGGTACTCGCCTTTAAAATGAATAAGTCCGTTCGGATCGTTCATCCAGCCCGAAGGCGCCATCAGGTGATAGCGCAGGCGGAACGGATCTTGCGCCGCCCGCGCGGCTCCGGCCTGTACCGCTTCCTCCGCTATCTTAAGCGCCTCCTCATGCTCGGATTGGCGGTTGTCTTGCCTCGTGTTCGTGTTTGTCATGTCGAATCCTTCCTTCCCGCGGCTTTCCATGTTTGTTTCGATTGCCTCCATTGTAAGGCTGCGGGAAGGGCCAAGACTTTCACTATGCTCGGGGAGCAACTTTTAAAATGCTGGGTGGGGGGAGGAATCAGCGAATAATGGGGAGGGATGACTTCTTCTATAGAAGCCGTTAGCTCTCATTCGTTGTCTGCCGCTTCTCCCGGTATTCCTTAGGGCTGCAGCCGTAATACTTTCTAAAAGAGGTGCTGAAATAGCTGGAGCTGGAGTAGCCAACCAGCATCGCGATATCCGTCAGCTTCAGATCTGTCCCGCTCAGCAGCTCGGCGGCGCGCGTCATCCGTAGCCGCGTCAAATAGTCGCTGAACGTAACGCCCGCGTTCTGTTTGAACAAGCCCGACAGGTAAGTCTCGTTCATGTGAAACATGCTGGCCAACTGAGACAGCGTCAACTCGTAAGGATAATTCTCGTCCACATACTTGCGGACCGCCTCCGCCTGCAGCTGTCCGCTGGAGGTCCGGCTGCTTCGCACCGCACCCATGACCAGATCGGCGAGCCGTTCAATTTGCGCAAGTACCTCTCCCCGACTCCGATAGGTCGCAATCGAAGCTTGGCAATTCCATAGCACCTGTTGAAGCGAGGTATCGCCTAGTTCGAACTTTTTCGCAAGCGAACCGAAGGTTAGAATGACCCTCAGCGCCAGGAAGGTGAAGGCGAACATCGGCATGTCTCGATTCGACGGGAACAGCTCGAGCAGTTGAGCAGAAAAAGCTTGCCGATCCAGTGTCTCGATCGCCTGAATCAGCCTTCGCTCCGTCTCAGCCGTGAATGACTGCGTCCAATCCAGTACTTCCTGCTGGGTCGAAGCAGCGGCCGATCCATCGATCGTCCCGCGGCTCCAGGCCAGCATACAGCTGGCATAGCCGTTCTTCGCTTCGCGCCACCCTCGCACGGGCTCGCCTATGCCGCCGACGCTCTCAAGCCGCAGGTACGTCGCCGCATTGCGCCTCAGCTCGCGAACGAACTGCTCCGCGGCTGCGTCCCCAGACTCCTTGCTTCCCGTGTCCACCAGCAGGAAAAACATCATCGACGGGTGCCCCACGTCATAGAATGGGTACACGCCCTCCCGCTTTTCGGCCGTCTCCCGGCAGAGCATTCGGAATGCCAGCTGCAGCAGATCGCGGCGTCCCTCCCAGCTTCTCAGCCGCCCCGGTGGCAAGCGCATCTCTAGTGTCGCAAAGCGTAGGCTTAGCGCTTCGCCGTCCAGCTTGGCTAGCTGCAAATGGTGCAGTCGATCCCTCACCGCAGACTCGCTTACGCCTTCCTCTTTGACCAATTGAAGGAGGAAATGCTCCTGCATTTGCCGCAGCTGCTGGTTACGCTGAACCTTCTCTCGCTGGCGCTCGCCTTCCAGCAGTCGTTCCTCCTTCAACTCGCCCGCCAGCTTCCCGAGCAGCGATGAGAGCTCCGCCCGGACTACAGGCTTCAGCAGGTAATCCTTGACGCCGAGCTGGATGGCCGACTTCATATAATTGAAGTCCGAATAGCCGGACAAGACGATGACACGCAGTTCCGGATAGGCCTCCTTGCAAGCTCGGATGAAGGTGATCCCGTCCATTTTCGGCATCCGAATGTCCGAGATGACGATATCCGGACGAACCACCGCCTCGGCAAGCATACGGAGTGCTTCCTCTCCACCGGACGCTTCGTAAGCGATGACGAATCCGGCACTCTCCCAATCGATCTTCGCCCGGATGCTATTGCGAACACCGGCTTCATCGTCTACGAGCATTACACGGTACATGATGATCAACTCCTGCTTGCGGGCAACCGCATCGTTATCGTCGTGCCGGAATCCGGTGTTGAAGCAATCTGGACTTCAAAGGCATCGCCGTATTGGACCCGGCAGCGCGCCAGCACGTTTCGGAGTCCGATGCTGTTCCCCTCCGTGTGGAGGATCGCCGTCGTATCCGCTCCAGACAGCCCCCTCTGCAAATCGGCTGCCAGTTCCCTATTCATACCGATTCCGTTGTCGGAGATGGTCAAGTACAGCCAACCGTCGCGGGCCTCGGCCCCCAGTTCAACAATCGCCTTTTCCCCGTTTTCCAAGCTGTATTTAACCGCATTCTCAACCAAAGGCTGCAGAATAAACTTAGGCATCTTAAGTTCACGAGCCCCTGGCGCCTCTTCGATCCGGACCTGTAGTCGATCGTCGTACCTTAGCTTTAGGATGAACAAATAATCCCGGATATAATCGAGTTCTTCCGGCACCCACACCTGATCAGAGCTCAAATCCAGCGAATACCGCATCATCTGCCCCAGCGCTTCGGTTGCATCCATTACGAGGTCATTGCGCTTCATCGCGGCCAGACCGCTAATAATTTCGAGCGTATTGTTGTAAAAATGCGGGTTGATCTGCAGCAGCAGCGCTTTGTATTCGGCGTTTTTACGCCTCAGGTTCGTCTCGTATTCCGTTTCGATCAGGTACTTCAGCTGGTGTGTCATCTGTCCGAAAGCACCGGTTACATAACCGATCTCACTGTGCCCCCGCTGGATGTTGGGCATCTGTTTAATCGCTTCGTCGAACTCGCCTCGCTTTACAAGCTTCATGGATCGGGCCATTCGCGTAAGGGGATTCGTGACGCTTTTGGACAGGCCGAATGCCACGACAAGCACGATCACCAGCAGAATTCCGCTTACGAGCAGCATCGTCTCCTTAATCCGGTTCAGCTTCGCATACAATTCCCGTTCCGGCACGACGCCCATGATCGTCCAGTTCTGATCCGGCAGCTCCCGGTAGAAGACCAGGTAAGGCTTGCCTTGATTTCGAACGGCGAACACGCCGCTCTCCCTCTCTCGCTTTCCTTTGGTCTGCCGGACTTTCGCAAGCTTGCTTTCCCCTTCCTGCAAGATGGCCGCTTCTCCTGTAAGCTGCTGGCCAAGCACGCTCCTCCCATCGACGTCCAGCAGGAAGACGCGGCCCGTCTCGCCGAAATGAATCCGTTCGAGTGGATCCCGCAGCACGCTCGTCGGATAGTTGACCTTAATGATGCCTACGCTGGTAAACGTCTGAAGCTCAACAAGAGGCAGCAGGTAGCCGTTCACGCTCCGGCTCTTCATGCTCTCATCCGGCTGGTCCTCGTCCAGGTGAGACCCCGTCCATTTCACATCCTGCTCCCTGTAATCCTGAAACCAAGGCTGCTGTTCATATGTGCGGTCCTGCGTCCACAGTCCGCCCTTCACTGCCGTAAAAAGACTGATCGAGATTCCGTTGGAATTATTCACCGCATAGGAGGACAGAAAATCCCGCACCCTGCGCTTCGACAGCAGTTCTTCTCTCTCCTGGGCTTCGCTATTGCGCAGATCGGCCAGCCAAGTCTGGGTAGTCGAGCTTCCGAGAACCTGGTTGCCGATATCCTCCAACTGCTTCATCAGTGTCGTTACGTGGGAAGCGTACTGCTCGATCGTCTCCGAAGTAGATACTTCAAGGGAATTCTTAATAAGCTTCGCCGACTCGGAAGTCAGAATATAGACCAACGAAACGAAAGGGAAAATAAGCAGGATGGAGAAAGCAACCATAAGTCGGCTTCGAAGCGAGTAGAACATGTCGTCAGGCCTCCGGTGAATGAAAGATTGAGAGTAGTTTGAACGCAAAAGCCTGAAAAAGACGTCCGCTATTTGCGGATCGTCTTTTTCAGGTTATCGATTGCTTCTTACTTTGGCATATCGGCGTAAGCCTTGTCGATCTTCTTGATGGCGTCGGCAATCGCCGTATCCACGTTGCGTTTGCCAATCGTTACTTCTTCAAGCATCTTGTTAACGGCATCCGACATCTGCGGGAAGATCGGGGTAATCGGACGCGAGCGGCCGTATTTCTGGTTCTGGATGACAAAGACGTTCTTCGGATATTCGTTCAGCTCCGGGAACTGCTTCGCGACGGAGTAGCGAACCGGAATATCCTTCGTCACGCTGCTGTACAGCTTGGAGCCTTCCGCTCCCGTCACGTAGTTCACGAACTTCCAGGCTGCGTCCGTGTTCTTGCTCTTGGAAGAGATGGCGAGGGACCAAGAGCCGTTGGCAACCGCTTGCTTCGTTTCTTTAGGCAGCGGCGCGATGTCCCAATCTTCGCCGAGCTTGAAATTCGGGAACTTCTCTGCCAAGTAGGACAACGACCAGGAGCCGTCGACCGTCATCGCAAGCTTGCCTGTAGGGAACGGATCCGGCGGGTACTCCAGCGCCGATACCTTGTCCTTATTATACAGATCCGCGAAGAACTGTACCGCTTTCTTCGTCTCCGGCATATCCAGGTAGCCCTTAGATGTCGTACCGTCCTTGTCCATGATCTCCCCACCAAACTGCCAGATGATCGGGTACTTGAAGTAAGCGGTCGCTCCCGCGTTCCCAAAGCCTTGGGCCGGATCGATGCCGTAAATGCCCTTTTTCGCGTCGGTCAGCTTAATTGCCGCTTCGCGTACTTGATCCCAAGTCATCGGCTCATCCGGGTTTTTGGACGGTAGCGGAATACCTGCTGCCTCGAACATCTTCTTATTGTAGAAAAGAGCGATGGACGATTCGGTAAGCGGCGCCATGTAGATGTTGTCCTTGTACGTATAGGCCCCAATTGTTCCCGCCGGTATATCGTCGAGATTGCCGTCCGCCTTGAAATAATCCGTCAAGGATTGCAATGCTCCTGAATGCGCGTAGGATGCCATGTTCGGTGCATCGATCGCCATAATATCCGGCGGATTGTTAGCTGCGATCGAGGTCCGGAGCTTCGCGTCGTAGTCCGAATAAGGAATCGGGCTCATCTCGACCTTGATGTCTGGATTGTTCGCATTGAATGCCTTCACCAATTGATCGTAAGCGGAGTTTTCGGCGTCATTGCCGGAGTTGCGCCAGAAGGTCAGCTTGACCTGCTCGCCGGATGTGGGCTTGTCAGAAGCCGACGCAGACGACGTAGATGTGCTCCCTGAAGCAGTTCCCGACGGGCTGGCGGTGTTCACATTGTTGTTGGATGAGCAGCCTGCAAGGAAGGCAGTGATGAGCAGCGTGCTTGTGCCGATGGCAGCAAGTTTTGACTTTTTCAAGGATAATGCCCCTCTCTCTATTGTGGTTGTTTGCAATAACATCGTATCATTTAAGAGAGCGCTTAATAATTCAATATGCTCGGTTCCTGAGTTGCAAAATATTCAGAAGGTTCAAGTCGTTCATCATTTAACTGCCAAGGTGACTATCTTATACAAACTTCATCCCGACATGTATTCAATTCGACTGTTTATCAATATAGCCGGTTGACTGAAGCAGACGGCATATCAGTACGGTTGCTTCCCCCCGTGTCAGCGTCGCCGCCGGATTAAGCTCTCCTCCGTCGTTGCCAGTCAAGATGCCGTTTTGAATTAAATTAGCCGCAGCTTCGTGAGCCCATGGGGCTAATTTGCCGACATCCTTGAAGCCAGACAGCGCCTTGGCCTGTTGCTGCGAAGTAAGTGGATGAGTAAATTCGCCTTGAATCAGCTTCATTGAACGGTATATAGCGACTATTGCCTGCTCCCGTGATATCAGATCACTCCCGTGGAACGTACCGTCCTCATAGCCTTCAAAGATATCATATTTCTTGAGTGTCGAAGCGACTACAAAATCCGCGCTCCCCGTATCCATCAGCCCTAGGCCACGTGCTGTTATGGTTGCGAACTGTTCGCGCGTAATCTCCCCATTGGGAAGGAAGTGTCCCTGTCCAACGCCGTTAATCAGAAGTCTCTCCCCAGCCATATGAATGACGTTGTTCGCCCAATTATCCRCTGTATCAGAGAAAGCGCCTTGACCAGAAGCGAGTGCGTATGTGCGGAGGCCGCTCCTCTCCTGCGCCTTTGCATACTTCACACCATCAACTTTTACTATGGTCGTAGGCAGATGACTTGCAGTTCCATCGGACTGAATCGATACAGCGGTTAACGCCGCCGAATCCCCCATACCATCGGGAAGCGACAGCAGTACAGGATTGTAACGATTAAATTGCAATACCTGTCTTTTGTCGTCCACCAAGCGGACCAAATCGACAGCGAGGGGGGCGCTCAGCAACTTGTATCCGCCAGCTGCCGCCTTTTCCTTAGAAACGGCAATCAGTTCTTTGTCTGCCTTCCGGATCGAGAGCTCAATCGGAGCGAGAACCGTATTTGTCGTGCTTTGTGTTGACTCTAGGTCCAAACCTGCGGGTTGGAGCGCTATTATCGCTTGAGGTGTATGGATCGTTAACACCGCCTGCGACGCTGCCAACCGCTTAAGGTCCTTCACTGTTAAACCTTTAATCAATACATCTTGAGGTTTTTTAACTTTTATATCCATTTTCGGAACGTCGATCGCTCCTAGCAAAGTGTTAAGCTTGCCGTCGTCAATGGTGATCTCGATCATCGGTTTCCCGTCCCGGGAGATCTCCTTGATGTGAGCAAAATCAGATGTCTTGCCATCTGCAAGCAACTCGGCAATGTCATTGGCTACTGAGCCTGCCTCTGATCCCTTACCTTCATTAATCGGATCCCCGCCATTTCCGCCATCACTCGGCTCGACGGGGGGGTTAATTTCTTGCATCCGCCATTGTTGACTCGAATCGGTGACGTCTTTTGCGACAAGGGCGATATCTCCTGTTACGTTTGCCTTCAACGACAGTTCGGGATTTTTCTTGGAAGTGATTGAATACGTCCCATTTTCGTTTTCGATCAACTGCCAGCGCTGATTATCGTACCCGAGATAAGGATAGAGCTGAATAATATTCTGGCCCGTATCCCAATCCAGCGCCTTACCGCTCGACGCGGATCGAATCGAATAGTCACCGTTTGCAAGCGGCACGATGACCCATTGCTCATTGTTTCCGCCTGAGTAGACTACGGATTTCAGTCGCGCAAAGTTGTCTTGAGAATCGACGCCCAATACACGGCCGTCCGCTACACTCGTAAGGCTATATTTCCTCGTATCGGGCAGTGTATCTCCGGCTACAATCGTATTTTGATAATAGACGTAACCTCCAAAAACATTCAATCCGAAGTATCCTTGGCTGTAAGTATCGTCAATAAGATGAATGACCTGCTCTCCATCCAGTTCAATGTGAATTAATCTGCCCGTTGCCACGATCTTGACATGGTAACTCCGGTTTCTATCCAGTACGCGAGGAACTTTGGCCAATACCATACGATCCTCGACGTCCGATTTACCGGGAGCTTTGTAGAAAAGTCGCAACATTCGCAGATTGGGATCCAGATTAAAATAATATCCTGCTGTTCCGTCCGCATTTGCCCTAAATAGAATAGAGGCGGCACCACTATCGGTAAGCTTGACATCGGTCTCATATACGAAGTCCGCCGCCTGTTTGGTTGACATGTAAGCCGCATCAGAGCCATAGAAGCCGCGAATACCTTGCGCTGTCGGAACCCATTCCGAAAGTGGATAAGCCTTCCAGTCCTTCAAGTTAGTCGTAAAGGCTCCGACCGACACCTTAAAGGTTCGTTTCACTGCTCCGTTCGCCAAAGCTACCGTTACGCTTGTCTCACCTTGTGCAATAGCCTTCACAACCGCAACGCCAGCCCCGTCTGTAGTTACAGTGGCAACGGAGGGATTTGCCGATGTCCAGATCAGCTTTTTATCCGTTGCTGTATAGGGTACAGCCGTGGCATACATACGACTCTCTTCTCCAACGCCAATCTCAACGGAATCCCTATCCAGCCGGATTTCACTTGCAACTGTTGTTCCGTCTAACGTAGCTGGCTTCCAAACATTACGCAGCGGATATACTTTCAACGAGACGACTTTGATCTCTCCGCCTTTAGCATACAAACTTAGACCGTTCCTAGCGCCGTCCGGGAATATTAATTCGGTAAAGGTCTTTTTGCCTCCATCTGCAAATACTTCAAACGAAGATTCGTCAATCAAGAGCCGCAAGCTGATGGTGCGGTTGACCGGCTTGACAATTGCCTCATGAAGGGTTGTAAATTTATCCGAAAAATTATTGAATCCAGCTTTCGAGCGATCCACAAACAGCGTACTTGTAGCTGATCGATAACCTACAACCGTCTTTTGATCTCCGCCCTCGCGCACCTGAAACCCAAACTCCGACGCCGCTCCTGATTCAGGCAGCTCCAGCTCCGCCTCGACTTCGTAGGCGCTTCCGGAAAAGCCAGTTAGAAGGTTTGTCGTCTGTGGCGTCACGCTCTCGTTACTCCAGGTCAGTGGTTCGCCTTGCAACGATTCCAGCTCGCTCACGGGCCGCTGGGCAAGACGAAGCCCCTCATCCGTATCTACCAGATAAAGCTCACGAGGTATCGACAGTTCGCCTTTCCAGGGTGAAGTAGGAAAGCTGAACGGGTAGTCCCAGTTCGTCATCCACGCCATCATTATACGTCGGTTGTTTGGGGCATTCTGAAACGTCATGGAAGCGTACATTTCTTTACCGTACTCTATTTTAAGCATTGTTCTGACCGGATTGTCATTGACGAACTTACCATCCTTTGTCAATTCTCCAATAAAGTAACGGCTTTCCGAACCTTGCGTCTTCGGATTTGCTCCCGTGCTGATCATTAGCACCCATTTACGTACCGTGCCGCCCTCTACCGTAAGAGGGAAGAGGTCGGGGCACTCCCAAACGCCTTCCTGCCATTCGCCCCCAACAGAAATCTCATTGAATCCGAATTGATCGGTGCGCTGCCAATGAATCAAATCGACGGAAGTTAGAAAATGAATATTGTCGCCACCAGAGATGACCATGACCCAGCGGTTGTTCTCATCATCGCGCACGACCTTCGGATCGCGGAAGTCCCAGCCGCCATCTTTGCCGCCGGGATTAGGAACGATAGCTTCGTTGCCATAGTACTCCCATGTTCGGCCGTTGTCCTTGCTGTAGGCCATGCCCACCTTCTGATTGCCGCCGGGTTTATCGGGATTGTACGACGTATAGTAGGCTATAAGGCCTTGACCGCCTACATCCCCAAATAAGCCTGAATCATTATTAAGATCGGCTACCACTGAGCCAGACCAGATGTGGCCCAGATCGTTCCACTTCAAAGCGATAGGCATCTTCTTCCAGTGCAGCAAATCCGTGCTGATCGAATGCGCCCACTGACCTCCGTCCTGATGGAACAAATGGTATTCCCCTTTGAAATAGACAAGTCCGTTAGGATCGCTCGCAGAACCTCGAACAGGCGAGTAATGATATTCAGGACGGTATAGTTCTTCATAATACTGGTCTAATGGTGTTGCGTATATATTTTGAAAATAGGATATGCCATCTTTCACTGCTATCCCAACGACATCTTCGCTAAATTCGTTCTCCAGCCCCTCCCACTCCAATACAGGGGCCGCATATCCATCCACATACACCGTTATCGAAGCGCCTTTTATGATCGCCTCTATGTGGTGCGGTTTGCCAGTGGAAAGCTCCGGCGCTTCGCTTTCGGCCTCGACAGTCACATTGTTCCGGTCTTTTTTCAACAGGGATATCGCATGATCCGGTCCCGCTGCAAGCAGATACCCTCGCGTGCCATCCACGCTAGCCCGTAACTGCAGAGCCGCCGTCACGCCTGGCGTTTCTTTCCCCCTGATGAGATCGCCTTCCAGTATCAGGTCGCCATCATCTTCCGAAGCGCTCTGCGGTACGAGCGCCGTCCGAATCGACCATTCGCCATTCTCACTGTCCCCCCGGATGCCATTTAAGTGAGGTTGCCAAATGCCGCTAACTGTGTTCCAGTTTTGCAGATTTGTTGCAGGCTCGTTCACCATCACGCTCTGAAAATACACAGATCCTCCATGGCTATACAGCCCCAAACGCCCACTGGCGTATGTAGATGTTTGTGCCTGCAGCAAGGGGTCGTATTTCCCGTCCCAATACACTTTCACGGTATGCCCTTCGGCTTTTAGGCGTAGTCGGTACGTTACTTCCGTCGTGATGACAACAGGCGCCTCAGCCAACAGTTCACTTCCCCTGGCCTCATTCAAAGAGAAAAGACGAAGCTTCTGAGACCCTAGATCCAGTTCTGCCAGATACCCGTTTCTCCCGGTGTTATCCGCACGCAACAACAGCCCCGCTGAAGCCCCGGGCGTGACGATCTTCAGATCCGCTTCGTACTCCAAGTCACTACCGGTCGTCGTCGCGAGTGCGGAGAGATGACCTTGGGAGCTAAGCTTAAGTCCGTTCGCATCGGAGCTCGCATCTCCAATTCCGCGGAGCTGCCAGCCCTCTAAGTTGCTTTTCAATCCGTTCCAATGTACGGATGGGTCATCTACGTAAATATTTTGAAAGACGACGGTCGCATCATAGACATGTAAGCCGAACAGGCCGCTAGCGTAGGAGGCGTCCTCGGCACTCAAGACCGGGACCGCCTCTCTGTTCCAGTACACCCGCAACTGCGAGCCTTCTGCCACTGCCTTCAAATGATAGGCTTGACCTGTAGCCCATTCGACTTCCACTTCCTTATAAAGCCGGCCAGGCGAACTTTCATTTGAATTGAGCAGCCTGATCGTCGCCTTGCCAGGAGAATCACCGCGCACGATCTGCACCATGTACGACTCCCAACCACTATCATTCGATCTTAGCACCAGCGAGGCAACGCCTTGTTCGCTCTTAAAGGCGATATCGGCTTCAAAAGCCGCATCAGCTACCGTCTTGTCCGACATGGTAAAGAAATTGCCGTCCGAAGATAGCTTGAGCCCTTCTGCCGTTTCTTCAAACGTCCCGGTTTCCTTCTGTGACCAGCCTCCGACATTTGAAGATACTCCCGGATAAGGGGCGTTAAGATCCTTGATCATCACATGCTGGAACACGGCTTGGGTGTTATAAACATGAAGACCAATTCGCCCACTCGAGTAAGCGCTATCATTTATACTGAAAACAGGTGTTTCCTCACCGTTCCAGTATACGTTCAGCTTCTCCCCCTCAGCCCTGACCTGGAGTTTGTACACCGTATTTATATCTATTTCTACGTTCTGCTCTTGAAAAAGCCGATTAGGCGCCTGATCATCCGAATTTAACAGACGCAGCTTATCTTGGGCTGGATCCAGTTGAACCATATAAGACTTCCAGCCGTTGTCGTTGGACCGGAAAACGAGTGAACCAACACCGCTATCCTTGGCGAACTTTACATCCGCATCTATTTGAGAATTATCGGAAATCGCTTCGTCGATTGCAAAATAATTGCCTGAAGAATCGAGCTTGAGCCCTTCTTCCGTATCTTCGTGGGAGCCTGAATCCCCGCCATAGCCCCAACCCGTCAGATTCGTTTGGAAGCCCGGAACAGACGAGGTAATCTGCTCGGCGTTCACGTTCTGAAGCAGAACATCGCCATCCCATACAAGAATGCCGAGCTGTCCTGTTCCCCGGGAACTATTTGTCACATCAAATATTGGCGTCTCTATGGAGCCGAAATAAACTTTAATGGAGGTATCCTCGGCAACGACACTTAGCTTGTAAGAGGTATCCGTCACAAGTGGAGAAGCAGGAGTATAGGTATTGGTTAACCCGCCCGGCCCCGTCAATCGGATCGCGTTTTGCGAAGGCTCGAGCTGAAGCTTGTAGGAATCCCAACCACTCGCGTCAGCACGGAATACCAACGATGCATGACCATTATTGCTCTTGAATGTCATTTCCGCATCATAACGGAAATTTGTCCAATTGCCTTCTGCTAGCATCATCGTGTTTTGGGCGGCAGAAGATATCAGCTTCCCGCCTGGAACGTCTGACCAATCAATCCCTTCCTTTTTTGTCCAACCAGACAGATTGGAACTCCAACTAGTCTCCCCGTTCGTAGTTACATCCTTGTCAATCGTTTGCACCCCGGCCTTGCTCTGATCGATGGATTCTTCTGCTTTAACTGGAGTCACTACCTGCAGAAATAGGGTTAATACCAGCGTAAGCGACATAAACAACTTGAATGCTCCCGAATACCTTTTCCTCAACTATGAACAACCCCCTTTGTAAGTTTATCATCAATTTAATCTAGCCTGCTTTGGAATGATTTCAATTTGATCTGATCTGTTCTTTTGATTTTTGGAGCATATAAAATCATTCAGGAGATAGCCAGAAAATTTAAAGAATAAAACAGAGCACTATGAAAGGAAACCGATGAAAATCTAACTACAGTACACGATAGGTGGAGAGAAACGTTTTTACATATTCAGAAAAATATAAGCGCTTACAAATCTCGGATTAAGAAGGGAGGAATTAAACAAACCCCGTCCGTCATGAAAATACAAAAAACTCAAGGAGGAAAACCATGAACGATGGGTCGGATTCAACCTTGCTCTGAAAACTTCAGGTATTAAACCTGATGACAGTTATAGCATCACCGAAGCAGACCGGTTAATAGCAGACCCTAAATGGCTTGAGCAGAGGATTCATGAGATGGAGGCATTACCAGATGCGATGCGCTCGTATGCGCGAATGATTTTATTGCCATTAACGTCATAGATTCTGTTTTTTTAAATACACCCGATCCACTTCTTATATGACTTCCATCGAGCCTTATTTTGGAACATCTTTATGTTATAAGGTTGGTGGAGTTATGTTGATTCTTAGTATTATCGTGTTTAATTTCATAATCTGGATAGTTGCATTATCCTGCCCGTCACTTAACGAAGTTCCGGCGGTCTTAAACTTTTTTCTCAGTCTACACGTTACTTTTCAATCTAATCCTTAATTTTCTTGGACATTAAGAAATGATCTTGCATGGAGAGCCCTGTATAAGTACCTATTTTGAAAACCCACCAAAATCAGAGGCTAATAATAATTACTCAACGAAAAACGAGCCTTAGAAGCGACTCTAGAGGCTCGTTTTTCGTTGATTCTATTCTTTTTCTAAAGAAATGGACTTTTGCAGTGGTCTCAGTACGTATCCCAACAATCCAAGTATTTCTTTATTAAACCTTATAAGCTCTCATCGCTTTTCTAAGCTCTTTCCAGCTCGGCCGTTTACCGTACAGCAGTACGCCGGTCCGATAGATCTTCGCCGACAGCCAGCCTGCTGCGTAAATGCTCACAACCAGGATCGCTATCGATACGAGCACCTGCCAGATTGGCGGGCTTGCGAGTCCCACTCGCAGCAGCATAACGAACGGCGAGAAGAACGGGATAAATGAGGTTACCTTTACAAGCATCGTATCGGGATTAGAAATACTGAATGTCGTGATATAAAAACCGGCAAGCGACAGCATCGTGATCGGCATGACCGCCTGACCTAAATCCTCGGTGCGGCTGACGATTGAACCAACTGCGGCGAATAGGCATGCGTAGACCAAGAAGCCCAATACATAGAACAGCAAGCCATATACGAGCAGAGTCGGATCTACTTTGGACAAGTCGATGTCATATTGCTGGAACGCCGAGTTATTATGCGGCAAGTTTATGTTAATGATTACGACAACAACATAAGCCAGAATTTGCGTCAGCCCTACGACGAATATGCCGAATATTTTACCAAACATCTGCTTAAGCGGCGATACACTTGTTACGATGATTTCCATTACTCGCGAGCTTTTCTCAGCCGTAATTTCTGAGGCAATCATTTGTCCCGAGATCATAATTCCGAAGAACAATAACATGAGCAGGAACGTTACAAAACCGATATCGACCCCTTTTTGGGCCTCTGTCTTGCCTGTACCAGCACCATCTGCTGAAATCTGCAACGCGTTAATAACAACCGGACTGAGCAGCATTGTCTTCTGTTCATCGGTCAACCCGCTGTTTTTGAGCACCATTTCTGTCTTCACGACTTGAATGCCCTGTTCAAGTGTCTGTCTTGTCTTATCACTTAGCTGCTTCTCCGATTTATAAGTAAGGTCAGGCAAACCAGACTCGTTAACTGAACTAAACAAGAGGTAGCCTTTAATGGTCTTATCTGCGACCGCATCTCTCAGAACCTTCTCATTCTGCTCGGTTGAGCCTGCGTCCGGGAATTCGATCAACTTAATAGCCGGCTTCTCCTGACCTGCATAGGTTTCTCTAAGCTGCTCCGCAATCTTGGTTCCTTCTATTGCTCTAGCATCTATCGCATAACCAATACTTGTGGCTTTGCCGCTGCTCTTATCAAACAACGAAATAATATAAGGCAAGTTAGCACCAATACATAAGATAACAACAAAGATCAAAGTCGTAATCAGAAAAGACTTCCCTTTAAACTTATTTTTCATTGTAAAGCCTGCTACTGTCCAGAAACTATTCATGCAAATCACCGCCTACCGCTTTAATAAAGATTTCGTTTAACGTTGGCTCCATAATTTCGAACTTATTAACGATCGTCTGTTCAAGTGCAAGACGTAAAATATTCGCTGCCGCTGCTTCATTCTCAATGCCTACTTCATAGCCGTATTCATGCTTCTGTACACCTGTAACACCGCTGATCCCATCAAGGCCTGCAACCTCATCTTCCGTACGCAAGACTACCTTTTCACGTGGATAACGTTTCTTAATCTCTCTTATACTACCTTGCAGAACTGGATTCGAGCGGTGAAGAATCGTAATGTTCCGGCACAGCTCTTCCACATGCTCCATACGGTGAGTCGAGAACAGCATCGACGTTCCGGAATCCCGAAGCTCCTTAACCGTAGACTTGAGCAGTTCAACGTTCACTGGATCAAGGCCGCTGAAGGCTTCATCCAAAATAACGATACGAGGACGATGAATGACGGAAGCGATAAACTGGATTTTCTGCTGATTGCCCTTGGACAGCTCCTCGACTCTCTTCCCGTAATATTCCGGCACTTCAAACCGATCAAGCCACTGCTTCAGACTAGCATCTGCATCCTTCTTCAACATCCCGCGCAGCTGCGCGAGATAGATTAATTGGTCGCTCACCTTCACCCGTGGATATAACCCGCGCTCTTCCGGCAAATAACCAAGCATGCGGAGCTGCTCTTTCGTATATGGTTTTCCATTGTACAAAATCTTTCCTTCGTCCGGATAAATCAGTCCAAGTACCATTCGCATCGTAGTTGTTTTGCCGGCACCATTTGCTCCCAGCAATCCGTAAATCTCTCCCTCTTCAACCTGAAAGCTGATCCCGTTGACCGCTTTTTTATCTCCATACTGCTTATGCACCTGGTCTACTACTAATGGCTTCATCTTCTATTCCTCCTAAAAAGAATGATCACACAAACAGCTAGGATTAGCTGTTCGTGATGATTCTTACTTCGAAAGCATATGCTTAAAGAATGATCACACAAACAGCTGTCGATTCTTACTTCGAAAGCATTCTCATGACTATGATCTCAATCTTGTCCGTTCCTGTTCTACCAATACGGCTAAAATATCATCCAGTTGCAGTGTCTGCCGATGGGTGATCGTAATCTCTTCCTTCTCGCACCACACCTCTGCCTCTGGAGCCCGCCGTGTAATCACCCGCAGCATACCGCCACCAGCCTGTTCAATTCCGCATTGCCCAGGCATCATCTCTGCAATTTTACGATCACCTTGCATATAGAAAGCATGCCAGTTGCCAAACAACTCATCCTTCTCGTATACACCCAGCACCCGCCCATGAATCATAAATACGATATAATCGGCGAGCCGCTTCACTTCTTCAACAATATGGGAAGCCATCAAAATCGTACGGTCACCAGGCTCCATGTAGCGATGCAGCACATCGATCATCGTTCGCCAAGCCAGCGGATCAAGCCCAGAGGAAGGCTCATCGAGAAGCAGCAGCTCGGGATGATGGGATAGCACCAAGGCCAACTCGTATTTGCGCCGCATCCCTTTGGACATCCTGACCAGCTTAATACTGTCATCTACTTCAAATAGCCGAAGCAGCTCCTGATAGCGGTTGACATCCCAGTTCGGGTACCACTTCTTCACAAAATCCGTTTTAAAGGAAGCCTTAACTTTATCATCATGCTGCGAGAACAATTCCGGCAGATAGCCTACTTTGCCTTTCGTTTGCCAATCTTCCTCCCTCGCGATGCTCTCACCAAGCAGATATATGTCACCCTTATCCGGTTTCATCAAATCGAGGATCAGCCGGAATGTGGAGCTTTTGCCTGAACCATTTGGCCCTACAATGGCAGTCACATAGCCTCTCGGCACTTCAAGGTGAATAGGTCCCAGTTGAAAATGTGGGCGTCTCAACTCCACATCTATCAGACTTATCGCATTGTCCGTCATCCTTTACCCCCCATATTTTCGCTTAAGTATCTCTTGGAACAGCTCCATCAGCTCTTCCTTCGTACATTGCACAAGCTTACCGGCATCAATAGCCGACTCTATTCCTTCAATTACAGCATCCAGACGAAATCGGTCCATCGCATTCTGTTCGATGCGGGCTACATAAGTTCCGGTTCCTTGTTTCGTTCGAAGAAGTCCTTCATTCTCAAGATCCTGATAGACACGCCGTACGGTAATGACACTGCATTTGAGCAGCTGCGCAAGCTCCCTTATGGAGGGTAATAAAGTTCCTTCTTCCAGCTGCCCGCTTACGATCAGTGCTCTTAGTTGCACTTCAATCTGGTAATAGAGCGGTTCCGCACTTTGTTCGTTAATATGAATTGGCAGCCACACGGCTTCACCCTCTTCCAATCAGGAGCTTATCGATATTTTCTTATTTATATAATGACGATGCTTAAGCCGCTTCTTGATGATCCTAAATCCCGAGAATAAGGTAATGACGCATACAAGAAAAGCTGCTGCCGTATACCACCAGTGCCCCTCTTTGACTTCATTGAGAAGACCCAGCACAACGCTGGCCTTAGCGAGGCCAATCACCAGACAAATCAAGGCAAACACCACAACACTGATATAGCAGAATAACGCGTATACTTTTCCCGTATGTCCAATTTCCCAATACACATAAGTAACCGCCATCGATAACGCATAGAAGTACCAAAATAAAGCGAATAAAAGATAAGCACCAATTGAAATTTGATCATGTAGACGGTCAACGAGTATATATTGAAAAGTGAAAAATAACGTAAGCACCACCGTCAGTACAATAACCAGCTGCATCAATCTGCCTATTACCAGTTGAGTAAGTGGAATTGGCAGTGTCCTCCACTCCGCCAGTTTACCTGTGAAGGTGTCATCCTTCCAGAACTTCATCGTTGTTCGATTCATGACAAATCCGAGACTTGGAAACGTTACGATGAAGACAGTGTCCAGTATCCATGGCAGTGCTTTAGCACCATCCTCATCGTTGTATACTCCAATAGTGATCAAAGAGAGATATACGCAAAATAAAGCGGTAAATACGATCCCAATCCAGTCTCTGCTTAGCTCATGCTTGGCAATATGCCAAGCTCCTTGCCGCGTATTCAAATGCCCCTCTCCTTCCAAAGCACAGTCATTATACTGTATATATTCATAAGCACAGTATATGTGCAGAAAAGGTAAGAGTCAACAGATATTACCAAAAATTCTTCTAACGATTTAAAAAAAGAATGCCTGTCTCTAAAACTGAGAGTCAGGCATTCTTTTTTTAAATGTTCTACTAGCCAAAAATGGCATCAATCATCGGTTTAGTATGTCCACCCGGATACATCATGTAGAGAAGGATATATACGGCAACACCTGTTATGGCGGTAAAGAACCAAATCACCGAAGTAACACGTCCCCACTTCCTGTGCTTCGCAAATTTGCTGTTAAAACCTAGCACAAGTGTTGTTATACCGAACCCCGCCGCAACCGTAGCTAGGACGATGTGGAAGATCAGGAAGGTTAAGTAATACGGCTTCAGATTATCTGGTCCACCCCATTCAGTATTACCAACAATAATCGTCCGTGATGAGTAGATGATGAAGAATATAACCGCAGCAATAGCCGCTGCAATCATTACCTTCTTATGTTGATCGAGCTTCCGTTTAATTGCCAGATTCCAGCCGATCGCGACCAGAATCGCACTAATGACAATAAAGGTTGTACTGATCGTAGGAAAAAGTGTGTACTTGTCCAATGGTTATCCCACCTAAAAAGAATTATCACACGAATGTCTAAGACTAGATGTTCGTGATGATTCTTGCATCGTAAGCAAACGCTCTGCTCTGCTCTATTATACCGTGCCTTTATTCAAGTTGGGTAACTCAATTGGCGCTTCATTTGTCACATTTGTTACATCGTCATCCTTATGCTCACGTTTGAACCAATGGAAGAAGATATAGGCCAATATTACGCCATACATGAACTCTTGCAGCAGCTTCATGACGATACCGCCAAGCTGTTGATCCTCCGCCGGACTGGAAAGAAGATTAAAGAACTGCGGACCACTAAACTTCTCAAGCAGCACGGATGGATCACCGGATACGCAATACCCCATTGCTTTCACCCAAGTATCGGGATCACTATACACTGCATACATCGGAGTGCTGGCGAAAATAATAAAGGCACATGCAGGTGTTAATAATACACCATTCGCAAATACGTAAGCCATCTTCTTCAGATCAGTCAGTCGATTCCAAGCAGGAACAGGGTTCGCAATCTGCGCCCACATCAACATGGCAGCAACTAGCAAGATAAGATAGACAAGTCTGTGAAGCCAAAAATGCGTCATCACGTAGTCATTGATAAGCGGCACATGGTACATGGAGAACAGCATATTAAACATTAAAATCGAAGCGATTGGATGCATCATAAAGCTAAGCTTCTTCCAGCTTTGGGCAGCAAACATACGCAGCCAAATGAAGCTGGGAATCGAGAGAAGCAGCATAGGCGGCACAATCAAATATGAGACAGACATATCGATCATATGGAACGTAAACATCATGTGGCCCATCAGGTTGAAAGGCCCTCCTTGTACAAGGTAGAACATGATTGCTGCAGCTACGAACATGATCTTTTGCCACATCGTTGCCTTATCTTCCTGTGGTGCATGCTTCTCCCGCCATGGTCCGATCAGATAGAAGTAGAGAATCACAACGGCGATCATGAAGAACATAAACCATGGGGTCCACAACTCTTCAAAGCTGAAATATTGTAAGCCTAGCATTGATGACAGCTCCTTTCAAATATCTGCAAAAGAGGAGGGACCCGAAAGCTGGGAACCCTCCTCTTTTCAATTATGCGTTAATGTTACCACCAAGCCCAATACTCAGCCATGATAACACAAGTGAATACGACGAATACGCCAAACAAAATACCGATTATCGCGAAAGTGTGACCGCGATCCTTCATATGCATCCAGAACGCCATCTGTACAAAGACTTGCAAGATTGCGCAGCCGATAAGAATGATGTAAATGAAGTCTTTGTTAATCTCACCGCCGGCAACTGCCGCGAATGCGATCAGTGTCAGCAGGATCGAGAAGATAAAGGAAATGATGTGTTTCTTAGGCCCTTCGACCTTATGGCGTACCGGACGTTGTTCCTCCGTGGTGTTGGAGAGATTGCTTGCCATGGATTAGCCCACCTTTCCCATCAGGTAAACGACGGTGAAGATAAATACCCAGACAACATCGATAAAGTGCCAGTAGATGCCGGCCACGTATGCTTTAGGGGCTGTTACGACCGTCAGGCCTTTCTTCATCAATTGTCCGATCAAGAGCGAGATCCACACGATACCAAACGCTACGTGAGCGCCGTGGAAACCAACCAGCGTATAGAACGAGGAGCTGAATGCACTCGTTGTAAAGCCATGGCCTTCGTGTACATAGTTCGAGAACTCATAAATCTCAAGGCCAAGGAAGCCAAGACCTAGAATAACCGTAATGAGCAACCAGCCGATCATCGCTTTAACCTTTTGCATGTGCAGCGCTTGTGTTGCGAATACGCTCGTCAAGCTGGAAGTTAAGAGCAAGCCGGTTGCAAGTGCAACGAGGGGAAGCTCGAACAGCTCTTGCGACGTCGGTCCATCCAGAACTTGATCTCGGAGTGCCAGGAACGCCGAGAACAGCGTTCCGAACAATACCGTTTCCGCACCAAGGAATAACCAGAAACCAAGAATCTTATTGCGACCCTCAAGGGTTGCTTTTTCAGGCTCATGAGGCAATTGGCCTTCAGTATGGGAATGTGCACTCATGCTTTTACCCCCTTATCTTGCAGTTCTTCCGGTTCGATATGGAAGCCATGATCGTCAATCAGAGAGCGGATAATCATACATGTGAATGTGATGATCAAACCGATACCGCCTACAACAAATCCTGCTTCAATACCAGCAATTTTACCCCATTCGCCATGTGAGTACATAAGACCAAGACCTGTAATAAACAAGCCGATCGCCATGAACAGAGGCAGAATAGATGGGGATGGCATATGGATTGAACCAATCGGCTCAGCCGGTGTCATCTCCGTATGACCATCCATTTTTTCTTTCCAGTATGCATCATAACCGCGAACAAGCGGAGTTTGCTTGAAGTTGTATTCTGGAGCTGGCGAAGGAATCGTCCACTCCAAAGTACGTCCATCTTCCCAAGGATCGTTTGCTGCATTCTTAGGTTTGAATGCAGTAATAACGACATTCAGAAGGAAGAAGATTGTACCAAGACCCATCAGCATTGCGCCAACCGTACTAATCATGTTCATTTCGTTGAATCCAAGTCCGTCCAGATAAGTCCAGATCCGGCGAGGCATGCCCATCAGACCAAGGAAATGCTGGATGAAGAACGTTAAGTGGAAGCCGATAAAGAACGTCCAGAACGTCAGCTTTGCAAGGCCTTCATTCAACATGCGGCCGAACATCTTAGGCCACCAGTAGTGCAGGCCTGAGAAGAGACCAAGTACAAGTCCACCTACGATAACGTAGTGGAAATGCGCAACTACGAAATACGAATCGTGGTACTGGAAATCCGCAGGAGCTGCAGCCAGCATGACGCCGGTTACACCACCCATTACGAACGTTGGGATAAAGCCAACAGCGAACAGGTTCGCTGCAGTGAATTTAATCGAGCCGCCCCACAGAGTGAACAGCCAGTTAAAGATCTTGATACCAGTAGGTACAGCGATCAGCATTGTCGCGATTGAGAACAAGCCGTTCGCAACCGGTCCAAGACCTGTTGTGAACATGTGATGCGCCCATACCATGAAGCCTAGGAAGCCGATCAGGATGGTAGCGAATACCATCGAGCTGTAACCGAACAACCGTTTACGAGAGAATGTGCTGACAACCTCGGAGATAACACCGAAGGCCGGCAGGATGAGGATATAAACCTCAGGATGCCCGAAGATCCAGAAAATATGCTCCCAGAGGACTGCGTTACCGCCGCCTGAAGGGTCAAAGAAGTTTGCATCAAATACGCGGTCGAACATCAAAGCCGCAAGGCCAACTGTCAGCGCTGGGAATGCGAACAAGATCAGTGCTGAAGTAATGAAGACAGACCATGTAAACATTGGCATACGCATGAAGGTCATGCCCGGAGCACGCATATTAATGATCGTTACCAAGAAGTTAATACCACCGACGAGTGTACCAATACCGGCAATCTGCAAGCCGAGTACGTAGTAGTCCATACCATGGTCGCCGTTGAAAGTCGTACCTGAGAGTGGAGCATAAGCTGTCCAGCCACCATCTGGTGCAGAGCCAGTAAACCAGCTTACATTTAGAAGTACTGCGCCAAAGAAGAATGTCCAAAAACCAATTGCGTTTACGAATGGGTACGCAACGTCGCGTGCGCCAATCTGGAGCGGCACGATCGCATTCATCAAAGCGAAGATGACTGGCATCGCCGCTAGGAAGATCATTGTTGTACCATGCATCGTAAGCAGCTCGTTATATGTATCCGCACTAACGAAATCATTAAGCGGCTTCCACAGCTGAATCCGAATAAGTAGTGCTTCCAAACCGCCGACAAGGAAGAAAAAACCTCCGGCGATTAAATACAAAATACCGATTTTTTTGTGGTCAACCGTTGTCAGCCAATCCATCAGGCCGGAATAACGTTTAACCGCATGTCCATGAGCCAAGGTAGGTACCTCCTTTAATCACCGATGATTATTGTTCGTAGTCGAGTTTTAGTTCCGATAAATATTTCGAAATTCCGTCAAGCTCTTGTTGTGTCAAATCAACCTTAGGCATAAGTGTGCCAGGTTTTACAGCCGACGGATCTTCTATCCAACGATGCAGGTTGTCATACGTCGAACCTTCATTGGAATATTTCGGATCATCAGTGTTAACGAGGATACCGCCGACAGTCTCACGGCTGCCAACACCTGTCAGGTTAGGGAATGCTGGACCGCCTTGATCGCCTACAGCGTGGCAAGTCAAACATTTGCTGACAAAGGCTTCTTTAATAGCCGGGTCGCTTGGAAGCGCAGTTGGAGCCTGCAATGCTGCAGTCCAACGGTCAAACGAAGACTCGTCCACCGATTTTACTTTAAAGTCCATAAGGCCATGCGAAGGTCCGCAAAGCTCAGCACATTTACCTAAGTAAACGCCTTCTTTTGGAGCCGAGAAGTACATAATGTTAACGTTTGCTCCTGGGTTTGCATCGATTTTACCGGCAAGAGACGGAATCCAGAACGAGTGAAGAACGTCTGCTGATTTCGCTTCAATGGAAATCGTCTTACCCTTAGGAATAACCAATTCCTGCGCAGTCTTAATACCGAGTTCAGGATACTCGAATTCCCACCAATATTGGTGAGCTGTAACGACAACCTTAACCGCATCCGGATCTTTTGTGTGATCCTTTGAGAGGTTAAATACCGATTGAATAGTTGGTACACCAAGGATAATCAAGAGGATAATCGGAATAACTGTCCAAATAATCTCCAGCTTATGGTTACCTTCTACTTGCTTCGGAATCGTCTTGTCGCCAGGACGTCTGCGGAAACGAATAATTACATAGAAAGAAATCGCAAACACGACAACAATCACGATTAACATGATCGAGATCGCCAGCTTCATCAGTCCGAATTGCTCTTCCGCTACAGGACCTTGGGGCCTCAGCGTGGACAGGTCACTCCGTCCGCATGCCGACAGCACGAGCACCATCAAGGCCAGAAGCGGCGCAAGCTTTCTAAAAAACTGCCACCGATTCATCAATAATCAACCCCACTTTTGACGTTTTCGCAGATGCTATCATCTTAGGAATAATGCGGCAAACTGCGTGTTTCACAGATGTTATGACAACTACTGGAACTAAATCACTTTATTAAATATAAAGTTGCTGTACTTATTTGTCAATGTTCCGCAGAGAGTTCACAAATTGTTCTCAAAGCTGTCAAAAACCCCGTATTTTCATGGCTTCGCGGGTTTGACAAAGCATTTTCTTACACGGTTTCCCTACCCTACATTGTGCACCAAACCCATGGTCAATTATGTATGGAGGTTGAAGCGTATATTTCATCGTTCCCTACAGAACCTATTCCTATAACCGCCCGAATGGAGGCTGATTTGTCTTGAACAAACGAGTGGCCGGATT
The DNA here is from genome assembly GCF_052113225.1 of Paenibacillus sp. YAF4_2. Lineage (NCBI taxonomy): Bacteria > Bacillati > Bacillota > Bacilli > Caryophanales > Paenibacillaceae > Paenibacillus > Paenibacillus sp. YAF4_2. The sequence continues at coordinate 236,913 of NZ_JBFRCT010000004.1, forward strand.
ATTGATTTCTTGTTTACTAATTAGCATGACAGCAGCGTGTGGCTATGAGAAGCAAATCCAAAGCAGTGACCATGATTATGGCAGCCGTAAAGCCGGTGATGCCAAAATGCTTGGAGGTAAGATGTATGGTACTTCTTCCGCAAACAATCCATATCAGCATGACAACACCTTTTTCGAATACAGCAACACGCTTTCTAATGAAGTATCTAAGCTAGGCGGCGTTGGTTCGTCGATTGTCATGCTTACCGACAAGAATGCTTATGTTGGACTTGCCCTTGACTGGACCGCTGTGGGGACAAAAAGTGCAGGCCATACTGATGAGCAAAATCGAAGCGGTTCAAGCGAAGGTGTATACAACCATGATACGGGCAGCCAGCGATGGGATAATCGCCAGCTGGTTAGTCCGTACAACTCCTTATTTACTGTCAATGATCACAGCATGCTGTCAGATGAGCTTAAGCAGACCGTAGCCGTAAAAGTAAGGGAGCTTGCACCTGCTGTTCAGGAAGTGCATATCTCGGCAAATATGGATTTTGTAAATGAACTTAATGAATACGCCAAGCAGGCCTGGATGAATCATTCCTTAACTCCATGGTTGCAAGACTTCAACACCTTGGTGAAGTACCAGTTCGCTGGAGGCGATATTATGCCGCAGCAAATTAAAGATTACGAAAATATGCGTGCCAAACACAGAAGCGGACAGTCCATTATCCCGACAAATTAATCCGCTCAAGCTTAAACGAAAAAAATCTCTTCCTATTAATATAGTAAAAAAAAAGGAATCAGGTTACCCTGATCCTTAGCATGAGTATATCAACTGTCTAAGGATCAGGTCCCCCTGATCCTTTTTTGATTGTTCTGTATAAGTAATCCGCAGCACACCCCAATAAAGGATAAGACCGACATACAGACATAAAGCCCGGGTCCCCCTATCCAATCAAACAACCAGCCGCCAACAGTAGAGGATATAATACTCGATACGCCAAATAGCAGCATGGCGAGTATCGTTTGTCCGGTTGCTTTCCACTGCTCTGGGATTAAGGTGTATAGATATTGAATAGATGCAGCATAGAACAAGACGAATGATAACCCTTGCAGCAGCTGAAGCCACACGATCGCTACCGGATCATCCCACCAGGCTGACAGCGCGAACCGAATGACATAAACAACTCCGGCAAGCGAGATAATCTGGAGCTCTCTGCCTGGTCTGATGAACCGGTGAATCAGACCGAAGAAGACAACCTCCGCCAGCGTCATAATAAACCAGGCCAGCCCCACCATCCCCACTCCTCCGCCAAGGCTTTGGACGTAAAGGCCAACATAACTGTCGTTCATCCGATGCGGGATTGCCATTAACAAGACGAGCAGCAGAAACTGTATCGTACGCTTGTCCCGGAAAAAGGGCAGCATATCCCGCCAGGCTACTGGCTTCCCTGCTGCTGGTGTTTCGGGTAACGAAACGCATAGTACCAATGTAATGACTCCATAAGCAGCATATAAGTATACGAAGCTTTCCATTCCGTACTGATCGCCAACGTAACCAATTATATAGGAAGAAACTGCATAGCCTAAAGCTCCGTACATGCGAATTGAGCCGAAGCTTACCCCACTCTTTTCGGCGAGACGATAATTCATACTCTCCGTCAATGGATCGGCAGGCATTAAGAAAAAGTACATGGCAGCCGTTAAAGCAAAAGCCGCAGACAGGAGCGAAACGGAGAATAACAAAATCCCTAGACCAATGGATGCGGTCAGCAGAATCAGCAGAACAACCTTAATCGTTTTATATTTATCGCTGATCATCCCCCATAATGGCTGGGAGATTACGCCGATAATGCTGCCCGTCCCTAATATCATTCCGATTTCTGATGCAGAGATGCCTTTCTCCGAGAAGTACAGCGGCAGGAAAGACAAGAACATCGCAAACATCGAGAAATAAAAGAAGTTATAACCTCTAAGCAGATATAGCTTCATACGCTCCATCCCTTCATTGAACCCATCATACCTTATTTAAATGAAGGAATGAAATTTGAATGACTCTTAACGAAGTGGAGAAAAGCCGTTAATCTCAGCCAGAATCGCGTCTGCACGCACAAGAATATCAGAAGTTAATGTGAGATCTACTGCCTTCAAATTCTCCTCAATTTGTGAAGGACGACTAGAACCAATAATAGCCGAGCTCACTCCAGGCTGGCGCAGCACCCAAGCAAGCGCGAATTGCGACAGCGTCGCCCCGATTTCTCCTGCTAGCTGCTCCAGCTGCTGCACACAAGTCAATACATCTTCACGCATGTAGCTGTTAATAACAAAATTCGTCTGTTTATTGGCTGCACGGCTGTCTGAAGGAGCAGCCTGACCTGGTTTGTATTTCCCCGTCAATACACCCTGCGCAAGTGGAGAGAACACAACCTGACCTAATCCTTCACGCTCACTTACCGGCAGTACTTCCTTCTCGATGTAACGCTCAATCATGTTGTAAATGGGCTGATTTGACACAAGCGGACGAAGACCAAGCCGTTTACCGATTCCAACGGCATCCGTAATTTGAGCGCCTGACCATTCGCTAATACCCGCATATAGAATTTTACCGGAAGCAACAAGATCATCTAAAGCACGCAGCGTTTCTTCGACAGGTGTTTCCGGATCATAACGATGGCATTGATACAAATCGATGTAATCGGTGCCAAGTCTCTTCAGACTTGCATCACATTGTTCGATAATGTGTTTGCGGGATAGCCCACGGTCATTGGGGCCTGCATCCATTGGGAAGTAAACTTTGGTTGCGAGCACATAACTGCTGCGACGATAATCCCTTAATGTATCACCCATAACCTTCTCGGCTTCTCCACGGTTGTAGGCATTAGCCGTATCAAAGAAATTGATACCGCTCTCATAAGCAAGCCGAATACATTGTCCTGCCGTCTCTTTCTCCGTCGCATCTCCGTATGTGAGCCAGCTTCCTAATCCGATCTCACTTACTTTAAGACCGCTGTTCCCAAGTTTTCTATATTTCATAGTCTGTTATCCCCTCGCCTAGTGTCTTCCTTGGCTTAGTGTATGACAGTTCGTAACTTTTTTAAAGTAGTGAATGTTTTTTCAATTTATTATTTCTAATATATATACTATACTAAATGTAGTTATAGATCGTTATGTAAGAAAGGGGCTTGAATGATCATGCATGCTGATAATTACATACCAAAAGAACCTGTCACCATTGAATGCAACATCGAGAAAACGCTGGACGTTATCGGAGGAAAATGGGCTTTCCTCGTGATCAGAGAACTGTTCTGCGGCACAAGAAGATTTGGCGAGCTGCAGCGTCTGATTCCGGCTGTTAGTCCACGAGCACTCACCAGCACGCTTCGCCATTTGGAGGAAAAAGGAGTGCTTGAGCGTCACGTATTTCCGACTGTTCCCGTTACTGTAGAATACACCCTAACACCTAAAGGCGAGGATCTTCACCATATCTTGAAGCAAATGAAGCTTTGGGCCGCAAAGTGGACCTAACAATTTTTGTATTTTCCTTGCTTTTTCTGGCTAATAGATATATACTAAAAAAGTTGTGTTATATTTAACCCCTGTATATCCCTCCAAAACAGAAAAATTCATGAGTTCCTCGAATAAGATTTTTCTTTTCTGTTAATTCCAAATCCTTACGTACAGTAAGAACTTTGATTCACACTGGCGCGGTCTAGGAGCCGCAAGGACGGAAGAGAGGCAGGGCTTTCGTTGTTTTAAAGTATGCTTACAAGCTGCTTTGTCCGTTACACAAAGCAACCCAAAGTATGCGCAAGATAATCATCTCACATTAATCTTGTTGCAATTAACAAGGGATATGAACCTGCGGTCAGTACTTACTGCCGCTGAGGTTAAATATACGTTACACAAACCAACGGCACCCGATTTCTCGGGTGCCGTTATCCATGTTTATAGGTTTATGTCCTTCTCCCCATTGATTTTACAAACTCCCTCATACTGAAATACACACATACCAGCAGGAAGCAGACGAATAATATTGCACTTATCAGACCGTAATAACCGTGCTGATTGCCAACCGTGGCACCAGCAACAATAGCCGCTGCTCCCCCGGCCAGCATCAGCCATATCCCGATCCCCGAGCCGTTTACCTTGAGGTCAGCCGGCTGACTTTTTCTCTTCCTAATCCCTAGACCAATAAATAAGCCCGCAAGGAATATAAACTGAACACAAATCGAGATTGGCGTGATGCCAAACGCGTAAAACTGTGAAACTTCATCTGTGTTACTGAACGTTATAGATGCCAGGATGGTAAACACAATCCCTATCGGCAGATTAATAAAGTCGAACTTTTTTTGTTTCGTATAAGAAGCAATCCCCGTCAAAATAGCGATGTACAAAGCAGCAAATTTAATGAGGAGGATCGGAACATACAAGCTAATAAGAAATAAATCAATTCTATCCAAAAAGTCTGTTACATGAATCTGCTGAACGAGAATCCAGCCAATATAGATGAGTCGTGTAGAAAGGATCGGGCTAACGACACTCACAACACAGAATAACCAGATGGTAAGCATAAGCGCGGAGTAGATAACACCTGTTTTCATCGCCAGATAAATATCACGCGGCTTTCTCACATGGTGAAGAAAAGCACCAAACACGATAAGATCCGTAAATGAGCCAATTGCTAAAAACCCTCCCTTTAACGGTTGAATAACACCACTACTAAGAGATGGCTGAAGCTTATTCAAATCAATTTCATTAAGCAGAAATATGGGAGTCAGCGTGTAAAACCCAATGAATAAGGTTATAAACACAACATTCGTCCTGAACAAATGCTCCATGGAGCCCCCTGCATAATAGGCTAGCAGCAGCATAGTCATCAGCAGGATGTAAATCTGCGGCGTTCGCAGCAAGATTGAAGAACTGAAGAAGTCACTATATATGCGCAGCTGTGTGATCAAGTCTATAGACAAATAGGCAATCAATACCCCATTAAACAATCCTCCAAACCATTTACCCAAGGATTGCTGCATGATTTCATACATGTTTTTCTCCGGACTAATACGCACCAGTCTCCACATAATATAAGCCATTCCGATCCCATAGGGGATCGAAAACAAATAGGCATACCATGCATCCTGTTGGGCCGCCATCGTTAACGCAGTTGGCATCGTATTCATATTAGAAGCAATAAGCAGCGATGCGACAAGCAGCGACATCTGCAGCGTGGTTACTTTCATACGATCTTGCATATTAGCTCCCCTACCCTTTCATCAAATCATACATACTCATCACCATATTCCGCATGACGGACATACTCATGATGGAGTATGCTTTATGTTTAATGCAGATGATGATCAATACAAGAATCAAGCCAACTATGGAGAAAAACATCATCTTGCTGGACGTATTTTTCATGTTTTTCCATTTAACAACAGCGGTACCGATTAGGAGAACGATCACAAATACGATAAAACCGATATCCATCTTACTGATCCTTCCTTCCCAGGTTCTCACTGCTCATGCCTAGTCGGAACAAATTCGTTGTCGCTGTCACTTCAAATTCGGTCTCTTTGAAAATCGTCTCCCATTCTTTACGATATTCATTTGTCCATAACTGAGGGTAAGCTCGGTACGCATACAATCCAAACCCTATAGCATCACAATTGGTGCGTTGCATGTTCTCAATAGCGAGCTTAATATTATTAACCACCTGTTGCTGAACCATTTGCTCAATCTGCCTGCGCTGCTTGTAGTCGTCGTAGTTCCGATCTAAATTACGATCCTCATTAATACTTGCCTTCACCATCGAATGAATTCGGAAAGCCAACTTGCCATTCTTAAGAACAGGTTTGATTCTCACATCAGCTTCATTAATTGCTATAGTAAGGTAATTCCCTTCATCATTAAACGTCTCATCATATTTGCGGAATTGGCGATTCAGAAGTCTGAGCCCGATAGCTGCATTACCTTTAACGACACCTTTCATCTTGCCATTATGGGTCAACACAAATCCTTCGATATTCACATCTTCCGCTTCCTGACCTTTAATTTTTGTCTTCACTTTCTCCACATAAGGAAAGAATGCATCATTTCCGACAGCAATAATCTTGTTGATGACATCCTTTAAAGAAACCCGAACACTTGCGTCCGATTGAAGAAGCTCCCTCATGGACTCTGCCGAAAAACGCTCAAGACGGGTATCCGCGTTAAGAACATCCACCGCTTTCCCTTCAGTGATCGCGATAAACGCGGTTAACCGGTTCTCGGGTATGCGGGTTACGGCATCAATAATAGTAGATACACCATCTTGTCTCGCCAATTCCTCCCCGATAACAATTACCCGACGATGCCCAAAGAACAAATGCCTTGGTAGGCGGTATTGGAGCTTTGAGACCGCTTCGCGAACTGTTTTCCCAGTCTCTGTCTTAATCGCGAACGGCTTTTGCCCGCCAGAACCGCCGCCTCCGCCGGAGCCGGTGCCCCCCATATTCCCGGGCAGTGGGATAAGAACACTGACCCGAATGTTGTCGCCTTCTTTATCAATAGCGCTGGCCAGTACGAACGCCACATCATTAATCTCACGCCTATCCCAACAGCCCGACAGCAGGAGGAGCATGCCTAGAAGGACAATACCTATTAAAGAGTTGCGCAAAATTCTGATTATCTTCATAGACAGGACTCTCCTCCTCTGTTGTTATTGCTGCGGATCTTGGCGCCTGACATTATCCGTTCCCAAATATTTAGGCCGTTTCTTCATCTTCCACCATGGAGCACGTACCAGGACATCTTTCAAATCTGAAACATCAACCGGTGTTACGGGTGCAAGATAAGGAACTCCAAATGTTGTGAGCTTCGCCAAATGACCCACAATAACCATCACACCAATCATAATGCCAAGCAGGCCAAAAACGGAGGCAAGCAGCATTAATGGAAAACGCAGCATCCGAATGGAGATAGCCGCGTTATAACGGGGAAGGGTAAAGGAAGCAATCCCCGTCATCGATACGACAATAACCATTGCAGCTGACACGATCCCCGCCTGTACCGCGGCTTGTCCAACAACCAGTGCTCCCAAAATACTGACTGCTTGACCGACAGTTCGAGGGAGCCGGACGCCCGCTTCCCTCAAAGCTTCGAAGGCAATCTCCATAATGAGCGCCTCTACAACGGCTGGGAAAGGGATCGCTTCACGTGATGCTGCGATACTAAGCAATAGGTTCGTTGGAATCATTTCTGGATGAAAAGTCGAAACCGCGATATATAATGCTGGGGACAGTAAGGCAACAAATAAGCTTGCCATTCTGAGCCACCTCAATAAAGTGGATACCATGAACCGCTCATAGTAATCTTCACTGGCCTGCAGCCACTGCCAGAAGCCAAAGGGAGCGATTAAGGCAAACGGCGTTCCATCGACCATTATCGCAATTCGTCCCTCTAATAAAGCGGCTGCAACCGTATCAGGTCGTTCTGTTGTCTGTACTTGAGGGAAAGGCGAGTAGCCTTGATCCTGAATAAATTCTTCAATATATCCACTTTCCAGCACACCGTCGATCTTAATCCTGCTTAAACGCTTCTCAGCTTCTTCAACTAATTTCGGATTCACAATTCCGGCCATATAGGCAAGGATGATGTTGGTATGTGTCTCTGTCCCAATCACAAAAGATTTCATCTTTAGCCGGGGAGACTTGATCTTACTCCTTACTAATGAAGTATTTGTCCGAAGATGCTCATTAAAGCCTTCGCGTGGACCACGAACAACCGTCTCTGTTTCCGGCTCTGCAACGCTGCGGCGTATACCGCCCCGCAGCCCTAGACAAACTGCGTTATCCTGCCCGTCTACGAATAGAACACTGTCGCCTGACAAAAGGTTAGTTAAAAGCTCTTTATAGAACTGGATCTTTGAGGCTTGCGTAACCGGAAGTGTCTGCTCGGTAATCCGGTCTATGGTAAAAGCGTCACCTTTAAATATCATAAGCGCCTGTAATGCGGCATCAACGGCACTCGTCGTTACCAAGCCGTCAACGTAACACAGCATCGCTTTGGGGCCATTTTCGATATCAAATTCACGGAGGACGATATCCGAGCTGTCCTTAAACAGCTCTTCCATGATTTTATTGTTTTCTTCGATGCTTGATCGGATTGGTACGTCCTTGAATTGATCAATGGCGTGATGATCCAATTGGCCTTCAGGCATACTTCTGGCTTTCGGTTTCGTCGGCACTATTGTCACCACCGTTCATTATTATAGGTTATCATTTCCTAATTCGCCTAAATTATGAGGAGCGTTCTCTTCTGCATGATTCGCCCCTCAATGCGCCAACCTATTGTTTATGAAAGGAGGTTATTATCATGACATCGCCAAAAAACCGCAGAGAAAACGCATGGAAGCAACGCAAGCATACGCAGCATCCGACACATGGCAAGGTGAAATCATTCGAGGAGTTAAGTAAAGAAGTTAGCCGTAATAATCCTAATAATGTAGAGATTTATTAAAGGTGAGTTGTTGCTGCGCGGAAGCTTTGTTAAGGTGAACAGCCGCTGCTCGAGCATAACGTCCTTCCGATCGCTGTTGCCCCCGAATTCCTTCGAATTATCCGCTTAGCGGATGAAATTCAGGGTCAAAGGCGAACGCTAAAAGCTTTCTGAAAGAAAGCTACTTCGGAAGCATACGCTTTGTTTCTCCAGCACGTTATGCTCGCTCCGCTCCCTCACCTTTCTTTTTTTGTAACCATGTAGGCAGTCAGATGACCCTGACTGCCTTTTGACTTGATTAATGCAAGGCTGGAATCAGCCTTACACAATGGCGATCGGAAGAACATTTGAATGCGTAGTTTGCTGCTTTAGACAAAAAAAGACCATCCAATCGGATGATCCGATTAAGATGGCCTTGGTAAGAAACAGAGTGCTTATTCCTTTACACTACCTAGCTGCATACCAACCACGAAGTACTTTTGAAGGAATGGATACACAACCAAGATTGGTACGGACGCGACAATCGTGATTGCAGCGCGGATGGAGAGTGGTGTAACCATTGCTTTTGCAGCATTGGCATCGCCGTTCTGGAGCGCCGGGTTACTGTTCGAGTTCATCGACGAGGATAGAAGCTTCATCAGCTCATACTGAAGTGTGCTGAGTTCCTGCTTCGAAGAAGTGAACAGGAAGGTATCAAACCAGGAATTCCACTGTCCCACCGCCACGAACAACGCCACGGTTGCAAGCACAGGCTGGCAGAGCGGGAGAATAACCTGCATGAAGATGCGGAAGTCGCCTGCGCCATCAACTTTTGCCGATTCGATCAAGCTTTCAGACAGCGTACCAATATAAGTACGAATAACGATCATATTAAATGCGCTGACAAGACCAGGTACGATGTACACCATGAAGGTATTCAGCATATGAAGATCCTTGATCAGGAAGTAGTACGGGATTAGACCTGCGTTAAAGTACATCGTCATAACAATAATAATCGTAATCGCCTTGCGGAAAGCATATTCCTTTCGGCTGACGGTATAAGCCAGCATCGTCGTCAAGAACAAGCTAAGCACCGTAGCTACTATCGTACGGGCAACCGAAATATAGAAAGCATTAAACACTGTCCCTGTAATAAATACCGCTTTATAGTTCTGGAGAGTCCAGATCCTCGGCCAAATATAAATACCGCCTCGAATCGTATCAAGCCCCGCATTAAAGGATACAGCGAGCGTATTCAAGAAGGGATAGAGTGTGACTACGGCCAGAGCAATCATAATAATCGTGTTGACCGTACCGAATACTGCTGGCTCAAGCTGGACTGTTCTTTTTTTCATCGTTATCCCTCCTAAAAAGAAATAGCCTAGATCAGACTATATATGATGATTCTTGCATCGTAAGCATAAGCCTTTTCAAATAAGCCTCTCTTCGCCGAATCGCTTCGCAATGGTGTTCGCCGCAAAGATTAAGGTAATACTGACAACTGTTTTGAATATACCTGCTGCCGTTGCCAGTGAATAATTGCTCTGCTTAAGGCCATATTTTAGAACGAAAATATCAATCGTCTCTGACCAGTCGACAACAACGCCGTTGCCAAGTAAATATTGCACCTCGAAGCCTGCTTCGAGAATCCAGCCCAAGTTCATAATGAGCAAAATAATAACGATAGACTTGATGCCCGGCAGCGTTATATACCACATCTTATGGTAACGGTTAGCCCCGTCAATCTCCGCTGCCTCATACAGCGATGGATCAATGGAAGTAATCGCCGCCAAATAGATGATTGCATTCCAACCGACTTCTTTCCATACATGCGAGGCGCCAACGATACCCCAGAAATATTTAGGCTCGCTAAGCCATAGGACCGGCTCGTGTATAAAGCCAAGCTTCATGAGTAGAATGTTTACGATACCGCCATCAACGGAAAGGGAACTCGCAACAATCCCCGTAACGATAATCCAAGATAGAAAATGCGGTAAATACGAGATTGTCTGAATTGAACGCTTGAACAGCTTGTTCTTCACTTCGTTCAACAGAATCGCGAAAATAATTGCCGATACAAACCCCAGCACCATATTAATAGCGCTCATGCCAATCGTATTGCGAAGTACGCGCAGGAATCCGTCATCCGTAAACAAAAACTTGAACTGCTTTAATCCTACCCATTCCTGCTGAGCAAATGATTTGGCCGGTTTATAATTCTGAAAGGCCATCGTCCAGCCCCATATCGGGTAATACGAGAAGAGCATGACATAAAGGACAACGGGCAGCGACATCCACATAAGCTGACCCTGGTTTCTGAAAAACTGGATTTTACGAGTTTTCCTCGGCTGGGCAGCAGCCGTCTGCGCTAATGTATCAACGGGTTTTGCCATCTCTCTTCCTCCGCTCCATAGGTAAAGCGGAAGGCATGAGGCAGTCTGCTTCATACCTTCCGCTTTCTGCTGCTTGTTTCTTACTTAGTCGACCAGTTTTGAATACGCCATTGAATCTGCTCATTGATGCGGTCTTCGTATGCTTTTACATTGATTTTCTTATACTCATCCACATAGTCCTGCCATACTTTATCGAATTGATCCGGTTTGGACATGATCGCTCTAGGCAGGAATTTGAGAGAAGCATCTGTCATTTTCTTGTTAGCGATCGAAGCATCCGAACCATCAATCAGGTCGATCTGCCACGCCGGGTAGTAGATCGGGTTATCTGGTGGTGAAGAGAAGAACTCCGTCCATGTTTTATGTCCGTAAGCACTCAGTACCTCTTTGTCGACATCTTTCAAGCTGTCATAGAACTCTTGCGGGTCGCCGCCTGGTGTTGTTGCATTGCCGTCGCTCAAAGTACCTTCGAGTTTTGGAAGGTAAGTGAAGATACCGTTGCCAAGGTTAGCAAGCTTCCAAGCTGGGTCGTCATATTGTGTACGTTGCTCAGGAGTACGGGTGAATTTGCCGTCTGCGCCAACGGAGTAGTCAACGCCTTCTTCGCCCCAAGTGAACATTTTTTGATACCTCTCATCCATCAAAGCTTCCAACGCTTGGATAATGCGAGTAGGATCTTTTGCATCGACAGAAATACCAAAGCCATTATTCAAGTTAATCGGTGCACGGTCACGATAGTAGTCTTTCGTGCTTGCATCATAGACAAGCGGGAAACCTACATACGTGCGTTCCGATTTGTTTTGCGTATTGAGAGAATCCTCAGCTGTCTGGAAATTCCAGTGCTGATCGAACATACCGAGTACACGGCCGGTTGTCAGCTTAGCGAGGTATTGGTCATAGTTTTGCGTGAAGGCTTCTTTATCCATCAAACCTTCGTTGTACAGATTGTTCAGCTCTTTGTAGTAAGTTTTCGAAATGTCTTTATCTGCGAAGACGCTTGCAACACCGTTGTCGACTACGACGCCGCCATCATTTGGATGTCCAGTCAAATGCTCTGGAGCATTAAGCAGGCCGAATGTACGCCAGTCAGATGCAAGTGTCGAGAAGCCGATTGTTGGCTGTCCGTCGATCTCAGGATATTTCGCTGCATAATCACGAATCAGTTTCATATAGTCATCAAGCGTTTGCAGTTTTGGATACCCAAATTCCTTCAAAACCGCTTTTTGAATATAGAAGGCTGGGCCGCTGTACCAGGTTTCATTCACTTCGCCTTGGAAGGCACCATAATTCGGCAGCCAGTAAATATGGCCGTCAGACGGATCTTTCATTTGATTCCAGTATTTCGCATAATGCTCTTTCAGCTTTGGAGCATATTGTTCAATAAGATCTTCAAGCGGAATGACCGCGCCCGAAGTTACAAGTTTCGGATTAGCTGTGATCAGGTCAGGGTAGTCGCCGCCGGCAATCATAACGCCTAGCTTTTGCTCCAGATCGCCAACCAGGAATTCCTGCTTAAACGTAATGCCCAGTTCATCTTTAATCGTTTTGAACAGCTTGTTGTCAGGTGTAGGTGCTTGACCAGGAGCACCAATGAATGCTGAAATCTCAATTGGTTTCAGTGCTTCGTCCGTCGCCTCCGGGCTGCTTGTATTCTCACTGTTAGTTGCAGCATTAGACGGTGCCGTCGAAGCATTACTGCTGTTATTCCCACCGTTATTGCCATTACTGCAGGCCGTTGCGGTTAAGGTTAATGCGAGAGCGATTGCCATGGATGTCAATAATGGTTTATTTACTTTAACCCCCATTTGCTTCTCCTCCTATGAATTGTGATCTTTGCTTCTTCATTATGAAGTAGATGTATGCGTTTACATCATAATCAGAGTTAAGCATTATCCCCCTACGATTTAAGGTCCATTATTGTTTTTTTATACTCCGCAAGCTTCATCCCGTATTTCTTCTCAAACTGCTTCAAGAAATGCTGATAGCTGCAGTAGCCTAGACGCTCTGCAAGTGCTGCCCCGGAAATCTCTTGTGTATGCAGCTGCTCCTTCGCTTCCTCCATCCGTAGACCATGGATAAACTCATGAATGCTAAAACCGTATTTCCTCGTGAAGGCCTGACCCAAGTAGACCGGATTCATGAAAAAGATTTCCGCGATTTCCTTCACTGTAATCGATTGACGGTAATGCTGGCGCAAATAGCCCTCTACCTTAGCTATCGTTCCGCCATACTGCCTGTTGCGAAGCTTAGACAGCTCCTCTCTGCACATTAAACAGAAGGACAGCAAGAACGCATGCAGCTTGAGCAAAGAATGCTCATAAGCGCCAACAAGTGGAGAACCCGTACGCTCAATAAGCTGATCGGCATCACCGCCAAGCTCCTTGTAGATCCCGGAGCATTGCACCATAATATGAGTCGAGAAAGCAGAAATGAGAGCCGGCATCGTCATTTGATTCGTAAAATGATCAAAAATTCGCTGCAGTCGCTTTACTATCTGCTGTTCATCATTGGTTTCCACTGCTTCTACAATGCCTTCAGCTGCTTCCCATAGATGCGAATCATAGCCAAAAGCTAACTCTTTAATCTCATCGTAATAGACGGGCTGCTGCCTCCGGTCAAAAAATAAATACATACTGGCCTCCATCGTATGTCGGAACGAGGTGCTTAATTCGGCTGGATTCTTAACCGCGCTTCCTACAGCTACACTAAGTCTTCCTCCGATATTGCCCTGTATCTGCTGGTATAGAAGTGCCGCCGCTTCCCGAAACGCCTGTCTGCTGTCATCTTGAAGTGCACATACCAAACCAAAGGAAGCAAGATCCTGCTCCGTCATATAACCGGTCAATCCGCTCTCTTCATCAAGCTCTTCAATCGCTTCAATAGCAGAATCAAGCTCATCTTCCTCTGTCTCCACACGCAGATATACCCAGCCTCCCACTCCCCCGGTGATCCGATCCAACGCAGCTTGTTCCGCCTCAGACAATTCTTCGCCCCGGATAAGTGCAGATAGTGCTCGGCGCTGCGCATAACGTTCTGTATATAGCAGCGTACGCCGCTTACGCGACTCTTCCTTCATCGCTTTACTTAAGCTTTCTAGTACTTCATCAGCTTCTTCACTCATAATCGGCTTGGTCAAATAATGGGAGACGCCTAGCTGAAGCGCTCTTCTTGCATATTCAAAGTCGCTGTATCCGCTCATCACAATAAATTTGGTCTGCTTATTTCCTTCCAATCTCATCAGCGCAATAAGCTCCAAACCATCCATCGAAGGCATTCGAATATCCGTCACAACCAGATCAGGCTTCGACGCACGGATCAAACGAGCCGCTTCTTCGCCATCCCCGCAGACAGACTCTACTTCAAACCCATTCTTCTTCCAGTCAATTAGTAATTGAAGCCCTTCAATCGCAAGTGGTTCATCATCAACAAGCAAAACACGGTACATGCTGCTCCCCCTTTCGTATTACGAGGCGGCCCCTGGCTTCGCCTGTGCTTGCTCAAGCTGTTGAAGTGGAATCTGGTAACTAACGGACAGCCCGCCTTCCGGGCCATTCAACATCCGAAACTGTATGCTTTCATGGTAAAAGAGTTCGAGTCTCCGATACACATTACGTATACCGACATGTCCCTCCATCGCATGCTCAGAACGGACCGCCTGCTGCATTCTTTCCAGCTCCTCTTGTTCCATGCCAATTCCGTTATCCGTTACCGAGACCATAAGTCCACGTTCCGAGAGACGGGCTTCAATACGCACGATACCTCCGCCTTTTATCGCTTGCAGCCCATGCTTGCAGGCATTCTCAGCAAGAGGCTGGATGCTCATGATCGGCACACGCATATCCATCGCAAGAGGATCTACGTCTACAACATAATCGAATCGGTCGCCAAACCGGAACTTCTCGATCTGCAAATACATAAGCGTAAATTGCAGTTCCTCCTTCAGCGGCACAAGGTCATCCGCTCGTCTGAGCAGTCTTCTTAAGAGAAGCGATAAGCTCTTAATAATCTCGGTAACATCCTTATAGCCGTTCTTCGTAGCTACAACCAGTAGGGCATTAAGCGTGTTAAACAGAAAATGCGGATTCATCTGGCTCTGGAGCATGTTCATCTCCATCCGTACCCGTTCAACCTCCAAGCTCTTCTGATGAATTTCGAGCTTATATACATCATTAATTAAGGTATTGATCTTCATGGTCATCAGGTTATAAGCGTGAATTAATCCGCCAATCTCGTCTTTCCCTTCCGGCAGCGTAATCTGATCGAAGCGCTCATTCCGTAAACGGTCCATATGACGTGCGAGCTTCTTGATCCGGTAATGGTAAGAACGAAGCATAACGAAAATAAGCAGTGACGGGATCAAGGTACTAATTACCGCCAGCCAAAGGATGGATCGTCTTGCTTCATCCAGCAGACTTGTAATGCGATCATTATTAGCCCGTCCGACCAGCTTCCAGCCCTGCACATAACTAACCGTACCAAGGTTCGACACAAATACATCGCTTGAGCCCCAATCAGAATCATCTGCTGCATACACATCCTTGTTGCGATCACCGGTTTCAGCTACAACCTGGTTCTGTTCATTCACAAGCTCAAGATGCAGACTTTCGCTCTCTCTTGTTAGAATGTCATAAATTTTGTCCACGTTCAGATCGACTCTTAGAAATTTGCGATACTCCGGTCTAACCACACTAAAGCCTTGATCCATGTCGCTGATGATACTGATTTTTTTGGAGGAGCCTGTTGCGCCGGATGTTTCCGTATAAACCATCACACGGAAAGCATGACCTGACTGCTTCAGCATAGGTTCAAGCCATGTGCTTTTTTCTACCGCCTGGTTAATGACAAAATAGTTGCTCCCGGTCTGAATGGAGTGATTATACGTATAAATTCGGATCTCAAGTATGTTCGGATAGACCGGCATGTAGCGCTTCAGCTTATTTCGCAGCACACTGTCATAGCTGTCATAGGAGGAAACCGGGCTGTCGTATGTTTTATCCAATACTTCATTTAGGGAATCGTCACCTTCGATCGAATGACTGACCGCCACGCTTTCGTCAATCATACTGTGAAGCTCTGCAGCCGCACGGTCGATCGATTTGCGTAAGTTCTCCTGTTCGCGTATTCGAATATTATCGGAGTTCTGTTGGTAGAAAAACACGTTGATCGTAATAATCGGGATGAGGACACAAAATACGTAGATCATCAGAAACTTCTGATTCAGGGGAATATCATTGATTTTATTAGTAAACAGCCGGTTCATCATCGCGCCAGTCACCTTTTTGATTCGATTTGTAAGCCGAAGGCGATACTTTCGTAAGTGATTTAAAAACAGAGCCGAAGTATTCCGTACTGTGATAGCCTAGCTCGCTTGCAATGACCGATACTTTCAGATCAGTCCGAAGCAGAAGCTTCTTCGCTTCCTTAATCCGCTGGAGATGAACATAATCATTAAAGCAGTAGCCGGTAACCCGCTTGAATTGCTGGCCCAAGTATACCGGATTCAAGCGAAATTGCTCCGCCAACTCCTTCAACTGCAATTTATCGCGGAAATGAGTGGTGACAAATGTGACTGCTTCCTGCAGGCGCCCCTCCGGCCGCTTACTGTTCAAATCTTCAATCTGTTCGGCTGCTTGCAGGCAAGTCTTGGCAATTCGTTCACTTAGAGGGGTAACGTCTCCTGCTTGCTGCATGTCATTCCTGCCATACTTGAGCATGAGCCACTCCGGTGGCTGTTCAGTGTTGCCGCCTGCTTTGTGATAAGCACGAAGTAATCCACCTTGCAGATAAGACAGGCTTGCAGCCAGACTTCCTGCCGGTTCAACCGCGCCGATAATAAAGACTGCCAACGATTCTGCCGTACCTCGAATCGCAGCCTCATCATTTTGCTCAACCGCTCTTAGCAGTACCGCCGTCCTGCTAGCCGCATCCTCCCAGCGCCACTGCCCTTGTTCGTGCAGCCCATCATACCAATAAACACCAGACTGTCCCTTATACATGCTTCGGCTTCGTAGCTCAAGCAATTGCTTATTTAGCTGTGACAGATGACGCCATCCTTCTGTCCTGCCGCTTATATATATAAGACAGGAAGGCCATTCTTCTGCCAGCCTTGCGGCCATCATCCGAACAGTCGCATCCAGCTCTTGGCTTGAATGAGCTTCCCGTTGATCGGACCAGACCAACATAGTCACACAGCCCGCGGCACCCTCAACACAACCGAAGCCTTCCGGCAGAATCGCTTCTACTTCCGCTTTGCTTGGCGAAGGAGCTCCTCCAGTTCGGTCCACCAGCAGCAGTCTTCCTGCCGCTTCGGCTGGACAATTCATCATCCGCAGCAAGGCAATCCGCGATTCCTCATCATCCTGCAGTGCTCTTACAAATACGGCCGACAAAGATTCCGCCTCGCCGGCTAAATGGTCTGCCACTTGACGTTCATCCAACGTTAGATGGAGAGTATCCAGCAGTTCATGAATTTCTTCCTCGATTAGCGGCTTGAGCAAATACTGTTCAATCTGATGCTTAATCGCAAATTGTGCAGCATCAAAGCGGGAATATCCACTTACGATAACCGTTGTTGTATCTTTAAGCTCAGGGTGCTGCTTCATCTGCCGAATGAGCTCAAGTCCATCCATAACCGGCATCTGCAGATCGGTAAATACAAGATCGGGCACTTCATGCTCCATCACATCCAGTGCTTCTTTGCCATCCGATACAGCCCAGCACAGCTCAAAGCCATGCTCTTCCCAATTGACCATCGTCTTCCAGCCCTCCAGCATGAACGGTTCATCATCAACGACCAGCACTTTGTACATGGGAGCCCCACCTTTCAGGCGTTAATCTTCATCTAAACCAAGTTTCACATAGGGGCAAATCATCAGCAATGTGACAGAACTAAGATTTATTGGATTATTCTACGATGAAATGTAAGCGTTTACGTATTTGTGCAGCTCAAAACCATAACAGCCCTGGAAGAAGCAAGCTTCCTCCAGGGCTGTTAGACAATCCTTTTAAGTGAATGATAACCGATATTTAGCAGGGCTTACTCCCACCATCATTTTAAACAAACGACTAAAATAGGCATGATCGGTATACCCCACCTGCTCACCAACCTGATAGATTTTCATATTCGTCTCCCGCATAAGCCGAATGGCTTGGCGGATCCGAATACTTGTCAAATGATGAGTAAAGGTTGCACCCGTCTGTGAACTGAATTGTCCACTCAAATAATTAGGCGTCACGCCAAGACGCTTGGCAAGCGTTGCAAGGGAAAGATCTTTATCCCTATACTCTGTCTCGATCATCTGCATCGCTGAGCGGATAATTCGGCTGACAAATTCATAACGAAGCATGGGTTCATCCGTTGCCTCGGTGTGGCCAAGCTGCCGAAGGCTGTTCTTATATAAGGAGCGCAGTTCCGATACGACGGCGGTCATGCCGCCAAAGCCGAGCTTAATGGGGAAACCAAGGCGCTCTTCTAATTCCCTCTTTTTCTTCAGTACGATCTCTTCCATATTCGGAACGGTATGCCTCGAGGTAAGGACAGCGACATTCATAAAGGTGCCATCCTCTACAACTACAATGGTTCCAAGCTCCTTCATGTTCTCGGTCAGCTGCTCCTTCACCCAGAAGCGATCGGTCGACTGCCAGAACGATTTCTCTTCAATTTGTAACGTGAATACCCCTGCCCAGCGAAAAGAAGGCAGCGTCGCTTCGTCTAACTGGACATCCCGCATAAAAGGCTCGGAAAATAAGGTCTGTACTTTCTTCTCCAGCGAGATCTGCTCGCGGTGGCGTAACAAAAGCAGTGAATATTCACCCTGCGGTCTTCCGCTTCGCCTTGGATGCGGCTGCGTTAAGCTTCTTGCCTCCATCGTTAAGATCAACAAGATTTGCATGATCTTCACCCGGATATCAATACGCCTGACAATATCATTGCCAGGTTCAATAGAGCAAATCTCCATCAATTCTTCCATATGGGGCATCAGCTGCTGTACAATCGTTGAACCCGCATCGAACAGGTGCTGCTCAATCCGGCCGAGCAGGTAGTACAAATCCGGATCATCTACATCGAGATGCAGCGCGAAATAGGTCATCGGCTCATCCGCTGCATTGCGGCTGTGATGCACCTCATCAGGACGAATGAGCAGTAAGTCTCCAGCCTGCTGCACATATTCAACACCAGAAACCGTCGTTAATTGGCGTCCCTGCAGCACCAGATTCAGCTCCAGCAGTGGATGCTGATGCTCGAAATAAGACCAGCCCTTGTCTACTGTCCGCCAATGCGTACCCACCAGCTGGAATGCCAATCGGAAGTTTTCAAGTGCCATTTCGCGTTTCACTTCCGGTAATTCCCCGTCCCGATTCGACTGCCAAGTCACGCGATTCGCCCCCGCTTCCATCGCTTCGCTTTTAGATGGATTATACCATAGCGCGGGTAAAATAAGACGAGTTGCACGTTGGGCAGCTACTGATCTGGACAGCCGCTGACCAGATGGCCGGACCGGTTGATTTTGGTCTGCAAATATTTCTCGTTATATTCGGACACATCACCCCACAGCGGGATTCGGTCCTCCACATCAAGCCCGGCGGAACGGAGTGCCTCAAGCTTTTTCGGATTGTTTGTAATCAGGGTTACCGGCTTGTTCTTCGGCCGCAAGGCGCGAAGCACGCGAATCGCATCGCTGTAGTTGCGTGAATCATCAACAAAGCCCAAATTCAAGTTCGCTTCGACTGTATCGTAGCCCTGCTCCTGCAGTAAATACGCCATCGCTTTGCTGAATAGGCCAATGCCGCGACCTTCATGATTAGCCAGATAGAATAGCGCTCCCGAGCCATGCGATACGATCATCTTCATCGACTGATGCAGCTGATAGCCACAGTCGCAGCGCTTGCTGCCGAAGATATCGCCGGTATGACAGATGCTGTGCATCCGAATAAAGGCTTCTTCCGCATGCTCGAAATCGCCATAGACAAGTACGCTGGACTGCTGCATTTCCGCGAGATTAGCGCCTGACAGCTTGTGAATAATATCTTCCAGCTTATCCGTCTCTTCCTTGCACAGCAGCCAGCAGTACCAATGGAAAATGACCGTTTCCTCATCAAGATTGACTGGCAGCTTGATCGGACCAACCAAATAAATTTCGCCGTCCTCACTTTCCACATGCCTAATTTTTCCTTCTAGGATTGAGATTATCTTATCGTTCATGGTTCACAAACCATCCCTTCACTTCCATTATTGACCTAGGTTGCTCAAGGGTGACTGCAGCTATGCTTATTCCCCAACTTTTAACGTGAAGGATACGATGAAGTTATCACCATGCCGTTGGAATTGACCCCATACTTTATAAAGACCTGGTGCTGGAAAGCTGGTCTCAAATGCTGCCACTGGTCCAGCTGACTGCCCTTCCTTCGGATGAACATGTAAGTACTGCTTGAGGTCAGAGCTTATAATGACGACATGCCCGGCCGCACCAAGATAAGGCTCCATATCCTGTACGGGCTTGCCGGTAACCGCGTCCTTAAACGAAAACGTTAATGATGTTCCTTGTCCTGCACGGAGCGCATCGGTTTTCAAAGTCACCTGCGTTCCCGCTATCGTCTTAACCAGCTGTTTGTCAGGTACCAGCCGCTGTGCAGCAGCCGTCTTACCTCCTAGCACAACTTCGGTCTGAGCGACCTGATGATTGCCACCCGCTGGGATAAAATCAGCAAACAGCTTGTACGTTCCGCTTTTTGGGAATATAGCCTCAACCATAAAATGACCTGATCCTTCATCCGCCGGATGAAGATGCTGAAACTCACTTAAATCGCTGCTGACAGCAATCAAATGGATCTCCTTCTCATGGTTAAGCGCAAAGCTTTGAACGGGCTGACCATTTCCATCCGCAATAGCAAGCTCGATAAGGGTACTCTCTCCAGCAACTGGCTGCTTCGGCGAGAAGCTCCACTCCACAGCAGCTGCTTGCTTCTGGCCATCTTCATCAGCTTGATTGTGATGTTCTGTATGGTGGTGATGGGATTCGGTCTCTCTATCTGTTGATCGATTGCTGACTTGACCAAAGCTTGTTAAAGCAGAGGCCTCAGTCTTAGAAGCAGAAGCCGCCCAGCCTGTGTTACCCGTTGTATAGCCAGCGGATAAGAGAACCGCCATAAGTCCTATATGTAATGTGCGATGCCGATTTTTTCGATTTCGTTTCTGTTGCATGTATTTCACTCGCTCCTTCCATCGTCCCTATCAATATACCCACAGCCGGTATTTGATAATCGACTACGCATTCGAATGTTCTTCCGATCGCCATTGCTCGGGGATTCCTTTGATTAAGGACATAAGGTTGGAGTCCCCGAGCAAAAGCGAACGCTGACGCTTCTACAGAATCATTCGAATTGCTCCGTTTGAAAGGAAAAACAACAAAAGCGGTCGTGCTGTATCAAGATCTGCACGACCGCTTTGTTAATTAATAAAACTAATATTGATGATAATCCCGTTACCAGTGATCAATTAAACTACATCGTACCCTTGTTCTTCAATAGCACCTTTGATCGCTTCAAGGGTTACTTTCTTATCGTCATACTGAACGGTTACTTTGCCCGCTGCCAGATCAACGGAACCACTTGCCCCTGCTCCGGTAATTGCCTTCTCTACTGCACTCACACAGTGTCCGCAGGACATGCCTTCTACCTTCAATGTAACGTTTGTCATAACTTAGATCCCTCCCGATCTTATTTCATTAATTTATTTACTGTCACGAGCAGCTCGTCGATTACTTCACTTTCTCCCGCCTGAATGCGTTCCATCACGCAGCTTTTCAGATGACCTTCCAGCAGAAGCTTCCCAACACTATTGAGTGCCGACTGCGCCGCAGCAATCTGATTAAGCACATCATCGCAATAAGTATCCTTCTCAATCATCGCCTTTACACCACGAATCTGACCTTCGATCCGATTCAGGCGAGATACAAGATTAGATTTCATTTTATCGGAGTGATGGCTCTTCCGTTCTTGCTCCGGCTGTTCTTGATGGCAATGCTCGGTCTTCTCTTGTTCAATCATCGTAAATACCTCCAGGGGGTATGCCTTAAATCTATCTTACCATACCCCCTAGGGGTATGCAATCCGCGATTTTAGCATAAGAATAAATGAAGATTAATACACCGCTAACAAATCCAAAGTAAAGTAAAATTAATTCAATTTTATGATGGCGATGGGAGAGGGAGAACAACTATGACGACATTCATGAATTATGCTCATCGAGGCGCTTCCGGCAGCTATCCGGAGAATACTATGATCGCCTTCGAGCAAGGAATCGCGCTTGGCGCAACAGGGATTGAGACGGATGTCCAGATGACAAAGGACGGTAAGCTTGTGCTCATTCATGATGAGAAGCTGAAGCGGACGACTGGTGTGAACAAGCTTGTCGCTGACGTCCAGTCCGAGGAGCTGCTGCGTCTGGATGCCGGAAGCTGGTTCTCTCCCGCGTTCAAGGACGAACGCATTCCAACACTCGAGCAGCTTCTTACTCTGGCGAAGCGGACACAAACTTTCGTCAATATTGAGTTAAAAAATGGTATCGTGCAGTACCCAGGTTTGGAGCAAAAAGTCATCGATACCGTACGTGCCTTCGGCATGTCTGATCAAGTTATACTCTCCAGCTTCAATCACTACTCGCTTATCGAATGCAAACGGCTTGCGCCTGACATTCCTACTGGCATTTTGTATATGGAAGGCTTATACCGCCCGTGGAAATATGCTTTATCGATGGGAGCAACCGCACTGCATGCCTCTCATTATGCAGTACTGCCGGACTGGGTCGCAGAAGCTGCCCAGCAAGGGGTTATTTATAATGTATTTACAGTCAATGAACCGGCTGAGATGATTCGCCTGATACAAGCAGGAGTCGCAGGCATCATTACCGACTACCCGGACCGGCTCACTGCTGTACTAAGCAAGCTTTAACGTGCTTAGTGGATACTCTTTTTCGTAAAACCGCCGCCCTGTACGTCAGCTACATTCTCGATTGCAATAAAAGCACTCGTATCAATGTCATGTACAATGGCTTTCAGCTTCGCAACTTCAAGACGGCTGACTACGCAATAGACCATTTGTGTCTCTTCGCGGGAGTAACCGCCTCTTGCTTGGATATAAGTCGTACTCCGTCCAAGACGCGTCATAATGGTCTCGGCAATTTCTTCATAAGCGCTTGAAATAATCGTAACTGATTTCGATTCCTCAATACCTTCAACAACGATATCCATCACTTTGGTGGCCAAGTAATACGTAACCATCGAATACATCGCTGAGTTCCATTCAAACACAAATCCAGCAAGAATAAAGATAAATACGTTAACAATCATAATGATCTGCCCGACCGGCATACCGAATTTCTTCGATGCAAGAATCGCAACAATCTCCGTTCCGTCAAGCGAGCCGCCGAAGCGAATAGCAAGACCAACACCGGCACCAAGAATAATACCGCCAAATAGAACGGCAAGCAGCTTCTCTTCCGTAAAAGCATCTACATGGTGAAGCAATTGAGTCGTAATTGACATAACGGCGATACCGTAAAGGGTAGAAAAGGCAAAGGTTTTGCCGATTTGTTTAAAGCCAATGAACAGGAATGGAATGTTCAAGAGGAATATGAATAGACCAAGGGGTAAGTGGGTCAATTCGGATACCATAATGGAAATACCGGTAATACCACCATCGATTACATCATTAGGTACGAGGAATAATTCCAGTGCTACACCCATTAATACAGAACCAATCGTGATAAAAATGACCCTTTTCAACATCTCTAACGCAGACAATTTTCTATGCTCTTTTGCCATCGTGACCTCCAGCCTTTTCTTTTAAGCCTAACACAATCCTAAGGTCATTTCAAAAAAACGGGCAGAAAAATAGCAGCTGCGCGTCAGTATTTATGACACTCGGCTGCTATTTTTATCTAATATCCCATTTCCTATTCGTATAATACCGCTTTAATTTCGTCGTTTTCGATATTGGTTTTATCGTAGTAATAGAAGCCTGTATCGATCGTAGACTCGACCTTCTCACCGCGAATCGCCTCTACCGCCGCTTTCACCGTTTCGTAGCCGATTCCTACCGGATTTTGGGTGATTGCTCCGGCCATCACGCCGCTCTTAATGGCATCGATTTGTGCTTTACCGGAGTCGAATCCGATTATTGTAATTTGGCCTTCCTTCTTCAACTCGGTCACCGCATTAATAATCCCGACTGCTGAGCCTTCGTTCGAGCCGAAAAAGCCCTTCAGGTTCGGATGCGCCTGCATCATCGCCTTCGCAAGGTCCGTTGATTTCAGGTGGTCGCCGCCGCCATATTGAATGTCGACAATCTTAATATCGGGATATTTCTCTTTGATCCGGTTCACGAAGCCGTCACGGCGATTAACGCCGGTTACGGAAGTCTGATCATGGACGATGACACCAATTTCGCCGGTGCCGCCAATCAGCTCAGCCATTTTGTCAGCAGCAAGCGCAGCAGCAGCTACGTTATCAGTCGAAGCCGTCGTCAGCGGAATATCGCTGTCTACGCCGGAGTCGAAGGCGATAACCGGAATGCCTGCGTCCTTTGCTTTTTGCAGGAGAGGAATGGATGCCTGGCTGTCGAGTGCAGCAAAGCCAATTGCACTAGGCTTCTTGTCGAGAGCAGCTTGCAGCATTTCGATCTGTTTATCGACTTGTGCTTCTGTCTCCGGTCCTTCGAACGTAATTTCGACGTTGAACTCTGTTGCTGCTTTCTCTGCTCCGGATTTGACCGCTTGCCAGAACTGATGCTGGAACCCTTTTGAAATAATCGGAATATAAATTTTGTCCCCGCTTGCCTTAGTCCCTCCGTTACCCCCGCTCGACTTGCTGCTTGCATCATTGTTTGAACCACATGCGCTAAGCAGCAGAATGGCCATTGCCGTAACAAGCATCAATGCCGTTAACTTCTTCACCGAAATCTCCCCTTTGATTTGGATAATTTCATTTATAGAATCTCTGATTGAGTCAGAGTTTCTAGCGATTCTAAGCTTTCCGGCGGCGCAGGATATCTGCATACACCGCAAGCAGAATGACGATCCCAACAACAACGGTCTGCCATTCCTGCGGCACGGATAAGATACGCAGCCCGTTCGTCAACACGCTCATAATGAGAGCGCCAATGACCGTACCCACGATGGTGCCTTTCCCGCCGCTAAGTGAAGTTCCCCCGATGACAACCGCAGCAATCGCTTCAAGCTCATAACCGGAGCCAAGGGCAGGCTGGGCAGAATTGAGGCGGGAGGCAATCAAAATACCTGCCAGACCAGTGAAGATACCGGTAATGGTGTAGATGACGATTTTCCAATAATTCACGTTCACGCCAGACAGCCTTGTGGCTTCTTCATTGCTGCCAAGGGCAAAGTTATAACGGCCAACAATTGTCTTCGACAAGATCACACTTCCAATAATCGCAGCGATGAAAAAGATAACGACCGCATTCGGAATCGCGAACCCCGGAATAATCTTGTCAAACAAAGAGCCTTGCGACACTTCGCTGAACACCGGATCATCATTGAAGTAGATTGGCTTCGTGCCGGAAATCACAAGAGCTAGACCTTTGGCGATCATCATCATCGCAAGTGTTGCGATAAAAGGCGGGATTTTAAGCTTGGCGACCATCACACCGGACAGCAGGCCGCAGACTGCACCGGTCAAGATGCCCCCAACAATGCCAATCGGAACAGGCAGCCCCCAATACGTAATGAAGACACCAGTCATAACTGCGCTTAAGGTCATAACCGTTCCGACAGACAGGTCAATACCGCCTGTTATGATGACATAAGTAGAGCCTAGTGCCAGAACGCCAGTAACGGCTGTCGAGAGCAGAATGCCTACGATATTCGAGAATTGAAAGAAGTTGCTGGATGCGAATGTGAATACGAGGATAAGGACGATCAAGCTGGCAAAAGCAAGCACCTGCTGCACGGCGCCCGGCTTCAAAATTAGGCCGGTCTGTTTGCTGCCAACCCCGACGATTTCGGCTTTAGGCTGCATTTTCATATGTGATTCCTCCTCAAAAGAATTGCCACATAAAGGGCTAGGATTATGCCTCTTTGTGGTTATTCTTACTTCGTAAGCATGATCTCTACCTTAAGCTCTTAATGTCGCATATCGCATAATTTTTTCCTGCGTTGCTTCCTCGCGGTCAAGCTCACCTGTGATGCGTCCCTCACACATAACAATAATGCGGTGACTCATCCGCAGAATCTCCGGAAGCTCGGAAGAGATCATAATAATCGACTTGCCTTTGGCAGCCAGATCGTTCAGGAGCTTGTAAATCTCGCTTTTCGCCCCAACATCAATTCCACGCGTTGGTTCATCGAAAATGAGAATATCGCAATCTCGGGTCAGCCATTTGCCAATGACAACCTTCTGCTGGTTGCCGCCTGAGAGGAATTTGACCTCTTGGTCGATATGAGGCGTCTTCACCTTCAGCATGTCGACAATCTGATCGGCTGCCTTTGCAATTCTCGCTCTGTTCACCCAGCCAATAGGATTGGCATATTTCCGAAGCGAAGCGACTGCCACATTGGTCTTGACATCCATCTCCACAATGCAGCCATAGCGCTTGCGATCCTCGGACAAGTAACCGATGCCGGCCTGCACCGCATCATAAGGCTGCCGCAGTACAACCTTGCGTCCTCGCACGGTAATCTCACCCGCATCTATTGGATCAGCGCCAAAGATCGCCCTTGCTACTTCTGTTCGCCCCGCTCCGATAAGACCAGCGAACCCGATAATTTCTCCCTTACGAAGCTTGAAGTTAATATCTCGTAGTGCGCCTTTGCGGCTGAGACCCTTAACTTCCAGAACGGTCTCACTCGTACCCTCTATCCGATTTTGCTTTGTGCTGTCATAAATCTCACGTCCGACCATCATTGCGATGATCTGCTCATTTGTCACCGCTGCCGTTGGAACGGTATCAATATAACGACCGTCCCTCATAACAGTAATGCGGTCGGTAATTCGCTTCAGCTCATCCATCCGGTGCGAAATATAGACAATACCAACCCCGCTGCTCCTCAGCTGATTAATAATGATGAACAAGTCATCGATCTCCGAATCACTGAGTGCTGCCGTTGGTTCATCCATAATGAGCACCTTTGCATCGTAAGATAAGGCTTTGGCGATCTCGACCATTTGCTGCTTCGCCACGGTCAGATTTGCGACAGATTCATTAGGATCAAGATCCATATTAAGCCGTTCGAATAATCGCTCCACCTTGCGCTTCAACTCCCGCTCATCAAGGAACAGCCGTAGTCCCCGCCTTGGCTCGCGGCCGATGAAAATATTCTGGGCAACTGTCAGATCGGGAGCGAGATTGAGTTCCTGGTGAATAATTGAGATTCCCAGCTTCTGCGCGGCCTTCGCATTTGGAACCTCCACCTCGCTCCCGTCATACAAAATCCGGCCCGTATCCTTCTGGTAGACCCCTGTCAGCACCTTCATCAGCGTCGACTTGCCAGCCCCATTTTCCCCAACCAGCGCATGAACCTCGCCCCGCCTTAATTCGAATCGGCAATCCTTCAAAGCTTGAACGCCGGGGAACTGCTTATCGATGTCTTCCATTTGAATGAGCACGTCACCCATACCAACACCACTCCATCCCGCTGTTACTAAGCTCATTGTAAATCTGCGTCCTCAAAGCCAGAATGGAATAATGTATTTGAATAGTTGAAAAAAATCTGTTTCGTCTGGGTACAAGGTGAAACGGCTTCGCCGACTTTGGCAGCGAGGCGCGTTTCATTCCGGAGAATTCTAAGCCCTAAATATAGGATGAAACTTATAAATTCTTAGAATTTGAAAAAAAGCTACTCTCCCACAAAGGGGAAGAGCAGCTTCTGATTTTGTTCCGTATACATATTGTCTTCATTGATAATGACCGATTCCGTATCGATCTGCTTCGGAATCCTCTGTCCCCGTACCGCCTCAATCGCGGTCTTCACACTAAGATAGCCCATATTATAAGGCTTCTGAACAATCGTCGCCTGCAGCACGCCGCCTTCGATCAGCTTCACTTCATCCACCGAGCTGTCGAAGCCAACCAGCTTTACTTTGCCGCTAAGACCCAGATCCTTGATCGCCTTTCCAGCACCAACCGTTGAAGGCTCGTTTAGCCCAACAATTCCTTTGATACTTGGATCCTTAGATAAAAGCTCCTTCGTCAATTCATAGGCTTTGTCCAGCTGACCCTCGCTATAGTAAGTGTTAGCGACTTCAATTTGCGTATGGTTCGCAAGCCATTGACGAACCCCCTTCTCCCGCTCCATTTGTGACGAAGTCCCGTAGACAAAGCTCATGATGGCGATTTTTGATGAATCTGTACTCGGCAGCAGCTTTGCCATTTCCTCCCCGGCCTTCTCCCCTGCTGCAATATTATCCGTAGCGATAAAGCTTAACGAGTCGCTGCTGTTAATACCGGAATCGACCGTTATTAGCTTGATGCCTGCCTTAACGATTTGCTCGGCCACCGGGACAAGCCGATTATAGTCGGTTGCCGCCATTACAATCGCATCGGGCTTCTCTTGAATCGCCTGCTCCAGCTGCTTAATCTGAGCATCAATCTCCGTCTCGGAAGGAGGGCCAATGACCGACACATTCGCCCCAAATTCATGGGCAGCATCCTCGACACCGGTAATAAATACCTTCCAAAAGTCGATCATCTGCCCTTTTGCTTTTACTGTAACGATGATATCGACTGGCTTCTCCGTCTTCTGGCTGACCGCCCACTTGTAGATCCCAAAAACAGAAGCAAGTATGAGGATCGTTGCAAGTACAGCTGATGCTGATCTGCGCCGGTATTCACTCATGCGCCAAGCTCCCCTCCTCCCGCATAACCATCACCCTCGATTGCCGCGATTCGAACCATGACGGTCGTCCCTTCATCCGGGACACTCCTGTAGAAGAGGCCATAGTCTTTCCCGAAATACAGCTGAATCCGCTCATGGACATTAACCACTCCGACCCCTTTGCTTTCCCGATCGCTTCGCCTTGGCTCCAGTATAGAACGGAGTGTTTCTGCCTCCATGCCAACGCCGTTATCACTGACCTCGAACCAGATATAGCCTTCTCTTTTGCCACCGATGACATGAATCGTACCCGTCCCGATCTTATTCTTGATGCCATGGTAGATCGCATTCTCAAGCAAAGGCTGCAGCAGCACCTTAAGCGTACGGTAGTGGTAAATTTCCGGGTCCACCTCAATGTGAAAATCCAGCTTGTCCTTGTACCGGATCTTCTGAATGATCAAGTAGTTGGCGACATGATCAATCTCTGTCCGGATAGAAACAAGCTCCTGTCCTCTGCTGATCGAAGAACGGAATAACCGTGCCAAGGCGGAGGTCATCAGGACAACCTCATCCGTCTTTTTCCCTTCGGCCATCCAAATAATCGAATCCAGCGTATTGTACAGAAAATGCGGATTAATCTGCGCCTGAAGCGCCGTCAGCTCACTCTTCCGCTTAATTTCCTGCTCCCGGACGACTTGGCTCATCAGCTCCTCAATCTTGACGACCATCAGGTTAAACGTTCTCGCTAGAGAGGCAATCTCTCTCGGATTGCCGATTGGCACCCGTATGTTAAAGATCCCTTTCTCCACCTTCTTCATATGCTCCTGCAGCTGCTTAATCGGGCGCGACAGGTTACGGGAGATAAAGACCGCGAGTAATAAACCAACGATGAGACAGAAAATACCCGCAGCTACCATGGATAACTGCATCTCACGCTTATTGCCGATCAGTTCGTTCGCATAGGATACTCCGACGATTTTCCAGCCAAAGCCGGTATCCTGAATCGTATATATTCGGCTTGTCTTTCCTTCATCGGTCATAAAGCTGCCGCTTCCCTTAGCCAGTACTTCGTCAATTTTCTCCGACTTCAAGTTGCTGTAGATGAGCTGCTGCTGCGGATGGTACACGATATTGCCGTCCTCATCAACGATGAATACGTATCCCCGCTTACTTAGATCGATGTTATTCAACGTATCGTTGATGACGCTGAAGTTCAGGTCAACCAGCAGCACACCACGCGGCTCGGTCTGGTCCTTGCTCCACATCTCCCGGCTGAGTGAAACCACCCAATCGTATTCGTCCTTGAACATATGCTGAACATGGGAGGAGGAAACGACGATCCGGCCGGAAGCCTCTTGTGCGCTTTGGTACCAAGGCTGCTCCTCCAGCCTGATGCTTGGATTAAGCTCCGCATGCTCACGGTCTGAGACAAATCGGCCATTGTAGCCGATGACGTTAATCGAAGCGATATCCTTGCGGGAAGCCATGATCGAGTGAAAATAAGCTGAGATCCGCTGCTCACGAGCGAGCTCATTCGTGCTTGTCCTGTTATCTCCTTCTTCATTTACCAGCTCGCGCACGTCTTCGTTACTTAGCGCGAGCATCGATATATTTTCCATGCTGGTGATGTAGGTTTGGATGTTAGCATTTACTTGGCGGATCAGCTCTGCGGTGTAATCTTGAGCGGTTTCACGAACGGATGAGGCCGATAATTGATAGGAGATCACGCCTAGCAGAATAGCGGTTAATAAAATAAGACAGGCTGAAGCAGCGGCAATGTTGGTCTGAATGCTCTTAAATTTAAATAACTCCATATGTGCACCTCACGCCTGTTCCGCAGCTGTTCTGTGGCGGTAATCCGTTGGTGATTCTCCCGTATGTTTCTTGAACAATACACTGAAATACTGGGCATCACTGTAGCCGGTTCTGGCAGCTATCTCATAGGTCCGCAGGCTAGTGAACTTCAGCAGTTCCCTCGCTTTGTCCATACGAATGGCTGTGAGATATTCAATAAACGTTTTGCCTGTCTGGGCTTTGAAGGCCGCACTGAAATAGCTGACGCTCATAAGGACATGTTTGCAGACGGCTTTGACCGATAGATCCTCATCCTCATAATTGTTCTCCAGATAAGAGATGGCCTCCTCTATCTGTGAACGACACTGGTCGCTTCGTGTTGCCGTAACACTTAGTACCGCCTGCCGGCATGCCGTCTTCAACCATGCTCCAATCTCTTCCATTGTCCTGAACCGGTAGATCTCGGTCATGGGATTTACACCAGTCCCGAAGACGTCCGCTTCCTTGCAGCCGATATCGCCAAGGGTCTGCATGACGGCAAGAATCGTCTTCTGGATACGCAAATAACATTGATCAATGCTTGTAAGCTCCGCTTTGTTATGACTGATAAGTGCTTCGATAGCACGCTCAACCTCTTCCGTTGTGCCAGTCTTAATACCGGCTATTAATTCACGGTCGAATTCCGGCGGATGCCCTGCTGGCGAGCTTCGGCGCTTCTCCATATCCGAGAGGGTGATAACACTGTTATCACCAAGGATTAACCGGTAGTCCAGCGCGGCGACAGCTTCTTTGCAGGATGTTCTTATCCGTGCATATCCTTCGACCGTTGTCCCTATTCCCACCGAGACGGTCAACTTCAGAAATTGAACTGCTGATTGCCGAATCCGCTCAGCCAGCTCCTGCGCTTTCTCTTGAAGAAGCTCTTCACGCTCTCCTCCCAGGATGACCATAACCCGTTCTTCCCTGCTTCGGAACAACGCGTAATTCGGCTCCTCACTCACAAATTCCTGTGCAATATTGTACACAGCGAACCGCAGCAGCTCCTTGTCCGTATCTGCCCCACCCTGCTCATCCAAACGATCAGTATCAATAGCTAGTCCGATATAGTGAGGTCCTGTTAGACGAATCTGAAAATACCTCAGTCGCAAAGCCATCTCCTTCTCGCTTAACGCCATCGTCGACATTCGTTCGAGGAAGCGCTCCTTGAGCAGCGGCATACTCTCGTGCAGCTGACTTTGCAGCCTGGCCAGATCTTCCCGCTCCTGCTTCTCCTCATCGAGCTCGAGCCGAAGCTTATGCAGCATCGCTGACAATTCGGCAGCCGTAACCGGCTTCAGAATAAAATCCTTCACCTTCAGCTTAAGCGCCTGCTGCGCGTACTCGAAATCATCGTAACCGGTCAGGATAACAACCTTCATATCCGGATATTGATTCATCACTTGTCGGGATAACGCCAGTCCATCCATAAACGGCATATTAATATCCGTCAGCACAATATGCGGCCGCAGCCGCTCAATCTCCTCCAAAGCCTGTACGCCGTTCTCGCAATCTGCCACGCACTCGAAGCCAAGCTCCCCCCATGGGATGCGCTCCCTGATGCCTTCCCTTACGACCGCTTCATCATCGACCAGCAATATCGTATACAAGGTAGTTCCCCCTAGTACCTATCAGGATTGGAATTGTATGCGCTTTAATTATAATCTTCGGGTGCGGTTAAATGTCAATCTGTGCAATCGAATGTTCTTCCGATCACCATTGCTCAGGGATTTTTTTGAACAATTTTTAATAAGGTTAGAATCCCTGAGCAAAAGCGAACGCTTAAAAGCTTTCTGCAAGAAAGCTACTTCGTAAGCATAAGCTACGCTTCTACAGAATCATTCAAAATGCTCCGTTTGACTTTAACCGGTAGAGTAAGAAAAAAGTCGTGCTGAGAACCCGCACGACCACTCAAAGAATTGGCTCTTGAGAATGCCTCTACGCCGCATAACGTATTAGTGAGGTTTATTGCCTTATTCACACGTTGACCCTCACTAACAGTGAGGCTAACCTCATAGTTAGTCCAAAAACAGCTCATTAGGCAACCTACAACGCGAAAAAGCCTCACTAATTAGTGAGGCATCCTCATTGTTGAATGACTTGCCGCTTTCAGCACAGGCAGTAGTAAGAAGTTACCTCAAAACCTAGCAGCTCTGTGCCCTACCGTCCCAGAAAATGCGCCACAAAGGCGCGGTATGGAGACTGCTCAGGTATCGCCAGCGCTATTTGCCGCAGGCTGGTCTGGAATTGCTGCATAAGTTGCTTGCCTGTCCAATTGTCCGGAAGCAGTGCATTAGGAAGCATCGGATCACGTAAACCGAGCTCTGCGATAACATCGCCCAGCTCTAGGAAATAGACAAATAGCTGCAACCCCTCAGCTGTTCCCGTATCTTCAAGCCGTGCAAGAGCCGGCTCTAAGTAGTCTTGGAACCAGCTCTCTTTTCTCCGATACAGCTCCTGCAGTTCTTCAATCGGCCATAGACGAACTGACTGCTCTGGCGTGATGTCATTATGCACAATACTTGTATTTGTCACGGTTATGTAACTGCTGACATCGCACTGCTCGCCAAGCCGGATGACCTCTTCCCGGTAGTCCCATGGCGAGACATAGACGCTTTTGTAGAGCGAGCCGAACCCCAGCTGCAAAAGCTCGGTCCGGAAGCTGTCCCTGCGCCGGCGCTCCGATTCTGGTATCTCGAAGAGCACCATGCACCATTGCCCATCCCATTCCTTCTCATATAGACCGGGCTTGGCATTAACCATCCGGATAAACTCCTCGCCAAGCGGTGTCGCCCTATATCGAGAGCGTTCCGCCGATTCGGCATACCCTTCCTTTTTCAGCTTAGAGAGCGCGTTACGCACGATCTGATGAGAAATCCCCCGCGCTTCATACACCTCAATAAGACGGCTGACAGCGGCGCCCGCTCCAGCCCCATCCCCGCTAGTAAGGAGATACAGCAACTGTTTTTCTATCGACAACAACTGTAAAACAGCTCCCCTCGCGAAAAAAATATCAGGAAATGATTGACATACTCGAGTCATTAATAATATAACATAAATATAAACGTTCGTGTTAAATTAGATTATAAATAATGATTCGAAAGGGAGATCTCTCTTATGCACATTGTTTATCATGGCCATTCCTGCATCCAAGTGACCCAGGGTGCCTATTCTGTCATCATCGATCCGTTCTTGACCGGCAATCCACTCTCTACTGAGGGCCTAGAGCAGGTTAAAGTCCAGTACATTTTGCTGACACACGGTCATTCCGATCATATCACCGACGCCATTCCATTGGCAAAACAAAATAATGCCCCCATTATCGCCGTTGAAGAGCTAACCATCCATTTGGGACATCAAGGTATTCAGGTCGAGCCGATGCATGTCGGCGGAGCTTGGAACTTCCCGTTTGGGCGCGTCTTCCTGACGCATGCCCTTCATACTTCATCTTCCCTCTCAGAGGAAGGCAAGGTCGTCTATACAGGATCACCCGTTGGCATTATTCTGCAAATGGGCGGCGTTACCTTATACCATGCCGGGGATACGGGATTGTTTGGCGATATGCGTCTCATTGGCGAACGATTTGATATCGATATTGCTTTTCTGCCAATTGGAGGACGCTTCACGATGGATCCCGGTGATGCCGTCATTGCCTCGGAATGGCTTGGTGCCGGCTGTGTTGTCCCCATTCACTACAATACGTTCCCGGTCATTAAGCAGGATGCACCCGCCTTCGTTCACATGCTTCAGCAAAAAGGGCTCACCGGCAAAGTGCTTTCACCTGGCGGGCATCTGACCATCTAAGCAACGTCAAAGGAGATGAACTCATGAGTATACTGCATACATTCCTGTACATTATCGTTCCCATTCTTATCCCGCTCGCGATCGGCGTTCTGCTTCACCGTAAGTTCAAGTTCGAGCTTGGCGGCTTTTCCAAAATGCTTATGTATTACTACATCCCTGCACTTGCCTTTGTAAAAGTGTATGAAGCCGAGCTTACCGCATCTCTGATTGCTACCATATTCGTATTCCTCGCCGCACAATTTGTAGTTATCGTGCTGATCGGCCAAGGCGTCAGCCGGATCCTTCGCCATCCGAGGCCGCTTGCCGCCAGCTTCTCTAACAGCATAGCCTTAACGAATAACGGGAACATTGGGATTCCCGTCAATGCAATGGCGTTCAAGCATGATCCATTCGCGATGTCGATCCAGATGATGGTCGTTACCTTTGAACTGTTCGCAACCTTTACCTTCGGTTTAGTAAATGCCAGCAGAGCAGCAAGCGGCCTGAAGAAATCCCTGCTGCAGTTTGTCAAAACGCCTGTGCTCTATGCCATTATAGCCGGCTCTCTCCTTCGCCTTGCCCATATAGAGATGCCAGAACCACTTCTGACACCTTTAACGACCATTGCCGACGGAATGCTCAGCTTCGCTTTACTCACAATCGGCGCACAAATGGCTTCCACGATGCTGTCGCTCCACACGATTACCGTCATATGGAGCAGCCTCCTTCGTCTGATAGCAGCCCCAGCCATCGCATGGCTGCTGCTGGAACTCATGCAAGTCCATGGTATAACTGCACAAGCACTCTTTATCGCAAGTGCGATACCAACCTCACGGAACAGCGCCGCACTTGCGCTGGAGTACAATTGCGAGCCGGGTTTTGCCGCTCAAGCGGTGCTGTTCTCCACCCTGCTCAGCAGTGTAACACTAACGATCATTATTCAGCTGTCGGGGACTCTTTTCCCAATATAGGATAAGAGCTGCACCACTTTACTCTTCCGGAGTAACCGCCATTCGCAGCTCCCGTTCCAGCTCATCCGCATAAGCGACGCTTACTCCATCTGACCAGCCGAACAGCTCCGCCATATAGCGGTGAACGCTGTCTTTGCAGCGCTGCACACGGCTGCGGTCGAACAGGAGACTGCCGCTTCGGCGGATCCAGAAATCAACCGGCCTGCAAGTCATCTCATAACGAATCGCATAAAGAAGCTCCAGCAGAAGCGTCACCGGCAGTCTCCTGCGGATCGCTTCTTCCTGCGCTTCCGGCATAAGACGAAGAACGGTATCCATATTCGAGCCAAAACGCCGCACAAGCCGCTCCGCATCCGGCTTAGCCAGCCCCGCTGCGACGGCGGCGGCTGTTTTGTCCGTCACATACGCCTCATAACCAGCTGACCCGCCAACATCGCCGCCCGAGATCGGCAGCGTCATCGTTTTGCTCTCGCCAATGCCTTCCCGCCCTGCCTTAGCGAACTGCTCTGCGGCCTGATTCATGA
Organism: Paenibacillus sp. YAF4_2; assembly: GCF_052113225.1. NCBI lineage: Bacteria > Bacillati > Bacillota > Bacilli > Caryophanales > Paenibacillaceae > Paenibacillus > Paenibacillus sp. YAF4_2. The sequence goes on from NZ_JBFRCT010000004.1 coordinate 272,674, forward strand.
CTGTTTCAGCCATTTTCCGGTAGCCGGTCAGCTTGCCGCCTGCCATAGACAGCAAGCCCGACGGTGACACTAACACCTCATCCCGCCGCGAAATCTCGGAAGGATTCTTCCCCTCCTGATGAATAAGAGGACGCACACCTGCCCAGCTTGATTCAACATCTTCCGCCCTCAGCCTCAGTGACGGAAACATGTCATTAGCCGCATTCAGGATGTACTGCCGGTCCTTGGTTGTCATACGTGGATGGGCAAGGTCGAGCCGGTAATCGGTATCGGTCGTGCCAATATAGGTCTTCCCATCTCGAGGGATCGCAAACAGCATCCGACCGTCGTCGGAGTCGAAATAGACCGCTTGCTCCAGCGGGAAACGCTGCTGATCGAACACCAGATGAACGCCTTTTGTATGATGAAGGGTTTTCCCTTTCTTGGAGTCGTCCTTCTCCCGAATGGTATCTACCCAAGGCCCCGCAGCATTAATAGTGACAAGAGCCTTCACCTGGCCGATCTTGCCCGTTAACTGATCTCGAAGCTCTGCACCTGCAACCCGCCCATTCTCATAAAGAAGCGAATCAGCTTTTACATAAGAGATAGCATGTACTCCAAGCTCAACCGCTTTTTTCAACACTTCGATCGTCAGCCGTGCATCATCCGTCCGATACTCGACATAATAGCCGCTGCCCTTCAGCCCCTGCTGCTTCAGAAGCGGCTCACGCCGAGTGGTCTCGCTCACACCAAGCATCTTCCGTCTCTCGCCGCGTTTGACGCCAGCAAGGAAATCATAGAGACGTAACCCTATTGAAGTGCTGAATGTCCCAAATGTTCCGCCCTTGTAGATCGGGAGCAGCATCCATTCCGGTGTTGTCACATGTGGCCCGTTCTCGTACACAATGGCACGCTCCTTGCCAACCTCAGCTACAACGCCAAACTCCTTCTGCTTCAAGTATCTTAGTCCGCCATGCACCAGCTTCGTGGAACGGCTTGACGTACCCGCGGCAAAATCCTGCATCTCCACAAGCGCAGCCTTCAGCCCACGCGTCGCTGCATCAAGCGCAATTCCCGCTCCTGTAATTCCACCGCCGATAATAAGCAGGTCATACTCCTGACCAAGTAGCTTATTAAACTGCTCATCTCTTTTCAATGCGTTAAAACTGTCTGTGCTGCCCTGTTGCCCTTTCCCGCTTGCCATCCGCCAACCGCCCCTATCGCTTATACTAACCAAAAAGAAAACCGCGAACATTCTTCATTATGCTATTACGCATCATGAAGAACTGCCACGGTTCCCCTTCTATCTTCTTATCGAAAAGCTAATGCCGCCTGCACGGCTTTCTGCCAGCCGGCATATAACTCGGTTACTCGCTCTGGCGGCATTACCGGCTCAAATACGCTTTCAAGCCGCCTCTGCTCCAGTATTTCCTCACGGCCTTGCCAGTAGCCTACCGCCAGCCCCGCCAAATAAGCGGCCCCAAGCGCCGTTGTCTCGCTGACTACCGGTCTTTCGACTGGCACCTCAAGCAGATCACTTTGGAACTGCATAAGCAGATTGTTACGAATGGCACCGCCGTCCACACAAAGTGCTTGCAGCGGAATTCCCGCCGACTGTTCCATTGCATCCAGCACATCCTTTGTCTGGTAAGCAATGGATTCCAGCGTCGCCCGTACAAAATGCTCACGCCGCGTCCCGCGCGTCATACCAAACGCTGCGCCTCGTACTTCGCTGTCCCAATAAGGCGTGCCGAGACCTACAAAGGCGGGGACGACATAGACTCCTTCGGTCGACTCGACCGACGCGGCTAGCCTTTCGCTTTCTTCCGACGTTTCGATCATTTCCATTCCGTCGCGAAGCCACTGCACAGCCGAACCCGCCACAAAGACACTGCCTTCAAGCGCATATTCAACCTGCCCATCAATGCCCCAGGCAATTGTCGTCAGCAGTCCATGCTCCGAGCGGATCGGCTCAGCACCTGTGTTCATCAGCATGAAACAGCCAGTACCGTACGTGTTTTTTGCTTCACCTTTCTCAAAACAACCATGTCCGAACAAAGCCGCCTGCTGATCACCCGCAGCGCCTGCAAGAGCGATCGAGCCGCCGAACAAAGCTGCATCCGTTATCCCATAGACCTCGGATGATGAGCGAACCTCCGGCAGCATCGCAGCCGGTATGTCGAGCCATTCCAACAGCTCCTCATCCCATTTGAGCTCATGAATATTATAAAGCAGCGTTCGCGAAGCATTCGAATAATCCGTCACATGGACGGCTCCGCCTGTCAGCTTCCAGATCAGCCAGCTGTCCACGGTACCAAATAACAGCTCGCCAGCCACAGCTTTTCCGCGTGCTCCCTCTACCTCATCGAGCATCCATTTCACTTTTGTACCGGAGAAATACGGATCAATTAGCAGTCCTGTTTTCGACCGTATCGCTAATTCATGACCGGATTCCTTCAGCGCTTCACAAATACCCGACGTCTGGCGTGACTGCCAAACCACTGCGTTATAAATCGGTTTGCCCGTTGCTTTCTCCCATATGATGGACGTCTCCCGTTGATTCGATATACCAATCGCGGCGATCCGATCCGCTGTCAGCCCCTCCGTCGCAAGCAGCTCGCGGATGACCTGAAGCGACGTTTCCCACAGCTGCTCGGCATCCTGTTCGACCCAGCCCGGATGAGGGAAGGTACAATCTACGGCCGTTTGAGCAACAGCACGCGGAACCCCCTCTTTATCGAACAAAATCGCACGTGTGCTTGTCGTTCCTTGGTCAAGCGCGATAATATACGTTTCCTGCTGCGTCATTGTCATCGATCCCCTTTTTCCTATCCTGCAGTCCCAAGTATTACAAACTATTGTATTCTATTCGAGGCGCTGAGCCAAACTCCCTTCGAGAGCGTTCACAATTCGTTAAAATCGCTCCGATACAATTTTTATCTGAGTGAAAAGAAGCAGATAATCCCGTCCACCCGCCTTGGAATCTGTACCGGACATATTAAACCCTCCAAACGGATGAGCGCCCACAAGCGCCCCAGTACATTTACGGTTCAAATATAAATTCCCTGCCATAAAATCCCGCCGCGCCAGCTCCAAATGCTCCCGGTTATTCGAGATAACCGCGCCGGTTAAGCCAAACTCGGTATTATTGGCGATCTGGAGGGCATCCTCGAACGACTCTGCTTTTGTAAAGGCCAGCACCGGTCCAAAAATCTCCTCCTGCGAGATTCGAGCATCCGCCGCCACATCCGCAAAGATCGTTGGTTCGATGAAATAGCCTACTGAATCATCGGAGGCTCCGCCAACTACAAGCTGTCCTTCCCCTTTGCCTATCTCGATATATTCCTGGATTTTACGGAAGGCTTTGTCATCAATAACCGCTCCTACATTTGTTGAAACCACTGCAGGATCCCCGACTGTAAGCTGCTGTGTCCGATCAATCACCTTGGCAAGCACCTCATCGTACACTGCTTCATGGATGATTGCCCTTGAGCAGGCCGAACATTTTTGCCCGGAAAAGCCAAAAGCCGATGCTACGATCGATTCAGCTGCCAGATCAAGATTCGCATCATTATCTACGATAATGGCATCTTTCCCGCCCATCTCGGCAATTACACGCTTGATCCATTTTTGCCCCGGCTGTGTTTTCGCTGCCCGCTCATTAATCCGTAAACCAACCTCACGAGAGCCGGTAAAACTGATGAATCGCGTGAGCGGATGGTCAACGAGATAATCACCTACCTCGCTGCCCGGTCCCGGTAAATAATTAACAACACCTGCGGGGACACCAGCTTCCTCAAGAAGTTCGACGAACTGCGCTGCAATCACCATAGTTGGGCTGGCTGGCTTCAAGACAACCGTGTTGCCACATACGAGAGCAGCAGTAGTCATGCCCGCCATAATGGCTAACGGGAAATTCCACGGCGGAATGACAATACCGACGCCAAGCGGAATATAATAGAGTTGATTCTCCTCTTCGTCAAGAGGGGTTAGCGGCTGCGGCTTACTAATACGCTGCATTTCCCGTGCATAAAATTCCATAAAATCAATCGCTTCCGCCGTATCAGCATCGGCCTCTGCGCGTGTTTTGCCCGCTTCAACCGTCATCCACGCGGAAAATTCATGCTTCCTCCGCCGCAGCAGCGCCGCTGCTCTATATAAATAACGAGCGCGCTCATCTGGAGCCGTATGCTTCCAGCTGTCGAAAGTACGTGCCGCCGTCTGAATGGCTTCCTCCGCAAGACTTGCGTTTGCTTGCGATACGTTGCCGATGATCTGATTTTTTGATGCCGGATTCGTTGATGCAGCGATACGCGTTGTTGTTACCCGGTCACCGCCGATAATCAGCGGATAATCCCTGCCCAGCTTCGTCCCCACCAGTGCCAACGCCGCATCGTACGCCTTATTATTCGATTCAAGCTGAAAGTTTGTGAAAGGCTCGTTCTTAAATGTTGCCCTCATACCCGCATCCCCTTTCGATACATGCTCACTAATTCATTTATAGTTCATTCGGCAGGACGATATGTCTTATCTGGAAGCCTTGCATTCATGGTGCAATAAAAGGCTTACGGAAATCTGGAATCCTGCATACATGAAGAAATGAAGGACTTCCGGACAGCAACGGAAAGGAGAGATAGACAATGGGTGCTGGCCTTTATCGCCGAACATTGCTGACGATTTCAAACAATAAGCTTGTGGAGCATTTGTCCATCCGCTACGGACGTAAGCTTGCTTCCAAATTCATTGCCGGTGACACGTTGGAGGAAGCGATGGATCGAACGGAAGAGCTGAACGGGCAGGGCATAATGGTTACACTGGACCATCTTGGTGAAGGAATTAAGGATCTCAGCGAGGCTGCGGGCTATCGGGAAGAGTATCTGAGGATCATTCGTGAGATTGCCAAGCGGAAAGTGAATGCGAACGTGTCACTGAAGCCAACTCAATTCGGTCTGGCGCTGGACCCAGAGCAGTGCTTCGCCAACATTCGTGCGGTAGTATCGGAAGCCAAGTACAGCCGGATTTTTGTCCGTCTCGATATGGAGGATACTCCTTATACACAAGCCACCATAGACATCATCCGGAAGCTCCATGAAGGCTGGCTGATGAATGCGGGGACGGTCATTCAAGCGTATTTGTACCGATCAGAAGAGGACGTCAAGGAACTTAGCAAGGAGAAGGTGAATCTGAGACTGGTAAAAGGGGCATATAAAGAGCCCGCTGAAGTAGCTTATCAGAATGCGGGTCAGGTGCTCGATAACTTCAAAAAACTCATTGAACTAAGGCTGAAGAACGGCGTCTATACAGCAGTCGCTTCTCACGACGACAAGATCATCAACTGGACTAAGGATTACGCCGCGAAAAACAATATTCAAAAAGACGCCTTCGAATTCCAAATGCTGTACGGTCTTCGAATGGGCAAGCAAGCCGAGCTTGCACAGGAAGGCTACCGCGTCCGCTGCTACGTCCCATACGGTACCATGTGGTACCCGTATTACACCCGCCGCCTGGCGGAGAAACCGGCGAATTTGATGATGGTTTTGAAGAATATGTTTTGATAACTGCAAAGGGCAAAGTCTACACGGTATCGTGTAGACTTTGCCCTTTGTCGGTCGGTGCGGGGTCGGTCGGTGCGGGGCCGGTAGGTGCGGGGTCGGCCGGTGCGGAGTCGGTAGCTTCCCGGCACTTTCCCGCTAACGAATCCTCATATGCTTATTTGTGACAAATCAGCCTTTTTTAAAACCTAACGAATCCTAGTAACGCTATTGGCCGATTTCACTCCATTTTGCTGCGAGTTTTCTTCAAATAGCCTGACTAGGATTCGTTACCATTCGAGCATGCCGGATTACTCCCAAATAAGGTGATTAGGATTCGTTAGAATTAGAATTCCAGACAGCTATTAGTTACCGAGCAAAATAAGCTCTTTTGGATAGCTGGTCAGCACTCGCACGGAACCATTTGCTTGAATGTACACGTCATCCTCAATTCGAACGCCGCCGATGACCGGATCATAGATGCCTGGCTCAACCGTAAACAGGAGTCCTGGTTCAATCAAAGACTGATTAAGCCCGGATACAGATGGCTGCTCATGTACATCCATACCAAAGCCGTGGCCAAGGCGATGTGTGAAGAGTGGTCCAAAGCCCTTTTGTTCAATAACATCACGAGCAGCTTTATCAACAGAAGCCAAGGTTACGCCGGCTTTTGCCGCTGAAATCCCTGCCATATTAGCTTCCAGTACCGTATCATAGATCGCACGCTGTTCTTTTGCAGCTTCGCCCATCACAAACGTTCTTGTAATGTCCGAGCAATAGCCGCCTGTCTGCACGCCGATATCGATCAGCACGAAGTCGCCATGTTTAATCGTTTCATAACCCGGTGTACCATGCGGCAGCGCAGATCTCGCACCAGTCAGTACGATTGATTCGAACGCTGGACGATCCGCACCAAGCTTACGCATTTGATATTCAATCTCCGCCGTCAGCTCCAGCTCGGTCATACCGAGTTTTACATGGGAAGCAGCATGAGCTACCACTTTTTCTACCATGACGACTGCGTCCAAAACTTTGCTGATCTCTTCTTCGCTTTTGTTCATACGCAGCGACAGAATAAAGCTTTCCAAATCCGCAAAGCGTGCCCCGCCCAAAGCTTCCCCAAGCCGTTCGGCTTTCGCGATTGAAACAGCTTCTTTTTCAATTCCAACTACAGATGCGCCTGCTCCGGTATGCTGCTTCAGCACCTCATAAGCATTCTCCGTATCGGAGATCGGTACTAACTTCGCATCGCCGCCAAATGGCTCCGCTGCGGAAAGATCAAGCAGCGGCATATACAGCGTTTCTTCACCAGTACGCGCATCCAAAGCCAGCGCTAGGAAACGCTCATGCGGATTGCAATAAAAGCCCGTAAAATAGTATACATTCGTCGAAGACGTAATAAAGGCGATATCTATGCCGTTCTCTCTCAAATAGGCAGCCAGATGCCCTTTTCTCTGTTGCCAAATGGATTCCATAAGTGATCACTCCGTTTCTTAACTTAAAGCCAACTTGCTACCTAGCTATTATAACGCCGTTCCATGCAAGTAACCAAACGGTTAACCCGCCAACATCCCTCCGTTCACTTCCTTCTGTCCCATCAACCTAACTCGACCGCTCAGCTCCGGCACGATTCTAACTCCCTCTTCCGCTCTCTCATTTTTGAAATTACTCAAAAATAAGTTCATACTATAGCTATAGGGTCCACAGGAAACTATACCTATTTATAACGAGAGAGGAATGAAGCCCATGCTGACTTTTGAGCAAAAATTAAACAACTATGCGGACATCATCGTAAAAATCGGAGCGAACATACAACAAGGGCAATCGGTTATGGTTAATGCGACAATTGACGCGCCTGAGCTCGTTCGACTCGTTGTCAAGAAAGCGTACGAAGCTGGCGCTTATCAAGTTAAGGTGTTCTGGCATGACGACGCGGTATCCCGACTTCATTATGATCTTGCCCCACTCGAATCCTTCCTCGAAGAGCCTAAATGGTCTGCTGGAGAAAAAACCGAGATGGCAGAAAAAGGAGCAGCCTCCATTACAATCGGATCGGCCGATCCCGATTTACTCCGCGGCGTGCCGCAGGAACGTATTCGTACAGCTGACCGCACTTCACGTACGGCAAACGAGAAATACCGCCAAATGGCACAAGCCTTCAAATTCACTTGGTCTCTGGCTACTGCACCATCTGCTGCTTGGGCAGCTAAAGTATTCCCGGATCTGCCGCAGGAAGAGCAAGTTGCAAAGCTGTGGGATACGATCTTCCAAATGGTACGTGCCGATCAGCCTGATCCAATCGCAGCTTGGGAAGCCCATATTAAGCAGCTCAAAATCAAAGCCAAATACTTAAACGATAAAGCTTATAAATATCTTCACTATGAAGCACCTGGCACTGATCTCACCCTTGAGATGCCGAAGGATCAAGTATGGCTTGGCGGCAGCAAGCAAAATGAACAAGGCACTTGGTTCGTCCCTAACCTGCCTACAGAAGAAGTCTACTCTGCTCCGCTCCGTACGGGCGTTAACGGGACGATCTCCAGCACGAAGCCGCTCAGCTACAACGGCAACATCATCGATAACTTCTCGTTTACCTTCGAGAATGGTCGTGTAGTAAATGTAACCGCAGAGCAAGGCGAGGAAGCACTCAAAGGCCTGATCGAAACCGATGAAGGCGCGAAGTTCCTCGGTGAAGTCGCACTCGTGCCGCACCAATCTCCAATCTCGGACTCGAACATTTTGTTCTATAAAACAATCTTCGACGAGAATGCTTCCTGCCATCTGGCTGTAGGCAGCGCTTATGCCTCCTGCATCAAAGGCGGCGCCGGCTTGTCGCGCGAAGAGCTGCTCGAAAGAGGTCTCAATCAAAGTATGGCTCATACCGACTTCATGGTCGGCTCCGCCGAGCTCAACCTCTACGGCGTCACAGACGATGGCACACGCGAACCAATCCTTATAAACGGCAACTGGGCGGTATAATCGACCAGTATCCTGCAGAAGTGTTCTAACCGATCATGATCCCTTAGAAAAAATATCTCCTTCCAGTTGCTGTTGAAATCGTGATAATCTGATTGGAATATTTAAGGGTTTATCACGATTTCAAAGGCAAGCGTTACACTCTTCCAGGAGATATTTTCTCTTTGAATCCCATCGATTAATTAATAAAAAAATAAGAGTGGAACAGGTTAATTATTCCTGTTCCACTCTTTTTGTTTCCCTACCAATTGATATGGTATTGAAGAAATAGTATCTCGTGGAGGAGCGCAGCGCTTGCCTTTGTTATCTTGATATTACCGCTAGAGATATCATTCAAAATATCAAGATAACAACAGCAACCGGAAGGAGATACTTTTCTTCATAACCCATCATCAATACCCATCTTCATAACCCATTAACAATACGCCGAGACGGAATCTCTCAATGAAACATAGATTATAGAGGATACTGCTGTCAGAGGAGGAACGTCCTTGAATCATCAAAATGTGAAAACGTATCGATACCGTGTCGGCCCTAACAACTATATCGTTATTAATATCTATCAAAGTGCTTCTGCATCTGCAGAGGCTGGAAATGTACTCGCTAGCAACGCCGTTAACGTACAAATTATGAAACAGTTGGCCAAACAAAAGAAACGCCGCCGTTAATCCAATTTAGGCGAGGAGGTGATTTCAAATGGGTCGTAAAACAAAATCCACAGACAAGAATATTGTCAAATGGAGCAAAGGCACGACTAACGTGCACGTTGGTCAATCCGCTAAAGCAATAATCAACCAAGGCGGCAATGCGTTTGCCATCAATGCTTCCGAGATTGGTGTTGTCCGTATTCGTCCAGGTGCGCAACGCTAATCATCTGTAACAACAACAGGGCTGTTCGAATGGAGTCCCCTCCGTGCGAACAGCCCTGCTGTTTGTCTCAGCTTTTCCGAGATAATAGCTTCGACATTCTCCACACCACGTACAACAAGCCAGTCACCACCATCATATCGAAGCTGAGGTTAAACAGGAACAAATGCTTCCCTATATCCGCCTCTCCGTCGCCAAGCAGCGGGACCGCAAAACCAAACATCCCAACCAGAGCCAATACAAGCAAGGTTTCTAAAAACAACCTCTGCCGTACCGAGCGCCTCTGCCTCACATATTCCGATCCCAGGATCACTAGATAAATAGCAGCAAATGCCGCAACAAAACCAAGATTATTCGGCATATGCTTAAGCTTGAAGGTACTCCAAGTACTATAAGTATAGCTCACCTCACCGTAGGGCTTGCCTTCCGACTTCTCGTAGTTGCCCAAATAAAGCGGCCGGATACTCATTCCGTTCTTCGCGGCACGCTTCAGCTTCTGCACGAATCTTGAAGGATGCTTCGCATAATACAAGAGAACATCTTTGTGACTAATGCTGCTAAGCGCCTCCAGGATACGGGGATCATTTTGCTTAATGACAGTATCGGTCTGGAAAAAGTTGGTCCCTGCGTTCACCTTAAATTCCTCCGGCAAACCAAGCTCCTTCAAATCTGCTGCAGGATCAGGAGAATCCTTCAATATGCCAAAGAACACGGTCTGATACAGGTTAATATGCTTGAGCTCGCTTGGCGCGGCGGCATACATCGTCACCGTGGTCAGCAGCAAAATCGTAGACCAGACCATTATTGCTTTTCGCCATACTTGATCGGCCCGAAGCTTCCAGAAACGCAGACCAAGCAATAGAAGCAGAATACCAATCGGTGCATTTTGCAGCTTGGTACCAATAAGGCAGACAGCCGAAAGGAAGAAAGCCGTTAGCAGCCAAATCGATGGCTTGTCCACACGTGTTAAGGCAAGCGCAAGCCCAAAGGTAAGCAGCATAAAGATCAGAGTGATTGACTCGCCAAAGAACGAGTTGAAATAAGCGACATAGCCGATATCCAGAAACACCAGTGATAAACCGGCAATAAGTGCTGTATTAAAGAGGATTGAACGCTCTTTGTTGTATTTGACCAGCACATATAAAGCCGTGAGATAGAGGATAGAATAAAGGAACGACAGAATCCGAATGTCGAACTGCTCCGCATTTAGCAGCCTTCCGATCATCCCCGCTATAAACACGATGATAATCTGTGAGGAGATATAACTGCCCGCCGAGAATGGCCCATAATGATAGAGCGCATGAAAATACCCAAAGTACTTATCCTGATAAGACTCACCAGAATCTGCGAAGTCTATTCCACCAGCAAGCATGATACGGTAAAAGTCGCCGTTATTCGCAATGCCAATTGGGCTTAGGAATAAAAGTGGCATTAAGACAACAACTGCGGCGATCACGATCAGCCATTCCAACCGAATCCATGATTTCAAATGAACCTCCGACAATTCTCTACCTTTTTTTGCATATATCAACCTGACTTACGGCCTAGGACTTTATGTGGACATCCTTTGTTGTGGATATGTGAGCAATTTTTGCAAAAGCTTATTTTTATTGGGGAATCAGCTATGTTGATAATGTGGATAACTCTGTGGATATCTTTTCTTTGATGTGTATGCTAGTTATATTGTCCGTGTAGAAAAAATATATAATCCGTTGCTACGCCTGGATGACCCTGTTGTCTTAGTATTGCCGTCACATTACCCCGGTGATACGTCCCATGGTTCACAACATGTTGAATAAGGCCAGATAATGGCGCTGACATGGAGCCATAACGTGGATGCGTAATGGTTGTAAGCTTGTCCAGATCGTCGATACCAGTCATATAATCGCGGAAACGGCCTGCCAAATTGGCGTAACGCTCTTCGAGTGCAGAAGCCCCAATTCCTTTTACCTCTTCCGTAAGCCGGTTAACCAATTGCATGACCTGATCTGTACTCTCTCCCGAAATAACACCAAGCCACATCTCTTCTCTTACATATAGATGCTCCAGCACTGCCGCTACGGACGTGAATACACTTTGAACCTCCGCATGATATACTTCCTGCGGCAGCTGCTTCAAGTGCCCAAACAACTTATTGTTTGCCCAAATATGATATTCGTACTGATTGATAATTTCATGACTCATTCTGCTCATCTCCCTAAATATGATTGATGGACTCTCTTTATTTTACCAAACATTGTTAATTTTGTTCAAACCACTTTTTCCCGAGCTATCGAAATGAAACTATTTCAGGCGTATAATCGTATGTAGGTGTTATAAGATCCAATATTGAAAATTGAAAATCCGGGAGGATGTCTAAAATGTCTGTATTCAAACGACTGCGTGACCTTACTTTATCGAATGTGTATGCTCTGATTGAGAAAGCGGAAGATCCGATCAAGCTGACTGACCAATATATCCGTGACATGCAAGAAGACCTCGAAGATGCGGAGAAAGCGGTAGCTGCTCAAATCGCCCTCGAGAAAAAATTTAAACAATTGTATGAAGAGCAAGCTCAGCTAGTGGAAAAACGCGGTGAGCAAGCGCATATCGCAGCACAAGCTCAAAATATCGACCTTGCCCGCCGTGCTCTTGAAGAAAAGAAAGCAGCAGAAGCAAAAGCTGCCGAGTACAAAACAAGCTTTGATAACAACAAAGCAATGGCTGACAACCTTCGTGGGAAGCTCGACGAAATGCGTAAGCAGCTGACAGATATGAAGAACAAACGTGAGACGCTAGTTGCCCGCTATCAGGCAGCGAAAGCACAAGAGCATATCAACAAATCGCTCGCAGGCTTCAGCTCTGATACGGCTAGTGCAGGACTGAAACGTATGGAAGAAAAAATGCTTCAAGCGGAAGCACGCGCGGAGGCAAGCAACGAGCTGGCACAATCCAAAGGCAAATCGCTGGACGATGAGTTCGCTGCTCTAGGCAAAGACAAAGCAGTTGAAGATGAGCTTGCTGCTCTGCTTAAGCAATACGAGAAGAAGGAATAGCTCATAACCGTATTGAATAAAATGGACTGACGTATCATGTCCGCCGGCGCTATTGCTTTTCCGGCAGCGCCGGCGGATTTTGCAGTTCTACTACTTTTTATTGGGGGAAAAATTGTAATGACTTGGACGGATCTGCTGCAAATTCCGGTATGGACCGGCGCTGGGGCGCTTCTGCTGTTTATCCTCATGTATTTAGACTCGCTGTCCACGAAATACCATGATTTTAAGGAAATGAAAGATGGTAATATTGCTGTAACGGTTCGTTTTGTGATGAAGCTAGGTGCGCAGGCGTATATTTTAGCCTCATCGATCGGACAGGCGACTTACATGTGGGAAGCCCTTGTGATTTCACTTGTATCGTTCATTACGCTGCTGATTGTTGAAGCTATTTTCCGTATTATTTTTGGTGCAGTGGCTGGTATCCAGCTTGATAAAGGCATTCATGATGGCAAGATCGGCTACGCGCTTATCGCGGGTTCCCTTCATATTGCAGGCGCCCTGATCATTGGTTCCGTATAACAGAACGAACGTACGAAGGAGTAAACCTTTATGAGTATTTTCAAACGGATTAAAAATATTATGGCCAAACCCGAACCAGTCAAAGTGGAAAAAAGCATTCTGTCACTCGCACCAGGCGATGTCTGTGAAGTCTCGCTAGTGACTTATCAGGTGACAGGCAGCAGCCGGAACCGCAGCCGGAACGCTGTAGTTCTTACGCTGCAGGATGGGACAGACATTCGCTACCTGTCGATTGAAGAACGTGAACGCACAGTATATGCCCTGTACGAGCAGATCGACGGACGTCTTGATACCTTTGATGAGGTACCAACCACTCTTGAACTGGACGACCGGGCCTATCACATGGAAGAGAACTTCTCGGGTGTTATTGCAGCAAACGGCAAAACGCCGTTTATGCAAGGCGGAGAGCAGTATGTGTGGCAGTATCAATCCGACGATATGAAGCTGCTCCGTGTGGAATGGCTCGATGGACGCTTCATGCTTTATATTGGTGAATCGGTACTCCCCGCTGATGTCCGTGTCATTCGGGGTGCTTAGCTTACGAAGCATAGGGCTTTGCTTACGAAGCATAGGGCTTTGCTTACGAAGTAAGAATTGCTTCGCAATTCTTTTTAGGAGGAAGCATGATGAGCAAGAAATGGTGGCTTCATAGCATCAAAATCCTATTATTAATCAGCTTCATCGTTCCAATGCTTGCTGCCTGCGCCGTCTCTGATACCGTGAAGGAGAAATATCCGCTTGAATCGGTGAATGGCTCGGGCAATCAGACGTCTTACGTCTACCGTGCAGCGGATCAAACCGTTCCAGAGGTTGCGAAGCAGCTTGTTGATAAGAAAAAGCCGGAGCAGCAGTCAGCGGAAAGTACCGAGCGGATGTTCCTCGTCTACAACGACGAAGTTATTCAGATTCAGCAGGCTCCGGATGATCCAGCTGATACGCTGATTGAGATCGACTCCAAGGAATATGTACGTAATAACTACAGCAGCAGCTTCCTGGAAGGTTATTTGCTCGCCAGCGTACTTAATGATCTGTTTGATCATGGCCGTTATGGAAAAGGCACTTATCGTGGTTATTCGTCGAAAGACACTTATAAACCAAAAACGACCTATCACACGCCAACCGATCAGGATTTGAAAAAAGCTCCGCCGATGACCGTCAATCGGACCGGAACGATCTTCAAGCGTTCGAAGAACGCGGAATCTTCTGCTGTAGGTTCAGGCAGCAGTTCAAGCAGCGGCTCGACCGGCAAGGTCGTTACCGGAGGCTCTTCTTCTTCGAAGAAGTCGGGCTCCGTGTTCACCAAGCCGAAGAAGTCGACGCCGAAGATCCGCAAAGGCTCCGGCCGCATATCGCGACGGCGATGACGCTATATGACACAAAAAGAAACCGCCCGAGCTTCACAGCTATCGGGCGGTTTCTTTATTGTAAGTTACGATAATGCCAGCCTGCTTTTAGTAACCAATGTCATCCCGTTCTGCGGCTTTTTGAGCGACAAACTCGGTCATTTCCTCAACGCCGGCATCCTTGAACTTGTCTTGGGCTTTCTGAAGGATTTTCAAAGCTTCTTCATCCGATTTCGCGAAGTAGGCTTTCTGCAATTCTGCGTTAAAATCAAAGCTGCCTACCTTGTCACGATATTGCTGATATTTCGGCCATTCTCTTTCAAGATAGCTGGCGCTTACTTTATCAATGATTTTAATAGGCATTTTTACCGAGAAGCTTTCCTCCAGCTTATCCCATTGCGTTTTTTGATCATCCGTTTTTGGCCATGTCACAGTATCGGAGAATGCGCCAGTGAATCTTCCCGGAAGGAAGCTAAGTCCTTCGTCGCGCTTCAAGTCCGGATTCTCGTCAAACTGCTTCTTCACGTCCGGAATCCATTGCGGTCTTCCGTCCACCATCGTATAATCCTTGCCTTCAATACCCCAGTACGCGAGCAGACGGCCTTCGTCACTATTTACGAAATCAAGATAACGCAGTGCTGCATCCGGGTCTTTAATTTTCGCGCTCAAGAAGATGGCAGGGAATCCGGAACGTCCTGGCTTCTCAACCTGCGTTGCGATTTCGCCGTTTTTATTCTTCATTGGACCAAGCAGCTCGTATTGCATTTCCGGATTAGTCTTATACAGCGTTTTCGACAAATCCCCAAGCATAGGTTGTGCTCCGAATACGGCCAGCTTGCCGGTAGTCAGCTTCTCCATCGCTGTCGTGTCGGTGTTGCTGAATGCTTCAGGATCGAACAGTCCATCCTTGATCAACTTGCGCAGATACAGCATTTTGTCTTCTTCGTCTTTGGACAAAGCCCAGAAGGTCAGCTTGCCGTCTTCCTCACGGAAGTCCGAAATATTGTAACCCGTCCAGCCCTTCGTGAATTGGCTGGAATCCCAACCGTTATGCAGCGTTCCGGCAGGGATAACCGGCTTGCCGCTAATATCTTTGAAATTGCCTTTTTTGATCTTATCCAGCAAATCGTACAGCTTCTCTTGCGTATCAATATCCGCTGCATTTACATTCAGCGCCTTCAAAATATCGCCGCGGGCAAAAAGGCCATAATTCCAGTTATGAATGCTTTCGATCGAACCGTCCGGCGTTTCCGTCGGTATGATATATTGCTTGCCTTCCAGCTCAGGACTGTTCATGTCAAACTCAGCAAAGTCCTTGGCTATACCTGTTGTCATCAGTCTCTTAATATTCGGATATTTATCGAGATAAGGCGTTAAGTCAAGAAGCTGACCTTCCATCGCGGCTTTTTTGATAACTTGTCCTTCACCGCCGGTTGTCGACCAATACGGAGCGTTTACGATATCCGGAACCGTTCCGGAAGCGAACATCGTATTCAGCTTCTCAACTTCACTTGTCGTGATGGATTCCAGCTTGAGCGTGACGCCAGTCTTGTCTCTAATCGCTTTGGCTACTGGATTGTTCACCTGGTCCTGCGGGAAGCCTGCTCCACCACCATTCCAGGCGCTCAGGAAGGTTAACGTGACCTGTTTGGGTGCATCTGCTTCTTTTTGCCCCGTGTTCGTTGCGTTCCCTGCCGTCGTATTTGGTTCGTTGTTCCCCCCATTATCACTGCATGCCGTCATCGACAATGCAAGCAGCGGGATCGCAGCTGCCAAGCTAAGAGAACCTTTTAATCTGGTTTTACGCATTTGACAAGCCCCTCTCATTTTTTAATTGTATATAAAAGGCAATGCCTCTTATAACCCTCGCGACTACTCCTTAAGCGAACCTACCAGTACACCCTTTACGAAGAACCTTTGAAGGAACGGATACACGCAGAGGATCGGAGTTGTAATAATAATGACAAAAGTCATTCGGAGCGCTTCCGGCGTTACACCCCGCAGCTCCATTTGGGATTGACTCATGTTTTGAATAGATGAACCGCTGCCTGAACCTGTCATGGTCTGGAAGGACGCTTCACTTATCATTTTGTTCAGGAACGTCGCTGCGGGCTGAAGGTTTTCTTTCGAGATAAAGAACTGCCCGGTAAACCAGTCGTTCCACACGCCAACCCCTACAAACAAAGCTATGGTAGCCAATACAGGCATGGATAGCGGGAGAATGATTCGTGCAAATACCTGCAGTTCGCTTGCCCCGTCGATTCGGGCCGACTCCGACAAGCTGGGAGGGATCCCGTCAAAGAACGTCTTCATCACGATGGCGTTAAAAAAGTCATACAGTACAGGCAAGACTAGCACCCAATACGTATCGATAATATGAATTTGACGGTACAAAATGAAGGTTGGAATCAATCCGCCGCTGAACAAGGTCGTAAAGAAGAAGAAAAAGACGATATATTTCCTTCCGGGTAGACCTTTCCGTGAAAGACCATAAGCGAGTAAAGAAGTCAGTATGACGGAAGATAGGGTAACGATTAAAGTCCGTGAAATAGAAATCGAAAAGGCATTTAAGATCTGCGGATTATTAAATGCCTTGGAGTAGTTCTCAAGTGTAAAAACTCTAGGGTAGAAGTAAATGCCGCCTTTCATCGCGTCATAGCCATCATTAAACGAAAGCGCTAAAAAATAAATAAAGGGGTACAGTGCCGTCAAGCAAAATATGAGCAGCACGGTATAATTCAAGCTCGAATAAATTTTATCGGCTGTCGACATTCTTCTCATGCCCATTCCCGCACCTCCTCAAATGAATTGTGAAGAAATTCATACTTCGTAAGCATAGTCTTATGAATTGTCACCCAATGGCCATTCAGGCCATTGTCACCATAAAGACACGTCGCTTACCTTCTTGGCTACCTTGTTGACCGTTATAATTAGGACCAGCGAGATCGCCGATTTGAACAAGCCGATCGCCGTGGAATAAGCGAACTGTCCTTGCTGGATACCTGTTTTGAGCACGTAGGTGTCCAATATCTCAGAGACGCTTAATGTAGCAGGCGTCTGCATTAGCCATATTTGGTCAAACCCAGCATTTAGAATGCCGCTTAAGGAGAAGATCAATAGAATGCCAATCGTAGGTACCAAGGTTGGCAGCGTGATTTTGAACAGCTTGCTCCAGCGGCCCGCCCCGTCCATTTCTGCGGCTTCATACAAGTGTGGATCTATATTAGTTAACGCGGCCAAATAAATGATCGATCCCCAGCCGATGCCCTTCCAGATATCAGAAGTGAGGACAAGAGGATAAAATAATTTCGGCATGCCCATAAAAAAGATCGAATCCAGACCCATTTTTTCACGGATGTCATTAACAAGACCAACGTTGGGAGAAAGAATCTTTTGCATTAGAGTTACGACAACGACCCAGGATACAAAGTGGGGCAGGTAAGAAATCGTTTGGAATATCCGCTTTATTTTGCTGCGCATCACAGCATTAAGCATTAAGGCAAGGACTAATGGCGCCGGAAAACCGAACAACAGCTTAAGTCCGCTGATGGACAGCGTATTTTTGAGGACAGTATAAAAACTAGAATCATTCAAGAACTGCTTGAAGTACCGCAGTCCTTCCCATGGACTTCCCATTATTCCGAGGTTGTACTTAAAATCTTTAAATGCAATCAAAATGCCATACATCGGATAATAGCTGAACACCAGATACCAGATAACAGCTGGCAGCATAAATAAATAGGCAGCCCTGAAACTCCAAACCCTCGACCAAGTCGTGTTCTTTTTTCCCTTTACGGCCTCGACTCTTGCCTCAACCCTTGCTTCATTCACAATCATTTTCCTTCCCACCTCCTAATAGGTTTAAAGCTAATGTGCATCCCATACGCAGCTCTTGCTCTTCATGTGGTTTTAGCTTCTTTTCCCCCATTCCAAGAAAGCGGTTTCATCTTCTGATATAAATATAATATATTCAATATGTTATTTCAATACTCCTTTTGAACAATTTTAGGGATTATTTGGGCAAAAGAGCTTAATTCTCTAATATCCTTTCACATACGCCCTCTTTTTGTGCTAGGCTCTATTCACCTAAACCTATAAAACATATTTAATATATTTGTCGTATTATGTTAGAAAATGAAGAAAATAATTTTCACATCCGCCTATTTAACTCAGACTAAAGTACTATAACCTAGCATCTTACACCTGATGTTCATCCACCTTCTCATCAACTTCCCGACGCGACCACTCTTACTTCCCTTGGATATCAAGGAATCCCAGTATGTTACAGATTTCCGTGTCACCCTTCTTCACATCTACCTATCTTTGTCACATGATTCGTATGCAAGCCCATATATTAGAGTAACAACATTTGTTAAGGGGCTGGATGGCAATGAGGAGCAAAGCGCGCAAGGTAGCGATCGTTGGGGTTGGCAATGTAGGTTCAAGCTGCGCGTATTCCCTTATCAATCAGTCGATATGTGATGAAATCATGCTTATTGACCGGACGCCGGACCGCGCGATCGCACAGGCACTCGATATGACGCACGGGATGGACTTCGTACACAGCCGTACCAAAATATACACAGGCACATATGAACAATGCTCGGATATGGATGTGGTCATCCTTTGCGCTGGCGGATATCCAAAAGATGGAGGCGACCGGATGGGCATGCTGCATGCCGTCGCGGACATTTATAAACATATTATTCCGCGGATTATGGACAGTGGATTTAGCGGTATTTTTCTCGCCGCTGCTAATCCCGTTGATGTTGTCACTTATGTTGTATGGAAGCTGTCTGGGCTTCCACGCAGCTCTGTCATGGGTACCGGCACCTCCATTGATTCCGCCCGGCTCAAGACACTGCTCTGCGAGCACTTCCCTGTTGATCCGCGAAGCGTACATGGGTATGTGCTTGGTGAGCATGGGGAATCACAGTTCCCGGCCTGGTCACATGTGACGATTGGCGGGAAGCCGATTCGTGATATTTTGACCCAGCATCCGGTCAGGTTCGGTCACCTTAAGCTCGAAGAGATTGCACTACAGACCAAAAACGCCGGCTGGGAGATTTATACTCGTAAAGGCTCGACACACTATGGTATCGGGAACGCGCTTGCCTATATTACTCGCTCCATACTGTACGATGAGCACCGCATCATCGCCGTCTCCTCGGTCCTGGAGCAGGAATATAACCAGACTGGCATTGCAGCTGGCGTTCCCGCAATCATTACCCACAACGGTGTCAAAGAGATCATCGAGCTGAATTTATCACCGGAGGAAGAGCAGCAGATGACGTTCTCATGCAGTACGATTAGAAGTGCAATTGAGCAGTTGGCACTTGGATGATACAATGGTAGGCATCATTCCAAGTCTGGGAGAGTCATAATATGTCCTTAAATCAATATACCGATCTACAGCTCCAAGAAGAGATTCAGCGTGGAGGCTCCGTGCTTGTTCTATACCGCAGTACCTTCTGCACTCCTTGTCATACTATTGCAGGACAACTAGAGGCCGTCGCCCCTGCTCTTCGCGAGGAAATGACCGTTACATCGGTCAATATTGATCTTTTCCCGCAGACTGCCGCTCCGCTGGAGCTTCGTTCTGTCCCTGCCCTTGCGCTCTACAAAGATGGCCAGCCGATTACCGTTATGCGTACCTTTGTGGCCTGCCAATCGTTCATCAACATTCTTAGCAGCCGAACGAAGTAATAGATTGATTTTTCAGATAATATCCAGTATGATGCTCGTTATAACTAATATCGAGGAACGGGACAGTATCCTTATGATGTTCATGAGCAGCGAGCCGGGGTGGTGAAAGCCGGTGATGACAATTAAGGTGAAGAGGACCCGGGAGATGGCTGGCCGAACCTTACAGTAGGCCCGCCCGGTTCAGTACCGTTACAACGGCGAGATGCTTATAACGACGTGACTTCCATAGTCCCTCTATAAGCAACAAGAGTGGTACCACGGATTCAACCCCGTCTCTTTCTGAGACGGGGTTTTTATGTTTTCACAAATAAGCTGGAGGTCTTCTTATGTTAAAAGAAATGATTGCCGCATCATTAGCAAAGCATTGTTCTTTAAGCGAGCAGCAAATCTTTGAGCTCTTGGAGTTTCCGCCTAACGAACAGCTTGGCGACGTTGCCTTCCCTTGCTTTGCACTTTCCAAGACGTTGAAGCAAAGCCCCATTCTAATTGCTGAGCAGTTAAGTGAGTCTGTTCAAAGCGAGCTGTGGACTGCAGAGGCTGCCGGTCCCTATTTGAATTTTAAGTTTAACCGTGCTGAGGTTATTAAGCAGTTCGCAAATGAACACCGTGAGGAGGGTCTGCGTTTCCCCAAACTCGGGTCTGGCAAACGTGTCATTATCGACATGTCTTCTCCCAATATCGCAAAGCCATTTGGCATCGGGCATCTGCGGTCGACGATGATCGGCAACGCCCTTTATCATCTGCTAGGCAAGGTGGGCTATGAACCGGTAAACGTTAATCATCTAGGCGACTGGGGAACCCAATTTGGCAAAATGATAGCTGCTTACCTTCATTGGGGAGATCCTTCTCAGAAATCCGAAGAGCCGATTAAAGCCTATCTCGAGCTTTACGTCCGTTTCCATGAAGAAGCAAAGCTCCATCCCGAGCTGGAGGATGAGGCGCGTGAATGGTTCGTGAAGCTGGAAGCCGGTGATTCGGAGGCGCACCGCTATTGGCAAGTATTTATTGAGGACAGCCTCGCAGCGTTTAATCAGCTGTACGACCGTCTTGGGGTTTCCTTCGATCATTATCTTGGGGAAAGCTTCTATAACGATAAAATGGATGCCGTCGTTGAGCAGTTGGCACAGCTTGGGCTGCTTGAGGAAAGTGACGGTGCTCTGGTCGTCCATCTTGATGAGGAGGGACTGCCGCCATGCATCATCAAGAAATCGGATGGCTCTTCCATTTATGCGACCCGTGATCTTACAACGGCGATTTACCGGCATGAACAGATGGATGGAGACGAGTTGCTGTATGTTGTAGGTGCGGAGCAGTCGCTGCACTTCCGCCAGTTATTCCTCGTGCTGGAGCGGATGGGCTTCGATTGGGCGAAGCAATGCAAGCATATCCCGTTTGGACTAATGCTGATGGATGGGCAGAAAATGTCTACCCGCAGAGGAAAAGTGGTATTCCTCGAGGATGTATTGGATGAAGCAACAGCACATGCACTGCGCATTATCGAAGAGAAGAACCCGTCCCTCACAAGTAAAGCCGCAATAGCTGAAGCCGTTGGGGTAGGCGCCGTTATTTTTGGCGACTTACTCCATTCACGGCTGCATGAAGTGAACTTCTCACTGGAGGAAATCGTTAACTTCGAGGGCGAGACTGGGCCATACGTACAATACACCTATGCCCGGACGCAAAGCTTATTGCGTAAAGCAAGCTTGCAATCCGAAGCAGCTGGTACCGCGGCAATATCCGACTTCAGCTTCGTTTCTAGCGATTACTCCTGGCAGCTTGCCAAAGCTCTGATGCGCTACCCCGATGCCCTCACCCAAGCCGCTCAGCGGTATGAGCCCTCAGTCGTCGCTCGCTATCTAATCGAATTGGCACAGACGTTCAATCGGTTCTATCATCACGAGAAGATCATTACCGGTAACACAGCTGAACAAGTGGCGAAGCTCGCACTTGTCCAGCTGACAGCAGAGTGCCTTGAAGATGGGCTTAAGATGCTTGGACTTAAAGCTTTAAAAGAGATGTAAATCAAAAGGGGCCGGTTCGCTATAGCGAACTTGCCCCTTACTTTATTCTCCAGCCTGCTTCATCATACTCTGAGCAATCCATATGAAATCCTTCCGGGTTAGTTCGCTGCCCGTACTATCCATAATCGAATAATAGACGTTCTTCTGCTCATCGTACCAGAACAAATAGTGAGGGATATCAGCACCCTGACTGTCGTCACTCCTATAGAGAGCCTCTTGTTCTCCGATCCGGACGGTCTCCGAGGTGGCTGAAGCTGACTGAGCTACGGTTGCCTTCCCTCCATGCTCCGGATTGTCAGGACCAATTTGAGCCATTAGATTTAGTACAGTGGATCCGTTGGTAAAGCCCAAATTCACGCCAAGTGTATTCGTCCAGTCCACCTGTTCAACAACAAGCTTGTCCGTTCCCTTCATTGCGGCAGCTCGTTCCAACAACTTCTTCTGCACCTTATCATAGGCGGAATGATCCTTGTCACCGCGCATCGGCGGCCTCGGGGAAATCTGACCATGCTTGAACTCATAACCTTCCGGCAGGTAATCCGGCATCTCTAACCGCGGCCCTGATACTTGCCGTAATTTCTGTACATAATCCTCGTAAGAGCTGTAGAGAAGATTAAACTCGAACTTAATCGGATTAGCCATGTCATATCCATTCGAATTCAGCTTGTCATCATTAATATAATAAGCGAGCATTTGCCCCGGCTTCAGCAGCTTTAACACCCGCTGGCGGTATGCATCGAACTGTTCGGCTATTTCTTTTGGCAGAGGGTAGATTGGAGTTTCAGCGACTGCTTCAATAACAGTCCGGCCATTAGAATCATGAATTTGTGCATACTCCGCAGCCGCATAAGCTGTCAGCGATCCTATCAACATGACTCCACTAATAGCAGCTATAGCCGATGAACGACGGATCGGCCTCCGTCGCCTGCCGTAAGGGCTCTTATTACTCAATTGATTAATCCGTTCCATAACGGATTGTGTAATGTCTATATCCGGATAATCAGCCTCCGTTTTCGCGTAACGGATTAAAGCTTCGTTTTCAACAGTGTTCGTTGTACGATCCATTCCTTCTCCCCCTCCTTCTCCAGCATGTCCCGCACTTTCTGTTTGGTCCTTGCGATTCGTTTCTTAACCGATTCTGGACTTTTACCGATAATGGCCGCGATCTCCACACTTGTCCTTTCCTCGAACACACTCAGAACAAGCAGATTATGCTCCACAATAGAAAGACGTTTTAAGACGGAATCAAGTGGTGGGCTGAATAACTGTCGATCTACGATCTCTTCAGGACTCTCTACGGATTTGTTCGGCTGGAACAAAGCGTGCTTATGTAGTTGCAAACGACGCCTTCGAAGAGCATTTAAGCAGTGCCGGTAGGCAATCTTGTATAACCATGCTGAGAACCCGGCCGTTGGCCTATAGCTCTGAATCGACTGATACGCTTTTACGAAAACATCCTGTGCCGCGTCCTCTGCCTCCTGCTCATTCTCAAGCATCCTGCAGCAGTATATAAAAATCCGGCGTTGGTATAACTTGACGATTGCCGCGTAATCCTCTGTGCGTCCGTCTTGTACCGAGACAATCCACTTCTCAATCATTTCCTTATCCGTCTATGTCTCCCCCTTCCCTTTCCATTTGTTCTATATAACATCTCGCCTATGCTACAAGGGGACAAAGCGCGGGAATAACTTTTTCATTACTCTGTACGAAAACGACAAACGGCCTCGTCTTAGCGATGAATCGATGCTGTCTTAATAGACAGTATCGATTCGCGCTTAGACGAAGCCGTTTCATCATGTTATAAAGCTTAAGCTCTCATGGATGCAGGAATCAATTCATTCTCAGTCACTTGACGGTCAAAAAAGGCTGCATTTTTCTCAAAGCAGTTGCAGTAGTAGTCTTTCATGCACAGCGGGCATGGAACGTTGAGCAGACGAGTTACGCCCGTCAAATGCCACTCAGGCTTGGAATTGTAGAAAAGTCTTGCTTTGGAGCCGTCTGCAAGCGTCATAATGTACTGGAATAAACCGGATTTCATGTCTTTGTCCGCTAAGGTTACGCTCTTAATTTGAAGTTTCGAATTCAAGATTTTCACCCTTACTGTTCGTATTCAAGCTTGTGTAATAATACCCTTTATAGCGCCCGAAGTCAATATTTACGCCATAGCACGAGCTACTGTACAAAATTTTGTAACAGTTATTAAATTAGAGTATAATCTAGTTTACACATACTTACTTGCATAGGAGGTGCAGTGCACTCATGATCAAACTGGGTATTCTCGACCAGTCTCATATTAACGAAGGACAGACTGCAGCAAGCACTTTGAAAGACACCACTCGTCTGGCACAGGAAGCCGACAAACTCGGTTATGGCCGGTACTGGATTTCGGAGCATCATGCAGGACGGATGTTATCCTTCTCTAGTCCGGAAATTCTGATCGCCCATCTGGCAGCAGCTACATCACGCATTCGTGTAGGCTCCGGCGGCATTATGCTCCCCCATTACAGCTCCTACAAAGTTGCAGAAAACTTTAAGCTGCTCGAAGCGCTTTATCCTGGTCGGATTGATGTTGGTCTTGGCCGTGCTCCAGGCGGTATGCCGATAGCTACAAGAGCGCTGCAGGAAAACAAATACGTTGATATTAACAAGTATCCACAACAAATCATGGATTTAATCGGATATTTGCGTGGCAAGCAGCCGGAAGGCCATCCTTTTGCCGGTTTGCATGCAGCCCCTGCCATTGAGCAGATTCCTGAGGTTTGGCTGCTTGGGTCCAGCTACGAGAGCGCACGTATCGCTGCCCAGCTTGGAACAAGCTACGCCTTCGCGCAGTTCTTCGGGACGCCGGGTGGAGAAGCAGCGATGAAGCATTACCAAGAAAACTTTGAGCCGTCTGTCATTAATGAGAAGCCGCATTCGATGGTTGCTGCTCTTGCGATCTGCGCGGATACGCAGGAAGAGGCCAATGAGTTGGCGCTCAGTACCGACCTGTTCTTCCTCCTGCTTCAGAATGGCATTGATCAGATCAGCTTCCCTTCTGTTCAAACCGCCTACGACTATCCTTATACGGAGGCCGATCTGTACCGCATCAATTCCGCGCGGGAACGCCGGATTATCGGTACACCGGACCAGGTAAAAGCCGGGATTCTACAGCTTGCTGAGCAATACAACGCCGACGAGGTACTCGTCATGAGCTCGATCCACAACTTCGACGCACGTGTGAAGTCATATCGGCTGATCGCTGAGGCGTTTGGTCTGCAGGGGTCTGAGCAAGCTGTCCCTAACGCTAAATTGGATTCCATCCAGTAAAATGAACACACAAAAGAGGCGAATAGAAGCTGCGTTGGATTCCATCCAGCGTTTTGCGCTCTACTCGCCTCTTTGTATTAAACATAGGCTATATCACTGGACGAAATCCAACGTGAATAATTCCTCTTTGGTATATGGTTGATAGTGCTGTACAAAATCCAACATAACGTCAGAAGGCATTACACCAGTACCAGACTGCTGCAGAACGCGGCTAGTGTTGTGGAGTCAGACTGCGAGCTACTCCTCGTAGATCATTTTCCGCGTCATCCCGCCGTCGATTACCATATTGATCCCGGTCACAAAATCATTGGCCGGATCGGTTAAGTAAAAGCATGCCCGGACAATATCATCCGGTCTACCCACGCGTCCCGCCGGGTGCTGCGAATGATCCTCTGGCCGTAGCGCATCGTAATCTCCATTCTCGATCCAGCCAGGGCTGATTGCATTTACCCGTATATGATCGGGACCTAGCGACACAGCAAGCGCATGCGTGAGCGCGACGATCCCGCCTTTTGACGCTGCATATGCTTCAGAGTTAGGCTCGGACATTAACGCACGTGTTGACGCCAAATTGACGATCGCCCCTCCTCCATGCTGATGCATCCGCTTGGCTGCTTCCTTTGCACATAAGAACGTGCCGCGAAGGTTTGTGTTTATTACATAATCCCATTCGTCCAAGGCCAGGTCATAAGGGGATTTCCAGATCCCTAATCCCGCGTTATTGATCAGCACATCTACTCGTCCTAACTGCTCTTCAATGGCCTGAAAGACCGCTTCAATCGCCTCCGGGCGGCTAATATCTGCCGTAAAGGCAGCAGCCTGCCCTCCCGCAGCAACAATGCTTCTTACCGTCTGCTCCAACAGCTCCGCATCACGTTCAACAGCCGCAACACGTGCACCTTCGGCTGCATAACCAGCAGCAACTGCAGCGCCGATCCCTTTGCCCGCACCGGTGATGACAACAACCTTTCCATCAAACCTCATCTTCACCTATACCCCTTCCCTAATAAAGCATTCGCCATAAATAAAATGTCGCGTAAGACTCCCAGCCCTTCCACCCTTCCGCCATTTGCCTAATCTCTTTGATGGTTGGCTTCACACTGCTTCCGGTAAGGGCTTTAATTGAGTTATGCAGACCTACATCCGCGATTGGAAAAGCATTCGGCAGCCGAAGGCAGCGCATAAGTGCATAATTGGCTGTCCAAGGCCCGATGCCGCGAATGCCCGTCAACCTCTTCTCTATGGTCTCAAAATCGCTAAGCGCCAGCAGCTGCCGCTTGCTTAATGATCCATCCGCCATCAATTGTGCGACGCCAATCAGATACTCCGATTTTTTGACTGACATCTGCATAGGGGCCATATCCTCCGGCTTTAACGCCGCAATTGTCTCGGGAACCGGGAACCGCCAGAATGTCCGATCTTCCCGCTCCGTACTTTGTCCATAGGTCTCCACAAACCTGCGCTTCAGCTTGTAGGCAAACGTCAAATTAATCTGCTGTCCGATAATCCCCCAGCATAACGCCTCGAATAGATCAGGAATCCCAATATTCCGAAGGCCGTGGAAACGATCGATTGTTTGACTAAGCAGAGAATCCTGACGGGCTATCTCGTAAAATGGCAGCAGATCATGATCGAAATCAAACCATTCTCTGATAAAAGCCTTTATTTCCATCTGCCGCTGCTCACTAACCGTTTCCTCACCAATTATCCGCACAAGAAGAGTTCCGCCATCAGTGGACTCCCCGATCTCAACTACCGCTGGCTCTTCCCCTATTGGAATTAGCCGATAAACCTTATCGCCTTCCACTTGATATAACGGCTCGTTTGGTGATCGCTGCAGGTAGCTGATTGTCTCACCATAACTGAAAGGCTCTGGCACCTGTATTTGAAGCAGAGCTGACTTCGTCATGGATATCCTCCTTTTATGTGCTAATACAATTCATTCTACTACGACTATTCAACCATACCAAACAGACCGGCTGCTTTCGTATTCTTGCGGTTTCATTCGCACCTGCTAACGAATCCTTCCCCATTCGAGGTATACTGAGCGTAGAGGTGACGAAAATGGGAAATAGCGAAACTGCCAGTATTCCGGAAGACAAATGGCTTGCCGTTCTGTCGAATGACAGCACTTATGATGGGCAATGGTATTATGGAGTGACCACAACGGGAATCTTTTGCCGGCCATCCTGCAAGTCCAAGCCTCCTAATCGTGCGCATATTCGAATTTTTCATCATGCAGAGGAAGCCATGTCTAAGCAATTTCGTCCATGCAAACGATGCAAGCCCGCTTCGCAGCTGCTGCCGGATGAAGAATGGGAGGGGCAGGCGCGCACTTATATCGAACAGCATTACAACGAGCCGCTTACCTTATCGGTGCTTGCAGATGTGCTTCACTTGAGCCCTTACCATTTACAGCGAACCTTCAAAAGATTAACGGGTGTAACACCCGCTGCCTATATTCAGCAAATCCGAATTCAAGAGGCGATGAAGCTTCTTGCCTCCTCCGACTTGCCTATTACGGACATAGCAGGTCAAGTAGGCTTTATGAATGCAGCTCATTTTGCAACAAGATTTCAAGCTATAACTGGACTAACCCCATCCCAATACCGAGGAGCTGAATTTGAACGATGACTAAAAACGTATATTGGACCCTGCTTCAACATGATGATTGGAACCTGCATTTGGCCGCTACAGATAATGGTCTCTGTTATGTAGGCTCGCAAGGAGCCTCCTTCGATGAGCTGGCCGAATGGGCGGAAGCCCGCCTTCCTGGCTATGAATTAGTGCGGCATGATACGGAGATGGAGCGGTATACTCATGAGTTCTCACATTATTTCCAAGGAAGCTTGGATGTCTTCACGCTGCCTCTTGATCTCGTAGGTACTCCGTTCCAACAGCGGGTGTGGCAAGCGATGAGCGAGGTCCAATATGGCAATACAGCTGCCTATTCCGAATTGGCTGAGACCATCGGCCGGCCGCAGGCTGCACGTGCAGTAGGGGCGGCAGTAGGCGCCAATCCACTTCTGATCGTCCTTCCTTGTCACCGAATCGTCGGCAAGACGGGTTCGATGACCGGCTACCGCGGAGGTTTACCAATGAAGACAGCATTGCTAGAGCTTGAGCAAAAGCGCGGCTAATCTGTACTAGCACAAAAAAAGGGCTGCTCCGCACAATCCGAATGTGACATTCGGTTGCTCGGAGCAGCCCTTTTTTTCAACTATCGATTAAGCGTTATAGAACTTCACGATTTCTTGTACGATGGCTTCCTGCGTGCCGTCCACAAGCGTCTGACGCTGCGGCTTGTTGAAGAGCGCTTGAATTGGGGCAGGGAACTCCTGCTCGATACCAACCAGCTCAATTGCTTCGTTGAACTTCGCAGGGTGAGCGGTTGCGAGCGAGATGGTCACTGTGTCAGCATCTGCGTGTTGGTTCGATGCCGCTACACCACATGCGGAGTGCGGATCCAGCAGATAGCCTGTCTCTTTGTTATAAGCTGCAATCGTGTCGAGGCATTCTTGGCCTTGTACGCCATGCGCAGCGAACTCTTCCTGTACCTTAAGAAGCGCATCGCCGGATACAACGATTTGCCCTTCCGATTTGAAGCCGTCCATGATCGAACGAATTTGCTCCGGATTTTCACCCAATACATAGTAGAGATAACGTTCAAAGTTGCTAGCCACTTGGATGTCCATCGAAGGGCTGTATGTCGAACGGAAATCGCCCGGCTTGTACACGCCTTCCTTGATGAAGCGCTCCAGAATGTTGTTTTCGTTAGTCGCCAGAATCAGCTTATCCACCGGCAGCCCCATACGTTTCGCCAGGTAGCCTGCGAAGATATCACCGAAGTTGCCCGTTGGTACGCTAAAGTTCACTTTTGCGTCCGAGTTGCCTGTTTGCTTCGCTACTTGGAAGTAGGAATAGAAGTAGTAGACCGTCTGCGCCATGATACGAACGAAGTTGATTGAATTGATCGCGCACAGATGGTTCGTCGATTTGAAATCCAGATCAGCGAACAGATCTTTAATAATGCGCTGGCAGTCATCGAAGTTGCCTTCAACCGACAGGTTCAGGACGTTGTCCTCTTGAACCGTCGTCATTTGCAGCTCCTGCACTTTACTTACTTTGCCGTTCGGATGCAGGATGCAAATTTTGATGCCTTCTTTACCCTTGACACCCTCGATCGCCGAAGCGCCGGTGTCGCCGGAAGTTGCGCCCAGAATATGAATCTTCTTGTTCTGCTTGCTGGACACATACGTATATAATTGGCCCATGAATTGGAGCGCAATGTCCTTGAATGCAAAGGTAGGACCATGGAACAGTTCCAGCAAATAGAGGCTGTCGCTGAGTTTATGCACCGGCGTTACTTCCGGATGGCGGAACGTTGCATAGCCGTCGTATACCATTTTCTTCAGATCTTCATAAGGAATTTCATCATTCGTATAAAGCGAGAAAATTTCAAGCACCAGCTCTTGATAGCTGAGCTCCTGCCACTCTTTCAGCTTAGCCGCGGAAACGACCGGAATTTCATAAGGTACGAGAAGACCGCCGTCGTCTGCAAGACCCATAAGGAATGCGTCGACAAAGCCGATTTTGCCCACATTACCGCGAGTACTGATATATTCCATCTGTAATTCCCTCCTACTATTGCCTAACCTTCCCCCTATTATAGAAAAAGACCGCCATAACCACAAGACATACTTGCTGGTTAATAGCGGTCATTCGAGGTCATTCGACGATTATTTTGCCGTCTTTTTAATGAGGCCAATGAGCTGGGATAAAGCGTCCTTGTTGTCATTTTTCTGCATATTATCGACGTATTTATCACGGTTCGCATGTAACTCGGTGACGCTGCTGACGAGCGTCTCTGGTGTCATGTTCTCCTCATAGAGCACTTCGCAGAAGCCTGCCGACTGGAACGATCGTGCATTCAGAATCTGATCGCCGCGGCTTGCTTCTTTGGTAAGAGGAATAAGCAGCATCGGTTTACGCAGGTACAGGAATTCAAAGATCGAGTTAGAGCCTGCACGTGAAATAATCACATCCGACATCGCCAGCAGATCAGGCAGCTCCTCATTCACATACTCGAACTGTTTGTACTGAGGGGACTGCAGGGAAGGCTCAACCTGCCCTTTGCCGCAAAGATGAACGATCTGGAATTTCTCTGTCAGCTTGCTGAGTGATGCCCTGACCGCTTGATTGATCTTGCGGGCGCCAAGGCTGCCGCCCATAATGAGCAGAACCGGCTTGGTTGATACGAAGCCAACGAACTTGCGGCCTTTTGCTGCATCACCTTGTTTCAATTGATCGCGGATGACCGCTCCAACGTAATGAGACTTCCCGTCTGGAAGATGCTGCTGTGTCTCCGGGAATGTTGTACACACCCCAGCTGCAAAAGGAATCGCAATCTTATTCGCCAACCCCGGCGTTAGATCGGATTCATGAATCAGGACCGGTACCTTGTTCAGCCTTGCTCCAATCACCACGGGAACGGACACGAATCCACCCTTGGAGAATAGCACGTCAGGCTTTTGTTTTTTAATAATCCGGTAAGCCTGGAACGCACCTTTGATGACTTTGAACGGGTCTTTTACGTTCTGCCAATCCAGATAACGGCGCAGCTTGCCCGTTGCAATGCCATGGTAACGTACATTTTGGAGCGGCTCAATGAGCTGCTTCTCGATGCCCGCTTCCGAGCCTATGTAGTCTACCGACCAGCCTTCTTGTATAAAATGGGGAATCAACGCCAGGTTAACTGTCACATGCCCTGCCGATCCGCCGCCTGTAAACATAATTTTACGCACATTGCTCACTCCTAAAAAGAATTATCACCAAGGCTAGCTTAGCTAGCTGTGATGATTCTTACTTCGAAAGCATAATCTAAAGAATTATCACCAAGGCTAGCTTATCTTAGCTAGCTGTGATGATTCTTACTTCGAAAGCATAATCCAAAGAATTATCACCAAGGCTAGCTTATATTAGTTAGCTGTGATGATTCTTACTTCGAAAGCATAAAGGCCCACTTATCGAAGTCTATTGTAAGCCAGCAAGCTTGTAAATTTCCAGTATGCGTGAAAACTTTCCATAGGGAGGGAGATGTCTATGCACGGCTTACCACCTATAAGCGTTGGATCGCTGTATGGAAGATTTCAGTCTTATGGTTATGTTTTCTCCGCGAATCTGCTTCTGTAAGGCCGATATCGGATTTACAGCTCAAGCAAGCTGCTCCCGCGCAACTAAAAAACCGCGATCATCCGAGCATAGCTCGACCAATCGCGGCTTCCTCCGCTTATTCTTCCTGCTTTCCTTCAACAACCTGCAACGGACCTGACGGCCCGCCGGCCGGCATATCCTCTTCGACGAAGCGTTTGAGCGCCTGAAGCTTGTTCTCCCAGAAGCGCTCATAGTAGCTGAGCCAGCGCTTCAGCTCAAGCAGTGGTTCCGGCTCCAGTCGGTAGCGTGTCTCGCGACCAACCTTACGCTCCTTCACGAGCCCCGCTTCCGCAAGTACGCGGAGATGCTTCGACACCGCCGTCCGGCTCATCGAATAATGACCGCTGATCACGTTTACCGGCATCTCCTGATCGACTAGCAGCTGCAGCAGGCTGCGGCGGGTTGGATCAGCAATGGCCTGGAAAACGTCGTGCTTGGGCTCCGCCGCCATATTACCCGGCTTCGACAACGCTGACAAACTTCTTCATGATGCCAACCCAGCCGCCTGCCATATGCTCGCGTACTTGCRTATGCGTTTGTCCAAACTCCGTAACCTTATCTGCATCCCAGCCGCCATGGGTCAACGTAAACTCAGTCTTGCCGCCTGCCAGCTCTTTCAACTCAAAAGTCAGCGTCCAGTCCTTACCCCAGTTGAAAGTCAGCTTGTTCGGCGGATCTACCTCTGTTACTTTACATGGGGATTGGCCGAACTGGCCAGCCTCCAGATGGAACTCACAGCCGGTCTCCGGCTTGAAGTCACTGCTTGGCGGCATGAACCAGGCTGCAATACCTTCTGCAGTCGATACCGCATCCCATACTTTTTGAATAGGTGCGTTCACTTCAACCGTCTGACGAACGTCAGGCAATTTGCTTGTAGCGTTGCTCATTATAAATACCTCCAGTTAATTTTTAGATTTCACTTTTTCCTTCAAGCGAAAACGCAGCGCCGACCATTTTTCGTCCACTGCAACGTTACTTACCGGCCGATATGGCGTCGATTCCTGTACAGCAGCTGCTAGAGTATCCCGATTAAGATCTGATTTCACCCTCGAACTCTGCTTCGGATAGGTAATCCAAAACACCGCATCTTCCTCCAGCAAAGGCAGTACACTAGGAAGCCTATCCTCAAGTTCTGCCGCATTGTTTACAAACAGCTGCACAAACTCGAATGGGCCAACAACTGCCGATCCTAAATCTGAACTAGCTGCCGTTTCAATCCCAAGATAATAACCCTCAGGTGCATTAATCACAGAAGCTTGTCCGGACTTATAACGTAGCTTCTTCACCAATTCCTCATTCATTCTGTACTCGATTCCTCCAATAGGAAACGTTTTGGTTTCGCTTTTTATTATAGGAAACCATTCGGTTTCCTGTCAATAACCTTATTTCGCCAGAAGCAGCAACCGATCATCCTTATCAGATGGTGTCCCTCTGCCATCCGTATTATTCGTGATGACATATATACCACCATCATGCACCTGAACATCACGCAGTCGCCCCTCACCTTCGAGTACAACGGACATCTTTTTCGTCAGTGTATTATAGCGGAGCAGCTTCTCTCCCCTAAGCGTGGCAATCAACAAATTGTTACCTGTATCCATCGCAATACCAGAAGGCGCAATGGTGTCACCCCCTGTGTGGAAGACTGGATCGATCATCCCATCACGATGCTCGCCCCCAATAACGACCGGCCAGCCATAATTACCTCCAGCCACAATACTATTAATCTCGTCATGTCCGCCGGGGTTCCCTGATGGCCCGTGCTCAGCGACAAACAGCATACCTGAACTGCTCCAAGCAAGGCCTTGCGGATTGCGATGCCCGTAAGAGTAAACATAGGAATCTAGAAAAGGATTGCCTGACGGGATCGTGCCGTCCAGCTTCATACGAAGTATTTTGCCGGCGAGACTTCCCCGGTCCTGTGCCAGCTCTTCATGACCTGCATCTCCTGTTGTAATGTACAGCAACCCATCCGGGCCAATCGCCATCCTTCCGCCATCATGATTAAATGAACCCGGAATGCCTTCAAGCAGCACCTTCGACTCGGTCCAAGTATCCTGCTCCAGCTTCAATACAATGACACGGTTCAGAATTTCACCGTTCTCTTCATACGTATGGTAGGCGTAAGCCTCCTTCGACTTCTGAAAATCCGATGCCAGCACGAACCCCAGAAACCCGCCTTCCCCCTCTGCATGAACATTCTTGTTGAAATGGACAGCCATGCGAGTGGACTTCCCGTTCTCAACACGCACTATGTTACCGTCCCTCTCACTCACATAAATAACATTGCCGGTAAAAGCAATCACCCACGGTGCCTGCAGCTTCTCCGTCACAACTTTATACGTGGCTTGCTCAGCCGTGCCTCCTGTTTTGACAGAAGATTTGTTTCCATCACAGGAGGCCAGCATCAACACCCCTGCCATAAACAGAACAACGGACAATATACCCTTTTTCATTCCCATCACTCCTCTATTCCATTGTTACAGAGGCTGACTGAGCTTGATGTACTTAAACCTATTGTGGTCAAAATGCCCGCTTCTTAGTTACCTGTTGCTTCGTCATTCCACCGCTATGCCATCCGGCGTCTCCGCCTTTCTATAAATTAGACAATGGAGGTGGGGGATTAGTTGCATCTCATTATGAAAAAGAAAAAGACCAGAGCAATTAGCTCCGGTCTATCAAAAATCTATTACAGCACAGCTGATGCTTCCAGCCCAAGCGCCGCTTCCCTCTCTCGGACGAGTGGTATAACCTTTTCACCAAATGCCCTAATGTCCTCTTCATAGTGCAGGAAGCCGGTCAGGATTAGATCCACACCAATTTTGCGCAGCTCGATAATACGGTTTGCTACCTGCTCCGCCGTACCAATCAGACCTGTCTTGAAGCCGTCATTGTATTGGACAAGGTCCGTAAAATCGGAATTCGCCCACATGCCTTCCCGCTCCGGTGAAGCTTTCCCTGCGAAGCTGACCTGGCTGCGGAACCCTTCCACCGCCTCCGGAGTTGCATATTCGACGATATCGCACAGCACTTGGCGTGCTTCCTCTTCGGTATCACGCACGATGACAAACGCATTCGCACCAAACTTGAGTTCACGGCCGTTCGCGGCCGCTTCCGATCTCAGCTCGTCAATCTGCGCCTTAAAGCCTTCAAGAGTATTGCCGTTCATGAAATACCAATCGGATACTCTTGCCGCCATCCGGCGTGCCGCAGCGGAGTTTCCACCTTGGAACACTGGCGGAGCGGCCGCAGGCTTTGGCTTTAGAGGTGCGTTATTCAGGCGATAGAAGTCACCGCGGAAGCTTGCTTCCTCCGCCGACCACATCTCCTTCAGGACTCGGATGAATTCCTCCGAGCGGCGATAACGCTCATCATGATCAAGCCAAGGTTCTCCGTAGTTATGGAACTCTCCCTTGAACCAGCCGCTGACTACATTAACAGCGGCGCGGCCGTTGCTGATCTGATCAATTGTCGCCAGCATCTTGGCAACAGTACCGGGATGCCACAGCCCCGGCAGCACAGCTGCGATAAGCTTGATTCTGCTTGTTACAGCCGCGAGCGCAGAGGCCAACGTAATCGCTTCAAGCTGGTTTTCCGCACCATAGCTGGCAACGAACCGCGTCTGAAGCAGGGCGAAATCAAATCCCACTTCTTCCGCCGTCTTCGCATAACGGGCATTCTCTTCAAACGACCATCCAGTCTTCTGAGGAATATTGGAGATCACAAGACCGCCGCTCACATTCGGCACCCAATAAGCAAATTGCAATGACATCGCATTCACACTCCTTCGAATAATAGCTGAAATCTCTGTTCGAGTCTAAGATGCTAGGAATAGAAACCGGGTTCCGGCAAAGCACCAGTCAAATACCAATTGCCAACATTCCGAAGTTTAAACTCCGCCGGGTTATGGAGCGAGTGGGTGCGGACATTACGCCAGAACCGGTCGAAGCCATATCGAGAAGCCGTCGCCCTTGCCCCCATCACGTCGAACATCTGGCTTGTCACCTCAAGTGCCATTTTGCTTGCCTGCACATTCGCAGCCGCTGCGAATACCGCCAGCTCTCCGCGTTCCGCTTCATCCAGCGCTTTTTCCTTGGCCCAGGCTGCATCAAGCAGACGGTCTGATTTCTCCACGAGACCTAGTGCTGCCTGATAGTCCGCCCACCACTCCCCGTAACGGCTTAAAGTTGAAGGTTCCTCTGAAGCCCTCTCAAGTCCCGATGTGTACCAAGGCCGCGCATGCTCAAGCGTATAAGCCTTCGCCTCTTCCAGCGCCCCTGCTGTGCTTCCGATAAAAATACTGGCCAGAATACTCTGCGACAACTGCGGGACAAGTGTGGAGAAAACCGTCTGCCCGGCATATGGCGTCTCGAGTATTTCATGCGGCTCTAAGCGCACATCATAAAATTTCACGGTTCCGCTGCCAGTCTGCCGCTGTCCCATGTTGTCCCAGTCGTCTATGATCTCAACGCCAGCGCGTCCTGATGGAATAATGCCCTCGTAATAGTCCCCGGTCTCATTATCGTGCCAGGAGATGGCAAGCAGATCGGAATCTGGAGAACCCGAGCTGAACCCCTTCGAGCCGTTTACGATCACTCCGCCCTCGGATTTCACACCAATAATCGTCTTCTGAAGCGGATTGGAGGAATTACCCCAGAAATAATGGTTCGCCGCCGTAACCTCGTAGAAATACCTCTTCTGATCCTGCGTTCCTGCCAAATGCGGTGAGATTAGACAAAGGAAATGATAGCCGTACACATGGGCCAGCGCCGCATCCGTCCGGGCGAACTCCCTTACAACCTGAAGTACCTCTGACCATTGTCCGCCGTATCCACCATACTCGGATGGAATCAGTAGCTTCAGTAGGCCGCTCTCACGAATCCAGTCGCGCTGCAGCTTAGGCGTACCACCTTCCTTGTCACGTTTTACGGCATCCTCACGAAACCGGTCCGCAAGCTCCCTTGCTGCGCTCAAATAATCCAGTGCTGTTCTTGTTGCCATGATGACCTCTCCTCCAATCCTACTCCCCACCCTGCGTAAACAGCTCAGGCGGTTGTCCAAC
This sequence comes from Paenibacillus sp. YAF4_2, assembly GCF_052113225.1. Taxonomy (NCBI): domain Bacteria; kingdom Bacillati; phylum Bacillota; class Bacilli; order Caryophanales; family Paenibacillaceae; genus Paenibacillus; species Paenibacillus sp. YAF4_2. Next base: position 309,235 of record NZ_JBFRCT010000004.1, read on the forward strand.
AAGCTCTTTACCGACAAGCTCTCGCGCCAGATGGTTGGATGGCGCAAGCACGAGACCTGCCCGTACATCGCGATAGAGCCGCTCTATTGTTCCTTTTTTGTACCCGTAACCGCCCGTCACATCCATTGCGATGGATACCACTTGATTCGCTACCTCCGTGGCATGAATCTTGAATTCCGTCGCTTCGTACCAAAGCTCGCCAAGTGGTCTGCCTTCCGCTTCATAACGGTTATACTTCTCAGCTAGCGAGAGCTGCCAAGGCTTCAATGCGCTTAGCCCAATCTTCGCATTTGCCAGCTGCTGGCGGATAACCTGGTAATCCGCTAGACTGCGGTTGAAGTCGCGGTGCACCGTTCTTTTCACTCGTTCGACTACGATCGTCAAAGCCTCCGTTGCTACTCCTATCCACGCCGATCCGATCCCAAGCAGATACAAAGGATCCACACCATTAAACGCAATCTCAATGGCCCGATTCTCTCCGACGAGCAGATCCGCTCGCGGTACGCGGACATTGTCCAGCTTAAGTGGCCCACTCTGATTACCACGCACACCAAGCGCCTCCCAAGGACCGGCCGAGATGCCCGGATCTTTGCCGTCGACGATGAAATAGCTCAGGTCAGTCGGCTGCTGCGCACCCGGAGTCCGGGTCTGCAGCACATAGAAGTCGGCATGACCGCCACTTGTCGTAAACGATTTTTCCAAATCCAGAACATAATCTTCGCCGTCGCGTTTCGCTTCACTCAAATTGAACCAGGTATGACCACCCGTTGCCTTCTCGCTCATGGAATGGGTACCGATCGAACCCTTACGGACAGGCTTCAGCCAGCGCTGCTTCTGATCTTCCGAGCCATAGTAGACGAGAGTCTGCGCTGCCCCGACGTGCATGACGTAGATCAGCGAGGTGGATGGGCAGCCTTTACCGATCTCTTCGGCCGCAAGCGCGAAGGCGGTATAGTCCAGCCCAAGGCCGTCATATTCCGCCGGAATGATGAGGCTGTTCCAGCCTTTTTCGGCTAATGCCTGCAAATTTTCTGAAGGAAAAACCCCTTCTCTATCAATTCGTTCAGCGTTCTGGCGAATTACCTCATCCACGGTTTCTCTGATGGAAGCCACAAGCTGCCCATAGTCCTGTTGTACTGTGGTCGTATGACTAGACATATCAAATACCTCCTTATTAACAAACGCTTTATAACGAAGACACTTTCGTATCGTATTCTCCGGAATGCTCTGCAGCGGCCCCGACACGAGCTGGTAGCGAAGGATCCCGTTTCACTCTGATCCAGGCATACACCAGGCTGATGAGGACAATAATGGCTATCACCCAAGGGAAGTAGCTGACTGGCTCTGGCTGTCCCGGCTGGATCATCGCCCAGATTGGAAGCGCAATACTGATCACCCCAACCACCGGAAGCACATAACGCTGGATAATATTCAAATCTTCATTCGGATAGATAATGACAGCGATATTGAGCAGCGCATAAATGAGCAGCAGCGGAATCGTGCCAATCGTACCGAGATAACCAAAGCCGGTTACCCATGTATCCCCCGCGAAGCCAAACAGCAATGCGAATGCGATCCCTAGTCCGCTGAGCAGGGTCAAAGCCCCGGTAGGTGTCTGCCATTTGGAGATAGCGCTTAACTTCGACGTAATCAATCCTTCGCGGGCCGTGTTAAATACGATTCGTGAGAAGCCGTTGAGGCAGGCGATCGTCATGCCGACAATACTTGTAAAACCTGCGATCACCGCAAGGAATGAGAAGTCGCCCAAATAACGGTCTGCCAGCGTCATGAACGGATTCGAGCTTTTCACCAGCTCATCGCTGTTATTACCAAAGCCCGCAATAACGGCATAGCTCACAAGCAAATAAAATACCGTCATAACAGCGATGCTGATCAGAACGGCGCGCTTGACGTTGCGCTTTGGATTTTGCGTTTCTTCCGCAAGTGCAGCCGAGTTCTCGAAGCCGATGAACAGATAAATCGCTAGTGGGAATCCAAGGCCAATGCCAGCCAGACCATCGGACACCGACGACGGGGCAAACGGCTTCAGAGATAATCCGTTAGGCGGATCAAGCAGGATATAGACAGACACGCCAAGAAGGACGAGCACTTCGATAATAAGCGCGATCCCGGCGATTTTTGTTGAACGGTCAATCCCGATAACCGTCAGTCCCCAGATCAGAATGCCAAGCACGACCGTAGGGAACGCCCAATGAATATGAACGCCGTATAATGCCAGCGAATCCGCAGTCCAGCCGCCAAGCTCGATAAAGGCAGACGCTGCCAGAAAAACCGTACCCGCAATAAAAACAATGGATGCCGCGGTACCAATTACCCCGCCGAACGACATCCCTATATACTTGATCAGCGACCCGCTTGACGGATGTTTGGCTGAAAACCGGGTAAGGCTGAGCCCAACGATAATAATCGCTACGGCTGATAAGAGAAGCGTAAGCGGCGAGCCGATACCGGTCGCGATGAAGATAACAGGAAGACCATAATAGATAGCCGCTGCCGGCGCCATCTGCGCCAGGGTTGATCCAATGGCATCCACCAACGTCAATTTGCGTGCCGGAGAGAGCGAGCCTCCTGCCTGAACAACTGTTTCTTTTTCCAAAGTACTCATAAATCCCATTCCTCCCGATCGTTTATAGACAACAAAAAAGACTTCTCGCGTATTCCTGCAAAAGGAAGGAGAGAGCCTTCGGTCGTCCGATCGGATCTATCATTATTCCATTGTTCACGCGCGCCGGAAACTACCGGCCGATTGCGCTGACGCTCTCTTCCAGCTCCAACTGACGTACAAGCAGAATCACTTGCTCTCCAAACAACTCCAGCTCTTCGTCGTAATGCAGGAAACCCGCCAGCACCAGATCGATGCCGATCTGTTTCAGCTCAAGAATGCGCCTTGCCACCTGTTCTTTCGTCCCGATCAACCCGGTCTTGAAGCCGTCGTTGAACTGGATCAAATCCTCATACGTGGAGTTCGCCCACATGCCTTCGCGGTCGCCTGTCGACTGTCCGGCATACTTGATCTGCTCGCGGAACGATTCAACCGTCGTCGCATCCGCATTTGAAATAATATCGCGAAGCACCTGCTTCGCTTCCTCTTCCGTATCCCGCACGATGACAAAGGCATTTACGCCAAACTTGATCTCGCGATTGTTATCAGCGGCGTATCCCTTTACTTCATCAATCTGTTTCTTCAGACCCTCGAGCGTATTGCCGTTCATAAAATAGTAGTCCGATACGCGGCCGGCCATCTGCTTGGCAGCTTTCGAGTTGCCCCCTTGATAGATGGTTGGTCCCGGCACTTGCACGGGTCTTGGTTTAAAATCCGCCCCGCGCAGCCGGAAGAAATCTCCTGCGTAGGATGCCTGGTCTTTCGTCCACAACTCACGCAGCACGCGGATGAACTCCTCCGAGCGGCGGTACCGCTCATCATGGTCGAGCCAATGCTGGCCGAGCGCAATATATTCATCCTTCAGCCAGCCGCTTACGACATTAATGGCTGCACGGCCGCCGCTCAAATGATCGATCGTCGTCAACATTTTTGCTACAATAGCTGGCGGGATCAGGCCTGATGCTACAGCTACGATCAGCCCAAGCTTCTGCGTCTTTACCGCAAGAGCCGCAGCGAAGGTAAGAGACTCCCACTGGTTCTCCGAGTCGCTGCTGGCCACGAACCTGGTTGGCAGCAGCATATGGTCAAATCCCGTGCGCTCCGCCTGTTCCGCGTACCGGATATTCGCCTCAAAGGATGAGCTGGTCCGTTGCGGCAGCTTTGTCGCAAGCAGCCCGCCGTCCTCGAGGGGTGCCCAATAGCCAAATTCAATTGCACTCATCTTCTTTTCCCCTTTGCCCTTATTTGCCCGAGACAGCCGTTTCTGCCTTCGGCGCGCGTCCAGGAAGCTCGTTATTTGCAATCATTTCCCCAAATGGGCTGATGAAGGTGCGGTCGTCTTCGCCGCTTCGCTTCGCCAGCGGGAGCAGCGGGAAGAGCAGTTCGGCGGTCCGGTACGCTTCTTCCAGATGTGGGTAGCCTGATAAAATAAACGTCTCAATGCCCAGTTCCGCATATTCCTTGATCCGCTCTGCGACCTGCTCGGCGCTGCCGACAAGCGCGGTTCCAGCTCCTCCGCGCACTAGGCCGATGCCTGCCCACAGGTTTGGGCTGATCTCCAGCCGCGAGCGGTCACCGTTATGCAGCTGGCTCATCCGTTTCTGACCTTCCGAGTCCATACGTGCGAAGATCTGCTGCGCCGAAGCAATCGTCTCCTCATCCAGGTGCTCGATCAGTTCATTTGCCGCCCGCCATGCTTCGTCTTCCGTCGGACGGACGATGGCATGCAGCCGGATACCGAATTTCAGCTGACGCCCTTTGGCGGCTGCCAGCTCGCGCATTTTCTCAACCTTCTGCTTCACGGCTGCTGGCGGCTCGCCCCAAGTCAGGTAGACGTCCACATGATCAGCTGCCACATCCATTGCCGCTTCCGACGATCCGCCGAAATAAAGCGGAGGATAAGGCTTCTGCACGGGCGGATAAAGCACCCTTCCGCCTTCTACCTTCAGATGCTCCCCTTCAAAATCAACGCTTTCGCCTTCCAGCTCCTTGCGCCAAATATGAAGGAATTCATCCGTCAGTTCATAACGCGTGTCATGGTCGAGGAACAGACCGTCACCGGCCAGCTCTACCGGGTCGCCGCCTGCTACAACGTTAATGAGCAGTCTGCCTTTCGAGAAACGATCGAGCGTAGCCGACATCCGTGCCGCTACTGTTGGCAGTGTTAAACCTGGACGAACGGCAACCAGAAATTTCAACCGCTCCGTAACGGGCACAAGAGTCGAAGCGACAATCCAGGCATCCTCGCATGATTTGCCGGTTGGCAGCAGAACACCACTATAGCCCAGCTCATCAGCAGCCTGCGCGATTTGCTTGCAATAGCTGTACGTAACCGCTCTCGCCCCTTCGCTTGTACCAAGATATCGTCCGTCGCCATGTGTGGGAATAAACCAGAATAATTCCATCATTCATCATCCTTTCTATTACTCATTCCATAGTGGATTACACCAGTGTCTTGCCGTCCTTGCTTGCTTTCTTCAGCAAATCCCATACCGGAGCAGTGAGACGCTCCTTATCAAAGCTCAGGAACTGATTCGCGTAGCCCCGCACAGGGTCGCCCGCGTAAAATCGTTCATACAGCTCATGCCGTGATCCAAGCGGACTCCCGATCAAATCCCAGGCCAGCTTAAGCAGCTGTACTTTTTTCTCCGCGCTGACTGTCGCTCCTTCGAAATATTTGTGCATTAGGTCCGCCAGCGGGCCGTAGAAGTCCTCGATGCCGGACGGCGCCTGAACGAAGCCGCCGCCGCCCACCTGCTGCAAAATTTCAATCGCTCGGGGATAAAATTTCGTCCCGATATTGCGTGCGGTGTCGATGTAGGACATCTCCGGCACAAGCACACCCGATTTATCCGGTTTGGCCTGTACCTCCGACGCAATGACAAGCGCTTTAATGACTTCGATCTGCGTCAGCAGCTCGCCCAGCTTTTCCTGTACGTGGAGGAAGCCTTGCGCGCCAATGGATTCCGTGACTGCAAAGGCAACGCCAGTGACAAATTCTAGCTTTGCGACGTACCGGACGATGTTCTGATGGAACGCTAGCGCATTCGCCGTTTTGTTCGACCGCAAGGTGAGCACCTTCTGCGCGTCACCGTACAGCAGAACCCGTTCCCAAGGAATCAATACATCGTCGAAAAAGAGCACCGCGTCCATCTCGTCGTAATTCGCGCTCAGCGGATGGTTCCGCTCGCTAATGCTGGCAAAGGATTCCCGGCAAACAATGTGCAGCCCCGGCGAGTTGGCAGGTACGATCAGCACGTGTGCATGGCTTTGGTGCGCTGCTTCAAACTTCAAGAAGGATGAAATAATAAAGTCATGCGTATAAGGCGCGCCCGTCGCAATCATTTTGGCACCGCGGACGACGATTCCTTCACTCGTCTCCTTCACGACATGCAGGAAGCGTTCAGCAATCCGTTCGTCGTCGAGACTTTTGGAGCGGTCGATCTGCGGGTCGATAATCGCTGTGGTCAGGAATAAATCCTTGTCACGTGCCTGCTCATAGTAACGCGTTATTTTCTCCTTGAACTGCGGATCCAACTGACCAAGCTCATCCCGGGCTGCATACCAGCCGGTTACAAGTGACCGCGCATAATCCGACAAACGGCTCATCATGCCATGCGTTTCCTGCGACCAACGGTTGAAGGAGCCGCTGCGCTGCGCTAGCTGCTCCCGCGTGTACGGAACCAGAAAGGAGCTGTGAGCATATCGCCCCGTACTCTCCACTTTGTAGCCGACGGTGTCCCGGACTGTCGGATCGTCGAGCATATTAAACAGCTGCCGGATCGTATCGAGCGTTCCCTTAAATGCCGCGTGTGCAGGCACGTTCGGCACCTGGATGCCTTCCAGCCATATTTTCCGGCCGTCATTTAAGCTTTGTAGAAAAGCCTCTCCTCGCAAGCGAACCTCTCCTTTTTACCATAAAATAAAATTTACTATCCCAATTGATTTAATTGGTTTTGTTTATTATGATAGCTAATAATCATTTTGCAGCAACCGTTACTTGTGCCTTAAACGTTGTAAAATCAACACTTTTCGCACTTTTGTAGGATTAGAAAATAATATCCGCACAAACCAAGCTAATCTGTCTGGCTGACTTCAAGCCAGGATCAACCGTCTCTTGCTTGCTGTAGAGTTGGAAATCCAACATTATTATCAATTTTGTCTGAATGGAGGAAAATGAGGCATGTCTGTCCAACAAAGCCAATTCATTACGGACCGAAGAATCGCGAGAACTAAGCAATTTATTTCTGAGGCATTCCTGGCCTTGCTTTTGGAGAAGGATATCGAGGGAATTGTTATTAAGGATATAACCGAGAGAGCTAACGTAAACCGTTCTACCTTCTACGCCTACTATAGCGATAAATTCGATCTGCTGGATCATATGGTGAAGGATAAATTAAGTCAGCTAAACGCACGGATGGATACGGAATGGAAAGAATCGGGGAATTACATACCGGACTTTAATGCGCCCGATCCTTTTTTCGTCCTCTTGTTCAGTCACATAGAAGAGAATGAAGTATTCTACCGAGTTCTTCTAACGAGGATTAAACCGGCAACAGACGGAACAGACTACGCGGGCTCACTGCTTAGCGTCATACGCGAAGCTTTTTATGAACGCATTACCTCGCTCAGCATGGACCAGAAGCAATCCGTTCCACTTGATCTGCTACTCGATTATATCAGCTTCTCTACCTTCCATATGGCGCGCAAATGGCTGGAGCAGCGTATGGTGTACTCGTCCCGTCATATGGCGCTGCAGCTCACCCGCTTGTCCATTCTCGGCACCTATGACGCGATAGGGCTGCTGAGAGCATAACTTCGAACAAGAAATAGACCCGAATCAGCCAAGTTTATGGCCTTTCCGGGTCTGTTTTTATCTGCCTGATTAAAAATTCCGCCAACAAGAGCAGAAGCACGATCGAGCTGTACACCCCAATCGTATAGCTATCGGCATAAGTCATGCCGAAGCCTCTGTGAAAGGCTGTCGTAATGAGGTGAATGAACAGATTGGTAAACACAAATGCATAACTGCGAATCATCCACTTCCGATGGGCCTCGACTTGTTTTTTCCGGATCTTCATGATTGCTATAACGGTTACCACCAACCAAATGATATTCACCATATTAAAAGCAACACTGTTGATCTTCCCACCTGTCGAGTATGGCGCCATGTATCCGGAGGTCAGATCAACCACAGCTACAGCAGCTACGTAAACATAGCCAATTTTGCGGTGAACCTTCACGTAGTTCGTTCTCATCCATCTCGAAAAATTGAGCAGTCCCGCAATCATCGCCACACATGCACCCGCAATGTGGATATCCATAACCTTGAGCCATACGGAGACATGCTTCAGGTTTGTTTTATGACCAAGGAAACCGGACGCCTCCGGATCACGAATGAAGTTACTATAAGTCGTATATAGAATAAATCCAAAGGATACGATGGCCATGGCCAAGTATAATGATTTTGTTTTTTTCATAAGAGCAACCTCGCTTAACCCAGCTAAACTAACATCTCTAAGTGTACCACGAGGTATGCCAGCTTCATGCTGCATATTAAGGCGGTATTAGAACAGATCGAGCTGCTCATATTGGGGAGGCTCTTCAATTGGTTCAAGCGGGTCCCGTCCGTCAGGGCAGAGCAATCCAAGCAGGTTCATCATTTGCTTCGCGTTATCCGCAGCATCACCGCCGGAGTTGTTGTTGAAAATCACGCAAATATGCTCACTTTTCTCCTCAAGCTGCCCAAGATAATCCGCCCATTGCTGCAGCTCGTCCGAGTTATAGCGGTACAAATAACGGACATCCCGCCAATTCGGCGCGCCGCCCTGATTCCAGCCGCTCGCATTACGGCCATGAAACCGAACCACAGTCATAGCCGCATCTGTTGGTTCCAGCACGGTTGGAATCGAACCCAAACCTGCCTGCGGCTCATCACATACGCTATGAATCCAGCCCTCCTGGCGCATGAAATCAAGCGTCCGCTCCCGGTACTCCGGTGTAAACCAGCTTTGGTGGCGGAACTCCAGTGCGACAGGGATGCCCTCCATCCGCCGCTTCGTCTCGCGCAGCAGCCGCACATTGTCCCGGGTACAATCAAACCAAGGCGGGTACTGGAACAAAGCCGCTCTAAGACGCCCAGCTTCCATCACTGGCTCAATCGACTCGCGGAAAGCCGCAAAGGTAGCATCCGGATCATTCGCCGCAGCAGCCGCTGCCGGACCACGCTGATGGCCGGTCATCCCTTGATAAGCTTTTATGATAAAATGCAGCGACTCCGGCGTCTCCTCCGTCCACTTGGCAAACCGCTCTCGCGGCTGAATCGCGTAGAAACTGCTATCCACCTCCACCAGAGGGAAATGCTTCGCATATTCCTTTAGCCGATCCTTTGCTTTCACACTTGGACCATAGAGCGCATCCTGATCACCCCAGCCCGCAAGCCCGATATGTATAGGCATCTCATTCACCGCCCCTCTAACGTTAACTATTAGTCTAGTATCTCGCACAAGCACCTTCCTTCATACTATACCCGCTGCCCAGCCGTCTGCAACGTTCCAGCTCCGCTGAAAAACGGTTTGTCGCTGCAAAAAAAGAACAGCCTGCACGGGTTATCCGTGCAGGCTGTTTGTTACGCCTATGAGAGTAAGACGGCTTAGATGTTCCTTCAATCGACCCGGATAATCGGTAATGATCCCTGTCACGCCAATGGAGAGAAGCCTGTCCCAATCAGCAGGACGATTGGCCGTGTAAGGATAGATGTGAAGCCCTGCGGCTACAGCGTCCTCTGTATCGCCAGCCCCGATGAGGCCATGATGCGGATGAAGCGACCAGACCTCCGTCTCCAGCAGCGCTGCGTAAGAAGCATGATGGATGAGATCGGCAGCATACAGCAGTCCGATGCGAAGCTCCGGTTCTGCCTGTTTCAGCCTGAGAAGCAGTTTGTGGTCGAAGGAGGATACGACTGTGCGATCTATCCGATTGTCGCCGCGCAGGTAGTTCAGCAGGACTTCATCGAAAAACGTTCCTTCGGAATCTTTCACTTCAACATTGATTTCAATGTGCTCCGGGAGCAGGTCGTAGACTTCCTCCAGAAACGGAACTCGTTCCCCGGCAAAAGAAGGCGAGAACCAGCTTCCCGCATCCGCCTCACGGATGACATCCGAATGCAGAGAGCGGATTGCTCCGGAGCTGTCGGTCGTCCGGTCGAGCGTATCGTCGTGACAGACGATAAGCTTGCCGTCCTCTGACATATGAATATCCAGCTCTACCATATGGCTTCCTTGCTCAGCTGCAAGCCTGAAGCTTGCCAGTGTATTCTCAGGCGCTTCTCCGGCTGCACCTCTATGCCCAATTACGATTGGACTGTTCACCATTATGCTTTGCTCCATTTCCCCTAACATCCCTTTTCTCTCCTCCCGGCCCGGGCTTCATTTCGTTACTATTGGCAATCCCGTTACTCACGATTATAGACCCTATCGGAAAGTCTGTCCCTACTAAAAAGGAAATGTAAAAGAATCTTTAGAAAGATACGGTTCATTTCAATAAAGCGTTATCACCTTTCCTAATCTTAATAAAATGCTGACATTGAGGTTACAAATGGTCGTTATTGTTGGACTTGCCAAGCCGAATCCGGCTAAACAATCTCTAGGAAGGGCGGTTTCAGTCACAAATGAACACATCCCTCTATTCGGAAAAGTCTAATCAAGTCTTGTCTCCGGCCTCCGCAGTCTCAGCCGGAACCTCGAGCAACGCAGGCAGGTTAAAGCGGATGCGGGAGCAGCTGCTAGGTTACCTGTTCCTGTCACCTAGCCTGGTCGTATTCATCTTGTTTTTATTTTACCCGATGGTTCGTTCCGTCTATCTGAGCTTTCAGCTCACCGATCCTCGCGGCAGAGTAGCTGCTTATGTGGGTTGGGACAATTATTCTCGCATGATGGAATCATCTGATTTCTGGAACAGCATCTGGATCACGGTCAAATTCACGCTGCTTACCGTTCCTGCCGGACTTGTCCTTGGCTTGCTATGCGCCAGCCTTGTCCATTCCGCAGGCCGAGGAAGCAAGCTCTTCCGCTTTATCTTCTCCATTCCGCTGGCACTCTCGGTCGGAACAGCGTCTATTCTGTGGATGATCCTCTACCATCCGTCACTCGGCATGCTTAATTACTTGCTTGGAGAGATCGGTATCGGACCAATTGAGTGGCTGACCAATCCCGGATCGGCTCTTGGTTCCGTCTCCCTTATGACCGTATGGATGAACTCCGGGTTTCCGTTTGTCCTGCTCCTCGCTGCCATTCAGGGACTCGACAACGATGTCATGGACAGCTCACGTATCGACGGCGCTTCGATGTGGAGAACATTATTGTCCATTAAGCTGCCGCTGCTGTCGCCGACACTCTTCTTCCTTGCGGTAGTGTCAATCATGAGCGCCTTCCAATCGTTCGGGCAAATCAATATTCTCACCCGCGGAGGCCCTGCCGACTCCACGAATGTATTGGTGTACTCCATCTATCGGGAAGCGTTCATCAATTACCAGTTCGGAACCGGCAGTGCGCTGGCTATCGTCCTGTTCATCTTGATGCTTCTCTTGACGGCGGTACAATTCCTTGCACTTGGAAAGAAGGTGCATTACCAGTGAAGATATTGAGCCATCCACGTAATCCGATTCGGTTATTTAGCCATTATGGCTTGCTTATTCTGCTGTCGCTTCTCGTGCTGGGACCACTGCTGTATCTGCTTGCTCAGATCTTCATGACTCCGGACGAGGCAAGCCAATATCCGCCCAAGCTGCTTCCTTCCGGTCTTTACACGGGAGAGCTGAAGAACGCGATCGAAACCGTACCTATTTTCGGCTTTATCTTCAACAGCTTTGTTCTGGCGACCGCGATCATGGTGCTTCAGGTCTTAACGGCGGCTCTTGCCGCCTACGCATTCGTATATATCCGGTTTTCCGGCAGCCGCTTCTGGTTCGCCTTGTTCATAAGCACCATGATGATTCCATGGGAAGTAACGATTATCCCCAACTATTTAACAGTCAAAAGCTGGGGTTGGCTCGATTCGTTCCAAGGACTCATTGTGCCGTTCGCAGCCTCGGCATTTGGCGTGTTCCTGCTTCGCCAGTTCTTCCTACAGCTGCCCCGTGAGCTTTTCGAAGCGGCGCGCATCGACGGCTGCGGGCATTTCCGCCACTTTGTTTCCGTCGTGCTGCCGTTATCCGGACCAGCTGCAGCATCGCTTGCCGTGTATGTGTTCCTGAACGGATGGAACCAGTACCTATGGCCGCTGCTCACTACGAGCAGTGATGCCATGAGAACGGTCCAGATCGGAATCGCTATGCTCCAGTTTGAGGAGCTGACGAGCTGGAATCTGGTCCTTTGCGGTGTGGCACTCGTTCTGGTGCCTTCATTCGTTCTTCTGGCGCTTGGCTTGAAGCCGCTTGTGCGTGGCATAACCGCTGGCGCGGTTAAGGGCTGAATTTGATCCGGGTACTCGTCCTACGGGACTTACCACATATATAAATATTTTTTCAAATGGAGAGGGAGAGGGATTCAACATGATTAATCGCAATTGGAAAATGGTATTACCTGTGGCGGCTATGCTCGTGCTGCCTCTATCTGCATGTGCATCAAATCCGAATAACGGCGGTCAAAACACCGATCCGTCACCTACTGTATCAGCTTCCAATACGGAGAGCACGGCTAATGCTGGTGCAGCTTCAACGGAACCAGCCAAAGAGCCGGTCAAAGTGGTCTGGTGGCATTCCATGAGCGGCGAGCTTGGCAAAGCAGCGAACAAGCTGGTCAGTGACTTCAATGCTTCACATCCGGACATCAAGGTAGAGGGCGTCTTCCAAGGCACTTATGACGAGAGCTTGAACAAGCTCAAAGCTTCCATGGATTCAAAGTCCGGTCCATCCTTGATCCAGGTGTATGAGATTGGTTCGAAATTCATGATCGATTCCGGTGCGGTTACACCAGTGCAGCAATTCATCGATGAAGAAAAATATGACGTGTCTTCGCTGGAGCCCAATATTAGCACCTACTACACGTTTGACGGTAAGCAATATTCCATGCCTTTTAACACTTCCAACCCTATTCTTTACTATAATAAGGACCTGTTCAAAAAAGCCGGTATTGAAACTCCGCCAACCACTTACCAAGAGGTTGCTGACGATGCCAAAAAACTGACCGAGGGCAACGTAACAGGAGCGTCCTTTGCCATCTACGGCTGGTTCATGGAGCAGCTGCTCGCAAATCAAGGCAAGGACCTCGTCAATAACGGCAATGGCCGCGAGAGCTCCGCTACGGAATCACTCGTGAACCAGGAAGCAGCTGCGACTACGCTGACTTGGTGGAAGAGCATGGTAGATAACAAGTCTGCTCTGAATCTTGGACGCAAGACAGATGATACAAAGAAAGCGTTCCTGGCCGGCCAAATCGCCATGACATTGGATTCGACTGCATCGCTGCGCGGCATTGTTGATGGTGCAGCAGGCAAGTTCGAAGTTGGCACAGCCTTCCTCCCTAAGCCTGACACTTCTTCCGAAGGTGGTGTTGTTGTAGGTGGTGCAAGCTTGTGGGTTCTGAATAACAAGTCGGCTGAAGAGCAGAAGGCTGCTTGGGAATTCATCAAGTATCTGGCTGAGCCAGCTGTTCAAGCGGAGTGGCATATCAGCACAGGTTACTTCCCAATCACAACAAAAGCTTATGACGAGCAAATCGTAAAAGATAATTTGGCGAAGTATCCGCAGTTCCAGACAGCTGTTGACCAGCTTCATGCTTCCAAGCCAAGCACGGCAAGCCAAGGCGCCGTTATGGGCGTATTCCCAGATGCTCGCCAGACGGTGGAAGGTGCGATCGAAGAAGTGTTCTCGGGCAAGAAAGATGTAAAGGCTGCACTTGATGATGCGGCAAAACAAATTACAGAGAAAATCGATATCTATAACAAGACGGTATCCAAATAAGCAGCGAAAAGCCGCTTCAAACAAAAACAGCCATTGGGACATATGCTCCCAAGGGCTGTTTTTTGATTATAGCCGACTGTTACTTTGCTAAACGGGAAAACTACACTTCCGTTCTAATCCAGCGGCTTATACGTTCCAGCGCTTCTGTCAGATTCGTTACAGAAGAAGCATAGGAGCAGCGGATGAAGCCCTCTCCGCCCCGTCCGAACACCGAGCCTGGCACAGCAGCTACCTTCGCTTCCTGCAGCAGCCGCTGAGCGAACTGCTCGGAGCTGAGACCCGTTGAAGCAATGGATGGGAAAGCGTAGAACGCCCCCTGCGGATCGCGGCAAGTAAGCCCAATCTCGCTCAAGCCTTTGATAAACAACCGCCGGCGCTGATTAAACGCCTCAACCATTTCATCCTTATCCTCCATGCAGTTCCGTAAGCATTCGATAGCTGCAATCTGACCGATAATCGGAGCACAAAGCGCCGTATACTGATGGATCTTCGTCATCGCTGCAATCAGCTCCTGACCACCACATGCATAACCAACCCGCATTCCCGTCATGGCAAAAGCTTTGGAGAAGCCGCTGATCACAACTGTCCGCTCCTTCATCCCTGGCAGAGAAGCAAAGCTCGTATGCTTGCTGTTGTTATACGTCAACTCGGCATAGATTTCATCGGACAATACGATGAGGTTATGCTCTTCCACAAGCTTAATGATCGGAAGCCAATCTTCATATGTCATGACTGCCCCCGTCGGATTGCTTGGGAAGTTGACGAAGAGCACTTTGGATCTCGGGGTAATAGCCTGCCGCAATGCCTCTGCCGTCAGCTTGAACGATTGGTCCGCTGTCATCTCCAGCTCTACAGGGACCCCTCCGTTCAATGTACAAATCGGTGCGTAAGCAATGTAACCAGGTACTGGAATAATCATTTCATCGCCAGGCTCGAGAATCGCACGCATTGCCAGATCAATCGCCTCACTGCCGCCTACGGTAACCAGCACTTCCTTCGCCGGTTCATAGCTTACTCCGAAGTTTCCGTGCATGTACGCTGCAATCTCTTCCCGCAGCTCCATCAGCCCTTCGTTAGGCGTATACATCGTCCGACCCCGCTCAAGTGCGCGGATACAGGCTTCTCTAGCCAGCTTTGGCGTTGCAAAATCGGGTTCTCCAACCCCAAGCGATATGATTTCCTTATTCCCCTCAGCCGCGTTAAAAAACTTGCGAATGCCCGATGGCGGCAAATCGCGTACAAGCGGCGATACCCAAGTGCTCTTCGTCAGCATATTAATCTCTCCCTAGCCGACTATTTCTCTTTTCTCTCCTCTAGAGAATAGTCGATGATGTAATCAAGCAGCTCGCTGAATGTGATACCAGCTGCTTTTGCCGCTTTTGGCAGCAGGCTGTTCTTCGTCAGGCCTGGCAGCGTATTTGCTTCCAGCACATATGGAACTCCGTCTGTAATAATCATATCGATACGTGCGTACACGCTGCATTTTAATGCTTTATAACAGCCTAAGGCAGATGCTTCAACGCGTGCATGCACATCGGCAGGCAGTTCGATAACTTGCTCTGTCGCTCCGCCATCCTGGTATTTGGACTCGTAATCGAAGAAATCAGAGTTCGCTTGAATCGATACGATTGGCAGCAGCTTGCCGTTCAGTACGGCACATGTAATTTCATCCCCGCCAACGAATTGCTCGATCATGACGGACTCATCCCATTTGAGTGCTTCCGCTACCGCCCCTGCGATCTCTTCCTGCGATTTGACCAGACGTGTGGCAATGCTCGAGCCGCCCGAATTCGGCTTAACGACTACTGGCAGGCCAAGACGCTCTACGTTAGCCGCTGCGAGTTCTTCCATGCTGGCGACATTAATCCAATCTGCTGTCAGGATACCATCAAAGCGGATCAGCTTTTTGGCCAGCTCTTTATCCATACTCACACTGCTCGACAACACGCCACAGCCAGAGTAAGGAATACCCAATGATTCCAGTGTGCCCTGCACGGTACCGTCTTCACCGTATTTGCCATGCAGTGCAAGCAGTGCGAAGTCGATGCCTGCTGTTTTATCAATCAAATCGCGTTTGCTGTTAATCTCGATCGGCAATACTTCGTATTTGCTGCGATCCAGATTCGCGATCATTTCTTGGCCTGTTAGTAACGAAATTTCTCTCTCGGACGAAATGCCGCCCATAATAACTCCGATTTTCTTCATGATGAATAGCCTCCTGAAAATTTTTCGCAGATAATTGTTAACACCCTAAAATATCTTTCGCAGTCTCGCCTATAATTTGAATCCCTTTGACAATATTCTTATCGGATACACGGGAGAAACCAAGCCGCATCGTATGCTGTCCTCCACCATCGGTGTAGAAAATATCGCCTGGCGTGAACAACACGCCTTTATCGGTACAAGCCTGCAGCAGTTCCCTCGTGGAGAATGCCTCTTCAAACTCAGCAAACAGGTGAAGTCCTCCATCGCCTGAAAGCCTCTTTAGCGGCAAATACATCTTGCAGCTTTCCACTGCCAGCTCATATTTGCGCTTATACTCCGATTTGGCCCGCTTTAGGTATTTCTCGAAATTGCCGTTATGAAGATACTGATACAGCAAAGACTGATCGAGTGTCGACGTATGGATCGTGCGTGCACGTTTGACGCTTTCCAGGTAGTCGATCAGCTCTTTATCCGCCAGAATCCATCCAACTCGAAGGCCGGGGAACAGGATTTTGGAGAAGCTGCCTAAGTAAATCGTCCCGTTATTTCGATTGCCGCCATAGGCGATAAGCGGAGCGACATGAGCACCAGAATAACGCAGCTCTTCGTTAAACCCGTCTTCAATAATTGGGATTTGACGCTCGTTCAGCAAACGGATCGTCTCCGCCCGCTTCACATGGGACATCACAATCCCGGTCGGGTTATGGTAAGAAGGAACAAGATAAGCAAGGTCGTATTCCCGCTTGCCAAGCTCGTCTTCAAGCTGGTCTAGGCTAATGCCGTCAGGCTCCATATCTACGCCAGTAATGGCGAATTGGTGCATCTTTAAATTTTTTATTGCCGTATGGTGAGTTGGGTTCTCACAAAGCGCATTCCCGCTGCGTTTGCCTAAGGCAGATAAGACAAGATCGAACCCTTCCGTAAAGCCATTTGTAATAAGCATATCTTTGCCAGCCAGATCGACGCCTTTGTTCTCCATGTAACGCATCAGGAAGTCGATCAACGGTTTATAACCTTTGGCGTAGCCATAATTCAATATAATGTTGCCTTCAAGCGACATCCGATCAAGGAATGCACGCTTTACATTTTGCAGATCAAACAGCTTCTCATCCGGAGCGATACTGGTAAAAGAAATAGCTCCCCGCTTCGCGCGGATGCCATGCTTCATTAGATCATGCTCCTCGGCTGTGCGGGCGAAGCTGCTTACCCGGTCCCGCCATTCCAGCCGTTTACCACTGCCCTCTTCGGCAGAAACGCCGCCCGCCGATTGCGAAACGAAGTTGCCTTTGCCTTTAACGGCATAAATAAAGCCTTCTTCCACTAAATCCGCATAAGCGGTCACGATTGTATTGCGGCTGACGTTCATCAGCAGTCCTAGTTCTCGTGTGGACGGGAGCTTCTGATTCGCCTGCAGCGCGCCCGTTATCATAAGCCGTTTCATATAATCCTTAACCTGCATCGATACCGGCCGGTCGCCCGCGAATTGAATATCAGAATACACCCGATTACCTCCTAAAAAGAATTGCCGCTGCTCTTGGCGGAAATTCTTACTTCGTAAGCATAAGCTTAAAGAATTGCCGCTGCTCTTGGCGGAAATTCTTACTTCGTAAGCATAAGCTTAAAGAATTGCCGCYGCTTTTTGGCGGMRATTCTTACTTCGTAAGCATAAGCTTAAAGAATTGCCGCCGCTTTTTGGCGGCGATTCTTACTTCGTAAGCATAAGCTAAAAAGAATTGCCGTCGCTTTTGGCGACGATTCTTACTTCGTAAGCATAAGTCTATCATGGCATAAAATGGCCGTTAACAAAAGAACCACGCCAGGCGTCTTTCGACTCTGGCGTGGTTCTTAGATTACGTATCGCAGGCCACAGGCTGCCTATAAGCCCGCTCCCCAACTATGCTCATTTATCTCCTTACTTCGCCGTCACACCACCGTCGACAGGCAATTCAATGCCTGTCAGGTACGAAGCGTCATCCGATGCGAGGAACAGAACTGCCTTCGCTACCTCAACGGCTTGTCCTACACGCGGCAATGCGGTCTGGGACAAGAACCATCCAAGCATTTGCTCATTATTAACGAACTCCTTGCTCATTGGCGTCTCGATAAAGCCAGGATGCACCGAGTTGACGCGGATGTTGTCCTTGCCATAGTCAACCGCAGCCGCCTTGCTCAGCATGCGAACAGCGCCCTTTGATGCTGTGTAAGCGCCAGCGCCTTGGCTGCCGGTAATGCCGGCGATCGACGATATGTTAACGATCGAACCGCCATTATTTTTCTGCATATGAGGAACGACATGCTTCATGCCAAGAAACACGCTCGATAAGTTAATATTCATGACTTTGTCCCATTGCTCGACTGTTGTATCTAGCATACCAACCGCGAACGAGATACCCGCGTTGTTGACGAGAATATCGATTCGGCCATAAACCTCAATTGCCGCTTCGACAATGCTGATCCATTGCTCCTCGGATGCCACATTGTGCACGATTGCCGTTGCAATGCCGCCTTGCGCCTCGATTTCCTTCACGACGGCCTGCACCGCTGCTTGATTAATGTCGGTTGCAACTACCTTCGCGCCTTCGCGAGCGAAGAGCAGTGCTTCCTCCCGGCCCATGCCGCTTCCTGCACCTGTAATAATAGCTACTTTATCTGCTAGACGACTCATGGATCATCTCTCCCCAAGAATAATATGATAGTGTGTATATCACTATGATATAAACTATATCATCATGTCAGACCAAACTCAACGCTTCTTGCCTAGAAGGAGTTGGCATCGTTATAATAACGATATATTTAAAGGCTAATTGGCCCATGAAAGGTAACGACGAATGGATGCTAAAGAACGGTACGTGAAAGAAAGGAACGACGGTAAACAGCAAAGGCTCCTTGTAATTGTAGATGCTGCCGAGCGTGAGTTTATAGACCGGGGAATCGAGAAAACCACCATGCAGCATATAGCAGACGCGGCCAATATTGGCATCGCTACATTATTTCGATATTTTCCGAAGAAAGAGAAGCTGATCGTTGCGGTGGCGACCAAGCTGCTGCAGCCCATTCATGACGCTTTCGTGGCGACCGCTGCTCTGCCGCTTCCTTGCCTCGGCAAGTTAGAACGTCTATTCGACTTCCTTATCGGAGAGCATGACCGCGCAAGCGCCAAATTCATGATCGACTTCGACAACTATGCTGCTCATTCGCATGAGCCGGTCGAGGATATGGAGACGTTCGTAGCCTTGCACCGGCGAATCTCGCTGCATTTTGCGTCCATTGTGCAATCCGGCATCGAAGACAGATCAATCCGTTCGGATCTTCAGATCAAAGAAACATTAACGACGATTATGAACACCTTCGGCCAATTTTCGCGGCAGCTATCGCTGCAGAATAACATTCTGCTGTTCGAATCGGATCTGGAATCAAAGCCTCAGCTTCTTATCCTCAAAGGGATGTTCCTCGAGTATGTAAAGAGCCCATAAGCTGCGCGATCGCACAGAACACAAAAAGAACGCTTGCCCGCATATTGCCTGCACGGGAAGCGTTCTTTTACTGTTAATAATAAATAAGGGCGTTAATCCATAAGCTAATTAAAATTTAATCCGTAGAACCGTTCCACATTACTAAGACTTGTGTAAATATCCGGGCTTGCGCCTCCCATATACCAATAAGCAAGGCCAGCCAGATTATGGTCCATCACCGTTTTGTACTTGGCAGTAAGAGATCGGCCGTCCTCCACCCATATTTGATGCTTAAGGGTGTTTAGCTGATAGGAGACCGTGTATTGCTGCACAGCAGCATCCCAGGCCGGCCGCAAAGCTCGCTTCCGGACAAGACTATCCTGCTCAACAAGCGTCAGTTCCGAAGCAATCACACTGCCGTCTGTGGTGATCGTCCAGTCCCTATTGTAATAAGGCAACGCCAGAATGACTTTATTGGCTGATACGACTTTGAGCAGCGTTGTTACGGCATTGTTCACGTAAGGCATTGATGAAACTGACCCCGCCTTCGGGCTGGTGCTCCAATGCTCGTCGTAAGCCATCATTACAATATAATCGGCCACTGCGCCAAGAGATCTGTAATCGAAGCCGTCCGTCCAGTCACTTCCCAGATCAGGAGAAACACAGACGGAGACTACAGCACCAATCTTGTGCAGCTGCGTGCTTAGTTCCGTGATAAAAGCAGTCATAGACGCGCGATCCTCAGGAGCGAGATTTTCGAAATCAATATTAAGTCCCTTGAGCCCATATTTCTGTACGTAACTCGTCAGTTGACTGACAACTTTCCCGCGGTAGGTGACGTCAGACAAATTCTGATGCGTAACTTCCTGGTTCGAGCGGTTGCCAACCATTGCCCAGATTTGCCTCTTATTCTTGCTCGCCCAAGTGACAAGCGATTGATCCGCATTATCTGCTACCACACCATTGGGGTCGAAAAAGAACCACCTTGGCGATAAAGTCGTCACATTGGCTTGTAAAACAGATTGCTCGTATTGAGCGGTCGTTTGGCCATATTGCCAGCCCATCTGGATCCGTGTCGCATTTGATTGTTGATTAAGTGCTGCAGCCCACTTTACATTTTGCAATACACGATCAATGACCGCAGCCATCTCCTGCCTGCTCATTCCGTCGCTTGGGCGGAATTGATCATTCTCGTCACCACTCATTAGTCCAAGTGTCCGGACGGCGCCAACTGCGGAATCCGCCCAGCCTGCAATTTCCTCTTCATCTACATAATCCGATGTTGAACCACTAATCCCCGACTGCTTGAGTGCTCTGACCAGCAGCACTGCCGCCTCTTGCCTGGTAACTGCCTTCGCTGGTTCAAAGGTATGTGCACTTGTCCCATCAGCTAGTCCGACCTGGACAGAGGCTGTGACCGCATCATAATACCAGGCTTTTTCTGATACATCCTTAAACGGGTTAATCGCACTATGGACGGGCTCTATTCCAAGAACTCGATCAAGAATGATGACAAACTCAGCGCGTGTAACAGATTTTTTTGGTGAAAACGTACTTTCCGTGGTACCACTTAATATTTGTTTATTATATAAACGTACGATGGCATCCTTCGCAAAACTGCCTGCAATGTCGTCAAAAGGCAGCTTGTTAGAGCTTGCTGCAGCACCTGCCGGCATTGCCCCCATGAAACAAGACACAGCCGCAGCACCTGCGATCCATCTCTTAAACTTGTCCTGAATCAAGAGATTGTCCCCCTATAGCTATAGATACTCTCTTCATGGTAACAAAGTTCAGTCAAGGGATCATCGGCAAGAAAATGGCAATCTGCCAAGCATCAGCTGTCTATCCGGTACAAGCGTCATTAATGTGCATTTATAATTAGTCAAATGCCTCAGGAACAAACACCCAAGCACCATGGAGCAAATCGTCATAACTTATAGAGTACTCAAGACGTAAGGAGGTGCATGTATAATGTCCGGTTACGTTGGTGGCGTTGGTGGCGTTGGTGGTGTTAACTCTACAGGGTTCATCCTGGTGCTTTTTATACTGTTGGTGATCATTATTTGCGGATGTGGCTTTGGTAGATTCTGGTAATCTTTGATTGATCGATTAATCATCGCACCAGCAGAAGCACCTTAATCTTCACTCAGAAGGCCCATTTTATGGGCCTTTTGTGTTTTTTATAAAGACTGGCTCCGATCACTTTAACTGCCCACGCGTCAGCTAGTCCCTATGCAACTCCCCTACCTTGGGCGGGGGTAGCATGTCCTTCACTATGTTACAATATAACGATCCAAACGTTTAATGGCGTACATAATTGCGCATGATAGATAGAGAGAGTTATAGATTACTAGAGATAGATTGGAAGGAGAAGCAAGCAATGCTCGAACCTATGTCCCGGCGAGAAGCAACGGTTGGCCGAATAAATCCGCCTTATATGAGACCCGCGCAGAAGCGCAACAAAGTGATGACTTCACTCATTCTGATCGCTATTATCATCATGGGCTGGAGATGGATAGATTCCATACAGGACCAACCGGCACCCGCCGCACCGGAAGCGGCAAGAAGTACGTCTATTACCTCCCTTAACCCGATTGTTGCACAGAAAGCAGATGCGCTTGTCGCCCAAACCAGCAAGATTGGCATCAAGATCCTGATCACGGATGATTTCCGCTCGAGTGAAGAGCAGAATGTTCTTTACAAGCAGGGACGATCAGAACCTGGACAAGTTGTGACGAATGTCAAAGGCGGCGCTTCATTCCATAACTACGGGCTGGCAGTCGACTTTGCGCTTGTAAAGCCTGACGGCGATGTGATCTGGGATATGAAATATGATGGAAACGGAAACGGAAAGGCTGACTGGATGGAAGTGGTTACAACCGCGAAAAAACTTGGTTTTACCTGGGGCGGAGATTGGACAAGCTTCAAGGATTACCCCCATCTGCAAATGGACTTCGGCTATTCCATTAAAGATCTGCAGAAAGGCAAGAGACCTCCTACTGCGGAGTAAAATAAAAAAAGACATGACCTGCTGTGATTGCAGCGGGTCATGTCTTTTTTACTTAATCTTCTCCCATATGAAGCAGCTCGCTTACCGTCACTAACCGATAACCGCTTGCTGTCAGCTCCTTCGTGAGTACACGTACCGCCTCCACTGACTGTGAACGATCGCCGTAACCGTCGTGGAAGATCAGGACACTTCCATTACGGATAGTATCACGTGTATGGTCAAGAATATGCTGGACACCCGGCATGTCCCAGTCCTTCGCATCCATGTTTAATGCCCCTAGTGCAGGGTAGCCTTCCCGTGCAAGAAGAGAATGAACTCTCTCGTCACCTGCCAAATATGGAAGCCGCATGGTTGCAGCCCGCGAACCCGTCACTTGCTTGATAAGCTCCTCCGTACGGGACAGCTCGCTTAAGATCTCTTCATCAGACAGCTCTGTCATATTAGGATGCGTATACGTATGATTGCCAATCTCATGCCCTTCTTCATGAACAAGCTTTGCTGTCTCCGGATGGGCAGCGATCTGCTCCCCGATCATATAGAAGGTCGCCTTACCGCCGGCCTCAGCAAAAATCTCGAGCAATTGCGGGGTATACGTCGGATTTGGACCATCGTCGAAAGTAAACGCAACCACTTTGTGTGTCGTTTCCACCATTTGAATATTCATGATGCTGTTTCCCCTTTCAAATCAGAAATTGCCAAAAAGACTATCCGCACCTTCATGTCAGCAGGTGCTGCGAATAGTTTCTATTTTATTAGCCCTGTGCCTTCGGCTCCGTGCTGATCTGCCATTTGATGCCGAACTGATCTTCCAACCGGCCAAACAGCGTACCCCAGAATTGCTTCTCCAGCGGCATAATAACACGCCCGCCTTCAGACAGATTAGCAAATGCCTGCTGCGCTTCTTCGTCCGTCTTGAACTCCAGGTTCAAATCATAGCTGGTGCTGCGTCCCGGAGGCTCGTGCATCGTATCGGCAATGTAGAAGGTAACACCCGCGGCTTTGAAAACCATATGTATAATCTTGTCCTTCATCGATTCATCCGTACCCGGAGCTTGTCCGTATGTCATTTGATCAATGATTTCACCGCCAAGCGCCTGTACATAAAATCCCACTTGTGCCTTGGCATCTTCCGAATAAAAGTAAGGTGTCAGCTTTGCCATTCGACTATACACGTCCTTTGTCCATAATTAAGTTTCTCATTTATTCTAGCCTACACCGCTCAATAGCTTACAATCAAGACAATATGAAACAAAAGCAGCAGCCCTGCTCCAATTCCTGAGAACCGCCAATGTTTGCGGATAAGAAATGAAGCTCCGAACACGATCATCGACATAAATGCCCCGACCGAACCTGCAATTACAACAACAGCAGTATCCCACCAGAAAAATGGGACAAAGCCGCCCATCAAATAAAATACCGGCAGAAAGAAACCGCGCCCGCGCTTCGTTAGACATGCCAAATAATCAGCCAAGATAGAAAATAATAAAGCATATCCATAGAAAAAGGTCCAGACCGGATAACCGATCAACTCCCTGCTAATTGCTGACCATACCTCCGGATTGAAGCCCGTGAACATAAAGTAAAAGACAAGCAGCCCTATTCCAACACCAAACAGTTTGGAGGAAAAATATTTGATAAATCTGCACCATGGTATCCGAATCGGCATAAAGGCACCATTCCTTTAAATAAAGTATGGAACGCCTTTATCCTATCAAGCCCTTTGCTGCCCGTGCAGTTCTAACTTTTGTAGAACCCCTTATAGGTTCCGGTAATCTTGGAAGGTTGCCGCTTGCCCACGATAGATTCCGTCCTTATCTACCAGATTCCAAACGGTTGCATTGACAATATAGAAACGCCGTCCTGTGCTGGAAATTCGGATGCCAGTGTAGTTATCGACGTACCCATTCGCAGTAACTTGAGTGAAAAAAAGATCCCGCTCCGCCCGCTCCATCGGTTCAGCTGTTAAACGGGACGGCGTGCTCGTCATTTGCTCCCAGTCCATCTCCCACAACTCCAGCGCCATTCGGTTGCCATAATTCAATACCGGATCCTTCTCCGTACCATGTGATAAAATAACCCGCGGAGCGTCAAAAAGCTGCTCCTCTAAGCTCTTCTCCCCATCTGAATCTACCTGCACCAAATCTTGGCCTGTCCATCTCCGAAAGCTGTCCAGGAGCAGCTTATTGTGCTCGTAGGATGCTCCTATTCCTGTTGGTCTGTTCATCATTGTAGTCCTCCTTGTTGTGATCCTTTGTTCTATTCCATCGCCTGAAGCATCCGCTGCTCTGCCTCTTTTAAATCATGGCAAATAAAGTCCGGCTTCGCCCCTTGTGGCTGCCGCTTATACAATCGATTCAACCAAATCGTATTAATGCCTAGCGTATTTGCACCAACAACATCACTAGCATAAGAATCACCGATATGTACGATCTCCTCCGGTTTTATTCCGCATCTTCTCATGGCTTCAAGGAATAACTCCGGGCGAGGCTTATAAGCCCGTACGTCTTCACTCGTCAGAACATCTGTGACCTCAATGCCGTGAAAAGCAGCCGCAGCTGCAATATCAGTTGTATCGATATTAGATAAAATATAAATCGGGAGATGACTGAAAGTCGAGAGGAAAGAAAGCGTATCCTCATATAACTCCGGCCTCATCCAATGCTCAAACTGCTGCCCGATAAGCTGCTTTGCCGAACTGCCAGATTGGAAATGTTCAATAGTCTCAGTAAGCGATTGTATTCCAAGTTCCCTCTGACTTTTGAAAGCATCCCCATAGCTGACGGAAAACAAGCCGGAGAGCGACTTCCACCAATATTGACCGATCTCTTGCGCATCGCAATCGAAGGATGAGTTTTGACGAATCTCCTCGTAGATCGGAGGCAAAATATCGTCATCCTCATGCACTAATGTTCCATAAAAGTCTAGAAATATCGCCTTTAACTTCATCGTCTGCCTCCAAATAACGAATGAAAAAACACCCCAGTATTCAGATGCTGAATCGGAGGTGTTTGTTCTTTGCGTAATTATGTATTTACTTCACCAAAAACTTACGGATCCCGTCAACCGCCGCTTGATGATCTTCTTCACCCGTTAGGCCAGATACCGTAATAGTTCCGATCTTACCTTTGCCGCGGACAACAATCGGGAACGAGCCGCCTTCCCCTTGGTATTCCGACAATGGAAGACCAGAGCTTTCCGGGAAGGTTGTTCCTTGATCACGGAACATCTCGCCGACATATAGAGAGCTGTGACCAAAGTGGTTCACAACATTTTTCTTCGTATTCACCCAATAAATATTATCTTTCGAGGTACCCGCCATGTAGTGGGTAAACAACGGATGCTCCTCATTCTCAATATGTACGGCGATCCCTTTACCGATAACGTCCTTCGCATGCTGCACGACTATACTGCCTAATTGAAGCGCATCATCATGTGTAAATGAGTCAAACTGCAGCTCTTCTTCCTGCGCAAGTAATGTTTTCATCAAGTCGTTCATGCTTGCTTCCTCTCCTTGCATCCGATTACTAACAACCACATCTTACTATAAAACCTTCCCCTTGGATACCGTATGGCTTGGCATTACCCGGCCCTTCCAAACAGCTCCAAGAGGCTGTTCTGCTTAAATATTCTGTGCCAAATGCAGTTTGCTGTAATGACTGATGCCGCCTGAGCCTACGATGACTTTGCCGCCCTTGTTAAAGGTAATCAGCTTTCTCGCACCTGTAGTAAGCAGAACCGTCACCTGTGCATGGTTTCTTAGTGCAATATAGACGACATACCCGCTTCTTGTCATGACTGTTTTCCAGTTCTTATCGAATTCCGATCGAACAACCCGGTTCGAATAAACCTGGTTTTCCAGCACACCTTTACTTTTTAAGCCCATTGTCCACTCCCCCTTTTACTAGAGAATACTTGCCTTTTATCGTATTCAGGGAACAGTAATTGGCTTGGACATGTACGCCTACACATCAACCTATTATGATGCTACTATGAGAGGAATAAATGAGCAGAGAAGGATGGGAAAGAGCATGCTTGAGCCGATTACATTAAATAAAGGAACTCCCGGTGAGCCTTGTCCGATTGAAGCCACACTTGACGTCATCGGTACAAAATGGACATTTCTTATTGTCCGTGATCTGCTGCTGGAAGGGACCTTGAGATTCAGCAATCTTCTGAAGGGAATGGAGGGCGTCAGCCCCAAGACGCTGTCGCTAAGGCTCAAGGAACTGGAGGCGCAAGGTATCGTTAAACGAACCGTATATCCGGAGGTTCCTCCAAAAGTGGAGTATACGTTGACTGAGCGTGGCAGGCAGTTGGAAAGTATTTTTATAGAGCTGAAAAGGTTTGGACTTACCCTGCAAGGAAAATAATTTCAGCACGGTGTATGCCGCATAGTCATCCATAACTTACTTTTCGGAAACTATATGAATAAAATAACACTACTTCCCAAAAGGAAATATTGAAGTTATGCTTTGCTCATTGCAAGAGTAGTTTCAAATATTTTCCACTTAGGAGGTATAAGCATGCTGCATAATCAAAAGGTCGTTATTATTGGAGGGAGCTCGGGAATTGGGCTGGAGACAGCAAGGCAGGCTCTTGAACGAGGCGCTGAAGTGATCATCGCTAGTCGCTCAGAGGTAAAGCTGCAGGCAGCTAAGGAACAGTTAAACGATTCTGTTTCCATTCATGTATTGGATACGACGGATGAAGAACAAGTGAGAAGGTTTTTCGAGGAGATCGGAAGCTATGATCATTTGGTCGTCAGCGCAGCGGAGACATCAGGCGGTAAGTTCCTGGAAACCGATTCAGCGGCATCCCGCCAATTATTTGAGAATAAGTTCTGGGGTCAATATTATGCGGCCAAGTATGGCGCGTTACAGCTGACCGCAGCCGGATCAATCACCTTGTTTTCCGGAGTGGTTGCTTATAAAACGATGGTTGGTTCAGCGGCGCTTGGCGCGGTGAATGCCGCCGTCTCGAATCTCGGGCAGACACTTGCCCTTGAGCTTGCTCCCATTCGTGTTAATGTGGTCTCACCAGGCATTATCGATACCCCATCCCGCAGCAAAATGTCGCAGGATGCTCGCGAGCAATTTTACGATACGGTTGCCGGTAATCTTCCGGTGAACCGTGTTGGTACTGTATCGGATGTTGCGCAAAGCGTACTGTATCTGATTCAGAATACTTTTGTTACGGGAACCGTCCTTCATGTGGATGGCGGGCATAGACTTATTTAGGCGATTGGAATCGTTTGGTTAATATTTGTAACATATTCGCAATCTAATGTTCATCTTTCTTTAATGAACATCGCCTATAATAGGTCTCAACCCCCCTTTTAATAATATAAATACTTAGCCCCACAGCCCGATGCTGTGGGGCACTTTCTTTTTATAAGGTTACTTGATCTTGCTGACGATCTTCAGCACGGCATCCCGAGTCAATTTATTGCCGCCGATGGCAATAAGGTTAGTCGTAGCATGTGCGAGCGACAATGGAATTTGGCAGAAGCTTCGTGCAGGACCCTTTTTCAATTCAGCAAGATATTCATCTGCCTTCTTCAGGTTGCGGCGGGTGTAACGCAGCATGTCCTTCAAATCCCAGCCATCCGGGAAGAAATCAACACCTCGCTCCATATCCTCTGTACGGTTGCGCATAATATTAACCGCTTGCAGACCACGGCCAAATGCTACTGCTTTGTCACGGTCGGTCTCAGTTCCGTCATACCAGCGCCAAATATCCGACAGCATCTCGCCAACCATGCCAGCAACACTGTACGTGTATTTATCCAAGTCCTCTTCCGTATGGATATTCCACGACGTGCCTACCCAATCCGACATCTGCTCGGCCATCATCTTAATATAGTTGAATACCGTCGGTGCGATGCCTGCGGGGCAAAGCTGTGCCCATTCATTCATTCGCAAAGTTACTTCTGGCAGCGCTTCGCGATGAGGCTCCCATAGCTGGTGAAGCGCCTCCTCCATGTTCGGCGATTTCATCGCCTCAGCTGCTCCAAGCAGCAGTTCTTTCTTGATGGGAGCCGGCATTTTCTCGTCATCCTCGACCTCATCAATCGCTCTCATACAGAGGTAAGCAGACGACACTGCTTCTCTCAATTCTGGTATCAGCTTGCTGATTGGAATATAAAAAGTCCGGCTTGTCAGCTTCAACATCGTCATTGCATCGTTCAACATAATGTTCGTAATGGGAATTCCCTCCATACCACGGTAATCTCACGTAAACTCTATGTATCCATCATACTTTAACGGTTCCCCAAAAGTAAAATATTCGACGCAATTCGACGCAATTATAGTCTAAAAGGAGCTGATCTCATACAAATCATCCCCCTAAAAATAAAAATAACCGCCCCTCTCCATCAGTGACGGAAAAGAGCGGAGTGCTTCACACGCTGATCAGCTTCCATTATACACCATCCGATATTTTTATAACTACGCTCCAGCTCACTCATCCGCCCGGATATGCTTCACTGAAGAGGCGATCTGCGCGTACAGCTTTGGATTGGAATGGTAACGGAACAGTTGGAACTGCGGCCTGGTATTAGCTTCCAGCAGCCAGATCTTATCATTTTTATCGATAGCGATATCAAGGCCAAGCTCGCTAATCAGTGGAAAATGCTTTTTCATCCCTAGCGCGATCTTGTAAGCATAATCACGCAGCTTTTTCTCCCATGACTCGCATTCCTGCTTCGTGATGCCCAACGCATGATGCAGCCGAATCGCTCTTCCCCCGCTGCTGTGATTGGTCACAAACCGGTTAGGTGCTGCAACCTTGCCCATAACGCCAAAAAACTTCCACGTCCCATCCCTCCGCAAATGCATTAGGATACGAAAGTCAATAGGGTTCCCGTCGATCTGAATCAGATCAATGCCTTGCTGCATAATATATCTTTTCGTTCCAATCAATTGCTTCAGCTTAAAGGCAGCCACCTTCGTACTCTGGTAGGAATAACGATTCCTTTCGGTACGAATGACAACTGTTCCGTCATTATAGGTGACTTTCATAACGCCCTGACCCTTCATACCAAGATCCGGCTTCACGAACAAAACGGGATAAAGTTCAATCATGTTAATGAAGCCATTAGGCGTGAATTGCTCGGTGTCCGGCAGTAAATCCAGAATTTCCTCTTCACCTGACAGCGCCACATGCTTTAACCATTTTCTCCCTGGATATTTAATCATATAGCCTTTCATGTTGGAATCTCCTCCGTTGACAAACAGCGGTTACATATCCTTATACATTAGGCTAATCGCTTGCTCCATACTATTCCTTGAACGAGTAAAAAGTACCTTCAATAGCCTTCTGCCCGCTCAGGAATGGGCGTTTATCCCATACCGGACAAATGTCATGCTTCATATGATAATATACAGTTCCGATTTCAGCCCAAGCCACAGGACAGGAGAACGACAGATGAGCGACATCTTAGGAATCATGACTCATCGGATTGGCCATCCGGGCAGCTTTGCCAGACATGCCAAATCGGCTCTCACCGAGAAATTCAGCGGCATTCTTGTATACACCCCTAGGGATGTTAATTTAACGACCAGAAGAATTCACGGTAACATTTATCGCGGAGGAACCTGGAGCAAGCAGACAATGCCATTTCCAAAGATCAATATGGATATCGGGTTTTATACAGGATCCGATGTCGCTAGAGCTACTCTGGTCAAAAAAGCACCGTCTTTCCCTTTTACCGGCTACGGCGTCGGCAATAAAATCAGGATCCAAAAGCATCTAATCACATCTTCTGTTCTGAAGCCTTATCTGCTTCCAACAGAACTGGTGAGGAATGCGGGCAGTTTTATCCTCTTTCTTAAAAAATATAGAAGCGTCATGCTCAAACCTATTAATGGCTGGGGCGGAAGAGGCATCGTACGGGTAACCGTGGAGAAAAATCATTTTAAAGTTCAGACCAATGGAGAGATGACACAAACGATGCATGCCGCGGGTCTTCGCTCTTATGTCCGAAGGGTCATAGGCAAAGAACGGCATCTGATGCAGCAGTGGATTGATATCCGGAACAAGCAGGGTATTGTCTTCGATATTCGGTCACTTATGCAAAAGAGAAGCGAAGGAGACTGGCAAACGACGGGGATCGCTGTGCGTGAAGCAAGGCGTGGACGAATTACCTCCAACCTGAAGAGCGGCGGTCATGCTTTTGAAGCGAGATCCTATCTTAAAAAAGAATTTGGTGACGAAAAAGGAGACGCCCTCGCCAATTCGATTCGTGAGGTTTCGGAATACATTCCTTCCTTTATGGAAAGGTCGTACCAATCCCGGCTTTGCGAGCTTGGAATCGACCTCGCTGTTGATACACACGGCAAACTATGGCTGCTCGAGGTTAACATCAAGCCAGGGAAAATGATTATGAAGCAGTTATATGGCCAAAAGGTGTGGGAGCAAAGCCTGCATACCCATTTTCAATATGCCCGCAGCCTGCTGCCGAAAACCATCAAGTAAACGGAGATGAATCATGAGCACGGAAATAACGATAACCGCGGTCGGGGATTTCCTGATGAAGACGCGAATCATCAATTCTTGCAAAGGCGAGAAGGGCTATTCCTTCGACCATTTGTTTGAGCCCATCGCCCCTTACCTGCGTAACGCCGATCTGACCATTGGCAACCTGGAAACCGTATTCGCGGGCAAGACATCCGATGACGCTTATAGCGTAGTGAAACGGCATCCGCGGACGAACTGGCCGATGTTCAACTGTCCGGACGCTTTCGCCGACACACTCAAAAATCTTGGCTTCGACTTCGTCTCAACGGCCAACAACCATTGTATGGATAATGGGATTAGCGGTCTGAAACGGACACTCCGAATACTAGATAACAAAGGTATTGCCCATACCGGGACGTACCGGACACCTAATGAAGCGCAGCATGCTGTCATCAAAGAAGTGAAGGGAATTAAGATCGGTTTCCTCGCTTATACGAAAACAACGAATAAAATCCCTGTCCCTTCTGACCACAAATGGGCAGTCGACCTTATTAATCCGACCAAAATGGTCTCCGACCTGAAACGGTTGAAAGCCAAAAACGTCGATCTCATCATTGTAAGTCTGCACATGGGAAGGGAATATGCCAATTATCCGGTTCAGAAGCAAAAGGACATGGTGCGATTATTATTCAAACATGGCGCCGACATTATTCTGGGAGCACATTCGCATACGATCCAGCCTGCCGTCTTCTACAAAAGCGGCTCGGGTATCCAAAAGTTCGCTATCTATTCCCTCGGCAATATTATTTCAACGCGTCTCTACTACAATGACCACACCTTAACCGGACTCATTACACAGCTTCAAGTTCGCAAATTGGACGACGGTTCGATCCGCATCAAGAAGGTCGACTTCATTCCAACCTGGACACGAATATCAAAATCAGGCGGCCGAAGTGCATTCAAGGTCGTCCCGTTATCCCAACATCTCAAAAAACTGGATGCCGGCAACCCAGAAGCCATCCGTATGAAACGTATGCTCCAGCATGTTAAGCATCATATCGTAAGCGACCCATCCTCCGTCAGCGCGGAAATCATATAAAAAATGGCCGTACGGATATCCCGTACGGCCATATTTGCATACCCTATTTGTAATTAAATATAGATTAAAACCCAAACGGAGCGATTCGTATGATTCTGTAGAAGCGTTAGCGTCCGCCTTTGTTCGGGGATTCCCTCCTATACTGCTTCAATCATGGAATCCCCGAACAACAGCGGTCGGAAGAACATACGAATGCGTAGTGAGGCTATTTAATCAAACTATTTAATTACGCGTCTTCCCACGATGAAACGTGTTTTATAGTAGCTGGAGTTAACATCCGAGATAATAACGTCAGCCGAAGGGCTTGCGTTGTGAATCATTTTACCGTTGCCGATGTAGATACCGACATGGCCTACGTCGCTATGGTTTTTCGAACCGCTGTTCCAGAAGAACAACAGGTCGCCTTTTTTGAAGTTGCCGTAACCTACTTTTGTACCTACTTTAGCTTGATCATCATCATCACGGTTGACAAGAGTAACGCCAACATTTGCAAGTTTATATACAAGTGCAGTGAAGCCGGAGCAGTCTGTCGCGTAAGGGGCTTTTTTCTCTTGACGGTCTTGCCAGTGTACGTAGTTGACATGACCTTTCAATTTCATTGCAGTTTGGACGATCTTCGCTCTCTTAGCATCTGCAGACGAAGCGGCATCCGCCGTCGTATGCAGCAGCGCTGTTACTGGTAATGCGATAGCCACCAAGAGCATCGCGATTTTTGTCATAAATTTCATTTGCTGTTCACTCCCTATCTTTGTTGATAGGGCTAATTATAAAGAGGCTCAAAGTTGGTTAGTACCCGCAAAAATTGGAAGCGAGCGGTAAATGAAAGCGTTAAGAATGCTGAAAACTAGGCGTTTCATGAGGTATATCCACTTTCTGAGAATAAAATGAGGCTTTGATGAGTATTTTCTTACTTGTTGCTTTGTGGTTCGTATGCTATAATTCGTAATTTTCATATTTCCACACAATTAAGCCCGCTCTCCATAATTAAAGAGCGGGCTCACTTACGGCTTAAAGCCGTGTCTCTTCTATTATAATGCTTTTAAAGCTTCGGCAATCTCGATACACAGATCCTCGGCTTGCGGTACAAAGCCTAAACGATCGATAAATGCATGGGTGCAGCCTTTGTAACGAATTGTCTTAACCGGAACACCCGCTTCAGCAAGCTGCTTGCTGTAAACTTCCGACTGAATTCGCAAACCATCAAACTCTGCTCCAATGCAAAGCGTGCGCGGCAATCCCTTACTGTCCCCTAGAAGCGGACTGACATACGGATTACGGACGTCCTCCTCGGTTGGCAGATAAAGCTCCCATGCTTTTTTCCCTTCAGGATCAGCCTCCGTAGGGCGTCCGATACCAAGCATCGGATCAATCATTGCCCTTTGCTCCTCCGCCATCTCGAACTGCGACAGCTCCCAGCGATAGCCTTTCACATCATTAATGAAGGTGACACATGGATAGATCAACACCTGCTGGGCAATCATACGAGTACCTAGATCCCGGTCTTTGAGCGCTGCTGCTGCAGTTAAGTTACCACCAGCACTATCGCCGCCAACCGCGATCCGGTTCCGGTCTATGCCATACTCCTCCGCATGCTCGTAAATATATTGAACAGCGTTAAAGCAATCATTAAACCCATTCGGGAATTTATGCTCCGGAGCCAGCGAATAATCAATATTAAAGACAACGGCATCCGCCAGTTCCGCGATCAGCCGGCATGGATTCTCTACCGCAAATACCGTTCCGCCAATCCATCCGCCCCCGTGAATATAAATGAGACAAGGTTTGTTCGGCTTACGCATCGACTTACGCGGATAATACCGCCAAAGGCCAACCTCATTATCGCCAAGCTGTATCCGTTCATAGCCCGTGTAAATCTCGACCGTATTCAAGTTCCGATTCGGAAAACCCATTGCATCTCGAATGAGCTGAAGCTGCTGTTCCGGAGTAGGCGGCGTGGCAGGGGGGGCCTGTTGCTGGCTGGCATCAATCCACTGCCTGATCAGTTTAAGCTCATACGGATCCAAGTAACCTGCTCTTGTCTCTTCCGGATTACCTTTTACAATAACCGGTGTTCCGTTCAAGCTTACTTCTTCCTGCTGAGCCTGCAAAGCATTAACTAGTTCTTGACCGTATTCTCTCATTGAATAGAAGCCTCCCGGGATGTGAGTTACTATCCCTAACTACTTCTACTTCAATTCAAGAACATCCTTTATTCACTTTAGGAAGTTGTTCCTGCGATATATATACCGTATGGTCATCATGATCGGTCAAATCATCAATCCAAGCGGCTTCAGGCGGACAGTCGAGCATCATGAAACGCCCATTGCCATCTTCTTTATAATGATGATATTTTACATAGGCTTTGCCGGCTTCAATATCTAGAAGCTCAATCTTGCCAAAGGTATGCGCCATTAACAATCTGATGCGCTGACCAAGCTCTGCGGTCAGTACTTTTGCTTGCTCTACAATGGAATAAATACTCTTCAGAGACAATACGGATTCAGCGTATGCTGCGGTATGGGGACGGTTAACGATAAAGGAATACGGCGTTACCCCCGCTCTGGACAATTGATCGATCAGCTTGCCAAGTACAAGCGGGTCATTATTGACGCCTTTTACAATAGGGGTTTGATTGACGACTACAGCTCCTGCCTGATGCAGCGCATTAAAGGCTTTCTTCGCTTCTGCCGTTATTTCGCGCGGATGATTAATGGAGGTCATGATATAAATCCGTTTCTCTGGACTTGAGAACTTGTGAAGCATATCTAACAGCTCGGAGTCCTCATAGATCCGCATCGGATTAAAGATCGGGATTCTAGAGTCCAGCCGGATTGTGCCAACATGATCCAATTCCCGCAGTTGCTCGATAATTCGGCGCAGCTTAGCGGTTGCTAATAAGAGGCTGTCACCACCAGTCAGTACAACTTTATGGATTTCAGTATGTTCTGCAATATAGGCAAGTCCTTCTGCAGCATGGGAGACGGAGAGCAACGCCATCGAATGGTAGACATGCTTACAGCCACTAGCATCCTCCAAAGTCTCTCCGTGAGCTTCCCCAGCCGTTGCAATCAAGTGCTTGCGGATCGGATCCTTCGGATCATCCCAGTCAATCAGGTTTAAGTAGTAATCATTGACGCGAAAATGCTTCTTAAGCCGCTCTCTCTCCGCCTCTGACAGCCCTGCCGCTCTTCCTTTATCAGCCATTGGTTGTACCATTCGTCATCCCTCCAAAAGGTTTGTTGACTTTCTCACCTACTTGCCGGGAAGTCCATCCCACCCCCAGAAAAATAAAAAAAGACCCCAGCAGCACAGAGCATGGGCATGCTCTGTGTGCATGTGGGCCTCTAAACAGAAAAAGACCCTGTTAAAGGGTCTAATAATTCGCAATGTTATTCGCAAAAGACCCATCTCAAGCTGACGAGGTTAGCTGACGGACTCGGGATAGATGGTTCCCTACAGCCAAAGTCTGGCTGATTCGCCCCAAAAGATTGGTTTCCCCGCTTCTCGGCGTACCGAGAACTAAGCTTATTGTAATTATCTCACAATTCTTAATATTGTCAATAATTAAGTAAATAAAAATCCCGCCCAAATTTCACGGACGGGATTCCCTGCTACGTTCACTCACTTCTTATCCACCTGAAGAAGAGATAAGTGCTTTACGGAATACGTATCTTTGATTGTATCTTCTGAAATCACATTCAGCTTAATCAGACCGGCGATTTTCGAGGAGTCAGGCTTCGAGAGCAGCCGCCATACTTCCGGATCCGGAAGTGCTGCGAACAGCTTCGTCTCGTCGAATTCCTTACGCTCCTGTGCGACAATCCTTATTTTATAACTACCAATCTCCAGTTCGGAGAGCTCCTGCTCGGTACAATGCTTCACAATTTCACCGCGCAGCTCAGATAATTCCTGCTCAATCTCTTTCTGCTTCTGCTTCAATCGGTAATATCGCTTAACCGTCTTGTCTTCCACATTATTCACGCTCCTCTTTCTCATATGTATGATCAAGAGAGCGGAATTAGGACAAGACATGCTATTGAGGGACAAGTCCTCTGCGGCGGTAAGCCCAGTGGTTGGTCGGGCCATGTCCGCTGCCGATTGCGATGCTATCCTCGATGGCCGCTTGAATGTAGGCTTTTGCTTGATGTACAGCTTCCTCTATTCCAAGTCCCTCCGCGAGGCCTGCTGTCAGAGCCGCCGAATACGTACAGCCGGTGCCATGCGTACGCGCTGTCTCGATTCGCTTGCCCGACAACTCGCTGAAGCTGCTGCCGTCGAACAACAAATCAACCGCTTCTGCTCCTGCTTCATGCCCGCCCTTGATAAGGACATACTTGGCGCCAAAATCAACAAGCTTCTTGGCTGCTTCTACCTTATCGGCTTTATTGCGGATTCCCATCCCAGTTAGATACTCGGCTTCTGGAATGTTAGGCGTAATAATCATCGTAAGCGGGAGCAGCTTGCGGGTGAGCGCCCGGATCGCATCCGCTTGAAGCAGTGAAGCTCCTCCTTTGGCAATCATCACAGGATCAATCACTACCTTCGTCCAGCCGAAGAAAACAATCGCCTCTGCAACCGCCTCAATGATCTCCGCACTGAACAACATTCCTGTCTTCAGCGCATCAACACCAATATCGCTGCCCACGGAATGAATTTGTGCTGTTACTGCTTCCTTCGTCAGCGGGAATACGCCTTGAACACCAAGCGTATTTTGCGCAGTTACTGCAGTCAGGGCAGACATGCCGTAGACGCCTAGCTCCTGGAACGTTTTCAAATCTGCCTGAATACCGGCTCCTCCGCCGCTGTCTGAGCCAGCAATCGTCAAAGCTCTTGCCACTTGCCCGTTTATGTACTCCGACATCTTAAATCTAACCCCCTTTCTATTGTATTAATGAGAGAACCGTTCAGGCGCAAACGCCGATAATGGACTGCCGCCATCGATATAATCGGCAACGACCTGCGCCGTTACTGGGCTAAGCAGAATACCATTGCGATAATGACCAGCCGCCATGACGACACGACCGGCAGATTGCTGCAAAGGCCCCAGCAGCGGGAAACCATCCTGCGTGGAAGGGCGAAGGCCTGCCCAGCGATGGAATGGCTCCTGCTCCGCCAGGAACGGGAACGCCTGCTTATTCCATTTGCGCAGCCGCTCGATCCCGCGCTCCGTAACGCTGGTATCAAACCCCGCTACATCCTCGGATGCACCGCAGACAAGCGTGCCGTTCTCCTTGGCAACCAGGTATCCCTGATTGCAGAACACCATATGCTGTACCGGCTTCACTTTCGCCTCGTACGCGCATATC
Organism: Paenibacillus sp. YAF4_2; assembly: GCF_052113225.1. Classification (NCBI taxonomy): domain Bacteria; kingdom Bacillati; phylum Bacillota; class Bacilli; order Caryophanales; family Paenibacillaceae; genus Paenibacillus; species Paenibacillus sp. YAF4_2. The sequence goes on from NZ_JBFRCT010000004.1 coordinate 346,347, forward strand.
TGTCCACGGATCGGGTATACCGGAATGCGGATATCAAATGCCTCTTCCAGTTCCTGTGCCCACGCGCCGTTGCAGACAACAAGCCGATCGCCAGTAAAGCTTTGGCCATACTGTGAGGTAACAACGATGTCGTTACGCCATTCGGCAACAGTCACCTTACCCAGCTGCTCAAAGATCTGAACGCCGATTAATCGGCATGCTTGTTCAAGCGCCAGAACATAATCCGGTGCATACACGTGGCTCTCCTCTGGTGTATAAAGAGCGGCCTTCACTTCGCGGGACAACATCGGCTCCTGACGGAACATCGCTTCTCCCTCTAACACAATACCGCTTGAACCATACTCGTTCTGCCAGAGCCGCCGCCCCTCCAGAGCAAGGCGATCGGCTTCATGATAGGCAATATAAAGGCTGCCCGATTCGGTGTATTCAAAGGTTCTGCCGGATATGCGGCGAACCTCATCCCGCCAAGCCGGATACAACCGCAAGCTTTCCTTGCAAAGATGAAAAAAGTCATCCGGCCCTTCTACATTTTCCGAGTAAGGCGCCAGCATCCCGGCAGCAGCACCGGAGGCTTGCCCGCCGCAGCGGCCAATCTCCAGTACAGTCACTTGATGACCCCGCTTCTGCAATTCAAAAGCGCAGGAGAGACCAACAACGCCTCCGCCCATAATGACAATTGTTTCTCCCATGGTTAAACCAGCTTTCTATTTATTAATCCACGATGATAGGACTATTTCACAATATACTGTTCATGCCCGCTGCTTGCAGAGGCATAACGTTTCTTCGATATCCGTCCCGACAAATACGACAGACGGCCTGCTTCAATGGCAAGTCTCATCGCCCGTGCCATGCCAACAGGGTCCTTCGCCTTCGCTACCGGCGTATTCATCAATACACCAGAGACGCCAAGCTCCATCGCCTGCGCGACATCGCTGACCGATCCAAGACCCGCATCCACGATAATCGGCACCTTCGCTTCTTCTACAATAAGGCCGATATTATACGGGTTCAGGATCCCAAGCCCTGTACCGATAGGTGCGGCGCCAGGCATAACGGCTGCTGCTCCGGCTTCCTCCAGCCTTTTACATAGAATCGGATCATCAGACGTATAAGGGAGCACTGTAAAGCCTTCTTTTACGAGAATTTCCGTTGCCTTTAGCGTCTCGAGCGGATCCGGCAGCAGCGTGCGCTCATTCGCGCTGATCTCTACCTTAATCCAATCACTAAGCCCTGAAGCACGAGCTAGTCTTGCGATCCGCACCGCTTCCTCTGCTGTGCTGGCTCCCGACGTGTTCGGCAGGTATTGGAACGATTCACCTTCCACGTGCTGCAGGATTGAATCATCCTCCGTTGATGCCAGGTTAATCCTGCGAATAGCGAAGGTTAAAACTTCTGCCCCGGACTCCCGGATTGCTTCCTTTTGCACATAGGGGCTTGGGAATAATCCCGTCCCGATAAAAAACCGCGAGGTCAGCTCATGTCCTCCAATATGCCATACATCCTTCTTCATCTGCTCAGCCTCCCCCAACAAAATGAACCAGCTCGATCTTCATCAGTGGTCGAACCTCGATGTCCGGCCATTGTTCCTTTGTAATAATCTCACCGTCCGCTTCCACGACGAGCGGCCGCCCTTCTAAGCCAAAATGGACAACAACATCCTGAATCGTACATGCGTCCAGTTCCTTGGCTTCGCCATTAATGATCAGCTGCATGAGATTGACCCGCTCCTTCCAGCTTGCGGAGGAAGGCCTGGCAGGTACCTGCGACATCAGAGCTTCCGACGATCTCACTGACCGCGCAAATACGGGTAGCTCCGGCTGCAATAACTTCATCCACGTTGCTGAGCTTAATACCGCCAATGGCGACATATGGGATGGTAACCCGCTCCGTCACCTGCTTCACATAAGCAACCGTCACCGGATCAACAACGTCCACCTTCGTCTTCGTTAGGAATACTGGACCAACCCCGATATAGTCGGCGCCTTGCTCCTCTGCAAGCAGTGCTTCCTCAATCGCATGCGTGGAAATTCCGATGATTTTATTGCCGACACGACGTCTTGCTTCTACAAGCGATACATCATCCTGTCCGAGATGAACACCGTCTGCGTCTACTTCCAGCGCAATGTCGATATAATCATTCACGATAAAGGTCACACCGTATTTTCGAGTCAGCTCGCGCAGCGCTTTTGCTTTGCTTAGCACTACTTCAGGGCTGCTGTCTTTGTCCCGCAATTGAACGATGTCTACGCCGCCCTTCATCGCTTCCTCCATCACTTCCAGCATCTCTCGGCCAGGGTGGAACTGTTCTCCCGTTATCGCGTACAGACGAAACTCCTTCATCCTGCTCTCATCTCCCTCTATGTTTTAATAACCGATATATCGGGCATACAACGTCTTCGCGCGCACAATATCCTCTGTCCCCTGCACAAGAACCCTGCCATCTGGGAATAGGACAAGCCGTTCGCCTTCCGGCAGCTCGGCTTTCAGCAAGTATGCGTTTAGCTCTACCTTTACCGCAGCAGGCTCCAGCCGTTTGTGCCATTGCTCCAGATTAAGAGGCCCGTGTCCACTGATCTGAACTGTGCTGCGTCCACATAATGAAACCGTCTGATCCGTCTCAGACACTTGCAGCGCAGGGTATTCTTTTAATTGGCAGCATGGGCATTCTTTCGCCGCTTCACCCAGCTTCATCTCGTAGTAGTAATTGCTCCACAGATCAAATGTGACAAGACTGTTTCGTCTTGCTTTATCCGCTTCAACCAAATATTTAAGCGCCTCTACCGCTTGGTAGGAGGCGACTATATCAACAACCGGCGCAATAACGCCAATGGTATCGCAGGTTTGGCCGCCGCTGTCAGCCGAGGGCAGGAAGCAGCGCAGGCAAGGCGTCTTGCCCGGCACCAGAATCGCGCTCATGCCGCGCGAGCTTACTGCGCCGCCATAGGTGAAAGGAATACCTCTTCGGAAACAAGCATCGTTCAGCAGGAACCGGGTCTGGAAATTATCCGTACCATCGAGCACCAGATCCATACCGTCGAGCAAATCATCGATATTATGGACCGTTACATCTGCCACTACCGCTTCAATCTTCACATCCGAGTTAATGCGGCGAAGCTTCCGTTCAGCAGCAATCGCCTTCGGATACCCCTCCCGCACATCATCCTCGTCATACAGCATTTGACGCTGCAGATTGCTTTTCTCGACATAGTCCCGGTCCACGATTCGAACCATTCCGACGCCTGCCCGAACCATATGATTGGCCAGTACGGTACCAAGCGCGCCCATGCCAATGATGCATACGGCGCTTTCGCTCAGCTTCTGCTGCCCACTTTCGCCGATAGGGGCGAACAGCATCTGCCTTGAATATCTCTCCAGTCTCTCATCCATCTGCCAAACCTCCTAAAAAGAATTGTCACACTAATGGGCTCTTAAAGGCCATTGTGGCAATTCTTACTTCGTAAGCATTCGCTTAAAGAATTGTCACACTAATGGGCTCTTAAAGGCCATTGTGGCAATTCTTACTTCGTAAGCATTCGCTTAAAGAATTGTCACACTAATGGCCTCTTAAAGGCCATTGTGGCGATTCTTACTTCGTAAGCATCAACCAATATTGCCTACAAATTGCGGAAAGCATCCGCCGCCTTCACCGGCGTCTTAATCTGATCATGCTCTGTCAGCCAGTTGATCACCTTGTTCCAGGACTCCTCCGTTTGGCTGCCAAAAGCTTCTTCACCCGCGTCCATCAGCGGAAGCAAAATAGCTAAGCTTTGCTTCTCGATATCTGCATCCAGCGGGAAGTCTGTGCTCTGCTTATCCAGCAGCAGCTGTAAGGCTTCATCCGGATGGCTTACGGTATATGCCTGGCCTTTGGCTGCGGCTGCAAGGAAACGTTTAATCGCATCACCTTTGCTGTCGAGCTCTTTCTCACTTGCCGTAAGAACTAGCTCATAATAATCCGGCACGCCATAATCTGCTGGGTTGAACGAGGTTAGCTTCTCGCCTTCCTTCTCAAGCAGCAGCTTCTCATGATTGATATAACCACCAATAATACCGTCAACACGATTTGTCGTCATCGCCGGGATTAGATCCCAGCCGATATCTACATAATCTAATTTCGACGGATCGCCTCCGTCCGCCTGCACCATCGTGTTAACAAGCGCTTCATCAAGCGGAGCGGATGGATACCCGATTTTTTTCCCGATAAGGTCCTTCGGACTCTTAATGCCAGATGCCTCCGGTACAAACAGCTGATTCAATGGATGACGGACGATCGCCCCAACAGAGACAACCGGAATCTGTTCCGAACGCGCTAATGCAACTTGCATTTGGTAGCTGAGCGCCAGATCAGCCTTGCCCGTAGCTACAAGCTTCAGCGCATCCGTCGTATCGGCAGGCATCTGTAGCTTAACTTTAAGCCCTTCTTCTGCAAAATATCCCTGCTGCTCCGCCGCATATAAAAAGGTATGTACCGCATTCGGATACCAATCCAGCAAGACGGTCAATTCTTCCGTTTCTTTCCCCGCACTGCTGCCGGAATTATTGCTGTCCTTCGTGGAGGAACAAGCTGTCAGCAGCAAAGTGAATACGAGCCCTAAGGCTAATCCTGATTTTATAAATCGATTATTAGACCAAAACATAGTTAAAACTCCCTTCAAATGCCTTTCAGATGGCTAACTCTAGCCATTTCGCCGGTGCCCAAGCACCAGTCTCTCTATGAATTGTGCAGCAACAAACAAGGCAACTCCCATTAGAGACAGCAGCAGCACTCCGGCGAACACATCGTCGCCGCGCAGCATATTCGCCGCCCGTTTCGTAAATACACCAAGGCCAGCTTCTCCGCCAAGCCATTCGCCAAGTGTTGCACCTCCAACACTGATGGCCGCTGCCATCTTGAGTCCAGTGAAGAAGGACGGCAGCGCGGAAGGGATCTTCCATTTGAGAAACAGCTGCGTTCTTCCCGCACCCATCGATCGAAGCAGTTCTCCGATCTCCCGATCTGCTATACGGAATCCGTCTGCGGTATTAACCGCTACAGGGAAGAATGTAAATAAGATAACCACCGCAACCTTACTCCCCATCTCATAACCAAACCACATGACCATAATTGGCGACAGCGCGATAATCGGAATCGTCTGCGAAGCAACGATCAACGGGTAGATCGTCTTACGTGCCAGGCTTGAACTGTCAATCCAAATCGCAGATAACATGCCGCATAGGATGGAGAAGGTTAAGCCAAGCAGCGCTTCCCACAGCGTTATAACAAAATGCTTGCCTAGAAGTGCTGCGTTATCCCCTATCGCGGCGAAAACATCCGACAGCCTCGGAATGATATATGGTGGAATATCGAATACCATCGTTCCAACTTCCCAGCATGCCGCTAAAAGAACAATGAATAGAACGATCGGCAGCTTATCTGTCCATTTCCGCATCAGCTGTTACCTCCTTCCAAGGTGGAGGTGATCCGGCCAAGCTGCCGGAGCAGCTGCCGCTTGAGCGCCACAAATCGTTCATCCAATGTGGTCTCGTATGTACGTGGACGCGGCAATTCTACCTCTAGCGGCTCCAGCTTGGTGATTGGCCTGGTTGCTGCAATTAATACTCGATCCGATAGCAGAAGCGCTTCGTCGATATCATGTGTGATGAACAGAATTGTCTTCCGATGCTTCTCCCATACCTGGAGCAGCCATTGCTGCATGCTGACCCGTGTCATCGCATCAAGTGCACTAAACGGCTCATCGAGGAGCAGCAGTTCTCCGCCGCCAAGCAGCGAGCGGAGGAAAGAAACCCGCTGCCGCATTCCTCCAGACAGCTCATGCGGATATTTCGTTTCTGTACCGGCAAGCCCCAATTCGGGCAGCAGTTCAAGCACTCTGCGGCGGGCATCCCGCTTTGATACTCCTGCAAGTTCCAGCCCAATTGCTGCGTTATCCTGTACAGTCCGCCAAGGCATCAGGCAGTCCCGCTGAGGCATGTAGCCAATCCCGCTGCGGCTTCCTTGCCCATGCCCTTGCCCAACCCCGGCTACACGAATCGTGCCGGCGTTTGGCTGAAGCAGACCCGCCAGCAGGCGGAACAGAGTTGTTTTGCCCATACCGCTTGCCGCCACGATACTGACGAATTGCCCTTGTGGGATTTCCAGGTCAAGTCCTTCGAACAACGGCTCCTCGCCATCAAATCGGTAGGTTAATCCCTTAACCGATAAACCTGCATTCAGCTCTTCATCGGTTACTTGCTGCCCGCTCACACCGGCCAGCCTTCCAGCCTGTAAGCCATATCCCAGAACATATATTCAAGCTTGGAAGCCATGATGAAATGCTGCTCGAGCTTTGCAAGCTCCTGCTCTGGCAATCCGTCAGCCAGTTGATCCATGATGCCGATGCACCAGTCCGTCAGCTCGCCAAACTCCTCAGAGCTGTACATCAGAACCCAATCACGGTAAAGCGAATGTTCCATTACGCCAGGCTCAGCTGCGAACAAGACGCCAATCTCGCGGTAGCTCCACATACATGGCAGCACCGCAGCCGCAACCTCAGAAAGAGAGCCATGCGCGGCAACATCGAGTAAGTATTTGGTATAAGCAATTGTAGTAGGTGTTGGTTCCGTTCTCTCTAGCTCTTCTTTGGTGACGCCAAAGCGCTCGGCATACAGCCGATGCAGCCCCATCTCCACATTAAGAATCGAGTGGCATAGCTCAGAGAACTTCCCCATCGTTTGGAGGTCGTTTGCCTTAATGCTGCCGTAAGCAAACATTTTGGCATAATCGATTAAGTAGATGTAGTCTTGCTTGAGGTAAAAAATAAACTTCGCGGGATCCAGCGACCCGGCTTTCAATTCCTCGAGAAAAGGATGCCGATGGCTCTGTTCCCAGATCACCTTCGAGCTCTCATACAGTCTTTCACTAAACTTGCTTGTTTGTGTTTGCATTTGCATTGTTCCTTATCACTCCTCTGCTTTAGTAACCATTGGTAACTAAACATGAAGGCGTTCGAACAACAGAAAAAACCACTCGAGATTACACGAATGGTTACAATTCAATCGGTTCTCTACGCCAGCATTACCTGGTTCAGATTAACGGTCAGGCAAACAAGTTACCTATCTCAGCCGGACTTTATCCAGCACCCGCACGCATTATGCAATTGAATCAACTATAACGGATATGTGATATTTAGGCAATCACTTGCTTGCTTTTTCTCCGTTTCCGGCTCCGCCAGCTTCTTCCTTCTTATCTGCTCCCGCTTTTGTTCCTTTGCCGAAGATCCGTTTGGCACTCTTCTGCTTTGCTGCTTTATCCCAGCGGCTCCAGCCCTTCTTGCCCGTTCCTTGCCCGATACCGCTCTTCTTTGCTTTCGTCAATCGATACAGCTCCCTTGTCTTCTCTACTACGGTGTATTGTACCAATAGCAAGGCAGGAATAGCAATCTAACAATAAATCCATTTACTTAGAGGCTTGGCTCAATCCCGCATATGCCGTAGAAGAACAAATGAATAAACTCTTCGAAAAAAACATCCCCTTGGCCGCTCTGCTCCGCTTGCTCAAGCAGCATACGAGATTGTGCGTTAAACATGTTGATATAGGCCAATATCGCAGTCGTAGATACTTTATCCGAGATTTCTCCTTTTTGCTTGTAGCCTTCAATAAGCTGGGTGACAAGCGGCAAACCCTTCGTCCGATAAATCTCATCGATATCCCGGCTGATCTCTTCGTCCGAACGCATCATCTCCTGAATCGCAGCCGGTGTAAATTTGCGGAAAGCCTCCTTATCCTCCAGAATGATGTACTCCACAAACTGCTTAAAGGACGGCTGGCCTTCAACAAAACGTTCAAACTCCTCTACTTTGCCCCAGTAATATTGCTTGAAGACATCCCGAATAAGCTCTTCCTTACTGCCAAAATAATTATAGATCGTTACCTGAGACACACCTGCTTCTGCGGCGATATCGGCAATGCGAATATTTTTAGGCTCACAAGTCTGAAGCATCTCCAGAACGACTGTCCTGATTCTTGCTTTCAACTGCTCGGCTCTTTTTTCAAATCCGTTCATTTTACCCTCCGGCTTTAATAGGAATTAATGAAATTATAGCACATAAATATTTCATAACCCATTGACTTCTGTATAGGCCAAGCCTATCATAATTATGAAATATAACACTTATTAAATTTCATAACTTTTTCGAAAAGAGGTGCGGTCAGCATGCTGGTCGTAGAAGGTTTGACGAAGCTTTTTCCAGGCGGTAAAGGAATTACTGATGTCTCTTTCACCGTAGAGAAAGGCGAAGTATTTGGCTTTCTTGGACCTAACGGTGCGGGAAAATCCACAACGATCCGCCACATTATGGGCTTCATGAAGCCCGATCGCGGCAGTGCAGCCATTAAGGGGCTTAATAGTTGGGAGAAGCAAGGTGCGGTGCAGAAGCTAGTTGGGTATTTACCAGGAGAGATTGCATTTATTGAAGGGATGTCGGGGAAGGAGTTTTTAGATTTTCTAGCCCGTATGCAGCGCGTGGACAGCTCTGTGAAACGCGAGCAGCTAATTAATCGGCTTCAGTTCGATGTGAATACTCCTATCCGGAAAATGTCCAAAGGGATGAAGCAAAAGGTTGGCATCGTCGCTGCCTTTATGCATAGCCCAGAGCTTATTATTTTGGATGAGCCCACTTCCGGCCTTGATCCATTGATGCAACAGCTCTTTATCGAGCTTGTGCTGGAAGAGAAAGCCCGGGGCACAACTTTTCTTATGTCCTCGCATAGCTTCCCGGAGATCGAACGGACCTGTGATCGCGCCGCAATTATAAAAGATGGACGCCTAGTGGCAACAAACAATATTCATGAGCTGCAATCGATGCAGCGGAAGCTGCTGGTGATAGTGTTCGAGCATACGGAAGATGCGGAGGCATTCGTGCAGAGCCGCAATGTGCCGATAGAGTCGCATGATGGAAGAAGGGTAACCGTGGCTGTGCAGGGTAATTATAATGAGCTTATTCATGAAGCTGCGAAATATAAGGTGCGCAGCTTGGATATTACCGCGCAAAATCTTGAAGATGTCTTTATGCAGTATTACGACCAAAGCGTTGACAAGGGGGCTGTTGTCTGATGAACCTCCCATTATTCAAGCAAATGATGAAAATTCACGCGAAGGGGATGAGCAATTATGCTTTTGGCTCAGCCTTCTATATTCTGCTTATGTTCTGGCTTTATCCCGGCATTGCGGACAATACGGGAGCACTAAATGAACTGCTGAAATCAATGCCCGAGGGTATCGTAAACGCCTTTAATATTCAAGGCGGCTTTGGCAGTATGGAGGCCTTCATCTCTGGAGAATATTACGGACTTATATTACCTCTTCTGCTTTCTATATTCAGCATTATGCTTTCTACTGGACTAATGGCTCGCTTGGTGGATCAGGGCTCGATGGCCTACTTGCTCTCCACGCCAACCACCCGCCGGCAGATTGCCACAACGCAAGCAGGCGTGCTGTCCACAGGACTTCTGCTTATTATGGTTGTGACAACTGCAGCAGGAATGCTCGGGTACATCTGGTTTATCGGCGATAAGTATGCATTTAACGGTGCGCGTTATATTCAAATGAATGTCGTTGCTTGGATGCTGTTTATAGCTGCAAGCGGCATCGCGTTTCTCCTATCTTCGGTTATGAACGATGAGAAAAAAGCACTCGGCACCTCCGGCTTTATCGTATTTGGGATGTTCGCCCTCGATATGCTTGGCAAAATCAGCGGCAGTGTCGAATGGCTGCGATACGCCTCGATCTTCTCGTTGTACCGGCCAAGCGATATCGCTGCGGGCAACGGGCATCCGCTGCTCGCAGCAATGATCCTGCTCGCTATTGGTCTCGCCAGCTTTGCAGCAGGCATTATCGCCTTCAGCAAACGTGATTTGCCGCTGTAGCAGCGGCATTTGCCGGGATTACTGACGATTTACGTGCCTTACATTAAGCGTTGGTCTCGGCAGCTGTAGTATCGTCTGTTTCTGTTTGGGCTTTCTGTTTCATGCCACCACCATGATGCGAACCGTCACCTTTGAGATTGAATTCACCATTTACGATGCTTTGAGCTTGTGCGGCAGTTTCTTCTTTCTTCGTTGCTGCTTCATCTGCTGTCAGCTTGCCATCTGTGACGGCTTGATCAATTTCAGCGTTAATCGCTGTTTCGAGCGCTGCAATCACCGTATCTTCGCTAATGCCTTTTTCATCGGCAATGGCTGCAATTGTTTTGTCGGCTTGCAGCTCTGTTTTCAGCTCATCTTCCGTCATATTCAGCGCAGTTGCAGCAGCATCCAGGTTATGTCCAAAACCACGTCCTCTGCGGTCTTCACGTCCTGTGGCGAGCTGTTCTGTATTGATCAGATTATCTAAATTCGCAGAGAATTGACTCTTATCATTGGTTTTGAATGCTGAGGTTAAAGCCGCCTTCAGATCGTCACTCGACACACCTTGCTCTGTAGCGATTTCTGCAAGTGTGCTGCCTGCAGCAAGCTTCTCATTGAGTGTTTCGCGATCCAGCTTAAGTAAAGTCAATACGGAGTCAGAGATGAATTTACCGCCAAATCCGCCACGGCCATGCATCCCATCTGCTTGTTTCGTACTGCCATCAGCTTGGACTTGTGCCGTTGCAGCAGCTCCTGTTGTCGATGTTGTTGAGCTGGTTGCCGCGAATGCGCTTAGTGGCACCATTACCGCCAGGGCTGCTGTTATACCAAATGTTTTTACGTACTTGTTCATGTTCATTTCCTCCTCAGTAGGTTTAAGTTTGTCCTGCTTACAAAACCTATTATGGAGTTAGAACCTTTAATGAAACTGAAATGCAAATAAGACCCTCTCAGGGTCTTATGATTACTTTTCCTACTATATATTGGACAAATAAGGCCCTCTCAGTACCTTATCGCTTGTCCGGGCACCCAGCATACCCCTCTTTTTCGATTCCTGAAAGTAAATAAGACCCTGCCAGGGTCTTATGATTACTTTTCTTACTATATATTGGACAAATAAGGCCCTCTCAGTGCCTTATCGCTTGTCCGGGCAATGAGGTATGTCTTTCATTTTACAGGAGCTCCAGCGCCTCAAGCGTCAATATCATATGCTCAAGCAGCTCGGGCAAGTCGTTCATCTGCTCCTCATCAATGCGGCGGTTGAAACGAAGCTCCACCGTGTTGCTATAACGTCCGCTTTCTTCACCATAGATGAAGCTGAGCTTTTGAGTGAGCAATAGCTCCGTTCCCCATTTCTCCCGTACAGCCTCCTCAATCTGGCGGCATTGCACCTCCACATCCGTCACCGACAGATGATACAGCAAGCGGAGCCTGCAGCCCGGCGGATCTCCTTCCTGCAGCTCCAGCAGCTCTGTCGCCAAATCACGAATGGTAGTATCAAGCTTAATTTCAGCCTTCACACACTTCTCCCGCTCCGCACCAGCCAGCACAAACTGCAGCGCGAACTCGCGGGACATTACCGCCATATCCAGCTTGTCTACACGATCAACAACCCGGATTCGTTCATCCAGGTTGTCTAAATCATAAATCTGGTTCTCCAAAGCAACCTTCAAATTATCAAATATCGTAGGATCAAATAACATCACCAAACACGAACCTTTCCAGGTGTTCTAACGCCGATTCATCTAACTCCCGCGAATTATCATAGTACAAGACCGATGACTCCGGCAGCTCCCAGGCGAGCGTTCGTCTGACAAGCGAGCGACTGAAGGAGTCCCAGTGCTCCAGCTTATAGTGATCGGTCTCAAGCCCACGCTGCTCAATCCGGTTGTAATGCAGCCGATTATCCTGCAAATAGACGATAACCGCCTTCACATCTACATCATGAAGGGAGGCGCCAATCGCCGCTAATTCCTTCACAATCCAAGACGGATCGCTTGTTTCTTTGGTGAAGGGTCCGATGACAAAGACATCGGTACCTAACTCAATATTTTCGAGCGCGGCATCCATCGTAATCCGGTACCCAAGGTCTCGGCATAGCACCTTATACTCTTCCGAATCACGGTCATTTGGATCAAGCCCTGCAACGGTCATAATCTGTACGGCAGCCGGACGCAGCATCGTGTCCATATCCAGTACCGTCACACCACGTTTGCGTGCCAGCGATTTGGCCAGCGTTGTTTTCCCCGCGCCTGCTCCGCCAACGAAAAACACAAGCTTGCGCATGTCCCTCGCCTCCCTACTTCTGCTGCAGCTGCTTCCAGACCGTCTTATTGCTGTATTCCTTCGATCTGCTAATATCCTCACCAAACCAATCCGGTGCAGCAAACGAATTTGCAGCTTCTTCGGAATCAAACTCCACTTCCAGCACCGTCAGCTGAATTTGGTCATACATATCGATCTCAATAACGATATCGTTCCAGTCCGCCGTAATCCGATTTTTCGTCAGAGCAACTGCTCCGAAAGCCGTCACGACCTGCTCGTACAGCCCTTTATTAATCGAATACTCCACTTCCTCGCGTTTAATGCCGAAGCCCTTCTTGAACGTATGGGTATACGTCACTTCACCACTGCCCACATCCGTAATCCGGCGTACACGTAATTCCTGATCCTCTTCCAGCGCCAAATAAGTCTGCTCAATCCGCTGCTCCGAACGCACCTGAATACGGTCTCCGATAGACTCATAAGGAACTGCGAGCAGAAACTTCCGTTCGATCTCAAATGCCATAAAATATTCTCCCCCATAACTATGAATTTGCTTAATCATACCACAAGGTGATTTCGCCATCTATTGATGGCGGAGCGCGTTTCATGCCGGTGAACAGCTAAAAGGACTCGCCAAAAAACCAGGGGAAGCCTGATCCCCCGGTCCGTAACCTCATTTAATATTTTTCCCGTAAAAGATCTCATACATCTCGTCCGTTAACCGCTCCGTAATTTCCTTCTGCTCGTCCATGCTCAGCTTGTCCTTCGTATAGCCAAACAGGTAATTGTTCAGATCGAATTCCCGCAGCTTGCATTTGGTGTGGAAAATATTTTCCTGATACACATTAACGTCAATCATGTCGTATTGGTCAATAACCTCATCTGGAATATAGTTCTGGATCGAGTTGATATCATGATCAATAAACAGCTTATTGCCGTCAATATCCCTCGTAAAGCCCCGCACCCGGTAATCAATCGTCATAATATCCGTATCAAACGAATGGATTAAATAATTAAGCGCCTTAAGCGGCGAGATCTCTCCACAGGTAGCGACGTCAATATCGGCACGGAATGTACTGATCCCTTCGCTTGGATGATATTCGGGATACGTATGTACGGTAATATGGCTTTTGTCGAGCTGGAGCACAACATTATCCGGAAGCGGCCCCGGCGACTCGTCATACGTAGATTCCGTCGGCACTTCAACGATAGGCCCTTCCGAGACAAGAATCGTTACACTAGCGCCCTGCGGAACATAATCCTGCTTCGCGATATTCAGAACATGCGCCCCAATAATATCGGCTACCTGCTTCAAAATTTTGGTCAGGCGGTCCGAATTATACTGTTCATCGATGTAGGCGATGTATGCCTCGCGCTCTTCCTTCGTCTTCGTAAAACAGATGTCATACATATTAAAGCTAAGTGACTTCGTCAAATTGTTAAAACCATGCAGTGTAATCCGCTGCTCGGGTGTAAACTTCACCTTGAATCCCCCCGTTCCTTACTCCTCCACTACTATTACCCATTTTTCCGCGACTGATTCAAATATTGGCATGAATCTCGATCAATGAGAGGCGCTGGATAAGCCCAATATGGTATACTGCTTCAATAACAATTGCACAGGAGGGCCTGCAAGTTGAAAATTTTTGTTGTTCTCTCGTTCACGGAAGACGGGATGGAAAATGTATACGTCGGTGACGACGAGGAAAGAGTGCTTGCTCTGAAAGCTGAAGATTTCGAGAACTGCGATGCGCTGTTCGTCGAGGTTTGGGAAGACGGCGAGAAGACGGATGATTACCGCGTCGGCGCTTACAGTGAGGACGAAGAAGAGGAAGACGAAGAAGCCGTTAACTAAATCACGCACACAAAAAAAACGGTCCCCGCATTGCCTGTCGCAGGCAAGGCAGGGACCGTTTTTCTTAAAATATAAGAAGAACCGTTTACGCTTATAGCAGACCTAAACTGCGCAGCTCCTCAGCAGAAAAAACGCGAGACCTCGTCAGGAAGCGGAATCCTTCCGGTCCTTCCAGCGAGAACATCCCGCCGCGGCCAGGTACAACGTCGATGATAAGCTGTGTATTTTTCCAGTAATCGTATTGCGCTTTACTCATATAGAAGGGTGCTCCGCCAATCTCGCCAAGGAGCTCATCCTGCTCACCAATCAGGAACTCGCCTAGCGGAAAGCACATCGGCGAGCTGCCATCACAGCAGCCACCAGATTGATGAAACATGACGTCGCCATACTTTGCCCGCAGCCGATCGATCAGCTCAAGCGCACTTTCCGTGGCGAGTACCTTTAATACGGTTTCCGCTGCCATTACGTTTAGAAAAAGCCAAGCGCGTCAGGGCTGTAGCTGACGAGCAGGTTCTTCGTCTGCTGGTAATGCGACAGCATCATCTTATGGTTCTCACGGCCAACGCCGGACATTTTATAGCCGCCAAATGCCGCATGCGCCGGGTAAGCATGATAGCAGTTCGTCCAGACACGGCCCGCTTCAATCTGCCGTCCCATCCGGAACGCCGCATTAATGTCCCTTGTCCAGACGCCTGCGCCTAGACCATACAGCGTATCATTCGCAATCGCGAGCGCCTCTTCCGGCGAACGGAAGGTCGTCACAGCAACGACTGGTCCAAAGATCTCCTCTTGGAAAATCCGCATGTTATTGTCCCCGCGAAGCACCGTTGGCTGAATGTAGTAGCCATCTGCGATGTCGCCTCCAATTGCTGCTCGGCCTCCGCCAATTAAGCATTCTGCCCCTTCCTGGCGTCCGATGTCGATGTAGCTTAATATTTTCTCCATTTGCTCTGTCGAGACTTGAGCTCCAATCATCGTATCCGTATCAAGCGGATTTCCTTGTTTGATCGATGCGACACGCCGCAGTGCCTTCTCCATAAAGCTGTCGTAGATCGATTCTTGAATCAGTGCACGGGACGGGCAGGTACACACTTCCCCTTGGTTCAGCGCAAACAACGTGAAGCCTTCGAGCGCTTTGTCAAAGAGAGCGTCATCCTTCGCCATAATGTCCTCGAAGAAGATGTTTGGTGATTTACCGCCAAGCTCCAGCGTGACGGGAATGAGATTTTGTGAAGCATATTGCATGATGAGGCGGCCCGTTGTTGTTTCGCCGGTAAAGGCGATTTTAGCAATCCGTTTGCTTGAGGCCAGCGGCTTGCCGGCTTCCAGGCCGAAACCGTTTACAATATTAATCACACCTGCAGGCAGCAAATCTTCGATCAGTTCCATCAGAACACAGATCGACGCAGGTGTCTGCTCGGCTGGCTTAAGGACAACGCAGTTGCCCGCCGCAAGCGCTGGCGCAAGCTTCCATGTCGCCATGAGCAGCGGGAAGTTCCAAGGAATGATCTGGCCAACGACACCTAGCGGCTCATGATAATGATAAGCAACCGTGTCGTTGTCGAGCTGGCTGAGAGAGCCTTCCTGCGCGCGGATACAGCCGGCAAAATACCGGAAATGATCAACCGCCAGCGGCAGGTCCGCCGCAAGGCATTCACGAATTGGCTTGCCGTTATCCCACGTCTCTGCAACGGCTAATGTCTCCAGATTACTCTCGATCCGGTCCGCAATCTTGTTCAATATATTAGCGCGCTCTGCTGCAGATGTCCGTCCCCAATCAACTTTCGCAGCATGTGCCGCATCAAGAGCAAGCTCAATATCCTCCGACGTGGAGCGAGCTACCTCACAGAAAGCCGCATTGTTCACTGGAGATACATTATCGAAATATTGGCCTTGCGTTGGCGGCGTCCAGCGGCCCCCTATGTAGTTGTCGTACCGTTTCTTAAACGAAATCTTCGAATCTTGCTTGCCCGGCTCAGCGTAAATCATTGGCTAACCATCTCCCTTTTCGAAAAGTAGCTTGCTAGCGTTATTGATAGATTCCGTCGCATAGGTATTTGGTAAACGCTACCATAGTGATACAAGCTTATGCGTGGCAGGTTGATGTTAGAACGAATGCGCAAAAAGCCGGCCTCAGGACATTGTCCTAAGGCCGGCTTCTACTGCTGATGCAGACGATTACACCATGATTTTACAAATATCGTTCGTAAATTGTACCGGATCCTGCACCGTCAAGCCTTCAATAAGAAGAGCTTGGTTGTACAAAATATTCGTGTACAGGCTCAGCTTCTGCTGGTCATTGCTATAAGCTTCCTTGAGTGCTTGGAACACTTCATGGTTAACGTTGATCTCCAGCACTTTGTCCGCTTTCACGTCTTGGCCGTTAGGCATAGCCTTCAGCACTTTCTCCATCTCGATGGTTACTTCGCCATCTGACGACAGACAAACCGGATGGGATTTCAGACGTTTCGAAGCTTTTACGCCTGTAACTTTGTCGCCAAGCAGCTCTTTCATCGAAACAAACAGATCTTTGTTCTCCGTTGCTGCTTCTTCCTCAGCTTGCTTTTCTTCCGCATTCGACTCGATACCGAGGTCGCCGCTTGATACGTTCTTGAAGGACTTCTCTTTGTACGTTCCAATCATTTTGATCGCGAATTCATCGATATCGTCTGTGAAGTACAGCATCTCGTAGCCTTTGTCCGCCACGATCTCTGCTTGCGGCAGCTTCTCCAGACGGTCAATCGACTCGCCAGCTGCATAGTAGATGTACTTCTGATCTTCCGGCATACGCGATACGTATTCATCCAGCGTAACTTGCTTCTTCTCCTTCGAGGAGTAGAACAAGAGCAGGTCTTGCAGTGTATCTTTGTTCGCGCCGTAGTCGTTGTATACGCCAAACTTCAGCTGTCTGCCAAACGACTTGTAGAAGCCGTCGTACTTCTCGCGGTCTTCCTTCAACAGGCTTTGCAGTGTGCTTTTGATTTTGTTCTTAATGTTCTTCGCAATAAGCTGCAATTGACGGTCATGCTGCAGCAGTTCCCGGGAAATGTTCAGCGACAGATCCTCGGAGTCGACCATCCCTTTCACGAAGCTGAAATAATCCGGCAGCAGATCCGCGCATTTGTCCATAATGAGGACACCGTTCGAATACAGCTCAAGACCTTTTTCAAATTCCTTCGTGTAATAGTCAAATGGCGTATTCTCCGGAATAAAGAGAATCGCGTTATAAACAACAGCACCATCCGCGCTAATATGAAGATGCTTCAGCGGTTTATCAAAGCCGTAGCGCTTCTCGAAGTAGAAGTTATCGTAGTCTTCCTGCGTCAGCTCGCTTTTATTTTTCCGCCAGATTGGCACCATGCTGTTGACGGTTTGCTCTTCTTGGTATTCCTCGAATTCGCCTTCGCTGCCTTCTTTCGGACGCTGGCCCTTCATATCCATCTTGATTGGGTAACGGATGAAATCCGAGTATTTCTTGATGATGGCTCTGAGGCGGTATTCCTCAAGGAACTCATCGTAGTTATCGTCCTCGGTGTTTGGCTTGATCGTCATAATGATGTCCGTGCCGACCGTTTCTTTGTCCGCAGGTGTAATCGAATAGCCGTCAGCGCCTTCCGACTCCCACTTGTAAGCCTCTTTCTCACCCAGCGCTTTACTGATGACTTCAACTTTGTCAGCCACCATAAACGCCGAGTAGAAGCCCACGCCAAATTGGCCGATAATATTGTGGCCATCCTTCGCTTCGTTCTCCTTCTTGAACGCCAGCGATCCGCTCTTTGCGATGACGCCAAGGTTGTTCTCCAGATCTTCCTGCGTCATGCCGATCCCCGTGTCGGAGAGAGTCAGCGTGCGGGTTGCTTTGTCAGCTGTTACTTTTATGTAATAGCTTTCTTTGTTGAATACCAGTTGATCATCTGTCAGTGCCTTATAGTAAATCTTGTCGATCGCATCACTGGCATTCGAGATCAGCTCTCTTAAGAAAATTTCGCGCTGTGTATAAATAGAGTTGATCATCATCTCCAAGAGGCGCTTCGATTCTGCTTTAAATTGTTGCTTTTCCATTGAGATAACGTTCTCCCTTCCGTTATTAAACTTTTGCGTTAGCACTCTCAATATCAGAGTGCTAATCTATAATCTAACTATATAATAACGGGATTTTCGGTGTCAACCGGAACAAAGCCATTACCATCATAGCCTACATCGAACTCATCCGCGTAACGCGCTGCTTTCTGATCTTCAACCACAATTTGACCTTTAGGTATTTCTTTCGTTGAGTATATAGAATATTCGGTTGAGCCTTCATGCTCGTACGAGACTGGGGCGCTCACTTTATAGCCGTCAGCGAGCAGCTTTGTGCTTAACTGATTGATCCGCTCCACTATGCCCGAGAAATAATATTGCTCAAGCGCGATTGTTGCGCTGCTATTCTTTTGAATCGTGTTAGTCTGGTTGCTGCAGCCTGCCACCAGCACAAACGCGAGTAATAGAACATACCGGTACAATTACATTCCTCCAATGCTTGATTAACATACAAGTTCAAGCATGAAGCTGGTAATTCCTTCATTTGGGAGTATGTGATGCACCGTACAGGTGCTGCTCTAGCGCCACTTTACTTTAACTTCACTTCCCTTCAAAGCCATTCCATCGCTGCCCGCTAAACGCAGACTGGATTTCGCACAGCTTAATCGCCCGTATTCATGCCACTGTCCGTCACAAACTGGATTTCATCCAGTAGAAAAGACCTCTAGAGAGCAAAATTGCCTCTCTAGCGTCCATTTCATTGGATGAACTCCAACGCAGCTTTTGAGCAGAAAATCCTTCCGCCGTTATGCTGGATATTTTCCAACGTACGCTCTGCTGCCCGAAAAAAAAGGGGGGGGTCTCATAAGTCGTTTAAAAAGACGATGGGTTTTGGTACACGGATGCATAGCGATAAGACCCTCACAGGGTCTTATGATTACTCACTTCACTTAACGATCACCAGATAAGACCCCCGCAGGGTATTATTGGATCTCATTTTGATCACAACGGGGCCGTTTTCTGCTAATTTCAAAAAAATAAGACCCTCGCAGGGTCTTATGATCACTAATTTCACTTAACGCTCACCCAATAAGACCCCCGCAGGGTCTTATCGAATAGCGCAGCTAGACTTACTTGGACAGTCCGATGATGGAAGTCCCCCCAACAATTCGTCTACACCGTCTGCACAACAGATTGCTGCTCGATTTGCCGGGGCAGCTTGCGGCGGCCGAGCCAGCGCCAACCGACAAGGATCGCACGGAGGAACTCGTCGAGCAATAAGCCGAATAATACACCTTTGACACCCATTCCAAGCACCACGCCAAATACATAAGCTCCGCCTGTTGCAAAGATCCACATGCCAAGGACACTACTCAGCGCAACAAACCTGGCTTCACCTATCGCCATCAAAGACTGATTGAACGAATAGGTCCATGTACGCATCGGCTGCCAGACCATACACCAGAGGAATAATGGCAGCAGCAAGCTGGTAATCTCCTGATCGGAAGTGAACCACCCGACCGTCCTATTCCCGAATACATATAGAAGAATGGCAAGCGCAAGTGTCGGAATAATTCCAATTGCTGCGGCTCTATAAGGCGCCCGGTATACCTCGTCATACCGCTTCCCGCCGTATAGCTGGCCACACTGAATTTGAACGGCCATTCCAATCGAATTACCAATCAGCCACGGCAGCTGCTGGATAATATTGAAGTAAGAAAATGTCGCGAGCTGGACTGCCCCCATAGAAGATACGATGGCCAGCGTTACGATCTGGGAATAGCCCCAGGATGCGGCATTACCCAGATTCGGCAGACCAATTCCGAGCATTTCCTTCAGCAGCGGACGGTCAAAACCACGCCAGTCACTCCGCTGAAACGAACTCGGGAATGATCGAAGCAGTAGCCATACTCCAACGATTACCGCAAGCAGGCGGCTGATGATGGTCGAGATCCCAATCCCTTCAATCCCCATCTGATGAAACCCAAACTCTCCGAATATAAACACATAGTTCAGCAGAACATGAACTGCATTCATCCCAATGGCAATCATCATCGGCCCGCGCGTATTGCCTGTATTCCGGATCATCACCGTCAGCATCATGGTCATCTCCGTCAGGATAGAGCATGCTCCAATAAACGTCATATAGGTGGTTGCCTGCGGCACTACTTCGGCTGGTGTACCCATGAGATGTACGATCGCCCCTGAGCCAAAAGCAAACAAGAGACTGACAAGCGCTCCGCCAATAACGCCAACTTTTATAGCCATAGCCGCTGCACGACGTGCTGTATTCGGGTCGCCTGCTCCCCATTTCCGCGCAATAATAATGCCTACACCACCGTTTATCAGCACAAAGATGGTTAACAAAGAACGCATAACCTGATTGGATACGCCTACGGCCGATACCGCGTTATCCCCAAGCTTACTGACCATCAAGGAGTCCACAGTTCCCATTAGAAATTGTAAAATCAACTCGATGGCAATCGGCCAAGCGAGTGTGTATAACGAAAGAGACTTATCTGTCTTGATGCGCACCATTACTGTCTGCTGCCTCCCAGCTTGTTAAACAATTTTGCTCAACGATTCAGTTATCCACCAATTCTTGAATCTGTGATAACATTAATCAATATAGAACTTTCAACTGAAAATGTCTTACTACTTCTTGTTCTTTATTATCCCGATCTTGCTAATCTGATTGCCGGAGGCAGCATCATGCGAAGAGACTTATGGGAAAATACAATCATGACCGACCCTGCTCTGCCAATCAATGTATTTCACCCCACCTTCCGGCCCGGATGCTCACTGCGGCTTCATTGGCATGAGCATTTCGAGCTGATCTATGTCGAGAGTGGTGAGGTTGTTTATCAAATTGGGGGACAGCCCTTCCCGACCAAACCCGGCGATATGCTGTTCGTCAACAGCGGCGAGCTGCACTCGGCCACCTCGCTTCACCCGAATGAACCATTCACGGTCTATGCTTTTGTGTTCAACCCGTCCATGCTGGGGCTGAAGGAGCCGCATATTGTAGACTTGGTCGCTCCTTATACGAACGGCTTATCGATGATCGCGAACCGGATCGAGCAGACAGATCCTTTTTATCCGCTTTTGAAACAGATCGCCATGCAGCTTGCCGACGAATTCGAGCAAAAGCGCCATGGCTTCGAGCTTGCCGTCCGCTCCTACTGCCAGCTGCTCTTCACCTGGCTCAGCCGGGAGTTTACCGTGAAGCAGCGCAGCGACACGGAGATGAATGCTTTTCGCACGAAGACTGACCAGTTCAAGGAGCTGCTTACTCTTCTTGAATCCGACATGACTGAACGTGTCACTGTTGAGCAGGCAGCTTCCTTCGTTCATTTAAGCCCGTACCATTTTTGCCGGATGTTCAAAAGAATGACTGGCCAAACACTCGTCCAATATATGAATCTGAACCGAGTCAATAAAGCAGAGTACCTGCTGAAAAATACTTCGATGAGCGTTACAGATATTGCCGCCGAAGTCGGATGCAGCAGCATTAACAGCTTCTCGAAGCTGTTCCGTCAGCTTAGGGGCTTATCTCCACGCGATATGAGGAAGGGGCAGCCAATATGAATATCATTTCATCACCGTTAGCTGGGCAATTATTAGCGAACGCAGGAGCAAATCTCGTCATGGCAGAATGGACAGCCGAAGGATGTACAGCAGGAGCTGAACCTATGAAGATTGCCCCGTTGCATATTCATCATGAGGATGACGAAGCCTGGTACATCCTAAAGGGGACACTTGGCTTTCAAATTGGAGAGCAAGTGATTGAGGCACAAGCTGGCGATGCGGTTATCGCTCCAAGAGGGATTGCCCACACCTACTGGAATCCGGGGACCGAGGAAGCAAAATATCTCCTCATCATGACAACTCGAATTAATGAGTTAATTGAGGCCATACATTCAACCTCCGATAGAAGTATGGAAGCTTTGAAACGGTTGTTCGAACGTTACGAGTCTGAACTATTGGACCTGTAATAAAAGTAAAAAGCCGACCATTGGTCGGCTTTTTTCACAAAGTTAAATAATCTCCAATTCATCAAGGCTTGGCATAGCCGGATGAGCAGCATGCGGCTCAAGCTGATACCAATAAGCAACCGATGCAATGTCGTCCTGCAGCGGCAGATATCGTCCATGCGAGCGCCAACCTAGTGCCTGCACTGTTACTTTAAAGTCTTCCTCGAAACGGATCGGGTCCATCACATGGAAACGGTACATGCCAAAGCGCTGATTCGCCTTGTACAAGCCATCCGCCTTAATTGCCTGATGCATGCCGAGGAACGGCGTGGAGTACGTTACGTACTGCCCGTTCATATCCCAGTTCCAGGCTCCGCCGAAATAATCCTCGGTACCTGTCCCACAGATTGTCGGATAATCCTTATCCCCATCCATGTAGAATTTCATCTCGCCTTCTCCCCACCAGTTGTTACTGTTCACCTGCCAGGCGAGATAAGTACCGACATAATGACCTTTACCTTTAATGCCGTCAACAATCGTATGAACGTCCATATATTTGACTGGATTGCTGCGGCGCCACTGCGCATGGAAATAAGCCATATCCTCTGGAATGTCCGTCAGTGTGTAGTTGATTTGGTAATACAGGAACGTAGCTTCATGCGACAGGTTGGTCATGACAATTCGTGCCTTCTTGCGGAAAGGCATCTCCCAATAACTGTTGAAGCCCCCAGCCGGATTAACCGAGATCGGCAGCGAATTGACCAGTGCCCGTTCACCCCAGCCGTTACAGAAGAAATCGCCTACCGGTACACACACGGACGGATCCTCTTCCTCATCCCAGTAAATTTTGAAGATAAGGGATCTTACTGCCTGATGAGGACAGGTCAGCCAAATATTTTGAATCATACCCGGCCCGTCGATAACGCCCATCGTGAACTCTTCATGCCCTTCGATTTTTACGGAAGGAGACACTTTCCAGCCTAATCCTAAGTCGCGGGCCGCCTGAGCACCCGTTCCTTCTGTCGCCATCGCTCCCTTGCCCTTCTCGCCCGTAAAATTCTCCGGCGAAATCGACCGCGTCACCGCGTTTGATACCCGTGCTAAATTACCAAGTCCCATACCTAGTCCGTTAAATGCGTTCATATTTGTTAGATCCCTCCCAAGAGATGATTAGGCTGCAATGCCTGCTTATGCTTGCACGGTTTCAACAATATCTACTGATTTGATCGTTACCTTCGAAGTCCCCAGTCCTTCTGCCTCCGCGGTCACGACGATCTCTCCAACCTGCGTTGTTGTTCTTACATAGGCAAGAAGTTTGCCGTGATGGGCTTTCCGAGTTCTTGAGCTATACGGCTCCAAATCTTGAATATTGCCATTCTCCATCCCGATAATTTCACCTGGACCTTCAATAGACAGGGCAATAGGATGATCAGCTGTATAGACTGGACGGCCATCATCATCCGTAATCTGAATCTCGATATGAGCAATATCCTGTCCATCGGCATGAAGCTCGGCAGTATCCACTTTCACCTGCAATTGAGCCGGTTTCGATACGGTACTCAGCGTGCAAGTATGGATAGCTCCATCCTGCGCTTTCGCAGCCACCTCTAACGTACCTTCTTCATAGGTAATTTCCCAAGTCAGATACAACCGCGGGGCATCCGCCAGCTTCTTGCTGCCAAGCGACCGCCCGTTCAGGAACAGCTCCGCCTCTTCACAATTCGTATGGCAGCTAACCCTCATCAGCTCTCCCGCTTCAAAATTCCAATACGGATCGCCGCCGGTCCATCTTCTGGATCCCTTCTCCGCTTCGTCAGCCTTCATCGCCGTGAGGAAGACTACCGGCTTATCACTCCATAAGCTTTGACGGTAATAATAGCTCGTCTTCTTAAATCCGGCCGTGTCTAGGAAGCCGGCACCAGCTACCCGTACTGGCCAGCCTCTTGCTTCACCCAAATAATCAATGCCCGTCCAGATGAACTGGGCACTTATTGCATCATTATCCCGAACAGCAAGCCAGGCTTCGAGGCTGGAGCTATTTTCGCTGCCGTAAGTCACCCGATCCGGATATTGCTGCAAATCATCTTTATACATGTGCTCTTTATAGTTGTAGCCTACAATATCGAGCGCTTCCGCATAGCCTGTTAAGTTCGATAATTCCGGGAAAGCCAGTGCTGCTGTAACCGGTCTAGTTGTATCACATTCCTTGACCGCTTTCGCAAGTCGTCTCGCAATCGTTGCCAGACGATCCGCATTGGGCTTATTCGGATCATATTGCCGCTCGGCAGCCGGTTTGTTCGCATCATTATTGCCAGTCATTGTCTCGAAATAAGGATGGCAATACGGATCATTCGGGTAATCGACCTCATTGCCGATGCTCCACATAATGATGGATGGATGGTTGCGGTCACGCAGCACCATCTCCTTCAGATCAATCTCACCCCACTGCGGGAAATCCTCATAATAGCCAAAATGCTTCGGCGGGTAGACGTTATGGCCAGTCGACCACTTATTCTTCACGCCTTCCCATTCATCAAATGCTTCGTCAATGACGAGGAAGCCCATCTGATCACATAGATCCAGCAAATTAGAAGCTGGCGGGTTATGGCTCATCCGAATTGCATTACATCCCATTTCCTTCAAAGCCTCAAGCCTGCGAACCCATACTTTTGCCGGAACAGCAGCACCTAGACCACCTGCATCGTGATGAACGCATACGCCCTTCATTTTCATATTAACGCCATTAAGGAAGAAGCCTTGCGCGGGATCAAAAGTAAACCAACGAATGCCGACCGGTGTCTCAACATGATCGATCAACTCGCCGTCTTTGCTCACTTCTGTCCGTAGAGTGTAGAGATAAGGGGTATCCGGCGACCAAAGCTTCGGATTCGCGACAATCATGGACTGCTCCGTATCTTTTATAGACTCACCCGATACCGTTACGCTGTTGTTCACGGTTTGAACGATTTGCCCTGCCTGATCCAAGAGCACATTTCGAATCTGTACAGATTCATCCTTGGCATTTCCATTCGATAACCGAACGTCAACAGCCACCGTTGCCTGCTCCTCCGATACTTCTGGCGTGGTGACAAACACACCGTATGTATCCATATGAACCTGATCCGTAACGGTCACGTATACATCTCTATAAATACCGGAGCCGGTGAACCATCTGGAATCTGCAATGTCCTTATGATCGACTTTCACCGTAATAACATTTGGGCTGTCGCCGAAAGAAATAAAATCGGTTATATCATAAGTAAACGAGCTGTAGCCGTAAGGCCTTTTCCCGATATAATAGCTGTTGCACCACACCTGCGAATTATTGTAAACGCCTTCAAATGTAATGAAGACACGTTTTCCTTGGAGATCCGAAGGGAGGGATATCGATTTCCGGTACCAGCCTATGCCACCCGGCAAGTAACCAGTTCCACTGGAATGCTCCTCCGAGAACGGCTCCTCAACGGACCAATCATGAGGAAGAGTGACATTGCGCCAATCGGAATCATCAAAGCCTTTATACCAAGCACTAGGCTCATCGCCTCTATAAAACTTCCAGCCCAAATTGATATGATTAATGATACGCCCCTTGTTCATCTTCTTTCCCCTTTCGCATTCACAAAATTGCGATTCACCTAGATTATAGAGCTATAATAGGGAATATAGAATGAATCAAATTGCTGTAAACATACACAAAATTGTTTCAGGAGTGTGAGGCTTGTGATCAGTATTTCCGGCGATGCGCATAGTTGGCAGGAGCATGGCCTTAACAATACAGAGCAATTTCTAGCGGTCAATTGGTGTGGTTATCAAAGGCTCCAAACCAAAAGCCTGTCGCGTAATCGGGAGCAAGGGCGGGTTGATTTTCAACTGATCTATATTACAGGGGGAAAAGGATTATTTCGCTTTCAAGACGAAACGATCGAGGTAACAAGCGGGAACCTCGTCATCTACACACCCGGGCAGCCGCAGCATTACAGCTATCAGGCGGAGGATGGAACGGAAGCTTATTGGATTCATTTTACCGGATATAGTGCTCATGAATACTTGCAGCAATTTGGTCTGCTGAAGCAGTCCATTCATACGATTGGAATCATAGACGAAGTGATTGCATTGTTTAAAAAAATCATACAAGAACTAAACAGCCATATGCCGCTTCGTGGTCAGCTGACAACCGCCTATCTGCTCGAGATGCTCACCCTTCTTGGGAGAAGGCTGCAGTCGACAGAAGAGCTGGGATTACAAGGCCGGCATCCTGACATTAATCAGATGATTGCCTTCATGCATGAAAAATACAGCGACAACTTAAGCATCTCTGATCTCGCAGGAGAATGCAGCTTAAGTGTATTCCGATTTATTCATAAGTTTAAGGAAGTAACCGGCATGACGCCGATGAAATATATTACCGACATTCGGATGAATGAAGCGAAAAAGCTCCTCTCCGAATCCTCTCTCCATGTGAAGGAAGTTGCAGCTGTTGTTGGCTACGATAATCCGCTGTATTTCAGCCGGATCTTCCGCAGCACCGTTGGCATTCCGCCAAGCGAATATAAGAAGCAGTTTCTATAAAGGAAAGAATCGTGAGCAAATAAAAAGCCCTATTACGGGAACAGGGCGCAATTATAAGGGAGAGATGGTTGTTATAATCTTATAGGGATAGCCGGGGATAATCGAATTAAAACAACATAACTTTAGCTAATCATGTAAATTGTTGTATTTAGTACAACAAAGGCTTTGCCGCTAGCCATCTACTCTCGCTCGTATTTAACCAGATTAAATCCTTCATACTTTAAGGTTAATCCGCCGTTCAAGCCCTCCAGCTGTTCGGTTGGGATAAAGACTTCCCGGCTGCTATTCCCGTCATTAATGGGGATTACGCTGCCATCATCGGCATAATACGTTGGAAGAAACATCACATCACCATAGCTATGTTCCTCTTTAAATATAGTACTCGTAACAAAACTGCCCTTGCTGTACAGATAGGTAGGATCAAACTTTAATGTAATGTAGATATTATCTGAATTCTTAGGCGGGTTGTACCAGGCAACTGTCTCCAAATATATTTTCGTATGATGATGATTATAGATCAGTTTATGTAGATGGAATACCTCACCAGGCTTCCGTGGAATATAAGCAGGATCAATTCGGAACTCAAGCTTAATCGACTGCTGCTGGCTGGTGATCCGGTAACGATTCTGGGAGAATATATTGTCCTCAATTGCCGACTGCGAATAGCGTTGCTGGAGCATGGCATGTATGGTCAAAATTAAAGGAGTCAGCATGAAAGCAATCAGCAAAGCGGTCAGGTTCCTCGTTGACATCATCCGGTTAAGCGGATAACTGCGAATATTCACCTTCATCATAACCTCCTTCGTTTCCGATTGACTTACTACCATTGTACTTGTTCCCCGTTCCATACATATGCGCATTAGCAAAATTTATACAAACCTCCACACAAAAAAAAAGACTCTGAAAGGAACTGTCCCTTCAGAGTCTTCTATTTATTTCACCGCGCGGAAACGGTATACCTTACTTGCATAATCACCGTGGAACAGTGGTGTCTGCAGACCTGCGTGCATCAGCTCGTCGCCGCCATATGCACCGTCTTCTCCATCAAGTGCATATTCAAGGTTAGGATCCAGCCCTTTCAGACGGATACGATCAAGCTTGGCATTTGCCTCTTGAAGGACAGATACATAGACAACAAATGCTTCGCTTTTGTCTTTCGATACGAACATCCAAGCCGTCTCATTACCTTCGAACGGGCTCAGCAAACGATAGAAATCACCGAATTGCACGAGAGGACGCACATCTTTATAAAGAGCAACCTGCTCTTTCACAGCTTCTTTCTCTTCTTCTGTGAACACCGTCAAATCTAGCTCATAGCCGAAGTTACCGGACAACGCTACATTTCCTCTTGTCTCAAGAGATGCCTTACGGCCTACCTGATGATTCGGAATCGCCGACACATGGGCACCCATCGTGCTAATCGGATAGATGATGCTCGTACCGTATTGGATTTTCAGACGGGATACCGCATCGGTATTATCGCTCGTCCACGTTTGCGGCATGTAGTACAGCATACCTGGATCAAACCGTCCGCCACCGCCTGAGCAGCTTTCGAACAGGATATGTGGGAACGAAGAAGTGATTGTCTCAAGCACTTCATAAAGTCCCAGCATGTAGCGATGAGCAGTCTCACGCTGGCGGTCTGCCGGCAGAAGAGCCGAACCAATCTCTGTCATATTGCGGTTCATGTCCCATTTTACATACGTAATTGGCGAGCTCGACAGAATATCCGATACAGTCTTCACGATGTAGTCTCTAACATCTTGGCGGGAGTAGTCGAGAATAAGCTGATTACGGCCCTGCGATCTGCGGCGTCCTTCTACATGGAGACACCAATCCGGATGTGCCTTGTACAGCTCGCTCTCCGGCGAGATCATCTCTGGCTCGAACCACAGGCCAAACTGCATATCCAGACGCTTCACCCGATCAACAAGATCCTCAAGTCCATTCGGCAGCTTGTTACGGTCAACAAACCAATCGCCAAGCGAGGTCGTATCCGCATTCCGTTTGCCAAACCAGCCGTCATCCAGCACAAACATTTCGATGCCAAGCTCTTTGCCGGCTGTTGCGATCGCTTCAATTTTGTCCGCGTTGAAGTTGAAGTACGTTGCCTCCCAGTTATTCACGAGGATTGGACGAGTCTTGTCACGGAACTCACCACGAACAAGTCTTGTCCGGTACAGCTCATGATAAATGCGGGACATGCCGCCAAGTCCGTCTGGCGAGAAGACCATAACGGCTTCCGGTGTTTGGAACTGCTGGCCTGCTTCAAGCTTCCAGTTAAAATCAAATGGATTAATGCCAATAAATAAACGCGAAGAATGATACTGGTCAACCTCAACTCCTGCGATAAAGCTGCCGCTGTAGACAAGGTTAACGCCATAAACATCACCATGATCCTCTGTCGCCCCTTCAGCAAGCAGCGCGAGGAAAGGATTTTGCATATGGCTGGAAGAACCACGGCGGCTCTCAACAGACTGCATGCCAGGCTCAAGCTTCCGTTTGTGCACATAACGCTCACGCGCCCAAGCCCCGGATAATTGCAGCATTTCGAAGCGGTCATGAACAAAATCAACGCTCATGCTAAGCGCACGCTGCAGATCAAGAGTCATTTCACCACTGTTGATGAATTTCACAGAACGCGTAATCGCGTCATGATTCTCAAATACGGTATAGGACAAAACAGCTGTAAGTCCTGTCAGATCATCTTTCAGCGTCAGTTCAAGCGTCTGCGCTTCCGAATCGGATTCTACGTAAACGGCAGGCAAGCCATCGAGTTTCTTTTTACCGTCGAAGATTACATGGGAGTCATACGTCAATTCGCAAATCGTCGAGCCGTTTGGCAGCTTTACTTGGTAAGCCGGCGAACGGAAATCCGTGCTTCCGTAAGAAGGGAACTCTTGCGGCAGCGCATCAAGGGACAGATCCAGCTGACCTTGATCCGGGTTCGGGCTAAACGATGCTCTTTCTTTAATCTGAAGCAGACGGTCGAGCTGCAAGCCTTTTACTTTACGGCCCCAATAGATGTGAGCGGGATAACCCTGCTTCAGAATTTGAAAAGCATAGCTTGTATTCTTCGATTGCAGATGAAATAGATTTAGTTCCTTATCGTAAAAAATAGCCATTGTCTTAGTTCCTCCTCATGTTAGGGAAAGTTTGTTTACTTACTTCCGCAGCTCTCTCGGATGATCAGCTTCGTATTAATCGTGATATGCGAGGCCACTTCTCTGCCCTCTGCCCGCTCGAGCAATAACTGCACAGCCGTCCGACCCATCAGCTCGGTATGGACACGAACGGTAGTCAGCGGCGGTGTGAGAAAAGCGGAGACCTCAATATCATCGAAGCCGATAATCGCCATATCCTCTGGCACATGCAAACCGCGCTCATGAAGCGCACGAAGAGCACCTACAGCCATCGGATCGCTGGCTACGAAACAGGCCGTAGGCCTATGCCCGGCATCCAGCATCCGAAGCATCGTCTCGTATCCGCCGTTCGAAGACCAATCCGTCAAATACATGAGATCGGGATTGTAAAATCCGCGCTTCTGCTGAAGCTCTGCGAATATCCTTGTACGCGGATCCTCCTGATCCCCCTCTTCCTGCTGCGAGACAGGATTAGAGCTGCCTCCGATAAAACCAATCTCCGTATGCCCAAGCTTGTGCAAATGACGAAGCACTTCCTTCATCGCCTGCCCGAAGTTAAGCTCAACGGAATCACAATCATCAGGAGCAAGATCATGGTTTACAAAAATAATTTTGTCCCGATGCGGGTAAAGCCGGTTAACCTCCTGATCATCAACTGAGCCAACGACAATAAGGCCATCCAGCTCGTTAAGTGGTGTCATATCGGACTTCAATGCACCTCGTATAACCTTGTCAATCGCAATGCCAAGCTCCTCACAATGCGTCTCAATCCCGCGCCGGATGGCACTGAAATAAGGATCACTATGCTCATCTTCAAGCGTTGACCACATCACGAGGCCAATCTTTAACGTCGATAGCAGCTTGTCCTGCTTCATTCGCTTAAGGCGCGATGGCTTATATTGCAGCTGTTCGGCAATATTAAAGATGCGGCTGCGTGTCTCCTCGCTGACACTTAGCGACAAGTCGTTATTCAGCACACGGGATACCGTTGCAGACGAGACGCCTGCTTCGCTTGCAATTTGTTTAATCGTAGCCATATATGCCTCATTCACTTAAAATTTAGTTAATAAATTTACTAAACTACAATTCTATTGTAGCAAATTGGCCGAAAACAAACAAGAGCGAAACCAACATGAGGCCCTATAGGCCTTGGTTGGTTTCGCTCGATTTTTAGCATACTTAATTAATCTTGATTGCGCTCTTTGTATAAACGGTCTAGGGCAAGAGCACTTTCATAATCAGTAGCAGGGGCCATGATCTTGAGATCTTTGGTTGCACCTTCACTTTTCCCAACGGGTTCAAAGAGGAGAAGCTTCATACTTTCAAACTCTCCCACTTTCCAAATGCTACCCATCCCGATTGTATATAACCTTTTAGTTGCACCATTTGGTTTATAGTCTGCACCAATATAATTCAAAAAACCCCCTCCATTATTAAAGTCTTTAATGAATATAATCGGAGCCATCTTCGACTTCGTCTCTTCATACTTCGTAATTTCAATCTGCCCAGTGAATCGTCTTTGTTCATGGAACAGCTTCCGGTGCAAAGTTCCTTTAATTGTTATCGTTGTCTTATCCACCGAAGACGGATCTCCTGCCCTGAATTCCACTGCTGGATAAGTAAGATTAATCTTCTTCGGAAAATCATACTGCCATATGATCAATCCGGCTGCAGCCAGTAGAATGAATATTACGATTCCTGATATTTTCAAAGCTCTGCTCATGATCAATGCTGCCCCTCTCCACTCCTAAAAATTACCATACGAGCTATAACGAGCGCAATGGTGAAAAAGGTTCAAATAAAAACAAGAGCGAAGCTTGCGGGTGGCCGGGATGGCCATCGCATGCTTCGCTCGATTTCGCGTGTTTAATTATTTTTGATTCCGCTCCTTGTACTGACGGTCTAATGCAAGAGCACTTTCGTAATCAGTAGCCGGGGCCATGATTTCGAGGTCTTTTCCTTGACTTGGACTTTGTCCAACAGGTTCATTAAGCAGCAGCTTTAAGCTCTCGAACTCACCTATTTTCCAAATTGAGCTTAACATTACAATAATTGAACTTTTAACTGCCCCCGTCGTTTTATAGGCTTCATTAAAATAAGTTAAAACGCCCCAACCATAATTTATTTCTTTATGGAAGATAAACGGAGCCATCCTCGACTTTGTTACTTCATACTTCGCAATATCAATCTGCCCTGAAAAGCTTTCATTGCGCCATAGCTTCCGGTGCAACGTTCCTTTAATCGTTATCGTTGTTTTATCCACCGAAGACGGATCACCCGCCCTGAATTCGACTGCCGGATAAGTAAGATTAATCTTCTTCGGAAAGTCATATTTCCATATGATCAATCCGGCTGCAGCCAGTAGAATAAATAATACGATTCCGGATATTTTCAATGTTCTGTTCATGATCAACGCCGTGCCCCTCTCTACTCCTAGAAATTACCATATGAGATATAACGAGCGCAATGGCGAAAAAGGTTCAAATAAAAACAAGGCTCTAGAGTTCATCAGACTCCAGAGCCTTGTACATTGGATTTCCTCCAATAAAAGGAGGCTAAATTAAACGACGGCTTAGTTACGTTGGATTCCCTACAATAAAAAATCGATGAATGGAGCTTCTACCGCCGAAACAATCGGATTATACTACATGAAATCCAACGTAGCTCAAGTTCCCAAGAGAGAATGGAGCCTTATCCTGCATGAAATCCAACGTAGCGCATTCCATTCCTTCAGTTGGCGACCAGCAGAACAGCGCGTTTAATGCTCAACCAGACGTCCATCCTCCAAATACAGTACTCGGTCGCAAAGCGGCAGAACTCGATCGTCATGCGTGACCATGATCGCGCTCTTCCCTTGCTCCTTAACCTCGTCTGCAATCATACGCACAACGTCCATCCCCCGGTTTGCGTCCAAACTTGCCGTTGGTTCGTCAGCCAGGAGCACAGCCGGATCGTTCATAAGTGCTCGAGCAATGGCGACGCGCTGGCGTTCCCCTCCGGACAGCTTATCTGGATAAGCGTGGCTGCGCTGGCTTAAGCCTAACTTTTGCAGCAGTCCCCTCGCTCTTCCAACTGCCTGCACGTTGTCCATACCTCCTTGTTTTGCCACAAATAACAGCTGCTCCTCAATCTTTAGATAAGGAAGTAAATTCGCGCTTTGAAAAATAAACCCGAGCTTATGCAGCCGCATATCCGAGAGTGCCTGCTTATCTTTACCGATGATCGATTCTCCATCGAGCAGAACATCTCCACTTGTAGGCTCTAGAAGCGCACCTGCAATGGACAGGAATGTGCTTTTACCGGAACCAGAAGGTCCCATTACAGCAACCAGCTCTCCTTCCGACACAGACAAATTCAACTGATCAAGGATCGTACGCTGTATACCGCCATCCTCGAACCTACGGGTTATATTATGAAGAATTATTCTTTCTCTCATGCCGCTGTCCTCCCGATTGCATCCAAGGCGTCAATTCTGGCCACTTTCCATACGGAAAACAAGGAGCCTGCGAGTGACATGACGAGAAATGCACCACAAGAAACGGCTAGTGTAAAAGCATCAAGCTGAAACGGCATGCCGCTTGGCAGCAATGCTTTTACTCCAAGGACGAGCAGTACGCTGATCATAAGACTCCCTGCACATAAGAGCAGCACTTGTAAGGTAACACTTAAAAGCAAGTATGTGGTACGTGTACCGATAGCCTTCAAAATGCCAAACTGGCTGCTCTTTTGGATAGTAATGACGTAGAAGAACACCGCAAGTACAAATGCAGAAATGACAAACAAAAATGCAATCATCATTTTTAGCGAGCCTTGCTCTTCCTTATAGCCCGGGATCGCAGAGACTGCAGCCGATTTGGTCACGATCTCAGCATCCGGCAAAGCAGCCGCAAGACGTTCAACTTGTGCCTTATCTGAATGAATGGCAAATGCGCTATAAGCTTTATCGGTATCCGTCCCGCTGACACCTTGTCTCGTCGCCGACACCAACTGAAGCTGCTGCCAGTCTCGATCACTTAAGAATACCGCAGGTGAATGACTAAATGATTGCTGGGTTACAAAACCACTGACGGTCCACTTCATACCAGATGTCTGGTCTACGATCACCGTACCAATCCGAATCCCTGAATCCTTCAACTTGTCGTCCACAAGCACTTGTCCTTCACTCTTCACTGTGAGGGTGTTCCCCTCAATGACCGATGGCAAAAGCCAGCCCTCAGGCTTGACAGCGAGCAGTGTTACGTCAAGCTTGAGGCTTGCAGCTTTGGCCGTCACGGTTGTCATACGAACACCCAGTGGCTGCACGTTATTCTCGCCGACTATGGCCTCCGCTTGGGTCAGCGCCTGCTCTTTAATCTGGGACCGTGTAAAACGATGATTGGAATCCTTCTCCATCACAAAATGCGTAGCATTCATATTCTCAATGGAAGCTGCATTATCATAGGCTAGACCTTGCGCCAGCCCGGTAACGAACAGCACAAGAAAGGCGACCAGCAGCATAATGGCTGCGATCAGCGAATAACGAACTTTGGCGAATCTAATCTCACGAATGGCCAGATACATGATGCTTCCCTCCCTTTAATGACTCAAGTTTAGGAAGCGAAAATGAACGGCATATGAACGGACCATTACAATTGGGGCAGTGTCACCGTAAACCAGGTGCCTTGACCAAGTGAACTGCCTGCCTCGATTTTGCCTTCATGCAGCTGTACAACCTTTTTGACGATGGCCAGTCCCAATCCTGTCCGGCCTGAAGCACGCTCGCGGGCGCGGTCGACGCGGTAGAACCGGTCAAACAGAAACGGCAGATGCTCGGCAGGAATACCCTCACCTGTATCCGCTACAACAATGATGATTTGGGATTGCATCTGTTCCGCCCGAACTTCAATACTTCGCCCTGGCGGAATATGGTTTACCGCATTGCCAATCAGATTCATCCACACCTGCTGCAGCAGCACCTCATCTCCGTAAAGAGTGATGGACTCGGGAATGGACAGCTTAAGCAGCAGCTCCTTCTCCTCGAGCTGCCACTGCATAACCTGTGCAGCTTGGCGAATGTGTTTGTACAAGGGGAAGTGCTTCTTGTTTAACGCCTCCTCCCCTTGTTCCAACGAAGAAAGCATTAGCAGCTGCTTACTGAGTACAGAGAGGTGCCGGCTTTCAGCTTCAATAATAGAGGCGTAATGCTTACGCTCCTCCTTCGGAAGCTCTTGCTCTGCTAATACGTTGGCAAACCCTTGGATAGAGGTAAGCGGTGATTGAATTTCATGCGAGACATTCGAGACAAACTGCTGACGTGACTGATCAACCCGCTCGAGCTCCTTACTCATTGTCATGAAATGCTCGGCAAGCTGTCCGATTTCATCACGTCTTCTTTTTGGCAGGCGAAGATTGTAATTCCCTTGTGCGATCCGTTTGGTGGCCTCCGTCAGTCGTGTAATGGGCTTGACCAAATAACGTGTACTGATTATAAAAAATAAAACGCTGATGATTACCGTCAACAACCCAATCAGAGCAAAGAAAGTTCGAAGCTCGCCGAACTGCAGCAGAACGTCAGGGCGCATAAACAAGGCATATTTCTTATCGGGTGATTGTACGAGCACGCCAACGGTGTTGCTTAACCGATTTTCGAAAAATCCGGTTATGAACGGCTTATTCGGAAACTGTGCTACGCCGTGGTATACTCCTCCAGCAAGAACAGCTGCAACAGCCTGATTGTCCAAGTCATGCTCACGAAAGCTCCGGCCGTAATCATGTGATTCTCCCTGCCCGTCCGTCACATAAATCTCATAGCCAAGAGTTGCTGCATTGCGCAAATAACGATCCATACCGGCAGGCTCCGCCTCAATGAAATCCTTCATTTGCTCAGCAATACTAACCAGCTTGTCATCGTTATAAGGCTTAAGCTTTATATGATAATAATAGTTAGAGACCAGAAACCCGAGTATACTGCTGACAAGAATAACCGCTAATGTCATGAAAAAGACCCTAAAGTACAATGACTTCATTTGCCTCTCACCTCTACCTTGTAGCCAATTCCCCGTACCGTCTGTATCGTAAAATCATCAGCATAATCGGCAAAACGCTGGCGGAGTCGCTTGATGTGAACATCTACGGTCCGATCATCTCCCTCGAAATCCGCCCCCCATACAAGACGAATCAGCTCGTCACGGGAGAAGAGGCGGCCCGGATACTGAGCAAGCTGGGCGAGAAGCTCAAATTCCTTCATCGGCAGCAATAGTACCGATTTTCCATCAGTAACTTCTACGTTTATACGGTCAATCGTAATGCTATTCATTCGGATGATGTCATTGGATACCTTTTTATAACGGCGAAACAGCGCCTTGACCCGATAGAGCAGCTCCTCTGGCTCGAAGGGCTTGGTCACGTAATCATCCGTCCCTTTTAGATAGCCTTGCTCTTTATCAATTAGTTGATCCTTGGCCGTGAGTATAATGATCGGAATATCGAAGTGCTCCCGAATATATTCGCAAAGCTCAAACCCGTCCAGATGCGGCATCATGATATCAATAATGGCCAGATTGATCGGCGCGCGTGTCATCACCTCTATCGCTTCAGCCCCGTCGCGCGCTTCATGCACCTGATAACCTTCACGGGTCATAACGAAACGGACAAGCGCTCTGATATTGGGATCATCGTCAGCCAGGAGCAGGTGATTCATCATAGTAACCTCCTGTCTATTTCCAGTACTTTTTCGTTGCTAGCATAGCACATTACCCAACAAACAAAAACAAGGCCCAGGATCGCAGTACGATTCCCTAGGCCTTGCTCTTTCCGTCTATCCCTTTCATTTAGCTACCGCCACGCAACACTTCCGATACACCTTGCGGACGGACAGTCCGAGGGGGCAGGATTCGGTCAATGAACGACGTCGTATCAATCGCCGCGATCTTCGTACGACCTGGTCCCCACCCGATAATCGCACGCCAGCTGCCCAGTACACCTTTGTCCGCGAGCTCCTGCTCGTTGACTTCTACCGTCTGCTCGGCATACGGAGAGACATAAAGTGCATCTGCCGGGCAATAAACTTCGCAGATGAAGCAGGTCTGGCAATCACTTTGCCGGGCAATGACAGGCACGCCGTCTTCGCCTTTATCAAATACGTTAGTCGGGCATACCTTGACGCAAATATTGCAGGATATGCACCGCTCCTCACTTACTAACTCAATCATCCCGCCTGCACCCCCTCGACTGCTGCCGTTAAGGCAGCAGGTAATTCCGGCACCTGTTCTGTTTGGACACGGATCTCCTCAAGCCCGGATACGAGCAGCCGATGCTGCTGCGTTTCATCCTGTCCAGGATATTCCACCAGCCCGTGCAGACCTCCGCTTCGGGTTTCCTTCCGGGATAAAGCTGCTGTGTACATCCAACGGGCAGTTGCGGCCATTGCCGCCGTCTCTCGTGCACGGACCTGTTCCCGCACGTTCTGAGGGGTTTGACTGTTCACTCGATTCCATACGTCATCGAGACGATGTAATGCCTGCTTCAGCCCCCGCTCTGTACGAAAATAATTAATGGTGAGCGGCAGCACCTGATCTTGAATCTCCTTAATTAACTCCTGCGAAGGGACGGCATTCTCACCCGAAGTAGCAGCAGCACCAAGCCCATATCGCCCGGCCGGCTTCAAATCACGTACCGCAGCGCTTTGGCTATGGGATAAAGCATGAGCAGCCGCACCTTTGCCCGCCCAAGTTCCAGAGCAGATCGCCCACGAAGCGTTAAACGCACCTCCTCCGGATGCCGAACCGGTAATCCGCTCACGTGTCGCTGCATCGCCTGCCGCGAACAATCCGCCAACAGTTGTGCTGCAGTCATCGCCTACAATTCGAATGCCCCCTGTACCGCGGACTGTTCCTTCATATCGAAGCGTCAGAGGGAAAGGTT
The DNA here is from genome assembly GCF_052113225.1 of Paenibacillus sp. YAF4_2. Taxonomy (NCBI): domain Bacteria; kingdom Bacillati; phylum Bacillota; class Bacilli; order Caryophanales; family Paenibacillaceae; genus Paenibacillus; species Paenibacillus sp. YAF4_2. The sequence goes on from NZ_JBFRCT010000004.1 coordinate 383,958, forward strand.
CGGTGAACACGTCGATACCCGCCCGGTCATACGGTAGGAAGAAAATCGCATGGGATTTTCTTAGGAAAGCCTGCTTCTCTGGGGTATCTGCCTTATTCATAATGGCGTAGACTGGTCCCTTCAGGAGGGCCTCTGCCAGAAAATCTCCCTGCCGACCGCCGACAATTTCATTACCGTCGCTATCATAATAAGTTGCCCAACCAAGCAGTCTGGAGCGCGTATTTGATCCAAATGCTGGAGACGGTGCATATTTGCGGGTAAACTCCATTCCCGACAACTCGACGCCAAGCTCACCTGCCATCAGGTAACCGTCACCTGTCAACACATTGCAGCCAAGCCCGTTGCTCAAAAATGCACAGCCGCCCGTTGCGATCACAACGGCATTGGCGCGCACCTCCCATGTCTGGTCTTCCTGACGGGATACGCCGCGGGCACCGCCTACACCAAACTCATCGACTAGTAACTCTAGAGCTGGTGATTGGTCGAGAACTTTCACTCCAGCTCGCTTTACGACCTTACGCATAATCGCCATATATTCCGGACCATGCAGATGGTCACGCATTGGCGTTCCATTCTCATCGCGCACGAAAGGATAGCCCCACTTCTCAATCAGCTCCATGTTCGTATAGACCTGATCGAGCACCCGATGAATCCATGCCGGTTCAGCCAGATAGCCGCCTTGCTTCATCCTGCTTGCAACAGCTTGCTCTCTCATTTCCTTGTCCGGAGGCAAATAAAGCAGATTTGTTCCACCCGGTGCGGTTGCACCACTGCTGCCAAGGTACCCCTTGTCTACCAGCACAACCTTTGCCCCATTTGTTGCGGCGCTCCACGCCGCCCAAGCACCCGCGGGGCCTCCGCCAATGACCAATACATCAGCCGTCAGCTGACGTTCTGCTGAATCACTCATTCTTGTCCTCCTTCTTGGCTTATCCACATCAAAGAGGCACTTGAATCGCTTCAAGCGCCTTTTTTCTTAATCCAATTGCTTCTTGAAAAAGTCGATTGTCGCCTGCAAGGCGACTTGCAGCTGCTGAGTTGCCCCTTCGTATGGATGTACTGCATTAAAGGTATGGTCCGCTCCTTGCACAAGCACATATTGCTGATGGGGTGCCTCTTCCCGGAAGTAGCGAAGCTGCGCAAGCAGCGGCTCGCGGTCTTGATCCCCCTGCACAATAAGGGCGGGAATCCGCAGGCCGGTGAATGCATCACGAACATTAAAACGCTTTTCATTCCGCTTCCAATCCTCCTGAACGACTTGCTCTAACAGAGACAGTTCCGATTCGCCTTCCTGCGGCTGGCGGGAAGGCGGAGGACCGCCATTCCATACAGCCAGCGCACTCACCTGCTCAGCATGTTCACCCGCTGTCACAATACTGCTTCCGCCAGCTCTGCTGTGGCCAAGCAACCCAATTCGCGCTTTATCCGCCGCATAAGGAAGCGGCAAATCGCCGCCCTGCAGAGCTTCAAGAATTAAATCCAAATCATCCAACTCTTGAGAGAAGGTAGATGCTGCTGCAACAGCTCCTTCTTCCAAGTCGTCTTCCTTAGCGGAAACACGAGAGAAATTATAGCTGACCGTATAAAAGCCTTCTTCGGCCAAACGACTTGTAACCTCCGGCCAAAACGCCCAATCCTTGTGTCCTCTAAAGCCATGGCTGACAATAATGGCCGGGTGAGGCAAACCATCATCCAACACTTTTACCTCTCCTTGCAAACGGCTCCCCTTGCTTGATACTAATGTGAATGACTCTATGGTCAGCGTATGATTCCCCATGCTTATCCCTCTCCTTCGTCCCCTTACGAGTTACTTCACTTCCCAATCCTCGATCTTGTAATCCTTCTTCGCCAGACCTTCCTCAACGAGGAAGTCCTTCGTGCCGGTAATTCGCGTAATACCATCTGTCGGGAATGGCTCTACGGTAATATCACTGATTGGGCTTACCTTCTTTGCCAGATCCACCGTTGTTTTATTCAGATCAGCAATAAATTGGTAGTACTCCTCTTCATGCTGTTTTAAATCCTCAAGCGCTTTTTGACGAGCTTCGTTCCATACCTTCGGGAAGTCAGGGAACTTCTCCAGATAGCTTTCCGATACAACGGTCACACCTGTTCCATGCAGCTCAGGATGCTTGGTTGAATCATCGATCAGCGTATACCCTTGTGCCAGCAGCTTTTGAGCTGTGTAGCCCGTATTTGTCATAGCATCCACGTCGCCTTTAGCCAGTGCGGCCTGTGCATCAGGAATAAGCATATGCACCAGCTTGTAATCTGTAATGCCCGCCTGCTTAAGCAGACCAACAACGTAACGGTGCATATAGGAGCCTTTTTGAATCGCAATCGTTTTGCCTTTCAGCTCTTCTATCGTCTTAGGACCATTAGGTCCGGAAATTAAGTAACCGACATTGGTAATGTTCGTTTGATTGATCAGTCTTGTTTTTGCACCAGATCCATGCGCAATTATCGCAGGAGTATCACCCAACCCGCCAAAATCAAGCCGTCCGCTGATGAGCGATTCCGTCTGGTCTGGGCCGTTCGGGAAGCCCGTCAGCTTTACTTCTTCAATGCCATACTTTTTCAATTCCTCTTGAATGATGCCTTTGTAAAAGCCCCAGCCTTCCGCTCCGCCGGGAAGATTCTTATCATTGCTTCCAATGTAGCCGTAGTTCAGCACAGACGGGACTTTACTGTTCGTATCCGCTGCTGCTGCTGTCTCCGTGCCTGTTGAAGCACTCGCATTCTTATCCTTCGAATTCGAATTCGAGTTACCATTAGCTCCGCAAGCCTGCAGCCATGCTGTAGCCAGAATCAGCATCGCCATTAAGGCGAGCCTGATCGGCCCACGCAATCCTCTTTGATTTTCTCTACTCTTCTTCATAAAACAGACCCCTCTCAGTGGTTAAATGATCAAATTACATTAAATGATTAGAACCTTGCGAACAGCGACAGCCGGTACATGTAATCATGCGAAGCTACAGGCTTTCTGCCTTTGCCCCAGCCGACCTTCTCTCGGTAGCCGCCAAGCAGACCTTGCTGCTCAGCCTCCTGCTCCGAAATACCGATCACCTGCTCCGAATCCGGTGCCACATACAGCGCATCAACCGGGCAATACAGCTCACACATGAAGCAGGTTTGGCAATCGTCTTGTCTGGCGATGACGGGAATGCCATCCTCCCCGCGGTCAAATACGTTCGTTGGGCATACGGATACGCATTGGTTACAGGAGACGCACCGGGACTCGCTTACTACCTCAATCATGGTGCGATAACCTCCTTCACTGCAGGAGTTTCATTGACGGCTTCCGGCTTCACCCATACCTGATCAAGCCCTCCGCTGATCAGACGATAATGCTGCCCCGCATCCAATGTCGGGAAATCTTCACGCTTGTGCATGCCGCGTGTCTCCTTCCGGGCAAGTGCAGAATTGTACATCCATCTTGCCGTAGCGGTCATCGCAGCAGCTTCGCGTGCTTTTACCCCCTTAGCCGAGCGCTCCACCACCTGATTCCGCTGGTCATTCCACAGCCCATCAAGCCGCTCGAGCGAGCCTTTCAGCCCTTGCTCCGTACGGAACAGATTGCGATCATACGGCGTAACCTCATCCTGCACCGCACGGACTATTTCCTCCGTCTTGCCAGAAGACGAGGCTGCAGTATTCGTAATGACTGAAGTGGAAGCACTACGAAGATTGCGGTCAGTTGCATGGTCTCCTGCTTTTTTCGCATAAGCGGCAGCGCCTTCCCCAGCGAATGAGCCAGAGGACATCGCCCAAGCCGCGTTATGACTGCCGCCCCCAGTGAACCCGCCGCAGATCAGCTCACGTGTAGCTGCATCACCGGCTGCATATAAGCCAGGCACCGATGTAGCACAGGTCTCATCTGTAATGCGGATACCGCCTGTTCCGCGAACAGTCCCTTCAAGCCTAAGCGTTACCGGGAACAAATCCGTAAACGGATCAATTCCGCGGCGGTCGAACGGCAGGAAGAAATTCGTTTGGTTCACCCGCAGCAGCGGTTTAATTTCCTCCGGAGCAAGATCCAGCTTCGCATACACCTGCCTCCCCTCCTGAAGCTTACGGGCAATGATAGAGCGGCCGCGTTTCGAACCTGCGCCTTCCACCGGCGTACCATCCTCGTAATAAAATGAAGCGTAGGAATAATAAGCCGTCTTCGTAACGGAAGAGAAGGTCGGGCTGATTGCGTAAGCGTTCGAAAACTCCATGCCCGACAGCTCAGCGCCTGTCTCAGCTGCGAGCAAATATCCATCACCAGTCAAGACATTGCAGCCAAGTGCCCTGCTGAGGAATGCACATCCACCCGTAGCGATTACAACGGCACCAGCATGTACCGTCCATGCATCTCCGGTTTGTGTTTGTACGCCAGACGCGCCGCCAACGCCGTATTGATCCACAAGCAGTTCAAGGACAGGGCTGTGATCCAAAATTTTTACGCCTGCTTTCTGTACCAGTCTTCGCATTAACCGCATATATTCAGGCCCCTGCAGCCCTCTCTTATGCAGATTTCCGTCATCATCCTTCGGAAACGGATATCCCGCATGGCCCAGACGGTTCATGTTCTCGTACGTACGGTCAAGCACTCTATCCATCCAGCGGTGCTCGGCTAGGCGGCCGCCCATTTCGTAACGACTCGCCTTCGCCTCCTCACGCAGCCGATCTTCGGGTTTCACATACCAAACGCCGGTACCGGATGGAGCTGTTGCACCACTTGAGCCGCAATAGCCTTTGTCCGCCAGAATCACCTTCGCTCCTTGCGAAGCAGCTGTGATCGCTGCCCATGTTCCCGCTGGTCCACCACCGATAACAAGTACATCCGCTTGCAATTGAATAGCACCACTTAATGATAAAATCGACATTTTCCTATTCCCCCTCATTAAATAATTAATTGAATATTTCGACTATTATAGAGCTTGCAGGGCGAGGACAGCTTTAAGTCGTTAACCTTTATAGCTGTCCCGCCAGTTCAGCCATCTGCTCTCAAAACCTTTCATGAAAGAATCGATAAGCTTGCCAATAACGGCAAATATAATTATGCCAACGAATATAATAGAGGTTTCCGAATTCTGCTTCGCCTCATTGATGAGGAAGCCAATACCTGAACGGGAGCCGATCAACTCCGCTACAACAAGCCCAATCCAGGACACGGCAAGCGAGATGCGCATACCAATCAGAATATCAGGAAGCGATGCCGGAATAATAAGTTTAATCAATCGCTTCAGTGGGCTGAAGCCTAGTATACTTGCCACTTCAAACAGCTTATTGTCCACATTGCGGATCCCTAGAAACGTATTGATATACAACGGGAAGAAGGAACCGGTCACGATTATCGCTATTTTCGAGGTTTCTCCGAAACCGAACCAGAGGATAATAAGCGGTGCGATGGCAAGATGTGGAACTAGCCGAAGCGCTTGAATGCTTGGATCAAGCAAATATTGAGCTTTCCTGAACATTCCATTTAATAATCCGAGCAAAAGCCCTGCTGCTCCTCCGATCAGAAAGCCAAGACCGGCTCTGCCCATGCTGACCAGCAGATGATGCAGCAAATTTCCCGATGTCACAAGTGTCCAGAAAGCCTGCAGAATGGAACCCGGCGATGGCATGAACGTCGGGGAGATATATCCGGCCGATGCTGCAATCTGCCATAAGATGAGGAGAATAACGGGAATAGCTGCACCAATCGCTATATCCTTCAGTACGACTGCAACAAGCTTCGATGGCCGCCATTTGTGCCTTGCCGCTCCGCTTCTAACCGCTCTCTCCTGTCCTGCTGGCCCCGTTCCATGATCAGCTTCTGTTGCCACTTGAGGCGGAACGATTGCTTCGATAGAATTGCTCATCTTTTATCCCTCCTGTCTATCCGTCATAACGGTCTTTCCATCTGAGCAGCCGTCGTTCGATCAAAGCGAGCAAGGAGTCCGTAAACAGTCCCAGTATGGCGAAGGTGAAAATCCCCACGAATACAACCGGCGTATCGGCAAACTGCCGCGCATCCGACATCATATAGCCGATCCCTGAGGTCGAAGCAATCAGCTCTGCTACAACCAAGCCCAGCCAGGAAAGTCCGACCGAAAGCCGCGCCCCCAAGATGATGTTCGGCAGCGCCGCCGGCAGGATAAGCCTAGTCACTTGCTTGAGACGACTGAAGCCAAGCACTCTCGCCACTTCAAACAGCTTATTATCAACATTGCGGATCCCAAGAAACGTATTGATATACAGCGGGAAAAATGCGCTTTTGGCAATAAGCAGTACTTTGGATTCCTCGCCGATGCCGAACCACAATATAAACAGCGGCACAACAGCAAGACTTGGAATCATCCGAATCATCTGAATGGAAGGATCAAGCAGCTTTTCTGTCCTTCTGAACAGCCCTACTGCGATACCAAACACCAATCCAAGCGAGCCGCCAAGCCCAAATCCCAGCAGAGCCCTTATGACGCTGACCCGAATGTTCGTCCATAAGTCTCCGGAGGCCGCTAAGGAAATACCAGACTCAATAATCGTATACGGTGTAGGGAACAGCAATTCAGAGATATAGCCGTAATGCCCAAGTACTTGCCATAGGACAAGTAAGGTTACCGGAAAAACAAGCGCAAGTCCTGTAAGCGCCAGCCTGCCTGGCGTTTTGACCGCTGCTGCAGCTTGACTGCTCATCTTCATCACCACTTTCACCATCTCATTATGAAGGACAAGTAGAAAACAAAAAGGAGGCATCCTCATCATGCGAGAGAATGCCTCCGTTAGAACGGTAGACGATATGATTAATTACATTAATTCCTATTGATTAACTGTGGTTTAAGATTAGCATGGAGGTATTTTACTGTCAATAACAAAAAAATGACCATGACCTAAACAGAAGCCCGAATGGCACTTTGAAAAGTGACACTCGGGCTTCTGTTATGAATCATAGTGCTTCTTTATTATTCATCAGGCTGCAGCCGTAACCGTCTTTGCGCGCATCGCTTTTTTACGAATAACGAGCGTAAACGGAATGGCTACTACAGCAATATAAGTCGCGATCATAAAGACGTCATTGACGCTCAGTGTAAAGGCGAACAATGGTATAGTCTTCGCACTCTCTTGGCCAGCTTGCGTCAGATCAGTAGCATGCGTAATCGTATGGGAAGCAAGCAGTGATGTAAATAAGGCAATCGCAAAGGATCCACCCACATTACGAACCCAGTTCGTTACGGAAGAAGCGTGACCCACCATCTGCGGTTGAATCTCCTCCATACCAGCTGTGCTTGTTGCAGCAGCAGCAAACGAAACACCAAGATTACGAACAGCCATCCAGAAAATAATATAGAAATGCGAGCTGTCCGTATGCAGATGAGTCATTTCATAACTGCCCGCAATAATGAGTACAAGCCCGCCAATGGTCATCCATTTGGCACCGATCCGCGGATACAGTTTACCAGCGATCGGCATGGCAAGCGCCATAACAAGCGAGGATGGGAGCAGGATAAGTCCTGTGTCCATCGCCGTAATCGCCTGAACGTTTTGCAAGAACAAAGGTACTAGCAGCGTACCGGAGTACAAGCTGATTGTAATGATCGTATTGGCAACTAACGTGATGGAGAAACGATAGTTCTTAAATACTCTCAGTTCAAGTAAAGGATTCTCGGCCTTAAGCTCACGCCATATGAACGCAACAAGCATGAGGGCGCCAAATACAAACAAGCCGATGACTTTACCTGAATCCCAGCCCCACTGGCGGCCTTCGCTCAAAGCCACTAGCAGTGCAACACTGCTGAGAACAACGGTAGCAAGACCGAGTTTATCTAACTGTTTGGCAGCGCCTAATCTAATATCCGGAATCATCGCGATAATAAACAAGATCGCAACGATACCAATCGGCACATTCATGAAGAAAATCCAACGCCAGTTAAATTGTTCGATAAGCCAGCCGCTGATCGTTGGCCCAAAAGCTGGTGCAAGCATACCGGATAAGCCCCAGATACTAACGGCAAACGGCTGCTGCTCTTTCGGAATGGTTTGGAAAATAATCGTCATTGTCGCTGGCATGACAAGCCCTGTAAAGATACCTTGAATTATACGGAATGTGATCAGAGATCCCGCATTCCATGAAAATCCACACAATAAGGAAAATAGAACAAAGCCAATCATTGCGTAAAGATAAACATTTTTATAACCGAACTTATTCCCCAGGAAACCAGTCAACGGCGCTATTGTTCCTAAGGAAAGCATAAAGCCGGTTAAGGTCCACTGCACCGTACTTAGGTCCGTATGGAAGTCCTGCATAAAGATCGACAACGCCACATTAATGGTGCTGATCCCAAGGATACTTAGAAAAGCACCAAAAAATATAGCAGTCATAATCGGCCAGAATCGAATATTCTGGTTGGATGAAGTACTCATATGTTTCTCTTCTCCTGTTCTCTATTGGCCAGTTGGCCTATTGTAGAAATGATCATACTGCAAAAGTTAGTCAAAGTAAACTCATTTACATAAAATTAGTTTACTTTGACTAACTAGTCCATTTCTTTATCCGAAAAAATCATGTATACTCCTTACATAGGAAGTGAGTGTGAGCGCGTATGGAAACAACAAACGAAACGCAGAGCTGCCGATACACCGATGAAACAACCAAAAACAAATATGTCGCAAAGCTGTTGCATCCCATAAAGGCGAACGGCTTCCAAGGACTTCGCATGGATGACATCGCCAAAGCGATGGATCTGTCCAAAGCGACATTATACAAGTACTTCCCTTCTCGTGATGAGATTATCGAACGGCTTACAGCCCTTTATATCAGATATGTCGTATGTGATGAGAGCCAATTGAAGGAAGGCAGCAGTGAAGCTTATATTCAGGGCTTTCAGTCCACCTTTGCCCAGACGCTTCTAATTGCAAACTATGGTACGGAAGCCTTCTTCCATGATTTGCGTGAGGTATATCCGCAGCTGATGGCCTCGATCGAGGTGGCGATTAGTGATCGAAACAACCGCTTGCGGTCGTTTTATGAGCGAGGTATTGCCGAAGGTTATATGAATGATTTGAACGCAATGCTGTATATATTGCAGGATGAGCTGATCTTCCAGAAGCTGCTCGATCCCCTTTATCTCATGAAAAACAACCTTACGCTGCGTAACGCAATCTGGGACTACTATCAAATCAAGAAACAGCAGCTCTTCAAACACGATATAATCCCTCAGGTTAACGATGAGGTTATGTCGGAAAAAGTAGACTATTTGGTACGTAAAGTTACATTTGGTGTGGTCTAAGCGTTTTCCCGAAGTGTTCTGCTTCGGGAAAATCGCGGTCTAAGCGTTTTACCGAAGTGTTCTGCTTCGGGAAAATCGCGGTCTAAGCGTTTTACCGAAGTGTTCTGCTTCGGGAAAATCGCGGTCTAAGCGTTTTCCCGAAGTGTTCTGCTTCGGGAAAATCGCGGTCTAAGTGTTTTCCCGAAGTGTTCTGCTTCGGGAAATTCGCGGTCTAAGTGTTTTCCCGAAGTGTTCTGCTTCGGGAAATTCGCGGTCTAAGCGTTTTCCCGAAGTGTTCTGCCTCGGGAAAATCGCGGTCTAAGCGTTTTCCCGAAGTGTTCTGCTTCGGGAAAATCGCGGTCTAAGCGTTTTCCCGAAGTGTTCTGCTTCGGGAAAATCGCGGTCTAAGCGTTTTCCCGAAGTGTTCTGCTTCGGGAAATTCGCGGTCTAAGCGTTTTCCCGAAGTGTTCTGCTTCGGGAGAATCGCGGTCTAAGTGTTTTCCCGAAGTGTTCTGCTTCGGGAAATTCGCGGTCTAAGCGTTTTCCCGAAGTGCTCTTGCTTCGGGAAAATCGCGACTGTTAAGCGTTTTTCAGAAAGATGCCTTTGCTTTCTGAAAAATCGCTTTCGCTTAGCATCCTACATTGGATTTACTCCAGTGAAATAAGGTTACACTGGAGTAGTCCGGTACTACGTTGGATTTACTCCAATAATAATCACCAGGCCAGCTTTTATCCTCTGGAATGTTCGGATTATACTGTATGCAATCCAATGTAGCTCAAGTTACTGGGCGAGAACGCTGCATTATACTGTATGAACTCCAACGTAGCCAACGAAGTTACTACAACCCTTAAACCAAAAAGCAGCTTTGCAGGGATAGTTCCCGCAAAGCTGCTTTTCGGTTACGATGACTTTTTTGCACGAGCATACAAGAGGTAGGAATAGAAATACGGCACGCCTGAGCTAAGTACAACGGCAAAGACAAGATCAGCGACCAGCCAATTTGCTGGGAGAACCCATGCGCCAACAAACATCAGAATTCCCGCTATAAACCAAAGCCGTGCGCCCAACCGATGTGTGCTGCGCCAATTGTTCTCGTCGGAGATTGCCCAAGGTGTCTTAATACCAACAAAGAAATTGCTGCGAAGCTGGCCCATCCGGTTGCCGATTATCATCCACATAACGCCTAGCCCGCCAAGCACAATATGGAAGAAAGGCAAATCGTAATTTAGATTTTGCATCATCATAAGCACGAAGGTACCGTGAAGAAATAAGCTGATGACCCAACGCATTAATGTATAGTAGCCGCTGAAACGTTCATAGTTTTGCCGCCGAGGATCAACAAATCTCATCATCGACAGAAAAGCTGGAAGCACGATACCAATACCAGCATAGACAAGCCACATGTGGAATCGGGACATCGAGCCATTCTGTTCGCCTCTCATATTGTAATGAGTACCCACAACATCAGGAAGACGGTGATTAAAAGATAGAAATACAATGCCAAAGATAACGGCATTAACAGCAAGCAAAATCCAATCTTGCCTTGTCCAACGTACCGTTTGTTCCGTTGTTTCATTCATCATTCGTTCATTCCCCTTTCGTCCCAAGCATCCCGAGAAACCAGCCCATCGCTTCCTGCACGACGGTCATATTCAGCGAATATACCCGGTTCTGTCCTTGTCGTTCTTCGCTAACCAGCTTCGCTTGCTTAAGCAGATTCAAATGATGGGAAATACTCGGCTTGGAAATATTAAATTGATCGGCGATTTGTCCGGCGGATAAATCCTGTTCCTTTAGCATCTGGAGGATCTGACGACGAGTTGGGTCGGACAACGCCTTGAACGCATCATTCAAGTGGCTCACCTTCTTATAAATCGTTCTATTCGATATTTAGATAATAATCTAAATATCGAATTAAGGCAAGGAGTAACGGAGTAACATTATTTGTATTTTCCCCTCTGCCCGCACAACTATTCTATTAACAAGATAAGCCCTGAAGCCAATCGGCTGCAGGGCTTACCTACCATTCAGTCCATTATAAAATATTAATACCCGTACACATCAAAACTCCAGAGCGAGTAACCCCACTGCGTCCCACGCTCTGTGCCAAGCATTCGTACATAACGGCCGCTGCCGTTTACGTTCTGATCAAGATCGCTGCCTGTGCCTGTTGTTGTACTGTACAGATCGGTCCAGCTATTGCCGTCAGTTGAGATTTGCAGCTTGAACGACTTCGCATAAGCGGGTTCCCACTTCAACTTAATATTGGTTACCGCGCGATTCTGCCCAAGATCAACCATAAGCCATTGTGGATCAACACCTGTTTCCGAACCCCAGCGTGTGCCTGGATCATTATCAAATGCCGAAGCCGCAACGAAAGGAGCTTGGTAAGATGATGCGGTTGCCGTCTTGCCTACGGACAGAAGCGAAGAGTTCGACGTTGCTGCCGCATGACCGTATACCTCAACTTCATAAAGCGAATAGCCGAAGGTTGTCCCGCGCTCGGTCATATAGATTCTTACATAACGTCCTGTACCTGCTGCGTTAAAATCATCCGTGCCGCCATCGCCAGTTGTTGTCGTGTAAATATCGGACCAACTCGAGCCGTCAACAGACACTTGCACTTTATACGATTTGCCGTAAGCTGTCTCCCAGTTCAGCTTTACACGGCTAAGCTGCTGCGAGGAGCCAAGATCAATTGTAATGGATTGCGGATCTGCACTCGTCACGGATGCCCAGCGTGTAGCCGCACTGCCGTCAACCGCATTCGTACCGGCAAATGGTGTTTCTGTAGACGATACCGTTACCGTTTTGTTAAGCGCTACGTTAGTGTCTGTGCCATTGTTGCCGCCATTGCCGTTATCGCCACCGTTGTCTCCGCCGCCGCTTCCAACTGGAGCCCAGTTATCGCCGGTATTCGAATTCACCATCGGATTAACGGTTACGAGCGATTTCGCCGCTACAACTGCTGTTCCTGTCGTACCTGCAGCGTTCTTGAACGTTACCGTTACAGGACTGGAAGTTGGATTCCATACTTGCGCTGTATAAGTGGTTCCTTTCTTATACACGGTTGCGCTTGTCCAGCCTGTAGCCCAGACGTCTTTCGTGCGGGAACCAAGTGTTGCCATGTTATGAACGAACCAATACGTGTTGAAAATCTCATTTTTCTGCATACTTGTCGTGCTCCATTTGTTAATGACCGCCTGTGGATCACTTAACGCCTGGATCGGCCACACAATATGATACCAGTCTGTCTCCTGACCGCCGTTATCGGCGACAAAGCCGTTGTACAGAGCGGCTGCTTTGCCCTGTGGAAGACTGTAGCTTGTCAGATACTCAGCAGTTGGCAGCCAGTGGATACCGTATACATAAACCGGATCTCCGTTGAAGAAGGTGCCGAAGAAGTTGGAGGCACCATACACTTGTCCAACCGTTTTGTGCGTATATTGCGGAAGCCAGTTGTCTCCGTCGAAGTTGAACCAATATTGCATAACGGCATTCAATTCTGTCGTAAAGCCATAAATGGCCGCATTGCGGAATGCCGTATCTCCATTGGTCAAGCCCCACATGTATTGACCTACCCAGCCAAACAGTGATTCTCCTGCCGCTTCCTGGTTGTTACCGTTGTCATTATCCGCATAACCGCCTGCCCATGAATGGCCTTCATACGGGTCAAAGCTGCGGAAGAACGGGAACATCAAATCTGTACGTGATGGGTTCGCATAGTCACGAACCAGATGGTCAATCATTGGTCCGTATTGTGTTCTGAAATCATCATCGAATGTAGCGAGTACAGCTGAAGCAAAGACATAGTAGCCATACGTAAAGTGATGGTCTGTAATGCCGTTGTTTGCGCCAAACTCACTGGATTTGTAATACGTTGTACCCCAATCCGAGTTGTAGTACAGGAAGTAGTCCGGTTCACCATTCGTGTACGTATACCAGTCTGTCAAAATAGTCTTGATCCGTGACAGGAATTTATCCCGGTAAGCCGTCTCGCCAAGCTCATTAGCTGCAAGTACGCCCATTGCAAGCGGATGAAGCTTCTTGCCTTGCCAGTAAGCATCTGCAGCCATTAAGTTACTTGTGGTTTCTTCATCCAATGCTTTCAAATAAGAAACCATAAGCGACTTGTCATAAGCCGAATCCGTTGGCTGTGTGAACTGCGGTACAATACCGTAGAAACGGTCCACCGTTGTAAATGTATTTCCTTCGCTCAATTTCAACGTTCCACGGACTGAAGGATACGTCAGCGTTGTAAGTGGTGCCGAAGACACTTTCCATTGATGCGGAAGCAGTGTTGTCAGCGCCTGATTCGAGAAGCCTGTACGCTTGAGCGCAGTCGTCAACGTGTAATCTGTTGTGACTTGCGAAGTTGATTCGTTATAGTTGTAGTTTACCTTCGTATCCGTTACATAGGCATATGCATGCTGATAGAAGTAGTTCAGGTTCGAAGCCGCCGGCATTGCACCAATTGACAGGTAATTTCCACCGCTGCCAAGCTGGATTTTCACCTTAGCTCCAACCTTCTTAAACACCGTTCCGGCAGGAGCGAAAATGCCATAGTAACGGGTGTAGGATGCGCCGCTGCCATCTGTATTCGTAAGCTTAACCCCGATGTGGTCTGCTGTTAGTGTTGCGCCTTCTGTTGCCAGAACGGAATTGCCGTTATCATCGAATAATTGCGTGATAAGCGAAGAATAGATTTCTACCGAGTTTGGATCCGCAAATGTGTTATACACGTAAGGCGAGCCTTTTACAAAAGTAGATTTCATCTTGTCTGTTGCGTCATCACTTACAACAGCGTCTACCGACCAGTCTCCGTAACCGGTGACACGGGTTTGAATCTTGGATGTATTAATGCTGCTTGCCATGACGTATAGATCAGGATTTCCATCCGCATTAACCGCTCTGCCGTCTGAAGACAGCCAGCCTGCTCCCGGGTTCAAGATACCAAGACCTTGCTGGAAGTACTTCGCTTTCAGCGGCAATGTCACCAGATAGTCGCCATAAGGCTTGATCAGGATGGACTGCCACCAGTCATTCGACGGGATTGGGGTCGTAATATTGGATGACTTGTTTGCCGGATATTTCGGCTGCGGCATATGCATATCATTCGTCAAATAGCTACCAGAGCCCGATTGTACAGTTGTTGGTGTTGGCAAAGCCGGAATCGAATACGTCGGCTGCGGCTGGCCAGCGATATAATCATAGACTTCAAGCTCAAGCAGGGAATAACCAAAGCTTGTCGCACGCCCAATGCCATTCATCCGAACGTAACGTCCGTTTGTATATAGCGGAATCTCTTGCTTGCCTCCCGCCCAGTGGAGCTCACGATAGACCGTTGTCCATTGCGATCCGTTATTCGATACTTGAACATCATAAGCCCGTCCGGCTGCGGCTTCCCAATTCAGGACAACCCGGCCGATCTGATGGGCTGCACCAAGGTCCACATAAATCCATTCACTATCTGTCGCATTGGATGACCAGCGAGTCGTTACATTACCATCAACAGCATTGGAAGCAAGTGTTGAGCCTGGCGGCAAATAGGCGGAATTTTCAGTCGATGAAACCGTAACTGGTTTGTTCAGCGCAACGTTTGGACCGTAGTCAACCGGTGGCGCTGTCGATCCGCCAGTACCGTATACTTCAAACTCCAGAATGGAATAGCCATAAGCGGCGAGGGCCCGCTGTGTGCCGTACACTCTTACATAACGTCCGCTGCCTGTAAGAGTCAGATCATCCACACCACCGTCTCCGGTCGTTGTGGAGTAGACGTCCGTCCATGTGGATTCGTCGCTTGATACTTGAACCTTATAGGCCGTTGCAAAAGCGCCTTCCCATTGAATCTTTACACGGTCAATAGCAGCATTTGCACCAAGATCGACATAAAGCCATTGCGGATCAACGCCCCATTGGCTTCCCCAACGTGTCCCCGTTGTACCATCCACGGCCAGATTTGCTGCATTTCCGCCTTCCACTGAAGAAGCGTATGCGGTTTTGTTTTGCGATAATAAATAAGAGCCCGCAGCGTGTGCTTCGCGGATGAACAATGACGATACGAGTGAGACCAGCATGACAGCGCAAAGCGTCAGGACAAGCAGCTTGTTCGTCGTCGTTGTCCGATAAATGGTGTACATTCGTTGATTCCCTCCCTAGACAAGCGTAAACGACTGCTGCGTCCTTAGGGGGAGCAGTCGTTTCGCGGATGAAATATAAGCACAGTATAGAGAAAACTTATACTTTCTTATATTTTAAATAATCATTTCATGGCTTCGCTTAAGTTGGAGTCAATCGCATGATTTGCCTCCTGTCAGCCCTCCTTTCCAAATCAACGATTACTGGCAACGCTTTCATCACCATGCACGGATTAGTATACTTCTAGGGCATAAAGGAAGAACATGCCAATAATTAGCGTTTTATGCCACGATCTCTTGAGCTTGTCCTTTTGTAATCACATCGTCTTGGTCAAATAAAAATGCACCCCCGGAAAAATCCACCGGATTACCTAAAGAGGTAAGCCGATGATCTTGTCCAGAGGTGCATCAAACGTTCATAGATCAACGGAATTGCTGTTCGAGGTTTGCAATCGCGCTTTACGATTCAGCATAATATTGCGGAAATAAATGAAGACGCTAGGCAGTTGACCAAGCAGGAATACCGGATCCTTGCGATAAATCGCATAAATGGATAATACGGCGCTGCCTAGAATGCTATAGATCCAAAAAGACTGAGGTATAACGGTTTGTTTCGCTTTTTCGCTTGCCAGCCATTGGGTTATAAACCGCATCGTGAACATGATTTGCCCAATGAAACCAAAGATAATCCATCCCATGTTGCCAGCCGACACATTGCCTATTATCGAATGCCACCACATGATTAATGACCTTTAATCTGATAGCGAATGACCCGTTTACGGAGCCAGCCAATGACGATTGCATCCATAAGTCCTACGAATGCTCGATTCAATACGCCATATTTGGAAACGCCATGCTGTCTTTCCTGGTGGGATACCGCAATCTCAATCACCTTAAAGCCGTTAATCTTCGCTAATGTCGGCAGGAAGCGATGCTGTCCCTCGTACAAATAATAGCTGTCTGCCACTTCACGCTTCATCAGCTTCATCGGGCAGCCCGTATCATAAATTTGATCACCCGTCAGCCAGTTACGTATACCATTCCCGACACGCGAAGATACTTTCTTCACAACCGTGTCTCTTCGTCTAACGCGTTTGCCGTTTACGAAATCCATGTTCGGAATGTAAGGCATCAGCTTGAAAATATCACGTGGATCGGTCTGCAAATCGGCATCTATTAGGGCAACAAGCTCCCCCGTAGAGCCTTTCAAGCCTGCATAAATGGCCGCGGTTTGACCGCAGTTTTTCTCGAAATGAATCACTCTCAAGTTAGGGTCCTGCTCTGCCAATTCGTCCAGCAGAAGTGCGCTGCGATCCTTGCTGCCATCGTTGATCAGTACAATCTCATAGCTTTCAACTTTATCTTTCACTGCATTCGTAATAGCTTCATGCAGCAGCTTAATATTCTCTTCCTCGTTATAAATTGGCGCAACGACCGATAATTTAACCATTTGAATTCCCCCTATACCATCTAACAAACTTGTGTAATCCTTGGGCAAAATCGGTCCGTGGTTGATAGTTGAACAACTGATTCGCCTTGGATACGTCCGCGTAAGTTTGCTCCACATCTCCCGGCTGGTTAGGCAATATACGAATAAGAGCTTTTTTGCCAAACTCCTGTTCCAAGCTTGTAATTAAATCTCGGAGCGTAATGGTTCGGTTCGTGCCCAAATTCACAACTTCATAAACGTTAGTGCTCTGTTCAACATACGATAATGCGCCAAGAATACCAGCAATAATATCACCGACATACGTGTAGTCCCGTCTCGAGGAACCATCCCCGTACATCGTTAGTTCTTCACCACGATCGAGCATCTTCGCGAATTTGTGGATCGCCAAATCCGGCCGCTGCCGCTCTCCGTAGACCGTGAAGAAACGCAGCATAATCGTATCGATATGATGCAGATGGTAGTAAGTATGTCCCAGCACCTCACAAGACTTCTTGGTCGCTGCATAAGGTGAAATACTGTAATCTACCACATCTTCCTCGGAAAAAGGCACCTTCTTATTGTTTCCATACACCGAAGAAGAAGAAGCGCACAGCCATTTGCGAACGCCATGCTTACGCATCGCCTCCATCACTTGCAGGGTGCCCTTCACATTCACTTCCTCGTATAGCAGTGGATCATCAATAGAAGGCCGAACCCCAGCCATTGCTGCAAGATGAATGACCGCATCAATCTTCTCGCTTTCAAATACCATGTCCAGCTCGTCCATATGACGAATATCCGTGATCACAAGACGGTAATGATCTGATTCCACCATAGCTTGGAGCTTGGCCAAATCCTTCGCTTTATCTCCCGAATAAGAATATGGAAAATTCGATCCTGTACTACTCAGGATATTCCTGATTTTCGTTTTATAGTCGTACACGTCATTGAAATTATCGATATTAATGACACGATGACCTTGACTGAGCAATTGCTCGCAAAGATGAGAGCCGATAAAACCCGCTCCCCCGGTTACGCAATAGGTTTTCATTGTGCCTCCTGCAATGGATACCCGTATTCGCTGGAACCAACTGGGTAGTAGTGAAACCATTGACGCACAGCTGAATCCTCGGTGAACATATTTCGCATATCGAAAAAGACATTGCCACGCATCGTTCTTACAATCTTCTCCCAATTGCTCGTGCGGAACTGCTCCCATTCCGTCATAAGCACGATAGCATCTGCTTGCTGTGCGCATTCCGCCTCACTATCGCAATATTGAATGCGGCTGCTTAGCTCCGTCCAATGCTGCTTCGCTAATCTCATCCCTTGCGGACAATAGACCTTAACGGAAGCTCCTCTGCTGAGCAGCCCTTGGATAATCTCATAGCTCGGAGCATAACGGATATCATCTGTTTCCGGCTTAAAGGCAAGCCCCCATACCGCAATGATTCTTCCCTTCAAGGTTCCATCGAATGACAGCACCTCTTCGATCTTGGAGACCATTTTCGCCTTTTGCTTATCATTTGCAGCAATCGCCGCACGCACTACGTAAAGCTCCTCGCCGTTCTTCCTGCCGACATCCACGATTGCTTGCGTATCTTTCGGGAAGCAGCTGCCTCCGTAACCGGGGCCTGCCTGCAGGAAATGCGGCGAGATGCGGTCATCCATCCCCATGCCCGTCGCAATATCTTGAATTCTCGCGCCAACCTTCTCGGATAAAAGAGCCAATTCATTTATAAAAGAAATTTTCACCGCAAGGAAGGAATTGGACGCATATTTAATCATCTCGGAGCTTTCCCAGTTCGTGAATAGAAAAGGGACATCCTGCTCAAGATGAGTAGCGTAGACGGCCTTCAGCAGCTCCTTCGCTTCTTCGCTTTCCGTTCCAATAACAACACGTGATGGCGCTAACGAATCACTGACTGCCTTGCCTTGTCTTAGAAATTCCGGATTCGATGCAACATCAACCCGGTAGGAAGTACCTCTAAGAATACCGTCGAGATATAAGGCAATGCTTCTGCTTGTTCCAACCGGCATCGTCGATTTGCTGACGATTACTTTATAACCGTTTATATATTTACCGATCTGCTGCACAACTTCCCAGACATAAGAAAGATCCGCACTGCCGTCTTCTTTTGCAGGCGTTCCAACAGCTATAAACAGGACATCACTGGATTGAACGACTTGCTGCGCGCTTGTAGTAAAGGATAAGGTCCCCTTTTCCAAACCATCATGCAGAAGCTCTTCAAGCCCTGGCTCGTAGATCGGTGAAATGCCTTGGTTTAGACGCTCGATCTTAGGCTCATCTACGTCCATGCAGGTAACTCGGAATCCATAACTGGAAAGTACAGCGCCATGAACAAGTCCAACGTAACCTGTACCCATTACTCCTACGTTAACCATCGTTTTCACCCCATTATTTTGGTGATAAATATTTAGTTTACCAACTTAACTATAATAATAATGAGAATTATGATATATTTCAAGTATTAACAATTAACAACTGAGGAATAGGAGTAAGTATGGACAAAGACAACCAACAAGAGATCATACAACAGCTGAAAAGTTCTTTTACCCGCTTCGCCAAAGCGGAGTGGAGGCAGAAATCGGTAAGAGGACTGAACCGGAGTGAGCTGCGTCTATTGTTTTGTATCATGGCGAATACAGATGAGGGAAATCCCAAAATCAAGGTGTCCGAAATTAGCAAAAAACTGCTTGTCACAACACCAACTGTCACTCAGCTTATTAAGAAGCTAATCGCAGATGGGCTTGTCGAACGAACGGTAGATCCTGATGACCGGCGATCCGTAGGAATCGAATTGACCCCTAAAGGTGAGGAAATTGCTAAAGAAGCAGACGAGCTGTTTAACGAGCATCTTGGTGGTCTCATTGACCACTTAGGGGAAGAACAAAGCCGGAATCTTGCTGACTTATTGTCGAAAGCCTACAACTACTATAATGAACGAGATTAGAATGAAAAGAGAGGGACATCCCTCTCTTAGTTACATATTATTAAGATTTTTGATAGAGTATGACTTCGATTTACAAACCAATATTACTCTTCAATCCTTGGTAGCTTCCAGCTTCAGGAAACCCGTCTTGGACAAGCTGCTCAAAGATTTCGGAGAAACCGTATTCAGTGAGTTCAATAATTGGAACAAATGCTACATCTTTAATCGGGTTAAGGTCAAATTCATTCGAAGGAAGACGCAGCTCCCCACCCACTCTCTCCAGCAAAAAAGTAATATGCAAAAGCGACGGCGAGGCATCGGGTTTATCACAAAGGTAAAGCAGCTTAATGATTCGTGTCTTTAATCCAGTTTCTTCTTCAAGCTCCCGGACAATGGCTTCTTCCAGCGTCTCCCCTTGCTCTACACGCCCTCCAGGTAATGACCATGAACGGATGTCAGATACTCTTTGCTTCACTAATAGTATGCGTTTCTCTTCTATTAAGACTCCCGTCACTCTGACTTGCAGCAGATTACTCACCTATCATCACGCCCCTCTATTTAGATGACTTCCAAATCCGTTCTACATGATGAAGTGCGAACCCATTAAAGCTGAGTTTATAGATATCCGGCATGTTCAGCTGTTTCCAAAATTCGAAACCATATTTATTATTAAGAGCGTTCATGATTAACACCATGATGTTGCCATGTGTACCAATCGCAATTTTCTGACCTTGATGCTCCTGTAAAATCTTCTCGAGAGCTTGTACACCTCTTTGCTGCGCAACAAGGTTCGACTCACCGCCCGGCCAAGAAAAGGCTTCTTCCTCCCATACTTTCGTAATGGCATGATTGAAGTCCTCAAGGTGCTTATCGGATAATAATCGCTCTCTGAATCCTTCTTCAATATGTATCGCTATACCGTTCCGGGCTGCTAAAGGTTCTACCGTCTGGATCGCCCTTTTATACGGACTGGAGTAAATCGTCGTGATCTGTTCATCCTTCAATAGATCCGCAGCTTGTAGAGCTGCCTCTTCACCTGATGAAGATAAAGGCCTGTTAAGCTCATCGGCTGTATAACTGGAATGCGCATGCCTCACCAAGTAAATCTGTGTCTCCATGTTATCGAATGATTTCAACCTTCCACCACCTGCTCTTCCAGTTTTTCTTCATAAGCCGCTCTTCGTATCTCTTCATAAGTTCTGGCTTGTCTGCAAAATGAGGCGTTGGGCGGACAGCAAAATGCAGCAAATCTTCGATCCCCCATGGTGCAGATAAAACAACCTGATTCTGTTCATCCAAGGCTAGGCCTAATGCGGTGACAACCTCCGGAAACTTGGACATCGCATCTACAGCTGACGAGAAAGGTGGAATATCGTTGATAAGATGCATTCTCGCTTCATTTTTTACCGACCATGGAACATCAGGCATCAAGCTTCTTAATTGCTGCTCGTACAGCTTCTCCACGGCTTCATCCTGATTGGAAAGATCGTAGTAGATCAAATCAACATCCGCCAAAGGAGACCACTCCGTATAACCGTGCAGATAATCCCACACCTTCGACCGTACAAAGCCTGCACAAACCCACCAATCGGGCAGATTCAGTGACTTTGCTGTATGTAAAACAGACATCATCCACTCATCCTCCATCACGAGTTGAATAATGTCCAGTTCCGTTTCTACCTTTCGCATCATGCCCCTCCTTATCGAACATAGGTTCTTTCTTAGGATACAATAACTGGAAGGCAATGCAACATCAAATTGCAAACTATCGTATAATGAAGACAAAAAAACGAAGCCTCGGTCATTCGGGCTTCGCTTGTATTTATGGAGGCTCAATGATTTTACATAAAGGCGAGACATTATTCCTGCAAGGGGATTCAGGACCGCTGTTCCATCTGCGAAGCGGACTGCTCAAAATTGTACGTATCCACCCGGACGGCTCACAAATTCTCGTGAACATCATCGTTCCGGATGAAATCATTCCGCATCATTCCCTTATTAGCCCTAACCCTTATTTCGGTACCGCGACCGCCCTTGTTACCTGCGAAGTCGATATGATCCCTGCCGCTGCATGGTATCGGGAGCTGGAGCAGCATCCCGACAGATATCGCTCCATCGCCTTGCAGCTGCAGGATAAGCTACGCATGATGCAGCAGAGGATCGACCAATTGACCTCGATTGCACCCGCTGACAAGCTTCGAAAGCTGCAAGCTTGGTTTGAACATTATATCTCTCCAGCTGTGCTGACCGATGTTCTGACTCAAGATGAGATCGGACAGTTTATTGGCATGCGTCGAGAGACGATAAACCGGCTGCTGCGTGCCCAGAAAGAATGCTGATTTGGTGATGACTATTGCTGAGGCACAGCCGCTTGCTCTGAAGGTTGATCAAGGCTGCCAGACGGACCAAAGAATTCATAATGAATATGTTCTGCAGGAATATTCCACTGAATAAGCAGCCGGTTAATATGAGCCATAAAAGGAACCGGTCCGCAGAAGTAGAAGACAGCGTCTTTATTCGGAATCACTTTTTGCAGCCATGGCAAGTCGATATAGCCTTCCTGGTCAAAGGCATCAAGCTCTCTATCAGTAGCCGTTGGTTTCTCATAACACCAATGAACGGATGCACCTGACATACGGCTTACAGTCTCCTCGACCTGCTGTTTCATCGCATGGAATTCACCGTTCAACGCAGCATGTATAAAGGTAACTTGGCGGCTGGCTTTAGTATCCGCAAGCGTATTAAGCATGCTGACCATTGGCGTTAAGCCTACTCCCCCGCTGATCAAGACGACTGGACGAGTCTCTTCTAGAGCAAGCGTGAAATCTCCAGCAGGTGCTGACAACCAAAGCACCTCGCCTTCCTTCACTTTTTCATGCAGATACACAGAGACCACCCCGGCAGGCTTGCTTGGCAATGTATCTTCCCTTTTGACCGATATCCGGTAATAAGGTTTACCCGGCGCATCCGACAGACTGTATTGACGGATGTGGGTATTTTTTTCACCCGGAATATCCATCTTCACGCTGACATATTGCCCTGGCTTAAACGAGGCGATAGATCCACCGTCCTGCGGAACTAAATAGAAAGAAGCAATAACGCTGCTCTCCTGTACTTTACGTTCCACCCGGAATGCCCGATAACCTGCCCAGCCTCCCTGCTGCTGCTCGGCTTCTTGGTACATCTCCTCTTCCACACTAATGAACACACTAGCGATCACGCCATACGCTTCAGCCCATGCATGAATGATTTCGTCAGTTGCGGCATCACCAAGCACCTCTTTAATGGCTTGAAGCAGATTTTGCCCAACAATCGGGTATTGGTCTGCCGTAACGCCAAGACTGCGGTGTTTATGTGCGATCTGCTTTACAGCTGGAAGGATTGTCTCAAGTTTGTCTATATATTGGGCTGCCGCGTAAACCGCATTCGCAAGCGCCGCCTGCTGTTTGCCCTGTCTTTGATTCGCATGATTAAATACATTCATAAGCTCGGGATGATTCGCAAACAATAATTGATAGAAACGTTTCGTAATCGCCACTCCGTGAACCTCAAGCACCGGTATTGTCGATTTTATAATGGAGATCGTTTTTTCACTTAGCATGAAGCTCTCCTCGCTTTCTTGAACCTGTTATGTTCCAAGTATAGCGAGTAATGAAGCCTTACGGATGTGATTCTAGTCACAGTAAATCGGAACGATCTGTGAAGTTCGGCTGTTATTGGACTATAATATTTATCCAGTCCTGCTTCTCTGTACCGCTGCATCCACAAATAAATAAGCTGTGGCCTTCCCTAGTGGACCCGAAAAAAACAAAAAATCCAATTTTGAAGCTTTTATTGGCTCAAGACCATATTTAAACAAATATTTCGAAATACAGATTACGAGAAGAATCCCTAAACACCTTATCAGGCTTTTCCTGATCACCAGCCAGCTGTAATTCCTTAGATTAATAAATTTTATGGCGATGAGATAGAGACTCAAGAAAATGAAGAAATAAATAAAAACAATTACAAAACGAAGCTCAAAACCATATTCACAGTCATTGAAGAAAACAAAACAAAGCGTAGCAATAATACCTAATAAATCGATAATATAAATTGCAGCCGTAATACGTGATAGCCATCTGCTTCTCATGTTGTAACCTCGTCTATTAGATGTATAGCCCTCATAATAGAAGCTTCCACTTTGCACCGCAATATTTAAATGTTCTCAGTTAAAGATTTATTCCATCTATAAGCCAGTGCTATAATGGTATAGAAAAAAGGCATAAAGGGGATGTCCAAGCTGAGCAAAATAGAACTTCCTGTTCTCTTCTTCCCGGATCAATCGGCTTTCGAAGAGTGGCTTGCAAGCCATCATGATCAGTCAACCGGTATCTGGCTGCAGATATCCAAAAAGAATGCCGCCCGACCATCCGTCACTTACCATGAGGCGCTCGATATTTCTTTATGCTACGGGTGGATTGACAGCCATAAAAAAACGTTTGATGAAGAAAGCTGGATTCAACGGTTTTCACCAAGAGGACCGAAAAGTATATGGTCCAAGGTTAATAAAGATAAAACCGAAAGCCTAATTGCCGCCGGCAAAATGCAACCTAGCGGCCTCAAGGCCATTGAAGCAGCCAAGCAAAATGGACTATGGGATAAAGCGTACGAATCGCAGTCTAATGCAGCCATTCCAGAAGATTTCGCCCTTGAATTAGCACGTAATGAGAAAGCGCAGCAGTTTTTTGATACATTGGACAAGCAGAATAGGTATGCCATTTTATTCCGAATTCATAACGTTAAAAAGCAAGAGACACGAGTGAAAAAAATTAATCAATTCATTGAAATGCTCGAGAAGGGTGAAAAAATATACCCAAGCAGCAAATAGACGCCTTCGTCCGAAGGCGCCTTTTTATACCCAACAAAGGAAGTGATCTCGTTTATGCCGTTAACGATTCAGAACGTTATTGATGAATTGTGCTCATCAGTTCCTACAATTAATAATACTGTGGATATTCTAATGGCCGGCCAACTTGATACTGAAGTGCGCGGCATTGCTGTTTCTTTTATGCCAACTCAGCAAGTTATAGAGAAAGCCATAACAAAGGGAGCTAATCTCCTCATCACTCATGAACCTCTTTCCTATAGCCATCGTCATGATGACAAGCTCGTAGAGCATGACCCAATCTTTTTGCAAAAGCAGCGGTTGATCGAGGACAGTGGAATGGCGATCTTCCGTTATCATGATTATTGCCATCAGAAGCAACCCGATATCATCATGACGGGATTGCTTGCAGCATTAGAATGGGAGGCCAATCTAGTTGAGATGCTGCCTATTGCAGCAGTTCTCGAGTTCTCGTCCATGACGGTAAGCGACATTGCAACACATGTCAAACAAAAGCTGGGCACGCCCTTCCTGCGTATTACCGGTGACCTCTCCACTCCATGCAGCCGTGCAGGCATTTTGGTTGGTTATCGGGGAGGCGCCTCCACGGCAATTCCATTGATGCGTCAGCATAATCTTGACCTGCTTATCGTTGGCGAAGGACCCGAATGGGAGACGCCAGAATATATCCGAGATGCTGCTCATCAAGGTGCTAATAAAGCTCTGCTCACCCTTGGTCACGCCGAGAGCGAAGCACCTGGCATGCGTGCTTTAAGCGAAGAACTACGGCATAAGTATCCGGATGTACCTGTAGAGTTTATTTCCATCAATCCTATCTTCAAGATTGTTTAAAGAATTTAACAAAAAAGCTGCCCTTGGGCAGCTTTTTCTAAAATCAATCATTTATTTTACAAGCAAGACGGGGCAATGGGAATGCTGAGATACGGCATGACTGACGCTTCCGAGCAGAATCTCGGACATGAGTCCAACACCACGGCTGCCCATAATGATCAGATCACATCCTCTTTCCTTCGCCGTCCGACAAATCAAGATTGCTGGATCTCCTTCCGCTCTCAACAAATTATAGGTAACGCCTGAATCCTTCAGCTTGTTAGCCGCTTCAGCGAGAACCGCGTTCTCTTCCTCATCCAGAGCTTGGCCTAAATCAAAATAAATAAAAGGCTGGTTTATAGTAACACGTCCCATTACATGAAGAACGGACAACGAACTATGTGAGCCAATCACCTTCACTAAACGAATAGCTTGATCAAGTGCTTTACTCGCCTGCTCCGATCCATCAACGGGAACTAGTAAATGATTATACATAACAAATGCCTCCTTCAAAATGCACTCTCTACCCTTTTAATACCCACTTCTGTGCTGCTTCAAACATGGATGACATCTTTAGCATACTCCTCATCAATACTAACGTCAACGTTAACGTTAGCGTAGAAACACAAAAACCTTCTTTATAAGCGAATGTATATTCGTTATTCTATTTATGGGTAATTTTTCCATATAATAACGAGTTGGAAGGATATTTACTATCTAGAAGATACAGCTAGCCAAGTTGATATTTAACCCTGCTGAATAATGTCTCTTTCTTTAAATAGTAAAAAGCCAGGAGCAGACGTTAGACGTCCGATCCTGGCTTACTGTACGAATTATTTTCCACCCATTTGTGTTTTGTAAGCATCCATTTGTTTTTGCAGCTCAGCAAGAACTTTGTCGTAGCCAGCTGTTTTCAGCTTGCTGCGGAATTGCTCAACCGCTTTAACTGGATCGCCTGCTTTACCATAAGCAATAGCTGGGCCCATCTCGCCCGTTACTTGCGTAATCGCTGTCAACTCAGCTTCAACCGGAGTTTTGTCGAATACGAATTGACCGTAAGGGTAAGGTTTTTTGATTTTGTCATACTCAGCATACAATGTGCTTTCGAGTTGATCCCATACGGTTACGCTTGGAATTTCCAATTTGTCGTTACGGCCGCCCCAGAAGTCTGCATAGAAGTCGTCTCTTGTTGCATCATAGCCTGCTGGCTGTTGACGTTTGCCGTCTACAACTTCATATTGAACGCCTTCAATACCATAGTTGATCAGATGGTAGATTTGCTCATCGTTACGAATCAGGTCGTATGCCATCAGAGCGCGCTCAGGGTTCTTGCT
Source organism: Paenibacillus sp. YAF4_2 (assembly GCF_052113225.1). NCBI lineage: Bacteria > Bacillati > Bacillota > Bacilli > Caryophanales > Paenibacillaceae > Paenibacillus > Paenibacillus sp. YAF4_2. Next base: position 410,747 of record NZ_JBFRCT010000004.1, read on the forward strand.
GTTTGCACCAACAGAAGTACCGCCATGAGTGATCGACAGCTCAGTCAGGTTTTTACCGCCCTGACGTGCAAATGGGAACATTTGCAGATCCGATCCTGGTTGGTCTTTATCCATTTGGACGCGAAGCGTACCAAACGTTTGCGTATGATGCTGGTCCATACCAGTCAGGCCGGCACGAAGTGAAGCACGAGTATCATTTTTGTTGTTCAGTACGTCTTCACGCCAGAAGCCCTTATCGGCCCAATCTTTCATCATTGTTGCGTACTTCACCATTGTATCTTCGAAGACAGGGCTGTTAACTGTATATTTCTCATCGAATGATTTCGCTGTAAATACTGGCAGGTATCCTGTCGAGATAGGCAGCTCAAGGTTATCCGTGTAAGAAGTATCAAATCCACCAAATGTACTTACTCCTGAAACAGCGTCCCAAGGAATTACATCAGGTTTGTTGTCTTTGATGTATTGCAGGTATTTGCCAATGCCATCCCAGTCTTTGATTGGCTCAGTGATGCCTGCTTCTTTCGCCCAGTCGCCGCGGTAGAAGAAGCCATGGTTAACCCATTGTGTGTAAGCGTTTTCTGGGATCAGAACAATTTTACCATTGTATTTACTTTGAGCCCAAGCATCTTCCGGAACGGAATTCCATGTCTGCGGAGCATATTTAGGCAGAAGGTCATCGATATTCATGAAGGCACCGCGTTGCGCGTTACCCCAAGTATCAAGCCAGTCTGTACCGATTGTAATCAGGTCGATTGGTTCACCGGAAGCAAGCGCAAGGTTGTATTTCGTTTGCCAGTCCGTCCATTCAATCCATTGCCATTCCAGCTCGGCATTGATTTTTTCTTTCATGAGTTTGTTAACTTCAGCCATTACTTTATCAAACTGACCGTTAGTTGGCTTGTTGCCCAGTACGAGATATTTAATCTTTACAAACTTCGATGTATCAATTGCTGTGTCTCCACCAGTATTCGTTGATGCAGTAGCATTAGTGCCAGCGTTATTGCTTGCTTTTGCTGTTTCTGCTGGTTTGTTATCTTTGTTGTTATTACTGGAGCAGGCTGCCAAGCTGGAAGCCATCAAAATAGACAGCAAGATTGCAGAACTTTTCTTAAACATGCAATTCTCCCCTTTGTTTTTCAATATTGGGCTTTGCCCGTTATGTGAAGAGGCCTCTTCAGCCTTCGGCACATCAGCCTTTAACAGCGCCAACCGTAATACCTTTAATGAAGTAACGCTGTACGAATGGATAGAACATGATTACAGGTCCAGTTGCTACAACGGCCGTTGCCATTTTCATAGACTCAAGCGGAACATCCCGCAGCGTGACATTGGAGGCTGCAGCTGAGTTACGAACGAAATCGGCGCTGGTCACCACATTGTATAAAAACAGCTGCAGTGGACGGTACTCCATATTCGTTGATAGGAACAACATGGAGTTATACCATTCATTCCAGTACCCCAGCGCGATAAACAGACCAATTGTTGCAAGTGCTGGAGTTGTCATCGGCAAGATCAAGCGAATGAATATGGTGAAGTCTCCGGCACCGTCGATCTTCGCAGATTCCGTTATGGCATGCGGGATGGAACGGACGAAGCTTTTCATCATAATAATCAGGAATGGACTTAGTAGCCCTGGCAGCAGTACGGCCAGGTAATTATCCTTCAGGCTTAAATAATGAGTAACTAGCAGGTAGAACGGAACAAGACCTCCAGAGAACAAAGTTGTGAAGTAGATGAAGAACGAGATCCCATTGCGGTAACCAAAGTCTGGACGTTGCAGCGCATAACCGGTCATCGCTACGATGAACAAACCAATTGCGGTACCTACCACGGTAAGAGCAATCGTTACGATATAAGAACCGACGATGATATCGGGATTCTCAAAAACGATTTTGTAAGCAAAGGTACTAAATTCCTTCGGCCAGAAGTTAAAGCCAAATTTCTTAATTGCCGACTCAGCGGTAAACGATGTACCCAAGATGAGAAGGAACGGCAGCAAACAGCAAAGCGCAAAGAGCGAAATGACTACATAACCAAATGTTCTGACAATGAGTTCGCTCGCATCTGTCCGAATGCTTCTGGATTCTGCAATATTTTCTTCCATGACAGCACCCCCTAGAATAACGAGTTTTCTGGCGACGTCTTCTTAACGAGCCAGTTGGCCGTTATAACAATAACGAAGCCAAACACCGATTGATATAAGCTTACTGCACTACCGATAGAGAAGTTGAAGTTCGTCATAAGTGAACGGAATACATAAGTTTCGATAATATCAGTCGACGCGTACAGTGCCGTATTGTTTGCTCCAACCAAGTTGTAAAACAAACCGAAGTTCCCTTTCATAATCCCGCCAAGCGAGAAGAGCAGTAAGATAATGAAGGTTGGCTTGAGCCATGGAATAACGATGTAGATAATCCGTTGGAAAGCGTTTGCACCATCGATTTCAGAGGCCTCAATAATCTCACCATCAAGACCCATGATGGTTGCGAAGTATACGATAGAGCCATAACCTGTTGTTTGCCACAGGTAGGTTATTACGATAATGAACGGCCATACATGAGTATTGGAGTAAACCTTAACTGGATCCATACCAAGAGATCCAAGTATATGGTTCAGCAGACCGTAGTCATAGCTGAGAATGTTGTAAGCAATCAGTCCGATCAGTACAGCTGAGATAAAGTGCGGAAGGAACAGCAACGTTTGAGCCACTTTTTTAAACCATTTTTTTCGCAGCTCGTTAAGCAGGATGGCTACGAATATTTGAAGGACGTTCCCCAGCAAAATAAAAGCAAGATTATACGCTACGGTATTAAAGGTCAGCCGCCACAGGTCGCCGTTCATAACGAGGAAGCGGAAGTTGTCGAAGGCAACAAACGGGCTTTTGAAAATTCCATCAGCGTAATTGTACCGAATGAAGGCGAGATACACGCCTGGCATCGGCAGATATGCGAAGACGATGAAAAATGCAATTGCCGGCAAACACATTAGGAGCAGTGTTTTATTGTTCCAAAATCGTTTCATCCTGCCGGAGCTTTCCTTAATCGGCTTAGCCTGGACAGCTGGTTGTAAAACCTTTTCCATTTGAGTCCCTCCTCAAAAGAATTGCTACACAAATGGCCAATCTGGGCCATTTGTAGCGATTCTTACTTCGTAAGCATTGACTTAAGAATTTCCACACGCTTTTTCGTGGAAATTCTTACTTCGTAAGCATCATCCAAAGAATTGCTACACAAATAGCCAATGATTGGCCATTTGTAGCGATTCTTACTTCGTAAGCATTGACTTTTAATTCTGACTAGACCGATTGAAGCGTTATCGCTTCCAGCTTGCAAGGTCCAGCTTGATCGACTGCTTCCAAGAAGATTGCAATCTCGCCTTCCTTCTTATCGAACCATACACCTGGCAGATATACAGAATGGGGATTGCCTCCGGTTAAGACTGGCCGTCCTTCCTGGGAAGGTGTCCAAATCCGTCCAACAAGATGTCCTTCGAAAAACACGGTCAGCTTAAGGCCTGAGCCTGAAACATTTGCACGCCAGCCGGCACCGTTCTCTGCATTCGATACCGCTCCATACAGCCAAGCCGTTTGACCCGGCTCTAGTTGCAGCGGCAGCTCGACCTCAAGTCCCTGCGTCCGTGTTGCTTCGGCATGTGCCAGAAGCTCTGGCTCTTCTGCTCCGCTGATGGTCCAATTCGATGCTTGGATACCTTCGTACATGATCGCTCTTCTTCCTGGAGGAAGACCGATAACTCTCTCAAGGAATATCGCTATTTCCGCCGTCTGTCCAGCCGTTAGGTACGGTGACAGATCAAGATAAGGATCAAACGGATTAACATCTCCTGCGAATCTACCGTCTACATAAACCTGAGCCGTCGATTGCATTCCTTCAAAATAAAGCGTCCAGCTGTTTGCTTTGTCTCCCGGAATAAAGCTCTTCCGGTAATATTCAAATGCCGGATGATCTGGTGATAACCAGCCACCTAAGTTCACAACCGGCCATAACTTCCGGTCGACTTCGGCCGTGAGCTCCTCTCGCAGGATGCGATCCGTTGCCCGATACACACTCCAATTGCGGCTGAGATCATGTTGCTTCGTTACAAGCGACATTCCTGTAAGCCCTTTCATTGCATGAAGCCGTAAGCATGGCAATCTGGAATCATCAAAGTTCGAGTGGCCCCATATCTCAGTCCGTGCAAGCAGCTTTCCTCGCTCCAGCTCTCCCAATAATGGAAGATAGCTGCTGCTGCCGCCCGGTACGATCGTCCCTAGGTAAGTGCCATCCGCATAAAGCGATAGGACATCACTGCCGTTCTTAACGAGTACCCCTTGCACTTCGCTCTCACTATGTGCTGGAACCAATGCCTCATACCATGCGTAACCTCGATAAATCCCGTTTTGCTCCAAGTATGAAGCATGCTCGCTCGACTGCCGGGCCTCTGTAGATGTCATTGGCTCTGCTGCATCAAAGCTGCTAAGCAGCCAGTTTGTAACTGCTTGCTCTTCCTTCACCAGATTGCTCTCCAGTGAATCAAGAATTGTTAACCCTTCTTCATCCATTTCAACCATATAAAGCGCTTTAGATCTATCTTGTATGACTACCGTCAAAAGACTACCTGTATTATCTTTCACGCGGCATACCGCATCCGTCTCACCATTGAAGCTGATAATGAGTTGGCCGTCCTGCTGCTCAACCAAACATCCCTCTGCTTCCACATCAACTGCCTCAATACTTAGCTGAATTTGTCCTGCACCTTCTGTATGGAATGCGAGACTCAGCTTGCCTGCAGCAGATTTTGCGAAGTACAGTTCGGCCGTCGATTGCTCCAGCGTTCCTTCCATTCCCCAACTTGTGAGCGGAAGCTGCAACGGTAATGCAAGTGAGCTTCCACCACGTAGGGTAAAGCAGCCACCATCACCATGAGTAATCAGCTTATCCTGGTCATCCAGATTGGTGAAGAATAACAATTTACCGCCATCCTTCAATTCCAATGCATAAGGGCCAGCGATGTTATCGCGAAGCTCTCCAACTGCTCCAACTGCTTTTGCCTCAGCCAGCTTTCTTCCATAAGTCTCAATCAGTCGGCCAAGCAGCCGTCCCTCATAAGCTTCGTCCCGAATATGTCCTTCCGGCGAAATCATTCCTCCGAAGTCATAATCGGATGTCATGAAAGCAAGCGGCTTACCCCAGTTATTCGTCGCATTCGTGAATCCGAAGTCCGTGCCTGATACCTGAAGATAAGGACCAAGAAGCTTGGCACCACATCCCATCAAGCGGCGAAGCAGGTAATGCGCTCGGTTCGTCTCCGTAACGAGCAGCGGATACCCCAGCTCCTCCATGATTCCTCCGTAATGAAGAACCTTCTGCTCGAATTCAGGATCACGGTTATCCGGGTAAAAGTTGCAGGTTGGAGCAACACCTTCTGCAATTCCAGTTGCCTGCAGCAAACCTCCTTGACCAGCACATGCGAACAGCGGAACTGTAATGCCATGGCTTAGGGTCAAATCACGTAAGGCGCCGATATAACCTTTTGGATCCTTGCAATCGTAGAAGTCCAGCTCATTATCGAGTTGAACCGCTATAACGGTTCCGCCTTCGCCGGCTTGATAAGCTTTTAGAAGAGGCATAATGCGGTCGAACCAAGCGGCTACTCGACTGAGAAACACCGGATCATTCTGGCGAATGTCAATTCCTTGAGCTTGTAGGTACGCTGGCAGCGCACCGCCATCCCACTCCGAGCAAATGTATGGTCCCGGTCTAGCGATTACCCAAAGTCCTGCATCGCTTGCAGCGGACAAGAAAGCTTCAACATCCCGCTCTTCTGCGAAATCCCATTCGCCTTCTCTCAGCTCGTGGTAGTTCCAAGGGAAATATACATCGATACTGTTGTAGCCATAAGCCTTCAGCTGTTCCATTCTTTCCTTCCACAGCTTCCTTGGAATTCGGAAATAAAAGAGCGATGCGCTAAGTAAGAACCTCGGCTCTCCATGTATGCGTACTGCACTAGCTTCGAATTGAACAGCCGATATTGCCTGTGTATCTAAGCTCATGAGATAACCCCCGATCTATTGCTATGTATCCCGTTTCATGAAACCCGTTTCATTTTTGGTTAAAATAAAATACACATTAGATCCGACAAAACAATAATTGTTTTTGATTACGGTATTCTTACGTGCATTCTTTGGGGAAATATGATGATAGCCGGTTACATTGAAACGGGTTTCATTTTTGGTTCGGACAGTGGATTACTTGACACCTTGATAATAAATCACAATTGAAAGCGTTGTCAATTAGTTTTTTGAAATATTTTTCTAGAACTTCAATTTAGTCCTTTTGGAGGGGCTGTTGATTCTCTTATTATAAGCTCCGGCCTGATCTTGGTCTTCCTGCTTACCTTATTTTTCGTAATCATCTTGTGCAAATGTTCGGCTGCTGACTTACCTACGTCATAGCATTTAAGAGAGACCGTTGTTAGTTCGGGTATGCTGTTCGACGCATATGGAACATCGTCAAAGCCAACTAAAGATAAGTCTTCCGGCACGCGAAGACCAGCATTATAGGCTGCCTTAAGAGCACCGATGGCTACGAGATCATTCGCGCAAAATAACGCAGTAGGCCGCTGCGGCAAACTAAGCAGATGATTCATAAACAACTTCCCCTTCTCAACGGAAAAGCCGCCATCAAGAATCCATTCCTTGCGTACCTTAAGCCCATTCTTCTCCATCGTCTTCACAAAGCCTTGTACACGATGAATCGAGTTCGCCATGCTCTGGTAGCCGCCGATGAATCCAATATCCCTATGACCAAGGTCAATCAGATGCTGCGTAGCGAGCTCCCCTCCCTCGCGTTCGTCCACACAGATCGAATGGATATTCTGACCTGGCAAATGACCGTTAATAAGCAGGGTTGGCACACGTTTGCTTATATCAACCACTTCGGTTACCATGCTTTCACTAGGCCTCGCTAGATTAATCCGACCGCCAATCATAACAATACCGTCTACCTGCTTCTCAATCAGCAGGCTGAGATATTGTGATTCACGTTCATACTGCTCCTTCGAATCCCCGTTCGTCGACACCGTATCGCATAGAAAGAACGTGTAACCTTTGCTCCTCGCCTCCTGCTCAAGCCCGGCAAGTACAGCCGGAAAGAAAGGATTCGTAATGTCCGGCAAAATAATGCCAATCATCCCTGTTTCCTTTTTCGACAAACTTCGAGCTAATGCATTAGGCTGAAACTGGTACTTGTTCATCAATTCTACAACGCGATCTCTCGTAGACTTTTTTACAGGGGCGGTGTTGTTCAAAACGCGAGACACCGTTGCAACCGATACATTAGCTTCCTTGGCAATATCATACACTGTAACCGGTTTCAAAATGATTCACTCCCCAATCCATTAGCTGATCAAGATCAACAGTAGAATAGCAGATATTTCAGAAAATAAAAACAATCTCTTACAATTATTTTCATTTAGTATGAATGGACTATATATTAAATCCCCTTATTCCTAACAAAAAGGCCTGCCCCATTAACTGGGACAGACCTCGTTTTTACCCTCTTATTTATCAGCAATAGCCTTCCACCAATCATCAAATACTGTTACCGGCTGCTCCCGTTTATGAATCGTACGCGTGTACCAATTTTCGATCTTTTGACGGTCCTCCTCTGCGATTTCCTTGCCCTCCAAGTAGTCGTCGATATCGTCGTACGTCACGCCCAGCGCTACTTCATCCGCGAGCTGCGGCTTATTTTCCTCCAGGTCGGCAGTAGGTGTCTTCAGGTAGAGATGCTCCGGGCAGCCAAGTTCCTTGAGGAGTTGTCTTCCTTGCCGTTTGTTCAATCGGTAGAGTGGAGTCAGATCCGCCGCACCGTCGCCAAATTTCGTGTAAAAGCCAGTAATCGCCTCGGCCGCATGATCTGTTCCAATGACCAGTCCATTCTCTTCCGCAGCGATCTCAAACTGCGCAATCATCCGCTCTCTGGCCTTCCGATTACCCTTCGTAAAGTCGCTTAATTCCTTCCCTGTCCGTGCTTCATATTCCGCCGTTCCCGCATCTACTGCTGCTTTAATATTGATTGTGATGAAGCCATTCGCACCAATAAAAGCAATCGCATCCTGCGCATCCTGTTCATCCTTCTGATTGCCATAAGGCAAGCGGACAGGGATAAATCGGTAGGTCTTTTCTCCCGATTCATCGTTCAATTCATCGACAGCCATCTGGCAGAGCTTGCCGGCAAGTGTCGAATCCTGTCCGCCCGAAATACCCAAAACAAGCGCCTCTTTTCGCGCGAACACCATGTAGTCCTTTATGAAATTAATCGTTCTGCGAATCTCTTCCTGTGCATCAATTTGTGCCTTTACACCCAATTTATCTATAATCTGCTGCTGCAAGGTCATCACCATGCGCCTCCTTCATTTTTGGTTAATTGCGGTACAAACCATTCTTCTTAATATAGTCATAACAAGCATCCGGCAGCAAATATCTTGGCTCCCCGCCTCGTCCGAACTCATCCCGGATATAGGTCGAGCTGATCTCCATCGCTAGCCCTTTGCTCATTAGTTGGAAACGGCCATCATCATGATTACGGAGCAATGGCGAACGGGATATTGCTTCCGTCATATCAATGCCATTACGTGCCATTATGATAAACTTATTTTCCTCAATCAATTCCTTCTCATGCGACCATTTGCCCTCCGATATATCGACCAGAAGGTCGGCTCCCATAATAAAATAGAGCTCATCCTCCGGGTATTTCTCACGAAAATGCCGCATCGTATGGAACGTATACTGCATGCCAGCTAGTACATTCAGCTCATACGGATCCATAACGAACTTCGGATTGTCGCCGATCGCGAGGTTAATCATGTTCACCCGATGCTCATCGGTTGTACTTGTCTTCTTGTCATGCCTCATGCTTGAGGAAGGAAGAAAAATAACGAGATCCAAGCTTTTACGATGTGCCACTGTCGAAGCTGTCCATAAATGGACATTCGTAATCGGGTCAAACGATGAGCCGTAAATGCCGATTTTCCGCGGGGCTTTGCTCACTGTCATTGGGCTTTTGCCACTCCTTCCGCCTTCTCCTTCATCGCATGAATGAGATTCATTTTGTTATCCCAGCAGCGCTGGCTTAGATCAACCGGATAAGCCTCCGGATTCTGATTACGCTTGTATTCGTCCCACAGAAGTCCCAGATTCCCCTTCGCATAAGCCTGCACCTCGTACAGCTGCGGCAGCTCGTAGACCAGCTTGCCATCTACGAAAATATCCGCATGAAGCTCCCTCGCCTCATAATTCGTCACGAATTTGCTGATATAAGTGTAGACAGGATGGAACATCTTCAGACGTCCTTCCTCCTGCGGCTTCTCGTCCTCCAGTGCGATATAATCGCCCTCCGAACGTTGATTCACCAGATTAATAATCCGGTACAGCTTCTTAATGCCTGGTGTTGTCACTTTCTCTGGATTACCCGAAATTTTGATCGTATCGACCATATTTCCAGTTTCATCTTCAATCGCCACAATTTTATAGACTGCACCTAAAGCGGGCTGATCATACGCGGTAATGAGCTTTGTACCAATTCCCCATGCATCAATAACAGCCCCTTGCGATTGAAGATTCATAATCGTATATTCATCGAGATCATTCGACGCGTAGATTCTCGTCTGCTTGAAGCCCGCTTTATCAAGCAGCTTGCGAACTTCCTTCGACAGATAGGCGAGGTCGCCCGAATCAAGCCGAACACCTTCGAACAAGTCTTTAATATCAAGCTCCTTCACAACTCGAATGGCGTTATGAATACCCGATTTAAGCGTATCGTACGTATCAATTAAGAACACACATTTGCGGTTCATCTGCTTCTGGCGTCTCGCGTACCGGAGAAAGGCTTCATATTCATCCAGCATCGCCTGCACCATGGCATGTGCATGGGTACCCGATACTTTTGCGCCAAACAGCTTGCCGCAGCGTACATTTGATGTCGCATCGCAGCCGCCAATAATCGCAGCTCTCGAACCCCACAGTGCAGCGTCCATCTCATGGGCACGGCGTGTTCCGAACTCGAGCAGCGGCGCGTCTTCTCCTATCACATTGCGGATTCTGGATGCTTTTGTTGCAATCAGAGTCTGATAATTAACGATATTAAGCAGCGCAGTTTCAATAAACTGGGCTTCCGCCAGCGTTCCTTCCACACGGAGAATCGCTTCATTACCAAATACGAGCTCCCCTTCACGCATCGCGGTTATTTTACCGTTGAAACGAAGCTGCCCAAGGTAATCTAGGAAATCCTCCTCATAACCAAGCTCATCCTTCAAATAAGCGATATCGGATGCCAAAAATTCAAAGCTCTGCACAAATTCAATGATTTTCTGCAGTCCAGCGAATATGGCATACCCATTTCCGAAAGGCAGCTTACGGAAAAAGAGTTCAAACACCGCTTTCCGCTCACTCATCCCCTCTGCCCAGTATGTCTCCACCATATTGACCTGGTATAGATCGGTATGCAGAGCGAGGCTGTCGTCCGCATACTGCTTTGTAGTAACCTTCTTGTTCTCCATCTCCCATTACCTCCGCTTTGTTATATGTTCAAGCCTTCTGCTTCCACAAGCTGAATGCCGTATTGATTAACTAACTCTTTAATTGCAGCTTCCGTCAGTTGTTCAGTGCCCGGAATCGGGCTCGAGCAATCCGTTAGAAGATGAATGCTGCTCGTAAAAGTCCGGTTCGCCGCATGATGCTCCAGGACATGCTTCAAAGTATCGAGTACGCAGTGTGATAACGCCTGACCTGCAATATAAATGTTGCTGTATGCAAGCATACCATCGAGGAAAGCTCGATTGGCTTCACTTGCTACACCATCCTCCCGATAGAACGCGCCGTACATCTCACTTAAAGGATCCTGCCCTTTCGCCAAAATAACCGGTGTGCTTCTTCTTGTTCCAGTATGGAAGTAGACCAGATTCATGAATTGACTTTCGAATCCCACGCCGCTTGTTCCTTCAAGGCAATGATACGGCCAAATTCGGAGCTCCCGCTTCCCGCCGCGCTTCAGCTCATGAAGATAAGCTAGGCTCTCTTCCGGCGAGAAGACGGGTGTCCATTCTCCACTTATAACCGACTCAACTGTAATGACCGTCTCAACAGGCTTCGGATGCTGCCCCTTTCGATCCTTCCACCAGCAAGGATGGAAAATTTGCAGCGGCGTATGAACATCTTTAGTCAGTGCTATTTGTGTGATTTTATGCAAATTTTTATACGTAAATTTCCCAAGTCGAACAGTGTCTTGTACGGAGCCAGGTACGCCTAAATCCCCGCCTTCAATGAAGCTGTTCTGCTGATCGATGACCAGCAGCAGGCTCCGATCGGTATCTTCGCTTGCTGGTGTAAGCCGCTCTTCAGCCGCTTGAGCCAGCACATCATTAATGGTGATGGAGCTTATTCCGCCAATCTCCTGCACTTGGAACAGCCGTTCAAACGGAGTAGTAATCAGATTATTTGTCGTCATTTAAGAACCTCCCTTTTATTCCTTATTTCATGATTTATGAAATATTATTTCTAAAAAGAACAGGTATTGTGACAATACCCTTAGAAGTAGATGGACTCCAGTGGTTCACCTTCTTTGAACCGGTATAAATTTGATGGCCGCTTGGAGTTTCTTGATGTAGTTTTTGTCTCGCCATCTGTCCTCACAACTTCGATGAATGGGAGTCTTTCTGCACGATTGCGGAACGTCGAATATTTTGCAACCTTTGGGCTGTCCGTGACAGTCAGGAGCACGCTTTGTAATTCACTTAATGTAAATTCTTGCGGCAGGAAGTTGCGTGCAACCGTAGAGAGCAGCATATGCTGACGAATTATTTTGTACGCATCCTGGATGACTTCACGGTGGTCAAAGGCCAGATTCAGCTCCTTGAGCTCCTCGATCGTGAACAAGGCAACATCCTCAGCATCATCCGCCGCTTTGCGTTTCTCCAGATAATCTTCCGGAACGATGGCGTAATGGGCGTTGGATATAATCCAGCCTCTCTTATCTCGGCCAAGCTTATCATAGACACCGTAGTGTTGGATGTGAATGCCCTCAACTCCCGTCTCCTCCGATAACTCACGCTTTGCTGCTTCATAGGCAATTTCTTCAGGATCGATAAACCCTCCTGGCAGTGCCCATTTCCCACCTTCAATATTCGGGTTTCCTTCACCATCAAGCTGAGCCCGGCGAATCAGCATCAGCTTAAGTATCCTCTTTGGCGGTTTATTGGGAGCGATTGGCTCGCTAATGATTGTAAATACGGCAATATCACTTGTATAGCCATCTGGTGTCCGATATTTCTTCGGATCGTAATGGGCAAGAACTTCTTCTTCGGAATTGTAGCGTGCCATTTGGGTCACCTCGATAATATTTCATATTTCATGTTTTATTATTTATAGACCCATATTAACATGCTCACGCGCCAAGAACAAGAGTTTTTTGGAAAAAATTTCGCCTAATTTTGTTGTTGCTGCTCCTGCTGTTGCTGTTGCTTCTTCTGCTGTTTTGGCTTAACTGCAAGCAAGAGACACAGAATAATCAGCGGTAGTACTAGAAAGAATGTCATGTCAAACCATGGATAATATAGCTGCAGAATCTCATTGTAAACGACGATATTAGGCGTGCCTACAACCGTTAAGACGAGCAGAATCATGCCAAGGGGAATGGTCAGCATCTTGCTCTCCTGGAGCCTAAACACCTGCGCGAGGCCTGTCGTTACAGTGAAGAAGTGAATCAGTGTTTTGTAGAACACGGTTATGATCCACAAAAAGGCCATGATGGCTTCGATTCGTTCTAAAAAATGTCCGATCGTAATCTTCTGAGCGAGAACAAAGGTCGGATAATATTTGCTTTGCATGAGATTAGGTCCAAGCACAAGAATGCTGAGAAGAACGACGAGAAATAATACCATTCCGCCTACAGCAAAGCCAGTCAGGATTGGCCTCGTCAGCCTACTGCTGCCTGCAACATAGGGAACTAGCATAAGCAGCACTGCCATTTCGACAAAACCGGATGCGAAGGCAGGCAAGGATCCATTTATAATGGGAAGCATACCTGTTGCCATAATAGGGTGTAAATTTGTCCATTTTATTTGTGGCAGCAGAAAAACAACCAAAAGCAGAAACAGCCCCATAAAGACCGGGAACAACAGCTCTCCCATTCTTGCGTAAGCTTCAATGCCATAACGATAGGCAATAATAATAACCGCTGCAAAAAGGATAATAATCGCAATTACCGGTGTCTCCGGCATTAATTGCGTCGTCATAAATTGGCTCATCTCACTAAAGAGTGTCAAGATGCACATAAACGAAGGAAACAGGAATAGTAGGAAAATGAAGCCCCCAAACCATACCCCCAGCCTTTGCCGGATCGCTTCATAGAGACTGATCCGCTGAAGCTGATTGGCAATCGCTCCAAATAATCCTCCTGCAGCAAGTCCTCCGATAAAGGCAAGCAGCATGGAGAGCCAGGCATCCTGTTTGGACGAACCAGCTGTAATAGTCGGCATGATCAGAATTGAGTCCCCTATTGTCCCAACCATAATTAAGATCATAAACTGCCTGACCGATATTTTGCTGTTCATATATGTAGACATGCCTGGCCTCCCCTCTAAGATAATTTTAGCTGCCCGACCCAGCTGTACATCCACTTGATCATCATAAATGGATTAGGGAGCTTAACTTGAAGCATAAGAGTGCCATACAAAGCACTGCCTATAAGAAGCAGCACAAGGAATATTACGAGTTCCTTGTAATAGCGCTGGCGAATCAGTCCTGGTGCCTCCAGCCAGAAGGTTCCTGCTGCTAATGCCAGAATAGCCAATATTGCCGCCATCTAATGCCGCTCCCCTTTCCTTATCTGATCGTACTATTCTCTGTTGTACCGGTCTTCCGAATATACATTTCAATCTTGTAGTCCACCTTAAGCTGCGGAAAATATTCATCACTCCACTGGTCTTGAATCTGTTTCCAAAAGGCGGCATGCTCTTTCCCGAGCTGAACACCAAAGCCAAAAATGTCTGACTTGATCTCCTTGGCCCTTGCAACAGCAGCTTCAACGTTAGCTAAAATGCTTTGTTTGGTTTCTTTCTGCAGACGCTCGATCGTCTTAGGATCGGATAAATCAATATCCGTACATGTCCTCTCGACGATATTCCCCTCCGTTCGGATGGATATTTCAACCTCCGGGTTACCGTCAACAACCTTTGTTTTTATTTTGGAATCAGAGGAGCTCACTTCTACCCCTAAAAATCGCTTATCTCCACATGCCAGAGCGATCGAAGTACTATCCAAATTATTCGTAATATCGGTATAACCTTTGCTCTCCTTTTCATTCAGCCAGCCAATCAGCTTATCTTCCTTGAACGCAGCTATGCCGGAATAGCGGAATCGGCTGGGCGGCATAAATGTTTCTACATTTTGCTTGGTTTCCCCTACATCGGGGCTCCCGATCACCCGTATCCCGGTCAAAGCTAGCTCATCTCCCTGCACGGACAGCTTATTTAACGCCTCATCAAGTGTCACAGCAATTGTGGGTGCCCAATTCTTTTCTGACGTTTTGAGCGACTGCTGCATACTGTAGCTGGGCAGCTTCTCTACCGGTGTATAGAGCTTTAGTACGTCCTCCGCTTTTGTCCCTTTCGCCACAATGAAATTAAAATCCAGCCGCGTTTCATTATCGCGGGCAGCGCTGTCTACAAGTTCCTTGATGCCCCTTCTTGCAGCTTCTTCTCCAATGACATACATCTGCAAATGCCCCATATAGACTTTACGCGGTGCCTCGGCCGTAACCGATCTGGCTGCCTCAAACAGCGTTCTTCCTCTTCCCTGAAATAGAGTGCTCGGCGGACGGTCTCCCGCTTTTTTCTGATTGGAAATCTCGCTTGGATTTACAACCTGATAGGATACGAGATAATGCCCGTCCTCCCAATCCACACCTACGCCCAGAACAATCAGAAGCTCATTCAGTTCCCGTCTGCTCCAGCATCCAGAAAGCATGAGAAGGCACAGCATCGAAATAGCAAGTTTGTAGAACATGATGGTTACGCCTCCCTTAACGCTTGCGGATTCTGCTGGAGCCGGCTCCCGCGGAAGTGTTCGGCCTCCGGAACATGAGCCATCTTGGCAGCCGGAACAAAGCGTCCTGCATGTCTGCTTGTTTGTACGGAGCCAGCGGAGACATGAATGGCTCCCCAAAGGAGTGCAAGGCGCATAGATGCAGCATAAGAACGAAGAAGCTCATGATGATACCAAACAAGCCAAAGCTTGCCGCTACACCCATAAACACAAAACGAAGAATACGAACCGGTATTGACATGCTGTAAGCTGGGAGTGTAAATGTAGAAATCGCTGTAATGGATACAACAATAACCATTGCAGCGGATACAATACCTGCTTCTACCGCTGCTTGACCGATTACGAGCGTACCAACAACCGATACCGCCTGACCAATCGCACGTGGCATACGCAGGCCTGCCTCTCTTAATATCTCAAACGTAATCTCCATAATGAGCGCTTCAATAAACGCCGGAAACGGTACGCCTTCCCGCTGGGCGGCTAAGGAAATGAGAAGTGATGCCGGCAGCATATCGCGGTGAAAAGTTGTTATTGCGATATACAGTGACGGAAACAACAACGAGATAAAGACGCTGCCGAACCGGAGAAAACGAAGCAAACTCGCATAAAACGTACGCTGGTAATAATCCTCGGTTGATTGGAAGAAGGTTACAAGCTGTGTCGGCACAATTAGGACGTTAGGCGTCCCCTCAACCATAACAGCTACTCTCCCTTCCAACAGTTGACCTGCAACATTGTCTGGGAGTTCTGTATTAAATATCGTCGGAAACAAAGACCATCTGTCATCCTCGATCAGCTCTTCGATATATCCGCTGTCCAGAATACCATCGATCTCGATCTTGCTAAGCCTCGAGCGGACCTCTTGAAGAACTGATGGCTTGACCACTCCGTTCAAATACATCAAGGTCACATCTGTTTTCGTTACTTGGCCAATCGTGACGGTCTCGAGCCATAGTCTTGGATCTTTTATTTTCCGTCTGATGAGCGATGTATTGGTGCGGAGTGTCTCGGTGAAGCTTTCCCGGGGACCTCGAATGGAAGTCTGGTTCGTCGACTCCGTAACGTCACGGCCCTTCCATTCGCGAATGTCCGCACTGTATGCGAGTTTATGCCCTGCAAGCAAAATAATAGCTTGACCGGACAGCAAATTTTTATAGAGAGTGCCCATCTCGGTTACGGTGCTGATCGCCCCCATCCCGTTCAGCAGTTTTTTCGCCAAAACGGCGGCATCAACAGCAGAGGGATGTTCCGTACGATGATTAGATAAGGAATAGTCCAATACATCAAAAATATATTGATTAATCGTCATCGCATTAGCCAGCCCATCGATATATACGACAGCTGCAGACGCAAACCTCATGCCATCATAACGAATTTCCCGCATAATCAGATCGTCGCTGCCGCCAAGATCATGCTTCAGCCGATGTAAATTAAGTTCAACCGTAGGATCAATGGGGATATCGGCGTACTCGGGCATCATATTGTTGTCATTGGAGCTTGAACGATTTTTCCGAGACATAAGTAAGCAACCCCCTGGATGAATGTCTATCCTTCCCATTATGACCATACTTCAAGGGGGGTTAAACTTGCTGTTTCGAGGAGATTAGTGAGATTGCTGACATAAGAGCACTATATGTGATTTGATATAAGGTGGGAGTTTGGCAGGTTTATGGAAATAAGACCCTGGCAGGGACTTATTAGAGAGAAATCGCGGAATATCGTCGTGTGGTATCTAACCAGTTGCAAGGCAATAAGACCCTACGAGGGTCTTATCCAATCCAAAAGCAGCCTGAATATTCGGAATAAGACCCTGACAGGGTCTTATTGGAGAGAAATCGCGGAATATCGTGCTGTATCTAACCAGTTGCAAGGCAATAAGACCCTACGAGGGTCTTATCCATTCCAAAAGCAGCCTGAATACTCGGAATAAGACCCTGTCAGGGTCTTATCAGATTAGGGGATGTACGCTAGGAATGGCCACTTCCGACTCCAACTATTTTTATAAAGATTCGTTACAGTCAGCAGTACGGTACCTGTTTCCTGTAACGTTATTTCTTGATCATAGGCTTCATGTGGGAAGATATAAAAGGAGGCAAATTCATCTCCATCTTTATAATTAATTCCACCCGTCCCAAACACCGAACTCTCATAGTACTTATTCTTATAGGTGGCAGTCATCTTCGCTGACATTTCCGCAGTAAAAGAATAAGTCCCCTTCGATCTAAAACTAATTCGGTATCCTCCTGAATTAGCATTACCTGTATTATCAACGGACAAGACAACAATCTTGTTTGTACCATCGTTGTACAGTTCTTTCCCGACATTGCTCTCTAGATCAGACAGATCAATGGATACCGTATATTCCTCTGACATCATCTCACCATTCTGATCCGTGGAATCCTCTGTATTATTGTACAATGGCACCTATGCCGTCTATGGCGAGATGATAGAAACCTGTAGGCTTAAAAGCTAGATATAGAACAATCTGATTTTCAGCCTAGTCTCATTCTTCTCCTCCAAGCATGTCCTGAACAGGTACTGCTCTAACATACTGACCTGGCGCCGCCTCGACTGCAATGGCGGAATCTACAGGAACGCCCGTTATTTGATAGAGCCCCGTCCCCTCTTTATAGTAGTTGGACGTTTCATCATCCTCGTGATAGACCTCTTCCGTTAGAAGCTGCTTGATCGAACCAATCTTGCCCTCTACCGACTCTACTTTTTCATCCGACCCAACATAAATTCTGTCTTGAAATTTGATCATTTTATTAAAAGGCCAGCTTGCATCTCTGCTTGTGACCGTGTCGTTTGATTGCTTTAGCTTATCTTCAGTGCCTTGAGTAATGCTTACACCATTAGTATCGTTGGCGCCTTTCGTATCGTTGCCGTTACCGCAGGCAGATAGCAATATAACAATGAACAGTATAGTAATCATGCCTATTTTCATCAGTCATTCCCCCCTACTCACCTACACCTAAAACGTGATAGGGGGATCAGAAGTTGCTTGCTTATTCCAAAAAATAAAAAAGCCCCGATGATCAACATGATCATCAGAGCCTGTCATTGATTTATTTTCTCTCCATCACGGCGAAGTAGTTATCTTCCTCATCAGCAAAGTTAAATACTCGTCCGAAAGGCAGTTCTACCAGTTCTCCGACTTTAACGTTCTTATTCTTGAATTCGTTATACAGTTCATCCAGCTTGTCGGAGAAGAACATGAGCGAAGGCGTGCCAAGGTTTACTCCCATCGACATTTTGGCAACTACTTCTTTATCATGGAGAATGATCGATGTCTGTGCGCCTTCGGGAGCAAGCTCAATCCATTTCTGGCCCATTGCTTCTTCCTCTGCGACCACTTTAAAGCCTGCTTTCTCCGTCCAGAATACCTTTGCCTTCTCCTGGTCATTCACGTACAGCATCACTTGCCCGAGTTGATTAATCATTACCTGTAACACTCCCTATATTAGAGTAATTGCCAAGCTCTATGCTACCATAATTGCCCGTCAACCGTAAGCTCATAAGCTTCGAAGCTACAATCGAAGATAATCCTTTAATTCAGCCTCCAGTGTCAGCAGCTTCGGATCACGCGAGTTCTCCTTTTTATCCTCCAGCCTTCGAAGTTCAATCGCATAGGATGTACCACGTTCTGCTGGAATCGGCATACGCATAGCCCAGTCGAGTGCCTCTTCTTCCGTGTCGACATTAATCAACGTAAACTCCGCAACAAGCGCCGGATCGATTGGAAAAGGTCCCGCTAAAACCTCCGGCTTTTCGCTGCCCTTTGCATACGTAATTCGGAACCCTGCTGAGCTTGGCCGAAGCTCCTCGGCGGCAAGCAGTACACCTGCCTCAGCCAGAGAGTGCTGATACGCAAGCACGGCGGCGTTATGTTCCTCGCTTGGTTTCACTCTTGCCTCGGTATATCCATTTGCCTTGACCATGAGTATATATCGCATAATGGCTAGCCTCCTTCCTGCATGCATGCTGCTGCCCGTTTCTGCAATAACCTTCGCTCCTGCTCATTACGAGTCATTGCGGCAGCGCGTTCAAATTCGGTACGGGCTTCTCCCCAACGTCCCAGCTTCTCCAATAGATCACCGCGAACGCTTGGAAGCAGATGATAGCCTTGCAGCGAAGGCTCCCCGTACAACTCATCGACAAGCTGCAGTCCATAGGCAGGACCAAATGCCATGGCGATGGCGACAGCACGGTTTAACTCCACAATAGGTGAAGGCGTTATTCTGAGCAGTGCTTCATATAGGGCAGCAATTCGAATCCATTCCGTATCGGACGGGGTACGAGCCACCGCATGGCAAGCCGTGATGGAAGCCTGTATCGCATACGGACCAAGCGTTCGTCCCAGCTTCCGCGCATGTTCCAAGGCAGTAAGCCCACGGCGGATAAGTAATTGATCCCACTGCGCCCGGTTCTGATCCATGAGAAGCACAGGTTCCCCTTTTGCATTAATCCGTGTTCGGAGTCGTGAAGATTGGATTTCCATTAAGGCAACTAGTCCATGAACCTCCGGTTCGCCTGGTGCAATGGCGGCAAGGATACGTCCTAGTCTAAGCGCTTCCTGGCAGAGCAGCGGACGTGTCCAATTCTGTCCGGAGGTTGCGGAATACCCTTCGTTAAACATGAGATAGATGACCTCAAGCACAGCGGATAACCGTTCCGCCAGCTCTTTGCCTACTGGTACCTCAAAGGGGACTTTCTCTGCATTTAACGTCCTTTTCGCCCGGACAATCCGCTGGGCAACCGTTGATTCCGCCGTTAGAAAAGAACGCGCAATCTCATCGGTCGTCAGCCCGCATAACAAGCGAAGCGTTAGAGCAACTCTGGCATCCTGTGATATCACCGGATGGCAGGTCATAAAAATCAAGCGAAGGAGATCATCCTCGATCTCCCCATCTAAGGCACGATCGATATCGTCTTCCGTATATAAATCTATTTCCCGGGCTATCTCGACATATTTCTGATCACGAAGCTTATTTCGCCGCAGCAAATCAATAGCCCGGCGCTTTGCCGTGGTCATGAGCCAGGCCCCCGGATTATCAGGGATGCCGGACTCCGGCCAACGATCAAGTGCGATAACCAGGGCATCTTGAGCCAAATCCTCTGCAAGCCCCACATCTCTCACCATCCGTACTAATCCGGCTATCAGCTTCGCCGACTCCATACGCCAGATCGTATCAATGGTGCGATGGGTTCGGGAGGCGCTCACGCCTTTTTAAGCTCATCTACCTGCTTGCGAAGAGCTTCTTCCTTAGCTCGTGATGCGGGATCTTCCATAAGTTCCTCAAACTCGAATACTTGGCGAAGCTCAATCTCACCTTGTCCGTAGCCATGAGGATCCGGCATACGAAGCGCCCACTCAATGGCCTCTTCTCTAGATTTCACTTCGATGAGCGTATACCCCGCTATCATTTCTTTCGCTTCGGTGAACGGACCATCCACCACCTTCGGCTTCCCTCCAGGCTCCGGATACGATATCCGGATACCACTTGCACTCGACATCAATCCATCGGCAGCAAGCAGGACACCTGCTTTCACCAGCTCTTCGTTATATTTTTGCATTGCATCGATTAGCTCCTGGCTTGGCAGAACGCCCGCTTCCGAATCCGTTGTTGCTTTTACAATCATCATAAATCTCATATCTATTCCTCCTGGTTTATATGTTTTAGACTGCGAAAAATGACATAAGCTCCTGTGAAACCATCGTGGTGTGCAGCTTCTTCGTATGTCCAAGCCCCTTCTTGCTGATGAGCTGGGCATTCGGCAGTACTTCAGCCGTTTCCTGCGCAGCATGGCGCAGCGTAGCCGGGCTCTCTGTGCCTTCCAGCACAAGCGTTGGCATCGTCACGGCCTTCCATTTTTCCCGCGGCAGCGATTGACCACTCACATAACCTTTGAGCAAGGCCGCATCATAAGGCAAAGTATGTGCAACAGCCATCAGTCTCGACCACACTCCCGGCATGATTCTCATTAAGGGAATAACGAAGGAAGGTGCCCCCATACCCTTGGTCATAAAATATTTAATGGCTTCGGCGCGCCGATCAGCAGCAATTAACTTCTCGACATATTCGGTAAAATCACTCGGCGGTTTGGGATCCGAGGCTTGAACAATAAACGGCGGCTCATGCAGCGCAAGCTTCGTAATGCTGGATCCACTCGCTGCCGCCTGCAGTGCAAGCACCGCACCGGAGGATAAACCCCAGACATAGGCGGAACCACCCGCTTCCTGGATTATGGCATTCAGGTCCTCGATCTCACGTTCAATCGCATAGGACGAGGCATCGCCGCTGTCGCCGCGGCCACGGCGGTCATAGTTGTAGATTGTGTATTGCTTAGACAAAGCTTGAGCCAGTTCAACCTGACCCGGAAATTTCCGATAGCTGAACGCCCCCGCTACCAGTATGAGCGCTGGACCATGCCCGGTTTTATCATAAGCAATCTTGGTGCCGTCCTTTGACATTACAGTATTCATTTTGTATCTCCCCTAACGATTGTTTTTGCGCTTCTTACTATAACAACGAACGAATAAAGAGAAGATCGACATCGATATGAAAAGAATTTCAAAAAAGTTTTTGCAGGGTTATCTCTCCGTTTCACGAATGGTTCATTGAGGTGATTCTTATGTTAACGTTGCGAGTAGGTACGGAGGAAGATTTGGCGCTTCTGGCTGAGCTGAATAAGCAGCTTATTGAGGATGAGCGTCATGATAATACGATGAATATTGAACAATTAAAAGTCAGAATGCGGCAGTTTATTCGTACAGATTATAACGCCTACCTGTTTGAGAGGGAAGACGAAATGATAGGCTATGCTTTAGTAGACCATACTAAGAAGCCTTTGTATGTAAGACAGTTCTTCATCTGTCGTGATCAGAGGAGGAATAAATATGGCAAGCTGGCTTTCGAGATGMTGCTTGAGCGGTTAAGTACAGAGGATATCGATATTGAAGTGATGCATGGAAACGAGACGGGCTATGCTTTCTGGAAATCGCTTGGATTCAGAGAAAGAAGCATCTATATGCGGCGGAACAAGGGAGGATTCTAAAAAGAATCGCTCCCACCGTTTTAAGGATCATTCAACCTTTTTAATCCACAATATTAACTAATCTTCCTTCTGAAGCCTTTGCCAGATTGTTTCCACTGAGGAAGATCTGTAATCCGCGTTTACCTGCGCTGATACTGACCAGCTCCATCGACTGCACAGATTCCTGCAAGTAGAATGGATACTTCTTCTTCATTCCAAGAGGTGATACTCCGCCACGGATGTAGCCGGTAAGAGCCTCGATCTCTTTTACCGCGACCATCTCCACCTTCTTATTGCCGCTCACTTTCGCGAGATTCTTCAGGTTGAGTTCCTTATCTCCAGGGATGCAGGCAGCGATTACTCCGGTCTTATCTCCTCTTAAAACTAATGTCTTATATAAATGGCTGGGCGGTAAGCCCACCTTGGCAGCAACGGTATCGACGTCGAGCTGATCCTCATCCCACTCGTACTCGTGCAGGGTGTAGGAGATACGCATCGAATCTAGTTTACGGCAGGCGTTTGTTTTGATAGACATGAAAAAAACCTCAATTCCTTCATATAGTCATAGATTGACTATACCAAGGAATTGAGGCGGAAACCAACTAAGGTTCCTTCTCTCAGTTCGTAGATCCGTTGAACTTTGCCTCTAACATTCTTGCGAGCTCATCATCTGGCAGCGGATTGCGATGTGTATTTTCCAAGTAGATATGCTTCTCAGTCTCTGGCATCAGATATTCCTTGTACCAGAGGAACATATCCGGGCTGTCTCCTTGCAGACGCAGGAATTTACGAGCTGTCTCACAATGGTCGACGGTATTGGCTATGTTGGTCAACCAATCCGCACGGTAAAAGTTCTCCCATTGCCCTGTTGCCGCACGATCCAGTGCAGCTTGTCCAGCCTTGTAATTCCATACAGCATTAGATGCATGTATAAATGCCTGAGGATATTGCTCTGCATGAAAGCTCTCATAAGCCGAACAGATAGAAGCAAGTCCTTTGCATCCGCTCAGATGAAGTTCAATCTGTACGAGCAGTTGAACGGTAAGCCTATTATGCTCAACATCCGTTAATCGGTCCGCCACTGCTAAACCTTGCTTTAACAGTTGCTCCCATCCAGGGATCGCCTGCTCCGCTTTCTGTCTAAACCAACGGACCTGCTCAAGGAAGCTTCCCGCTCCTGCCGCCCAAATCAGACGGCTGTCGGTGTCCTTCCTGCCCTGCAGCCAGTGCCCCACAATCATGCGGGCAGGATGATGATAGAACTCATCTCCCGCACGATCATCGGCATTAGGCCCGTATTGGATCGTATTCGCCGCATAATCCTGATACAGCCGAATGATGCTCTCCTGCTCCGAGGAGTAGAAGCGTTCCACAAACGAATAAAGCTGCGTATCAGCATCAGCTGCACCGTCTTGCCATAACTTCGCACATAAATCGAGTGTAAACAGATGCGGCAAAATGTTGCCTGAATTAACGAGCAAATATTCGCTCGCCCCCGCGGCAAAGGCATCACCAAGCTCATCAATGATAAGCTGTGCAGGTGAAGGGAATAACGTCAAATGATTGGATGCCTGCAGATCATGGAACGTCACATGATAATACACACCGTTCTTCCCTTCATCCCCAATCTCCGGCAGCGCGGGTACACGCAGATTCAGATTGCCATGTCTTCGTGACACCATTTTGCCGTAGCCGTTATCTGCCCACATTTTAATAACACCATCTGGCACTTGGATATGGCCCTGCTTGTACAGCTCTGCGATCTCCCCGTACATTGCCATGGAACAGACAGGCTGATCCACTTGTTCAGCGATCATGTCATACTGCTTCTGTACAACGGAGGAGATCAGCTCCCCTCGTTTCTCAGGTGTATCGAATGCCGGATCGTTTTCCCAAAATGGCTTGTCACCTTGTCCCCGGAACGACAGCACCCAGACAATCTTATCGTTCTTCTGATGCTTAATCGCTTCACGCCATAACTGCTCAAATAATTCCGGGTGCTCCTTGTAGCTGGCCTGTTTACCTGGGAAAGCCCTCAGGAACATTTCCGCACCAAGCGGCTCTGCATGATGATGCGTCAGCCAAAGTCCCATCTCCGCAGCAAGCTTCGCATGGATGCCGGTCTTGGGCAGATCGGTACCCGGAATAACCATATTGCCGCCGCATCGGAGCAAGGCTTCAAATACCGGCGCCCATACTTCTTCCGTTGGAGGATACTGCTCCTTCCAGCCGATCAGACAAACCTCATCATTTACGAACCAGCCGCGGTAGCGAACCTTCGGCTTCACGCTTTCATACGGGACAGCGGGTACTTCAATTGCATCACGTCTCGCAGGTGGAAGCTCTGCCCAGAACCAGAACGGGTCGACGCCAAGCACCGTATGGCTGTAATGAAGAAGACCATAGATGACTCCTAATTCATCCCTGCCGATAATATGCAGCACAGATCCTTCTTCCCCATCTGCAAATTGAAAACAAAAGCCCTCTGCCCAAGCCGGGCATGAATCTCCCTCTTCTGCATAACGAACTACAACACTTGCACTATTGCCCAGCTTAGGAGCAGCTCCAAATACGGCCTCGTGATCCCGCTTAATCATATTCCAGACATGCTTAACAGGGGTATTCCACCCCGTACGGATGTCATATTCTGTTGCCTCATTAATCGTTAACCCACTTAAACGTTCACGCATCTTTCTCCATCTCCCATCCCCGTAAAAAGGTCCCCTTAAAGCCAAGAGGACCGGCCAATGGAATCGGCCAATCCTCTCTGCATTCATTGCTTATTTTTTCGCTTCTTCTGCATATTTCGCTCCTACCTTCATCAGCTCATCATACGCTTGATCCGGCGTTGATTGGTCGAATTGCAGCTTTTCAACAACCGTCTTGTAGTCGTTCTTGAATGTGCCCCATCCTTTAGGATCGTTAATAAACGGCTGAGCATCCGGTGTTACTTTACCAAGGAAATCAAGGGATACTTTATCTGCATCACTGAAGGACGGCTCAATCGCTGCAACCACTTTGGAGCTGACTGGTGTACCGCGTGTTAGACCAAGCGTCTTGCCTGCTTCTTCATTGTTAATGAACCAATCTACGAATTGAATCGCTTCTGCCTGATGCTTGGATTGTGCGTTAACACTCCAGAACATACTAGGCTTGAGCCAGCCGCCCGCTTCTGTTCCTTTTGGCATCGAGGCGTAGCCAAATGCGCCCGGCTTCAAAGCTTCAATCGCACTTACTTGGTTGGAGAACAGATGGCGAGCAACGGCGTTGCCGTTAATCACACTGTCCAGCTGTGGATCAAGCTCTTTATCCGTTGTCGTGATGTCAGCAGGTGTCAGAATGCCTTTCTTACGAAGGTCACCCATCTTCGTCATATATTCAATCCAAGTCGCTTTATCAATGGTCAAATTGCCTTCTGCATCGAAAATATATCCTTTGCCTTGACTGTATTGATACGAAGTGTAGTCAACGAGGTCAGCGCTTTGGTCAACGAAGACATATTTGTCTTTGCCAAGCTTCGCTTTAGCCGCTTCGCCAAAAGCGAAGAATTCATCCCAGTTCCAACCGAATGTCGGAGCTGTCAGACCAAGCTTTTCTACAACTGTCTTATCATAGACCATACCAAGCGCTGCCACACCAAGAGGCATCGCATACAAGGTACCGTTTACTTTACCACCGTCAACAGTAGCCGTATCTATATCAGCTACATTAAGATCCTTCAGGTCCGCGAGCAGATTCCGGCCTGCGTAATCATTCACGTACGCAGCATCCATCTGGATAATATCCGGTGCATTTTTCGCCGAGTATTGAACAGCCAGCTTGTCATAGTAACCATCCCAGCCGGAGAATTGAGTCTGGAACGATACGTTCGGATGAAGCTCTTTGTATTGATCAAGTGCTTTCAGTGTTGCGTCATGGCGTGCTTGCGAACCCCACCAGGCAACTGTAAGTGTTACCGGTTCGTCACTGCTTGCCGCTCCGCCATTATTGCTGGCAGCAGCGTTGCTTGGCGCAGCACTGTCAGCAGGCGCGTTATTGGAGTTGTTACCCCCATTGTTGCCGCAAGCTGCAGATGTAACCATCATTAGAGTTAAAGCGGTTGCAAGAATCCCTTTTTTAGTAGACTTCTTCACTATCTTGACCCCCTTGCGCTAGACGGGCTAGCGGTTATAAATGAATCTTACCACCCGTCAAAATCACCGTATAGAAGAGTAATGAACACAAAACTTTCAGTATTTATTACAGTTTACTGCTTCATAAGTTCACTTGGCGTAACGCCGCAATACTTTTTAAATAATGTAGTGAAATAAGGAACATTCTGGTATCCAACCATTTCCGATACCTCGTAGATCAGATGTTTTCCTTCGAGCAAAAGCACCTTAGCCTTCTCAATCCGCACCCGGATAACATAGTTGGTGAACGTCTCGCCTGTCACTTTTTTGAACAACTGATTCAAGTAATTTTTCGAAATATACAGCTGAGAAGCGAGCTGCTCTAGTGTAATATCCTCAGCATAATGAGTATGGACATACTCGATCATGAACTGGACTGCTTTCCGGTGCTTCTCATGAATGGTGTTGAAAGAGAGCTCACTGCCTCCACTTTCCTCGCCTTCTGCCTCCTGTTCTTGATTCGGGTCCTCAAGCAGCCCTTGCAAAGCTTCATCGCAGGAAGCCTTGATTTCATGCCAGGAGTCCTTCGTCCTGCCGAGACCAAACCGCGCATCCAGCCCGATATAACTCTTCAGATTGTTAATGATCATCCCGCCCAGCCGTCCAGCAGAAGCAGCCGCCAATTGTCCATCTGTCCCTTGCTCCGAACGCAGAAGAACTGCCGCATAATTGCCGAACAGCCAGACAAAGCTTGCTGTCTGCCACTCTCCTCCAAGCACCTCTTCACTGATATTTGACACCGCGAACCGGAACAGATTCCAGTCGGCAATCGAGATATTACGGGTCCGTTCCGTCCACGTGACTTCGATAACCATAACGGTGAACTGCTTGCTCTGCCATTCCGCTAACGCTGCCGGCAGTTCCTCGGGCTGGCTCAACCCGTTCAGAATAGACGCCGTCCATTCCTCCTGCCTCCAGTTCACCGCCGGGACGTTCTGCTCACCGGTCTGTTCCAGGCGCTGCAAATAAGTTTCCTCAAGCTTAAGAATCGTCTCAGCCAGCACTTTACGGATTTGATCAACCGTCACCGGCTTCGTCAAATAGTCATCTACTCCAAGCCGGAGAGCGGTACGTGCATATTCGAAGTCATTATAGCCGCTTAGAATAACGAATCGGCCTGTGAATCCTCTGCTCTTCAAGCTTTCTATCATCTGAATCCCGTTCATCTCCGGCATATAGATATCCGTCAGAACGATATCCGGATTCACTTCTTCAATCAGCTTAAGACCAGCTTCCCCATCAATGGCTTCACCGGCAAACTCCGCATCGAGCTCCTCCCAAGGAATCGCTTTGCGAAGCCCTCTTACGACCTGAAAATCATCATCAATGATGACTATCTTCCACATGCTGCCGTTCCCCTTTCTGCCTTAACGTCTCTAATCTCGGAAGACGAATAACCGCCTCCGTACCTCCTTCGGGCGAATTACCAAGTGTAAATCCATACTTATGGCCAAATAAAGCTTCGATCCTCTCCCTTACATTACGAAGCCCGTATCCACCTTTTGCACTTCGCTTCTCCTGCCAATCCTCACGCAGCTTCCGGCCGTCATCCCTTATCGCGATAAGAAGCTGGTCATTACTGACACTGACAGTTATGACTAGTGAGGCATGCTGTTTGCCGTGAAAGCCATGCACAAAGGCATTTTCTACAAATGGCTGTAAAATCACTTTCGGTACGTACAGCTTGCCCGCTTCCTCCGGAACCTCGAGCGTGTAAGACAGCCGGTCTTCCCAGCGGATCTTCTGGAATTGCAGGTAGCTCTCAATATGAGTCAGCTCCTCCGTTAAGGGAACAAGGCTATTCGTATTCGTTAACGATAAGCGGAAAAACTGCCCCAAATGCGAAAGCATGCTGCTGATCTGCGGCTGGTCTGCTTCAATCGCCATCCAGTTCACCTGATCCAGTGAGTTATATAAAAAATGAGGGTTTATCATCATTTGAAGAGCTTTAATCTCCGCTGCACGCTGCTGCTCATGCTTCACCTCCAGCGTTTCGTACAGCTGCTCAATCCGCGAGATGAGCTTGTCATAACCTTGGAAAAGCGTGCCGAACTCATTCTTATAATCGGTTGGCAGCGGACTCTTCTTATTTAGAGAGAAGTTGCTCATCGCTTTCAGCAGTTGTCCAATCGGCTTGATGAATTGACGGGACAAAAAGACGGCAAGCAGCAGGATGAGAATGATCGTTACAATACCAAAGGCCAGAATGGTCCGTGTCTGCTTCAGACTGCCTGCCGTAATTTGCTTCCAGGAAGTAACCTCCAGCAGTGACCACTTCGAATCCAGCGATGAGGTCCAGACAAGAAACTCGTCGCCGGTCCGCTTGGCACCGGAGGTCTGCTGCTCCAGCTGCTCCTCAATTTCGGTTTGATGACTTGTAAAGAAATCAGCTTTGCCGATATAGGTAATCAGTTTGCCTGTCGAGTCGAGCAGTGCAAGGTTAGAACGGCTGTCCTCGGTTGTAATGAGAGATTGGAAATCTGGCACTCTGACATTAAAGACCATAACCGCGAATGACTTGTTGAACCGGTTATATACCTTGCGTGCATAGCTGATAACTGGCGTATCACCTGTATTTGTTTTGATAATCCGCTCACTTAGCCATGCCTCATCCGATTTGACCAAATCTTTGTACCAAGCTTCTTTCTCTATACCGTCCATCGGCAGAAACTGAACAAATTCCTGTACATTATAAGAAGGGGTCAGATCCGAATAGACATGGATGGATTGAACAATCGGCATGCCAAATACAAAGTTGTTGAGCTGTGCCCTGATGTTGGCTTGTCCACGTACCTGATCATATTTATTGCCGCCCGACATCTCCTCATACATATCGGTAAAATTGAGCGAAGCCGTATTGGAGCTCTGCTCAATATCCTTCAGATTGGTCGTCAGCTTCTTATGGATCTCCACCAGCACCTTTTGCTGGTAATAGGAGGTGTTGTCTGCAATTTCTTTTGAGCCATTATAGTAGCTGAAGGAGACAACAATGGCGACAAGGATGGTAACGATAAGTGCAAAACCAAAAAAGAATACAAACTCGATTCGCATGGTCTTGAACGGATTGGTTCGCAAGACTATTCCTCCCGGCCTTGGAATGCAAAGAGAGCTGCGACTGACCGCAGCTCAATTCCCATATATTAGTGGCTATTATCCTTTGAGTGCTCCTGCCGACATCCCTTCGACGAAATGACGCTGTGCCAGGAAGAAAATGACGACAGACGGCACAATCGAACAAAGTGACATAGCCAGTAATTGTCCCCAAGGCACGGAGCCCTGCGAGTCAATAAACAGCTTCAAGGCAAGGTTGATGGTGTAATGATTAATGCTATTAATATATAGCATTTGTCCAAAGAAATCATCCCAGTTCCACAGGAAGCAATAGATCGCAACCGTTACGAGAGCCGGCTTCACTAGCGGCAGCATAATACGCCAGTAGATGCCAAACCACGAGCATCCGTCGATTTTGGCTGCTTCATCCAGCTCCTTCGGTACGGAACGCATGAACTGGACAAGCAGGTAGATGAAGAACGGACCCCCGATTCCGCCTGCGAGAAGATGAGGAATATAGAACGGCAGGTAGGTGTTAATCCAGCCCCATTTGCTGAACATGACGTACTGCGGCACAACCGTAACCTGAGTCGGAAGCATCAGCGTAACAAGCATAATGCCGAACCACAAGTTCCTAAGCGGAAAATCCAAACGGGCAAAGGCAAACGCAACCAGACTGCAGGCTACAATACTCGTGAACAGGACGCCCAGGATCAGTTCAAACGTATTGAGGTAGAAATGGGTAAACGTAAAGTTTGGCGTCGATACCCAGCCGTCCGAGAAGTTCGCCCAATGCGGCACCTTCGGGAAGAGATTCGCTGAGCCCATCTCCTCGTTTGTCTTTAGAGATGCACCAAGCCACCAGAAGATCGGATACATCATAATCAGGCTGACAATCAGGAGAGAAATATGATTAAAGGAACGTTTGTATAACTTCATTATTTCTTCCCTCCTTGGTTCTCATAGAACACCCAATATTTCGAAGTGCCAAAGAGTAGTGCAGCGAACAAGCCGATTAGGATCAGCAGGATCCAAGCCAGTGCGGAAGCATAACCCATATGGAACTTCGTAAAGGCCTCTTCATATAGATACATCAC
The DNA here is from genome assembly GCF_052113225.1 of Paenibacillus sp. YAF4_2. Classification (NCBI taxonomy): domain Bacteria; kingdom Bacillati; phylum Bacillota; class Bacilli; order Caryophanales; family Paenibacillaceae; genus Paenibacillus; species Paenibacillus sp. YAF4_2. The sequence goes on from NZ_JBFRCT010000004.1 coordinate 441,205, forward strand.
GTAGACGAAGGTCGATTTAACCGGACCACCATTTGTAATGACGAATGACTGCGTGAACATCTGGAACGTGTTAATCATCGTTTGTACCGCGTTAAACAGGATGATCGGCGAAAGCATCGGCAGTGTCACCGAGATGAACTGGCGGAACTTGCCTGCTCCGTCAACCGATGAAGCTTCATACAGATCAGTCGGAATCTGCTTCAGTCCGGCGAGGAATATGATCATCGACGAGCCGAACTGCCATACCATCAATATAATGAGCGTGCCAAGCGCATACTTCGGATCAGCGATCCATGCCGGGCCTTTAATGCCGAATATCCCCAGGAAATCATTAATAAAACCGTTACGGCTGAAAATGTTTTTCCACAGAATCGATACCGCGATACTTGTACCAATCAGCGACGGGAAGTACACCATCGTACGATAGAACGACATCCCCTTCATCTTGCGGTTCAGCAGCATCGCGATACATAAAGCAAACATCAAGCGAAGCGGAACCGTCAGCAGCACGAAGGTAATCGTAATTTTAAGTGATTTCGGGAATACATCATCATCGGTGAAAATCTGCTTGTAGTTGTCGAAGCCGACCCAGTTCGGGGCTGCAAGTAATGAATAGTCGGTAAAGGAATAGTACAAGGACATAATCATAGGGCCAAGCGTCAGCAGCAGGAAGCCGATCAGCCAAGGCGATAGAAACAGATAACCGGTGACAGGGGTCTCCCAACGCTTCGAGCGAATTTTTTGGACCTGATCCAGCTTCACAGAACCGGCAGTTTCTTTTACAGCAGCATTATTCATGTGGGTTACTCCAATCTTTCATTCTTGTGGACCTGTAATTTCATTATAGAATCGGGTCCCGAATGCTTGAAGGAGAGCAATGAATCGGATTCTTTCACTATTTAACGATAAATAGCCGGGGTAAAACTGTGCATGTGCTAGCTAGCTGTGGCAAACTGCGCAAGTGAGTAAGCTTTCTGGGGACAACAAAATGGTTGAGCACTAATCTGCTCAACCACTACTAATTGATATTACGGTACGGCTATTTCTCCAACTCATAGCGGGCGGCGATAATGCCCGACTTGAGCGTTCGGCTGGACAGCAGCTTGAGCCTGATTTTCTCACCGTCGCCGTGGAATGCCGATTTTCCGCCGCCCAAGATGACCGGACAAATCGTCAGCAGGAATTCGTCGATCAGGCCGAGCTCAAGCAGCGTCTTCGCCGCCCCCGGACTGCCGAAGATAACGAGATTTTTGCCAGGCTGCTCCTTGAGCGCCTTGATTTCCTCTGCGATATTGTCCTTGATCAGCATCGTATTGTTCCATTCCGCATTGTCCAACGAGCCGGAAATGACGATCTTCTTAACATCCTGCAGCCATTTGGCATGCTCTAGACTGTGCCTCGACTCATTCGGATTGTCCATCACCGCGGGCCAGTAGCTTTCCATCATTCGATACGTCGTGCGTCCGTATACGGGAGAGCCGACTTCGGCTACGACCTCCTCGGCGTATTTCTCTAATTCCTCGTTGTACGGAATCCAATCTAGTCCTCCGTTCGAATCCGACGCATACCCGTCCAATGATACATGCATGAACAATACGAGTTTTCTCATGTTTGCTTCTCCTCCGATTTCGAATTTAGTTATTCGATTTTTGGCAGTAGGCCCGTGGTTCGTCCTACTCTTACGATCACTATAAATCATTACGTTACGTAAGGTTCAAGTGGAAATTCTGAATTTTCTTCGAAGTCAACAATGCTGCGCAAATCTGCTCTTACTCCAATAACAACGGCAGCAGACCTTTAACAATCATTTTTCGCACTCGTCGTTTGCATTCTTGCTCATGACCGAGGCAATAAAAACAACTTCCCTTTACCTTCTCGTTCAATAATTTCTTTAGCACATGCGTCAATGGCAGACTTACTTATAAATGAGGAGATCCGGCTACACCACCATTTCCCGCACTAAAACGTTTTTGTGAGCAATCGTCAATTACATCCTGACTCATGTATGGGGCGATAGCTGCCAGTTCAGCAGCGCCAGTTGCAGCCGCAACATACCATCTGCAATGGAAGGAAGACGTTCGCTTGCTTTCTCCGAACCGCCATGCCATCATCAAGAAAAGAAGTATTGGCAAGCGTAATGAAAGGGCAGGGAGTTTCACATGATTCATTTCAATTCGGATACTTATCAAGTCGTATACGCGGGAGAACGTGTTCATCTCCTGCCCAAGGAGTTCGTGCTCTTCCAATTTCTATACGAGCATGCCGGACGCTCGTTCACCCGGGAGGCTTTGCTTGATGCCGTATGGCCGATGGAAGCCCCGACCGACCGGACCGTAGACGACCACATCTACCGCATTAGGAGAAAATTGACCGGATGGAACCATCTATTCCGCGTGGAGACCGTCCGCGGTCAGGGCTACAAGCTCGTGCGCCGCGCTCCCGAGTCGAAAGATAATCCGCTGTGCTTCGACGAAGAGTTCGCGTTTGACGTGAAGCGTTTGTTTTCCAGGTATCATGGCCTTGGCATGGGAGCAGCTATGCAACTGCTGGCGGAGAACCGTGAGGTTCTAAGCTTGCCGGGCGACCCTTATAATGACGCCTATCTCCGTTTTATTCGCGGTGATTTCGAATGGCTCCTAACATTGGACCACATTTCCCTTTGGCAGAAGCTGACGTATGCCGTATATATCCACTCATTTATTCAACCGGAGCCCGCAGCTACGCTCCCTTACTTCGTAAAGCTTCTTGCCAAGGCCGACACACTGGAATGGCGATATGACTTGCAGCTAAGCCTCATTCACCTCTATACGGAAGCCGGCAAGCCGGATAATGCGCATAATGTTCTCGAAGCGATCCGGCAGGAGATTGAAGGGCTCAACTCCCCTAGCTTCAAGGCAGTCTTTCTGCTGCAGGAGACTTATCTGGCAATATGGACGGGGAAACTAGAGACTGCGGACGCCAAGCTACGCGAATGCGACGAGCTCCTGATAAGTCATCCGATCAAGCGCGAGCGGGGAGCTTATCTCGTGGCCATGGCAATGCTCCTATACGGGCAAGGAGATATTCCCGCCGCGAGACTTATATTGGATGAAGGGCTGGAGACGCTCCGCCATACGGAATTCCTCCCCCATCTGCTCTTTAGCTTAAATACAATGCTGCGATTTCTCTCCATCCACGAGTGCGACGAAACTTATCGGTTAGCCTATCAACGGCAGCTGGACCAGCTTGCTGTCCGTTACCGCTTTGAAGAGCTGCTGCCTCGAACGGAGCATTTACTTAAAATGCATCTCTGATCATTCTCTGACATTCCCCTGCTACGATTGGATCATAACGATTTCAATCAGGGGGTTTGCCGTTCCGATGTTAAGAAAAAACCGCTCGTTCGCAAAAATGTTCGCCGCCTACGGCCTCTCGGCTTTCGGCGATTATTTCGACTTTATGGCAGTCACGATTCTTCTCGGCTTCATCTGGAAGGCGGATGCGATGACGATCGCGCTGCTGCCTCTTTGTTTTGCCGTGCCCGGCATTGCATTCAGCCAGCTGGCAGGCATTTTGGCTGATCGCTGGAACAAACGGAACCTGATGATCGCCACCGATCTCCTGCGCTCGGGATTAACCGTCATGCTCATCTTCGCCCCTAATGCGGGATTACTGCTCGGCTTGATCGCAATCCGATCGACCGCCCGCGTCTTCCACTATCCCGCACAACAATCGATGACTCGGGCAGTTGTTGCACAGGATCAGCTCTTGCAGGCAACCTCTCTTAACGGAGCCGTCTTCCAGCTGTCCAAAATACTAGGGCCTTTGCTTGGCGCCTCCTTGGCGTCTACATTCACCCCCTCCGTCAGTATGGCGGTGAATGCAGGCTGCTACGTCGTGTCCGCCTTTTTGCTCCTGCTTGTCCCCGCCGCCGATGGGCGCGTACCCGCCGCTGCATCCGCAATCAGGGAGAAGGGGGGGCTGCGGGGCGAATGGCGTGAAGGATGGCGCCTTCTCTGGCACAGCCGCATCCTGCGCATGAGTCTTCTCTTCAGCTTGATCGGGCTGGCCGGCATCCAAATGATTGATGCCCAATTCGCCGTTCTCTTCCGCGAGATTGCCCCAGAACAACCCGAGTTGATGGGTTGGCTCGTGACCGCGATCGGGGCTGGCGGACTCGCGAGCGTAACTTGGCTTCGCCGGTACCAAGAGCTTACGGCGTACGGACTGCTGCTCGGAGGGGGCGTGGCGCTGATCGGCCTGATGTTCGCGGCAGCCGGTGCTTTCCGGCAAGAAAGTCCACTTTGGCTCATGCTGCTGGTATTCTTTATTGGAGGGATCGGTACCGGCTTTACCTCCTCGGGCATGAACTACATTTTGCAGAAGGAAACGCCACCCGAAGCCGTAGGCCGCGTCAGCGGCATATTTGAATCCTTGACTAGCGTCATCTTCGTCATCGCTCCGCTCAGCGGCGGTGCGCTGATCGGTCTCATGGGGGTGAGCCGCACATTCTTGATCGCCGGGCTCGCGGTTGGAATAATTGGTTTCGTCGGAATTGTGCTGCGTTGGCAACTGTGGGGAAGGACGGATGCCCGGAAGCCGGAGGTTTCGCGCAGCGCTTAAATCGGTTTGTAATATGGCCAGATACAAACAAGCAACGTCTAGAGCATGGATATCATGAACGTCAAAAGGCCTTCACCAAGTGATGAAGGTTATTTGACGTGTTCTGCTACAATGTCATTACAGTAATCTGCCGCCCTTTACCGAATGCAGCACCGTTCAGTTTCACTAAGACCTTATGTAGATTGAAGACACTAACAAAACTAATAATATCATTCTCAAACGCGTTCCCCACCTTCATCGAAACTAAATGGATAATTTTCCTTTGTAAAGATGCAAAAGTATATTGATTTGTTGCTGTAAACTGCCCATTAACTTAAGAAAGCTGCCGATCATACTTCGGCAGCTTCATTCACTTTTGACTATTCAACTATCGTTCTTACGTTAGTTGAGTTGGAGGATCTGTGCTCTGTTCAATTCAATTAGAAACTATTTTCATAAATATCAAGGAACTTAGATACCAATATACCCTGTTTTATAACCGTTTCATCTTTAGTTTCAAGTTGCCAAGCATATGTCATATAGTCTTTATAATTTTTATTACTTATGGGCATTAAATTAAACTCAACCCTAGTTGCATCAAAACCTTTTTTATAATCGTTTTGAGCTTGTTGTAATGCCATCTCAGGATCTTTAAAAATGGGCATTCCTTTCGCATTAGCTCCTATTTCATAGGCTTCTTTATCACCGAAATTGGCACTTAACTGACTATTATCATAGTCGTCAACGACTTTTGAAGGTGAATCGCAACCAGCTAGAAAAGTAATTAGAGCTATACTAATGACCATAGTAATCCTTATCACCTAACCACCACCTTTTTCTTAGGTAAAGCAAAATCAAATTGAACCAATATCCCCTGAATGTGTTATGTACTAGACGTTATTACACGAGAAAAGTTCCATCTATATAGCTGTCCTATTCTGTCTGTAACTTAACGTAAAAAAGCTGCCGATCTTTCACCGGCAGCTTCATCAATCTGGCTATTCAACTAACGTTCCTCGTCCCTCGTTGAACTCCTATGACCCAGTAGGCATGAAAGATAAGTGGGATATCCCACTCTTCCATATGTACTAGAAGCCAATGCCAATGAATCGTCGTTAATCAATACAGACCTCTGACTTTGGCAGTGCCTTTATCAAAAATTCACTTCTATCCTTCGCTTTCGAGGATCTGCTATTCAATCCACGATCTCTAAAGTGATCTTGTATACATAGATGCCCTTTTCGATTTTATATTCATCGTGAATATTTTTGGTCCATCCAGTATCTCCACCAAGACCTGCATGTTTGTAATCGATATGAAGGAAAACAGAATCGGATGTGCCAAGCTCGTCCTCATAGGCGGCATTATCATACTGTCCGATGCTGTACTGATGGATGTCAAAATGGAAGTGACCCGCCGAGGTAACTTTTACCTTGCGGTCATCCGCCGACACATACAAATAACGGACATCTTCCTTGCCCCCGCACTCAACCGGCACGATGTAGGGAACATGCTGTTCTTCAACGGAGCTTTCATAGATACCGACGAAGGCAGCCGATTTACGGTCCGCATAGTTCTCCCATGGCCCGCGGCCATACCATTTGATACTCTTCCAGGCAGCAGGGAAGGTAAAGCTCAGACCGATTCTCGGTAAGGTATCGACATTGGCATTATTCACGACCGTGTTAGTAATTGCAATGCCTTTCCCGCCAATCGCATACTCCGTTCGTGTTTCAATGCATCCATGATACAGAGCATGAACCTGAATGATGACGGAAGCAGGCGCCGCATATACCCGGATACGCTTGATCTCTTTCTGGTCGGAGTCCAGTCCGAGGCTTCTCCAATCATCCGCATAGTTTAGCGTCTCACCAGGCACACCTGCGTCTATCCCCGTTGGTGGCCGATAGAAATTGTTCGCTCCGCCCTTAAAGTAGTCTTGATTATTGTATCTGACAGAAATGAACTCCGCCGTTTCTTTCGAGAAGACCACGTTCGTATTTTCATTATAAACATGAATTCGATCCGCAGCTTCTTCATATACCAGGCTCCCGCTTTCAATATCCCCGGTATGTATTTCATATACGGAATCTTTCAACTCGACCTGGCATGCATAGATACAGGTTCCCTTATTTGCATAATAGGTATCCTCGTTCAGATAAGCATAAAAATTCAGGAACGCTTCCCTAGAGACCTTGGTTGGATCGTATGGTGCCTGAAGACTTTCGATAGCTCCGGCCGGCGTGTGTAATCGGGGTAATGTACCGTTTTCCACAACCTTCCCGTCGCAAACAAGTTCCCAACCGATGTCCAGGTGGCTTAAGTCCCGATGCGTATAATGATTATAAATTCGATAACTTTTATTATCATCATAATGCCGTTCAGAATAATCGATCTGGACGGGAGCTTGTACATTTTTGATTTCATAGGCAGCCGGTTTCGGCGTTAAATCCGGAAATACAATGCCGTTCAGGCACATATCGGGCGCGGAATCAATAATCTCTTCCTGGAAGGCGCCGCCATAAACATATTTTTTGTTCCCGGATTCATCATGCAAGGCAAGTGCTTTATCCTGAAAATCCCAAATAAAGCCGCCCTGAAACCGCGGGAATTTATGAATAAGGTCCCAGAATTCCTTGAAATTCCCGTTGCTGTTGCTTTTCGCGTACGCATATTCACACATAATAAACGGCCGCAAGTCTTCGCTGCTCGTCATGCAATCCACGATCCAATCCTTCTGAGGATACATGGGCGCCAGGATATCGGAGATATTGGCCGGAGGATTCAAGGACTCATACTGGACATATCTTGTTTTATCATATTCCTTCATCCACCCGTACATGGCAGCATGGTTCGCTCCGTAACCGGACTCATTTCCCAAGGACCACAGAATGATCGAGGGATGATTCTTATCTCGCAACACCATCCGTGCTGCACGTTCCATATAAGCATGCGTCCATTCAGGAGATGCGCTGAGCTGGCCGCCGATGCCATGGGTCTCAATATTGGCCTCATCCACAACATATATGCCCAGTTCATCACAAAGGTCGTACCATTCGACGGCATGCGGATAGTGACTCGTTCTTACCGCATTGATATTTAGCGATTTCATGATCTTGATCTGCTCACTCATATACTCCGTTGACACCACGCGCCCCGTTTCGGGACAAAATGCATGAAGGTTGGTTCCGCGAATGATGAGACGTTTGCCGTTAATTTTCAATATCCCTTTGTTATCGATGCTGACTTCTCGGAAGCCGACATTTGCACTCTCGATGTCAACGACATTTCCGTCAGGGTCGATCATTTCCAATACCAATTTATAGAGGTAAGGAATTTCGTCGCTCCACAATTGGGGACTCTTAATGGTTTGCTTGACTTTCGCCACATAGTTGTCTTGCAGGTAGGATCTGAAATCCGCAAACTTCGGCGTCTCAAATTGCGTAACCAATTTTCGATCGTGATCATAAAGAGACAGACGCACGTGAGCTTCCCCATAACAGCTTGCTTGATTATTAGGATAAACCGTCACGGCTAATTCGGCATTGTCATAATCACCCGGGAAAAGCGTTTCGATTTTATAATCATGAATTCGCATTCGCGGTTTTGCATAAATCAGAACATCTCTGAAAATACCCGATAGATGCCAGTAGTCCTGATCCTCCAGATAAGAACCGGCTCCGAATCGCATCACCTGAACGGCCAAATGGTTTTGCCCCGTTTGGATGTAATCGGTAATATCAAAAGAAGCGTTAAGCTTGCTGTCCTGCGAATAACCGACGAACTTCCCGTTTAACCACAGATAAAAGCAGGATTCCACACCGGCAAAATCGATAAACAAATCTCTGCCATTAAAATGTTCAGGAATTTCGAACGATAGGACATAACATCCGGTGAGGTTATCCTCCGGCACATAAGGCGGATTCAAAACAAATTCATCTTGCTTCAGTTGAATTTCGTGATGAGAGTCCGCCCCCTTCCGCGCAAAGGGATACTTAATATTAGTGTATATAGGTTTCCCGTATCCGAACAACTCCCAGTTGGAAGGAACAGGGATATCATCCCATTTGGACACGTCATATGCAGGATGATAAAACTCATCAGTTACTACATCCGGAGATGAAAACGTTTTAAATTTCCAAGTGCCGTTTAAGCATTTTACGTATTTTGACGCTCTCCGGTCGCCGCTTAGCGCCTGTTCCACGGTTTCGTATATTCCATACGGCTCATGCATGGGATGACGGTTCTTGTGAGCGACATGCGGATTCTCCCAGTCTCTGTTCAGCTTCATACGTTTCGAATAACCCCCTCATAAATTGTCTTAATTGGTTGTGCTATGAAAGTCGATACCCTTATAATATAAGGACAAGTTTTCATATAAAATGTTAGGTCTGGTAATTCATTTATCCATTTTGGTAGGTGCGGTGACGATATGAATTTCGATGCTATAAAAGAAAACGATGTCGTATACCGGTGTATCGGAGACGATTTCGACCAGGGCATTTTGTCATGCGGCTTTATGAGAAAAAGAACGGCAGAGCGCTCCCAGAATGACTTCAGGATCGGATATTACAGCTGTTTGTTGGTCCTGCAAGGCAACGGACGATTTATCTCAAATGAAGGCACTGTTATTACAATGCAAGCAGGGGATCTGGTACAACGTTTGCCCGATCGTATGCACTCCACCGAAATCGAGCCGAATGGGGAATGGATCGAGTTTTATATCAGCATAGGTTATCCTGTCTATCATTACCTCAAAACGCTAGGCATCATAAATTCCGACCAAGAGGTTCAGCCGACACGACATACAAGCGATATTTTGAATGAATTTGCCTCCCTGCTGAACTCTCTTAAAGCCGCTGTAGATGAAAGGCTCCCCTATTTGCTGATGAAAGCTCAAGAACTCATTATCCGTTTGCACGGCAGCGTACATCATACTCAGAGAGAGCACAATGATCATAAAATCTCAAAAGCTTGCCAACTAATCGGCGGCGCCAATGATATCCATTACGATATTAAGGAAGCCGCAGCAGCCGTAAATATGGGCTATGAGAATTTCAGGAAGCTATTTAAAGCCACAACCGGAGTTTCCCCTCAGCGGTACCACATTGAACATTTAATGAAACAAGCCAAAATGATGCTCCTCTCCGGACTCCCCATTAAACACGTAGCCGTTAGTCTTGGTTATGGGGATATTTATTCCTTTACCAAGCAATTTACGAAATCAGAAGGAATGCCTCCAGGACGTTATATCCGTAACCGCCACAGATAAGCAAGAAACTAAGCAAAGGGCAGGAGGATCTTGCTTAATAAAAAATCAGAAAAGGAAGCAAGGAATTGTTAAGTTGTTCGCCTGTGAAGCGCGAATGAAAAAAACCTTCAGGTATTAGGCGATTCATGACGTTCGATTTCTTCTTGATTTTCGCGGTAGGTGCCGGGAGTCGTTCCCGTGTATTTTTTGAACACCTTCGCGAAGTAGTGCTTGGTATCGAAGCCGACCTGCCGGCTGATCGCGCAAACGGTCGAATGAGGCTGCGTTTTCAGCAGCTTTTGCGCTTCCCGGATTCGTAACGCATTCAAGTAATTGACGAGGGTGTCTCCCGTCTCCTTCTTGAACAAGCTGCTAATATAATTCGGATGCAGACTCATGCGATCCGCAAGATGGTCGAGGGACAGATCGTTCATATAGTTCATTTGCAAATAGGCCAATATCCGTTCGGCGTGCCGACTGTAATCCGAATCCGATGCGGCGGGGAGCTCCTCCTTCACGCGGCTCAGCAGGGACGCGATTTCCTTTTTGTCCAAAGGCTTCAGCAAGTAATCTACGACGCCCGAGCGAAGGGCCTGACGGACATAGTCGAACTCGTCATAGCCGGTCAGGATAATAAATCGATCGCATAACCCCTCAAGCCTGGCCTCCTGAATTAATTCGAATCCGTTCTTCTCCGGCATATGGATATCCGTTATCGTCACATCGGGCATAAAGCGCTTCATTGTCTCTAATGCCTCCGGGGCATTGAGAGCCGAGCAAATGTCGGAACCGACAGGCGCGACTTCCTCGACGATTTTAACTAACCCTTTCAGAATCAAAGGTTCGTCGTCTACGATCAAGATCTTCAACGTCCGCCACCTTCCTTTTCACGATGATAATGCGCAAGCAGGCTCCTTTGCCCGACTCGCTGAGGATTTCCAGTCGGGATTCTCCTCCGAAGAAGCTTTTGACTCGTTCGTTGACGTTTTTCAAACCTACGCCGACCCGCTCCTCTGCCTTTCTAGGCTCGTCGTGCCTGGACAGCCGTTCGCGAAGCGCGAGAAGCTTCTCCGGCGTAATCCCGTTGCCGCTGTCGGTAACGTCGATCGTAATCTCGCTTTCCGTTTCCGTCGCCTGCAGCGAGATATGGACGGGTCGAAGGACGGCGGAAGCTCCATGCACGATCGCATTTTCGATAAGCGGCTGCAAAAGGAATCGTGGACAAGCCAGCCGTTCGGCATCCAGCGCAACTTGAATTTCAAAAGTCAGCCTGCTTTGGAGCCTCATTTTGTGGATGTTCATATAAAAGGAAACCATCTCGATTTCCTTCGCAAGAACCGTTTCTTCCCGCGCGGACGACAAGCTGTACCGCATCAGTTTCCCGAACCAGAAGGAAATATCGGCGACTTCCTTGTCGTCGTTAGCCTCGGCGACCATGCGGATCGTCTCGAGCGTGTTATAGAGGAAATGAGGCTTGATCTGCGCTTGCAGCACCTGGTATGCCGCTTCTTTGTTGCGCATTTCAGCTCGGTGGACGTTGTTGATGAGCTCGTCCATTCGCCGGACCATCGCGTTATAGGTGACGATCAGGAAGCCGATTTCATCCTTTTCGAACTTGCCGTTTTTGATCGTCAGCTGCCTGAGGTTATTGTCGTTCAGCGTACGCATATGCCGGGCCAACCGAAGAATCCGTTTGGTAATTGTCGAAGCCAGCAGGTAATAGGCGATGGATAAAGCGATCAACAGCAGCACGATCATCGTCACCAAGATGATTTCCTTCTTCTTCACGGAACGGAATACGTCTCCCACCTGACCGGTGACGATGACACGAACGTCCAGCGGCTCGAGCTTCAGCTGATTGACGATCGTTTGCCGGTTGATAAAAAATTTCCTGTCATCCGCTCGCAGAAGACGCAATGTCTTCTTGTCCAACGCCGGCGCTTCGTTCGTCAACGGATCGCCCTGTCCGGACAACAGCAATGCCCTCCAACTTCCTTCCACACCCGCGGCCGCATAGAAGTTATGGATTAAACTATTGCGTACCCGAATTTCAAGAAGGCCGATTCGCTCCGTAATTTGCGTATTGTAAATGTACTGGTAATAGATCAAGTCCGGATCCGACGCCGCGGGATCGGCGCGCAGCCATTTTCCCTGTCCGGCTTTCAGAGACGAGACGGTTTGTTCCGTTTGCGGATCCAGCATAGACCGATCGCGAAACAGATTGGTGATGGGCAATACCCGATCCTTCATCTTATAAATGACGATGGATTCGATCTCCGGATTAGCGAACATCGATTGCGTGTTCAGCGGGAGAATATAGCGGGTCAGTGCGTAGATGCTGTCCGCGTCGGATTCGTATACGCCGTCCAGATAATCGGTCAAGTATGGATTGTATTGCAGCACCCGGTGGACCGACTGAATTCGGGCGAAATCCGTTTTCAGATTGGCGTAAGCCTGCTCCAGGATTTTCTGCCTGCTCTCCACGAATTGTTGCGTCAGGTTGCCGTAGATTTGCGTGTAATAGTGATAACCGAATGCCAGAACAGGGATAAAGATCATAATCACGTAACCAAGCACGATTTTGCGCATGATGCTCAAGGCGGCGTTTCCCTCCGATGCGGAATCCATATATCGTTAACATATCATGCACTAAAGAATTCCGATAGAGGCGCATCCCTTCCAGATTTGCAATTCCGCAAACCCCGGTTATTGCCCCGCGTCCGGCCGGTTATAATCTTGCGGCGCCCCCGACCACAACGTCTCCTCGTTGATCTAGATTCTTTCCGTTTCCGCTGCTCCGAACACCATTGCTCCCAGCCGTCCGTTGCCAATCGGAAGAGCCTCTTTCCATGCCGTACCGGGCGAATCGTACTCCAGCTTCATCATTTTCCCGCCATTCCGTTCTCCCATTTGCCTTCACCTGCAATATAGCGTGCAAAGTCCGTCAGGAACGCGCAGCGCTCCTGACGGACCCAGTCTTATTTTTTAAACAAATCCTTCTTCTTCTGATAGGTTTGGTTAGCCCAATCCACCAAGCGATCCAGACCGATCTTCTCGGCGTTCTTCACCATGCTCTCGTAGTTTGCCACGGCTTCTTCCTCCGACTTCGCCAAGTAGATTTTAACCTTCTCGTTTTTGATCATCTCGTCGATCTTCGTTTTGATCGTCTTCTCGTCCGAATCCGGCTGCAGCTGAATCAAGCCGAGCTCCGGCTTGTAAACCGTGAACGCCTTTCTTTCCATCAACGCTTTCGTCTTCTGCGCTCCCGGTACGTAGCTCAACATGCCTTCCGTAACGCCGTCGTTGTACAGGTACCACCATTTGATTCCGTTGCTGTTGACGAAATCGGCGTCGGACGGATCGTATTTCAAATTCGGATACCCTTCGTCGTTCCAGGTCCAATGCTCGCCCTCGACGCCGAACATCGTTAACTTTTTGCCTTCGTCGCTCGCCAGATATTGAAGGAACTTGATCGACGCCTCCGGATCCTTGTTTTTCTTCGTGATAAACGTACCTGCAAAGCCCAGTCCGGAGCTGACCGCTTTCGCATCTTTCGAAATGGAGCTAGGCAGCATTTGGAACGTATACGAACCGCCGGCGTTTTTGACCTTGATATTGTCCGAGTCTGCTATGCTGACCGTATGCATATGCGCGAATGCCTTCCCGCTGGTCGCATACTGATCGTCGATCTGATCGTTCGTATAGGCGAAGTTCTCCGCCAGAATGTCCCCTTCGCGGTACAGACGGTTCATAAACTTGAAGAAATCCAGCATTTCCGGCTGTCTGATCGCATAGTCCACTTTTCCGTCCCGCTCATACCAGCCGTCCAGAAGGCCCTCGACGCCGAACTGCGTCAGGAAGTATTGCTCGATCCAATCTTTGTCCATGATCAGAGGGATCATGTCCGGATATTTTTCTTTGACCATGCCCAAAACCTTCATAAAGTCGTCAATGGTGTCTATTGGCGGATTGCCGAGCTCTTGCAGAATATCCTCGCGCACCGCGATACCCGGGTTGCCGTCGCTGCCGACCGAGTATTTGTTCTGCGCCATTTCCTCCTGCGTCGCGAAGGAGTTGCGCACCGTATAGAAATTGCCGTCATCCATCGTGTGGATCGCAATTCGTATCGGATCGATCTTAAAGTCAGGCGCGTATTTCTCGATCAGCTCGTTCCAAGGATAAGAAAGCTTCGAATCGGACATCCGTTCGATGTTCGCGTTAGTAAAAACCAGATCCGGGAGATCGCCGGACGCGATCATGAGCGGAAGCTGCTTGTCGTCCGTGGCTACTGTCACTTTCAGCTTGATTCCCGTCTTTTCGGTAATTTTCTCGGCAACCGACCCCTTCCACTCCTTCACCGGATACCAGGAGGCATCGATAAACAGGGATAGCTCCTTCACCTCGTTGCTTTTGGCGGGCGGTTCGCTCCCCACCGAGTTATTGACTTGACCATCGTTGCTATTTCCGCATGCGGACATCAGCGCTATCGTCATCATTAGGATGAGCGATAAGAGCAGTGCCTTCTTCCCTTTGTTTCTTTTCAAAATAACCCCTCCAACAAGTGATGTTTATATTAAAGCAAACGCTTTAATATCTGCCAACAAAATCAACCCTTCACGGAACCCAGCATAATGCCTTGAATGAAAAACCTCTGGAGGAACGGATAGACGCACACGATAGGCGCGATAGATATAACCATAGCCGCTACCTGAAGCGAATAGCTGGTGACGCCCGCTGAAGCGCTGTTCGCAACGGCTATAGCGTCCATCGGCGCATTGCTCTTGTTGATAACCTCCATCATCCGGAAAGCGAGCGTCCTCAGACCTTCCGACTGCACGAAGTAAGCGGAATCCAGCCAAGAGTTCCATTGACCAACCCCCAAGAAAAGCGACATGGTTGCGATCAGCGGCATAGAGACGGGAAGGATGATCCGGTAGAAAATAACGAGCTCGGTAGCCCCGTCCATGTAAGCCGACTCCTTGAGTTCACTCGGAATTTCCTGAAAGAACGAAATGGCTATCAGCAGAAAAAACGTACTTAACATGGAAGGAATGACATAGACACCAAACGTGTTCAGCAGCCCCAGTGAGCGCAGAACGACGTAATACGGTATCAAACCGCCGGAAAAGTACATCGCGAATATAATGACCGTGAAATAACCTTTGCGAAACAGAAGATCGCGGTGAGACAGTCCATAAGCAACCAAACAGGTAAAAAGGACGCCTAGGACGGTTCCAGCAAGCGTTCTCATAATCGTGACCAAAAAAGCACGGTACCAGTGGGGGTCATCCAAAAATCGCGCGTAATTTTCAAAGGAAAAGGTCCTTGGCCATAGATAGACGCCCCCAAGAAGCGAATCGGTTCCTTTATTGAAGGAAAGAATCAGGACGTAATAGAACGGATAAAGCATCGATAACGTCAGAATGGCTAGTAATGCATAAATCATAGCGTCCATGATACGATCTTTTTGTTTTTGGCTGAGCTGCATGCACGCTCCCCTTTCCTAGAATAGACTTGATCCCGAAGTGCGTTTGGCAATGTAGTTGCTGGAGAAAATCAGGATGACGGAAATGACGGACTGGATCAAATCAATCGCTGCCGCATAGGAAAATCTCCCGTCTCTTAATCCGACCTTAAACGCATAAGTTTGCACGATCTCCGAGGTCGGATTGTTGATGCTGTTGCCGAACAGAAACGCCTGCTCGAAGTTGGAGCCCACCAGTCCTCCGCCCAGAATGCTTCCAATCGTCAGAATAAGTACAACGACGATCGTTCCTTTCATTCCAGGGAACGTAATATGGCGAATTCGAGCCAAGCGGCCCGCTCCGTCGATCTGCGCGGCTTCGTATAATGACGGGTTAATGCCCGCTATGGCGGCCAGGAAGATAATCGTCCACCAGCCCATCTCCTTCCAGACGGCACTTCCAGTCGCCAGTCCCCAGAAATAGTTGGGGTTCGTCAATATGTCAAGCGGCTTGTCGATTATACCTAGCCCTAGAAGCGCTTTATTGACCATCCCGATATCCGTCGACAGGAAGGCGAAAGCGATGCCTGCGACGACAACCCACGAGATGAAATGGGGCAAATAGCTGATCGTTTGGACAAAACGCTTAAACTTCAAATTTTTTACTTCGCTTAATAGAATGGCCAGCAATATGGGAGCCGGAAAAGCAAAAAGGATTTTTAGCAGACTCAATGCCAGCGTATTTCGAACGATTGTTCCAAACTGATAGTCATTAAAGAACTCCTTGAAATGCTTTAATCCCACCCATTCGCTTGTAAAAATACCCTTAATTCCGGTAGAGATGGAATACTGCTTAAATGCCATTAGAATGCCGAACATCGGCGTATAGGCGAAGACAAGCAAAAATATCATGCCGAGCCCAACGAACAGGTGCAGCGTTTTTTGTTTTTTAAACCGCTTCCAAAACTGCGTTCGCTGTTCTGTTTTTCCCTTAATTCCGGTTACGCGTGTATCCAACTCCATATCTGCTCCTCCTTTGTTTTCAGTGTACTCTTCGAATCAGAGCGTCGAAAGCCAACATTCTTAAGAAAGCGTTGTCATTTTTGAAGATCGGATGGCAAGGTGCCCGGACAATAGCATCCCGTTGCCGCCGTTCAAATCGGTTTGCTATCCGCATAGAACGCGGCGATATCGTCCCTCGTACGCTTCCGTTTCTGGACAAAAAATAGATGACCCCCGACGAATTGACGAATTCCGAGGGTCATCTACCGGCCATTGCTAGTACGGCCTAGTTCTGCTTTGATCACGGATTAAACTGCAGCGACAAGCGGTTTTATTTCACTTTTCCCTGCTTGGGCATTGGCGTTGACGCAAGCAATCGTTTCAATCCGGAAGCACGGTGTAGACGACGCCGGCATCCGCATGAAAGCGGAGAAGGCCGGCCGGCCTCTCGGATTCGACCGGTTTCCCTTCCACTGTAATCGAACAACTGATCGAGCTTCGGATACAGTATGGTCCACTGGCAGTAGAGGCAATTACGGCCTTCGTCAGACTGCCGTCCTTCCATTCCAAGTCGACCGTATAGCCGCCTCTAGCGCGCAGCCCTTGAACGTAGCCCGTTGACCAAGCTGCCGGAAGTGCCGGGAGCAGATGAAGCTCGTCCGCATGAATCTGAAGCAGCACCATTAGTTGCAGTAAACTGCCCATTAGTTGAGAAAACGGCAGCTCATCATATGTGAGCTGCCGTACTGTCTTTGTTGAGCTAATGTCTCCCGTCCCTCGTTTAGCGTAACATACTACATAACCCAGCTAATCAGAGAAGCCTTTAAATAGCACTTCTAATTCTGCCGCGTCATACATTTCACCATCACTAAACGCTGTTTTCTTTGTATATTGAGCTATCGTCCTAGTTTGTTCAAGCTCACTACAATGACTTCTTTACTAGTCCCTCATTTTCAAATTTTTATTGTTGTATTGTTCATTTGACTTTCAAGAATATCGTATAATGCCAGTTTATAGTTTATTTTGTCTAAATTAGAGTAAAGTTCTTTCATTTTATTCTCAATCTCTTCTTTGTGATTAGTCAACATCGACTTACGCACAGAAATTGTGGAGTTTCCTTCCTTATACAAACATACATACTTCCGAATTTGTGAAATTGGCATACCTGTTGTTTTAAGTAGAGTGACATACCGGATGCACTCTAGAGCTTCGTGATCATATAAGCGTCTTCCACTTTCATCGCGCTTAACATAAGGAATCAACCCCTCGCTTTCATAGTATCGAAGTGTGGGAGCTGACAGACCGGTCAATTCGGTGACTTCTCTTATACTTATCATAGTTTAGTAACTCCTCCATTCCAGAGTTAAAGTACACTTCAATAACACACAGAGTTAGCAACGACAGTCAATTGAACCGTGGCATGCATTTGACAATGTCTAAGTACTTCTCAAAGTACTTGAAAGTAGAATTAAACTCTAATGTACAAGGAGAGAAGACACCTTGGTTGGTTCAGTGTTTACTTAGATTGTATACATTTTATAAAAAAAATTGACTTCAAGTACACTTTAACATTTAAGCTTTAAAAGAATCAAATTTCATTCATACAGGAGGCGTAATCATCATGAATACTTCGAAGACTGTTCTAATAACAGGAGGAAATAAAGGTATCGGTTTCGAGAGTGCTAGACAATTGGGCAAGCTAGGATTCACTATTTTGATCGGTTCAAGAGATCAATTTAAAGGGCAAGAAGCAGCAGCTTCACTGAAGAACGAGAATATAGATGCCGAGGCAATTACGCTTGACGTTACAAACCTAGACACAATTCAATCTGCCGCTAAACGAATTGAAGATCAGTATGGTTCGCTTGATGTTCTAATCAATAATGCCGGTGTGAACTTGGATAGAGGTCTGCCTCCGAGTCAACTGGAATTGACCGTTTTAAGGGATACTTATGAGACCAATGTTTTCGGGATGTTCTCTGTGACTAAGGTAATGCTTCCCTTGATTAAAAAATCGCCTATTGGCAGAATTGTTAATCTTTCAAGTGGCTTGGCTTCCTTGACCTTGAATAATGACCCGAAATCCGATGCTGAAAAATACGGAGTAAATGTACTCGCCTACATGAGTTCTAAAACGGCTGTCAATGCTCTGACTGTTTTGTTTGCCAGAGAATTAAAAGATACGGCGATTAAGATAAATTCAGCAGATCCAGGGTACACAGCTACGGATTTGAATGGACATACAGGGTATCGTACCGTTGAACAGGGCGCTTCTATTGTCGTGAAACTCGCCACCCTTCCCAACGATGGTTCCACCGGCAGTTTCTTTGATGAAACCGGAGTGATACCGTGGTAATACATTAGGAGGTGCGGCTTGATGATCGTGAATCCGTAGAATAGTAAAGAAATAATAGGTTCCCAATCGACTTTGCCGATTGGGAACCTATTATTCACCATGCATTTCTTGTTCCCCGAGGATAAAACGGTTCTTTGGTGATATTTTCGATATCATTTATTAAACTAACCTGCCCTTCAGCAAAAACAGCAGCCGATTATTCCGGCTGCTGTCGAGTTATTTGAATGATTATGCGATGTTAATCGCCCGCGCCGCCAGTACCGCTACAATTACGAATGAGATGGATGCCTGCATCATCATTAGAACTTTGGCCTTTTTCGACAACACAAGTGTATCTGTTGGGCTAAACGCGGTGTTTGTGTTAAAGGCCAGAAACAAATAATCAAAAAAAGCTGGTCTCCAGGTTTTCAAATCCTCACGAGTCATTTGCGGGAAAAGAAAATCTGGAACCCGTTCTTCTTGTTCATTTCTCGCATTTGGTCCGCCACGATCGATTTCCCAGTACCAGACAGAAAACACGAATATATTGGTCACCCAAAGTACCAATGCACTTCCGAATAACTCACTTGCACTTGCAACATGTGTAAAAAGTTGGTGCAAGAGGATAACGACACTACTGATAAGCCCTAGCATCACCATGCTGTTTGTAATGATCGCGAATGTTCTTATCCACTCGTGGTGTCGCCTTAAAATGGGAATGATGAGGGTTACAAGCATGGAAACAGCAAGGACCGGCAATGTCCAACTCTGCAAAACAGTCAGTTTTTCTGGTAGATAACTTAGTAAGATACATATCACAATAATAATAGTAAAATATCCCCATCTCGACGAATGTCGTTTCACTCGCTTTTATCCCCTTCTTACTCGTAATTCCCCATCATATTCGTATTTTTAAGATGAGTTGTTTAGTCTTATAAAGAATACTATGTTTCAACGATCCTGCCCGTTACTTCAACACAAACAGCAGCCGATTACCTATCGGCTGCTGTCGTGTTTTTTGAAATAAAGTTTCAGTTAGAGCTTAAAGCTACCTCAGGCCAGTTGCAGAAGATCCGCCATGTCCCTTCGAGTATAGACGATACGATAAGGAACGAATCCAATGCCTTCTTAAACGACAGAAAACAAAAGCGACCGATACGGTCGCTTATCTGTTGGAACTGTTCTCTATTCAGGTACTCTATGGACATGACTACGGAATCCAACGCATCTTATAGCCCCAAAGCATTGCCTTTCTCAAGCCGCAAAATATGCTTCTCGCCATCGTCGGCCAATGTCCTGAACTGGTTGATGGTTTCCCTCATTTTCGGAAGAGCTTGCTGTTTGTACGAGCTGATCGAATCGAACGCGGACAGCACGTCTGCAAAAGCTTGTTTCAAGGTATCGACCGAGACCGTGGCTTCTATAGCTTGCTGTTGAATGGCGACTCCCTGGTCCTTGAGCATTCGGGATGTACCGGCGATTAGGTTCGTAGTGGTCTGATTCAAAAGTTCGATTTTCTTGAGAACGATGCCTTGATTATACAAGGCACTCGCCACCGTAACGGCGATTTTCAAGGCAGAGATCGTGACCGTCTTCGCTCGGTCCACGCCGCGAATGAGCTCCTTATTATTGCGGATGACGACCTCGTATGCCAAGATCCCCTGCTGATTGACGACCAGCATTTGCTGTAAATCCATGACGCGCTGGCGCATCGGGAACAGGATTTCCTCGGTTATGAACTTAATCTTCTCGGGGTCCTCACCGTTCCTTTTAGCCGCTTCGATCTGGGCTTCGATGGATTCGTCCATGAGCATCCCGAGCTGAATTTCCTTCTTGAGCGTTTTGGTTAGCTTTCGGATATCATGCTGTTCGAGCTCCAGCGTCGTATTGTCGTTTCTGAGCACGGCACCGCCTTTATCCAGCGACACCACAATATCGGCAATCACATCATCGGCCTTCTCGAACTTAAGGAAGTACGACCGCAGCGGATTGAATAATTTGCCGAGAAATCCCTTCTTGGCAAAGTCGATCATGCTCGGATCCAGATCTTTCAGCTGCGTGTGCAATTCGGCCAGTCCCTTCGCAACCGGTCCTCCCTCATCACCCGATTTCGCAAGATTGCCGACCGATACCTGCAGCAGCGTGTTTTTGTCGGAAGATCGTTTCATGGTGTTCAGACCGTAGGCATCGATCGATTGAAGAATCTCTTTGCGCTGGTCCAGGGACTCGACATCCATCGCCATAATCATCTCGACGTTCGAATCTGCTTCTTCTTTCAGCTTAGCCACTTCCTCCGGTAATGGCCGTATAGTAGGCTCGATCTCGGCCGTCAGCTCCTCTGGATTAGATACATTCATCGAAAATGCCATTGAAATTCCCCCTCGGATTGTTTACATTTGCACATTGAATAGATTGCCGATCTTGTACACGACATCGTCCGTATCTGCGTTAATGCTGGCCGCTTCGTTGATGCTGGAGATATTCTGCAGCGCTTGAATATTAGCGTTGTAGCCGATCGTGTAGATCGGAATCTTATACGTCTCGATTAATCCCTTGATGTCCTGCAGCGTATAGCCTTGGTTCGTCTCGCCGTCGCTTAGGACGAAGATGATCGGCTTGGTGTTCGGGTCGATGGCCAATTGATCTTCGAGGAGCTTCAGCGCTACGACAATCCCATCGAAGGTGGCCGTCCCACCACCGGACTGCAGACTATTCACAGCTCCAACGAACAAGGACTGCTGATTCGTGTCGTATTTGGCGATCGGCAGCTTAATGGTGACACCGTCCGAATACGAGACGAGACCGATGCTGTTATCTCTGCCTAAGTATTTCTGCCCTTTCAAGAGTGACTCTTTCAAACGATTAATTGGCTCGCCATCCATGCTGCCGGAAACGTCGGTGACGAAAACTGCCGTGATCGGCTTACTGCCATTCTTCTTCTCTTTCCATACCTTCTGAGCGGATATAAGCAGGTCGCCATCCACGGGAGCAAGTTCCGAATTGTAGGTATCAAGGCCGTTAAATCCTTTTTCCTCCGCGGTTTTCATATACTTATCTTGCGTCACGAACTCCGCAAATTTCTTGAGAATATCCAGCTTCTCCTGCGGCAGATCACCTAATGCGTAGAGCGGACTATCGTGTCTGAACCCAAACGGCGTAAATACGTACCCGCTCTTCAAATCCGCGGCGTTGACGTACGTCTGGTATTCAAGGACGAATCCGTCCAGGGCGCCTGACTTGGCTGCATCACGCATCTGAATGGTCGTGGAGGCGATAAACGGCACATTGGACTGGAAATTTTCGAACTCTTGTACCGCCTTATCGCTCAATATATTCGTATTATCGAAGGTATGAAGTGCAGTTACTAGGAAATTTAAGCCCGTAGAGCTTGCGAAGGGGTCGGTATACCCCATGGAAAGCTCGTTATTTGCAATGGCTTCCGTGACGGATTGGATATTAACGGAGCCGTACTTGTCGATCATGGCGTCGTACTTCGCTTTGGCGATGACGATTCCGGGAACATTGCCAACTAAACGTTTGGTCACGAGCTGCGCTTTAACCCCGCTTGCCTGAACCATTTCGCCCCATAGTTCATTTGAAGGGGTGAACGCATCGGGGACGTACTTGCCGGATTTGATATAGTCCGCGGCCGTGCCCGAGGCGATATTGCGAATCTTGACCGACGCGGGTTTTCCGTTCACGGTTATATTCGCTTTGTTAAACTCGGTTGCCACGTCCGTCAGCCATCCGTCGACGCCCGTTCCCGACTTTTCCGTTGACGAGAAAATCTCGACGAAATTGTCGTTCGTATTGTTGACCGTGACGGGAAACTTGCTGATGTCGGGCAAGGACGCAGCGACATCGACGGGGTCCAGGTCGATCTGGCCTTTAACGGGTGTTTCGGTAGTCGGGGAAATTTTTTTGAACAGCTTGCTCAAACGATCCCCAGCATTCTCTACCGTCACCTCCGCTTTCGATTTGCCCAGATTGGAGGTCAAGGTTACCCCGGCATAAACAAGCCCGAAGACGACCGCTAGAAGAACAATAGAGATCAACAAAAACTTACTCTTTCTTTGCATCCAGGCCACCTCTTAATTCTTGTAGTATTGGGTTTGTTTGATCAACGTGTCGATTTCCAGCATGCAAGGCATGCTATCGATGTCGCCTGGCTCCAAACTATCCAAGCGGGAGATCTCCAGCATGAGCTGATCCAGCTTTAACAAGATTTCCTCGTTCGTGCCCAGCGATTGCTTGGTGAAGGAAAGGTATTCGCTGTACACGTTCTTTCTGGCTTGCAGCAGCTCCTGCGATAATGACGACGGCTTCTGGCCCGAGATGCTTTCGAACTCCGACGCGTCGAACGTATGCAGCCGATTGAGGATGCTTCTGACGTTCAGGTAGAAGAGCTTCTCCACTTCGTAAATGACGGAAGAAAACTTCTTATAGCTCAATTCCGCGGGATCGAATCGCTGTTTCAAGACCTCGAGCAGCATGTTTTTTTTCTTCTGCATTCGTTCCAGTTGACGCAAAGCCAAACCGATATCTTCTTCTAAAACCTTAGTACGCCTGAAGCGAGATAATGCCTCAATATAATCGTCATGCGTCTTAATCTCCTTCACCGGCAGAGATACCGGGGCTTTAAATAGGAGAAAGTAACACCCATAGGTCAGCGTGATGGCGCTGGCGACGAGAAATGTTACGCCGATTGCCGAAGAAAGCGCATTGTCGCCAATCTCGATCCCGATAAAACCGCGGGAGAAAACGACAGTATTTAACGCTACGACACCAAGTGTCAAACCAAGCAGCTTTATGTATCTTGTCACGCATTGAACCCCCTCTGCCAAAAGAATACTCATATCTCATTATCATTGTACAATAATGTTAAATCCTGGGGCGAGTAATTTATGGATATAAGTTGAAATCCTAGTAAACTCGTCTAGCGTTTTAAAAACTTGCATCAATAGCCATTATTGGGCATATACGCGTGTGATGCAGCTGACGTTTCCGATTTCAGGAAAATCGCTTTGGGTTAGTTACCCAAGTTACCGATCTTGACCGGTCTAAAGGCTTGCAGAATGAGGATTGTTCTTTGTGCCTTTCTTAAAAGCAATAAGACCCTGTCAGGATCTTATTGCTCAAGAATTAGACGACCCATCGTGGATAAGTCCCTCTCAGGATCTTATTTTCCAATGAACAGGTGATATGGCCATGGAAATCCCTATTCTTAAGAATAATAAGACCCTGAGGGGGTTTTATTGATAGCAGTAGTAGAGCAATTAAAGCAAATAAGACCCTCCGAGGGTCTTATTTGCCGACAACTGTATTTAAAGTTACTTACCTGGAAAGAATGCGGTAGATCATGACCGCTGCTTCTGCGCGAGTCAGATTGGATTTAGGATGGATGCCTGAGGCATCTCTTTGAACAATTCCCGCTGCTGCAAGCTTGGCGATACTGTCTTGTGCGTAGCCTGCGATATCGCCGGTGTCCTTGAACTGGGATGCATCACCGTCGGTGGACGTTGATAGCAGCTGTACGGTTTGCAATGCTCGTGCTGTCATGACAAACGTATCTTCTCTAGTGATCTGCTTATTTGGTTCGAAACGGTTAACGCCTGTACCTGTAACAATTCCGTAGAGCTTGGCGCTAGCCAGCGCATTGTAATAGTAAGCTGACTCGCTTACATCGCTGAAGCCTGCCGGGGCTGCGGTTTGTGGCAGTTCCAACGTGCGCATCAAAAGCGTAATAAACTCCGCGCGTGTAATACTGCTTTGCGGATCAAAGATCCCTTCCGATTTGCCTTGGATAACGCCTTTGGCCGCAAGGATATCAATAGCCTCGCTAGCCCAAGCTGCACTGGACAAATCATCGAAGCTAACTACATTAAACTGAACCGCATATTGGCTGAAATGCTTGGTCGTAAAGATCACTTGACCGGCCTTGTCATCATAATGTCCGTTTGGCACCGGAATGCGGTTGCCTTGCGGATCAATATAGAAGACTGCGATGTGATCCGGTGCTTTAAGCTCCTCCGCTGTTGGCTTGTACGGAATGCTAACCGTCACAGGCGCATCTAGGTTGCTCCAAGGAATAACACTGCCGTCCCTCACAAGCGAGAGGTCAATAACAGGATGACCATTCTTGTCATTTTCCTGTGTCAAACGAAGCTCAACTGTACCTGATTGAAGATCTGCTGTGCTCAGCATCGTTGACTGTAAGCGGACTGTTCCCGAGCTTGTTTGAAGCAGGATATCATACGTGTAGTCAGCTGTCTTCAGCAAGGAAACCGGGATTGTCAAACCTGCACTCTGATTCGTTCCACCCGCAAACTTAATCGTAACCGCCTTATGGCCTGAAGGATCGGTCGTCGCGGAATGCAAGGCTGCTGTGAAATCGGAATCCGATAGTGTTGCAGTGCCCTGATCATTAGCCGTTAGCGAAACCGTTCCCTGGTTCACATTACTGCTACCCCCAGTACTGCCGCTATTGCTGCCTGTATTGCCGCCGCCATTACCACCGCCGCCGGTGTTATCGGCTGCCGTGATGGTGAATGACACCGGACTGCTGGTCACGCCATTTACAGTTGCTGTAATGGTGCCGCCTCCCGCACTGATCGGAGTCAGCGTGCTTCCGGATACACTCGCGTAGGCGTCTCCTGAAGCTACCGCCCAAGTGATAGACTGGCCGTTCAAGGTAAACGGATCATTGTATTGGTCCATCCCGTTAACGGTTAACTGGCTTAAATCATATCCGGTACCGCCAGCGGTTAACGAAGGGATTGTCCCCGTAACCGTGACAGCCGTCAGCTCTGGTGCTGACCCAGCTTCTCTGGTCACGACTACCGTATAATCCTGGTAGTTTGTTCCGTCAGCAGACGCAACATTTATTGTAATCGTATTTGCACCTACTTGAAGCGGTACATTCGCTGAAGGCGCACCATTTGGCGTACTGACATCATTTAGCTTCAGAGTAGCCTTTGACGCACTAGCTGTAGGTGTAAGAGAAATTTGGTTTACACTGTACGGTACGCTGACCGTATACTCAGTGACATTCTCTGAGAAAGCCGGGGCAAGAGTACCTTTACTTACCGTCAGACTTTGCAAGGTGCTGTCAATATCACCCGAAATGCGGTTAATAGTCACATAGTAGGTAACCGTTGTTACACCGTCTTCCGCAGTAACCACAACAGGGATAACATTTTCCCCGTCTACAAGAAACAGGCTTGGCGATGCTTCGCCACTCACTACCGTATTGCCATTCACGGTAATCTCTTTAACGAATTCACTGTCTGCCGTCGGAGTCAGTGTAATCTGACTTACACTATTAGGTACATCCATGACATAATTCGTTGGATCGACCTTCGTCAAAGTTCCTGTACTGACTTGAAGATCGGCCAGCTCCGCATCATTCTTCGGATAAGCGATCCCCGTACTGATTCTCACATTATCCACATTCACAGAACCCGTCACATTATAATTGGAGTTAAAATCGATGCCCGTCAAATAATTCGTGGTGGAATCGGCAAATCGGAAGCTGCCTTGATCAACCTTCTTAACTCCATCAATGTACATATCAAACTTCTTGCTGATTGTATTCAGTACCAGCTTGAAATCATACCAGGTGTTGGCCGTATATGGCTGTACAACATGGGCTGTACCGGAAGATCCGTTATCCTTGTACAAAATGCCCGTACTGTCCATCCCTACAGCTGCCGCCATATGCGAAGAGTTATCGCCATATATCATTGGTACGGTGAAATATTGATTCGTATTGCTCTTGCTGAGCGAATACTCGACGGTAACGATACCGCTCAAATTGTCCAAAGCTTTATAAAGCGATGTTTTATTGCCGTTCTTACCGGCTGTCGGCTGAGAAATCAGCACGCTCTTGTTCGTCGCGCTTGGACTTTCAGCCACGGCCACGCTGCCGCCGGCAACCGTTGCTGCAACCGTCCAGCCTGCTGGAGCTGTCCCTGTTGCGCTGGAATCAAAGTTGTCATCAATGACCGCAGCCGGTTTGCCCGGCGATAAATAGACATCCGCGAGTGTTAAGGTAATGCCCGGCTTCACTTCCAGCGGAGACCCGGCTTTCGCCGTAACCGTCCATGACTGATAGCCCGGCTTTGATACCGTCACCGTATAGCCTGATTTCACAGGCAGATTGCCTAGCGAGAAATAGCCTGATGCATCTGTTATTACCGTCTCATACACCGCAGCGCCATTGCTGATGCGTACTTCCGCTCCCGCTATGGCTGGGGGATTCGATACATTTGACGTATCTTTAACCGTACCTTCAATCGTTCCGGTCGGATTCGTCGAAACAACGGTCAAATCTACACCCGACGTGGTGTCCCCGGCAGCAACGATAACATGCTCGGCCGCGGCAGTCGTATAAAACTCCTTACTGCCTGTAACCGTATAATCCGTACCAACAGGTACATCCGGAATGCTGTAGAATCCACTTGTGTTCGTTAGTGCAGAATATTTCGTACCGCCTGCCGTCAGACTCACTTCTGCTCCATCAATCATCGTGCCTGCAGCATCCTTCACTTGACCAGTGATAGATTCTGTTCCGCTGTTCACATCACCGTAATATTCGAAAGCTCCAATATCAGGCTTGCCGTTATACAGAACTGCACCGGCAAAATCTTTGCCGCCGTTATCTGTAATGAGCATCGTCGAATTACTCAGGTTCATGCCGATCTCATCCAGAGCGTTGCCGATTGCCAAAGAGCCTGGCTGCAGCTTGAAGCCGGTGAAATCAAGAATCGGACCAGTCGAAGCATCCCCTCGTGTCGTTGGGATCGGGCCAACAAACTTCGGATCCCCAACAATCGCATGCGCTTCGTTTGCCGCAGGGATTACATTTTGCCCAAAGTACAGGTTGTGATCGTAAGTCACACCGGTACCTGATGCGATTGTTACTGGTTTAACAGGACCGCCTGCCGCGTTATAGAAAATATTATTGAACATCTTCACGGCGTAATCCGAGTCATTCAAATACGCGCTGCCACCGGAGGAATTGACGAACGTCACATTTGATCCAGCTTGTGTGTTGTAGAAAATGTTGCTATAGACCAGCTGCGTTCCTTTGTCACCATGCGGATTCAAGAAACGTTTGGCCGGAGCCGCGTCTTGAATAATGTTATAACGGACTGTTGCTGTACCAAAGACGAAGCCGCACAGCAGAATGCCGTCGCCTGTATTGTGAATATAGTTGTATTGAATAAGAATGTTCGTTGATTCCTTATCCGGATCGATCGCGTTGGAATCGGCGCCGCCTGCTTTCGCTAGCGTGTCGTATACCTCGTTGTACTGAACCGTAATATTGTCGGTGTAGTACATCTCAATTGCGCTTGTACCGGCACCGGCCGAAACGTTATGTTCAACCAATGCGTCCTTCACACTTGTTAGGTAGATGGTGTCACAGGCAAAATTCGAGTCATATTGGCTGAAGTAATTGTCACGGATCGTAATGTTCGTATGCGGGTACCATTCCGGATCGTACCATTGGCCAAGCGGATCTGTAGGCGAGGAATGATTCTTGCCGTCATCCCGGGACGCCCAGTGCACATCACCTTCATACTGCTTGAAAATAACGCCGCCAAACGAGTTATTCTGGAACTTGCTGTCCTCGATCACCACATCATCAAACTTCGTTGGAACAGGCGTTTCACCTGGCTTCAGCGTTTCGAACAGGATGCCGCCGGTCCGTTTGGAGCCGTCCCAGCCTGAGCCGTGGTAAATCCCGCTTCCCGGCTCATCATCAGCCGTGCTTCCGCTGATCCACATATTCCACCCGGTCACATCATGCACATTCACACCACGGATATAGAAATGCTTCAGCACTCCGGCGTCTCTACCGGTCACATGCATGCCCCTAAGATCCGCTAATTTGGAAGGATCATTAGGTGCTCCAGCTGCTGTATTCGTAATTTCGAGATTGTTAATGTCCCAATACTGCTGGTTATAGAACTCGACAACAGAGTCAATAACTCCGGCGCCGTTAAGCTTCGGCAGTGGAGCCGCTCCGCCGTACATATCCATCGTTATCGGGCTTCCTTCAGCACCTGAGCCAAGCGGATGCAGCTGCTCTCCCGTCCACTCACTTCCGGCTTTAAGCAAAATTCGGTCACCAGGCTGAAATGTCGTGGCACTTACTTTTGTCAGCGACCTCCAAGCTGTATCCGCACTTAGACCATCGCTTGTGTCGTCTCCTCCCACTGAATCAACATAATACGTTGTCCCTGCACCAGTAGATGCAAAGGTTGTTTGGGGAACGATTGTACTGATTATACTGATCAGAATGATCAACACCATAGTGATTGAAATACCTTTGATGCTCTGTCTAGTTAACTTAGATGCACGCAATTAGATTCCTCCCTCAAGCCATTCCACAGGTAGAATGCGCTTTCATTTATTCAGGCAACTCCTATTATAGAGCTCCCAAAGGAGGTTGATAGTGGAGGAATGAACACAATTCTTTCACTATTTCTGCTTTTCCCCACTTCCAATAGACGGATAAAGAATTTGATGTGATCGTCATCATACTATCTTCAGCCCTCAAGAGAATATCAATGGAATAAATTTGGATGCGATTGGAAAAATAAGTCTACACCTTGCTTTAGGAGTTGATCTTATCCCTTCTTATGTCCCTTATCTGCTCCTTACAATAGCCAGTATTGTATTCTTTATTTTTTCCTGGGTTAAAGCTCGAAGTTCCATGATCATCCCCTATTATATTTGTGTTGCCGGGACTATTTATATTTTCGAGCTGATCATATTCATTATTTTCAACAGCTATACCTATCACCCCGGTCTGCTCAAGGATCCGTTTTATGACAGCGCCTTAGGTGCTATCGTATCTAATGGCTTTATTGTTCCGTCCACGTGCACTTTGGTAGCAGTCTACGGCATTAGCTTCGGCTGGATTCTGATCATTGCAGCGGGCTTTATGGGAATTGAACTAACCTTTATTCATTTAGGCATTTTCGAGCATCATTGGTGGAAAGTCATCTATACAGGCATCGGTATAATTCTGCTGCTCTCGATAGGTAAGTGGCTCTGGCACAAACTATGCCATTCAAAACTCCCTTACCTGTTCCAGTTGATCTTGCTGTATATCATTAATGTTTCCTTGCAGGGATCCGCCATAGCTATCTATTTGATCTTTTTTCATCAGATTGTATTTCAACCAGGCTGGTTCGAGGACCCTTCCAGAGACAACCTTGCATTCGCAACGCTAATCGTCCATATAGACTCCGTCTTCTTTGCATGGTTAATTTCCTTGCGGGGCAACTGGATGTGGAAAACAATAGTAATTGGCTTACTGGGCTGTGGTTACCTGTGGCTAATCCGACAAGACATTTTATACGCTGCGAGTATGTGGTCCGTGATTCTGTTGATTCTGCTGCAAATCATTATAATTCAACTATTAGGCAGCATTTATCGCATTGTTGCTGGAAAGGAATGCTAATGAACTATATGAACCCATCTCGTCGGCCTAGGGCCAAGTTAAGCCTATTTGGCATCACTTCTCTGTATAAACGTAGTCCGTACATGGTCCTTTGGTGGTCGGCTGCTTTCCCCGGCTTTGGTCATTTTCTCCTGAACCAGTATTTGAGAGGAACTTTATTGACTTTATCAGAGGTTATATTCAATACGCTTGGCCATATCAACGAGGCAATCATCTACAGTTTTTGCGGGAAGTTCGAGCAGGCCAGAGCAATCTTGGCTCCCCAGTGGGTGCTTGGGTATATCATTATTTTTTTCATCGTTATGTGGGATAGCTACCGTTCTGCGATATATCAGAATAAGCTTTACCAAATCGCAAAGCTTGAGGACGAACCGCTGCCTAGTCTGAAGATTTATGCATCAGAAGTGCAGTATATCCAGCCAAAGAGCCCTATCGTTGCAGCCGTGTTCTCCTTGTTTTTCCCCGGTATGGGTCAACTGTATAACCATCGGATCGGACTTGCCTTCTATGCGATGTTCTGGTGGTGGATGTATCTCTCGCTGTCTCATGTTCATGTATCACTAATCGATCTCCTTACCGGCAGATTAACCGAATCTATCGCTGTTTTACGAATGCACTGGCTGTTATTTATACCTTCTGTTATGGGAGGATCTATTTATCATGCCTACATCAAAGCGAAAGAGCATAATTTGCTCTTCAACCTGGAGCAACGCCAGTATTTGCGTGATCGTTACCATTCCTCCGCTGTACAAATCTTTAGCCATTCAGGTGAAAAAATATGATTATCATTGGCAGCTTCCACTATTCCATTGAACTTGAGTATGCGCTGTGTCGGTTAGAGAGTATAGGAATCGCCAGAGAGCAGCTGCTAGTCGTATGCATGGACAAGGAGTCACAAGCTTTTCAATCCAATCAGCCTATATTGGAGAGCTCTCATTCCAAGGGAATTGAGATTGGCATTGCATGCGCTACAGCACTGTCTGTCATTGGAACCTGCCTGGGGTTTAAATGGACGTGGGGTCCGGTCATCTGGGGAATTATCGCCGCCTTTATTGGCTTTAGTCTGGGATTCGGAATACATGCCATTCTCTCTAAGAAAAAAAACAGACGGCAGCCAGACAAGCATAAGTCAGACGTTACCGTCATTGTGCAGTGCCAGGACTTTCAAGCTGATGCTGTACAAAAAGTCATGTGGGGAAGCCGTGCCTTATCGGTCGGTCTTGCTCCTGCCTCAGCCGAATAGCTGCTGATTGCATACAAAAAAGCCTGTTGGATGCAGGCTGTTAATCATGCTAATTGTTAGGCACGCCAAATGTGTTTGAAATCAATCCATCCGAGCGAATTGATCCGAACGCCTTTTAGCGTTTGGTG
The DNA here is from genome assembly GCF_052113225.1 of Paenibacillus sp. YAF4_2. Classification (NCBI taxonomy): domain Bacteria; kingdom Bacillati; phylum Bacillota; class Bacilli; order Caryophanales; family Paenibacillaceae; genus Paenibacillus; species Paenibacillus sp. YAF4_2. Next base: position 472,682 of record NZ_JBFRCT010000004.1, read on the forward strand.
ATAGTCGGTATAAAATCGGTTATGAAGAAGGAATAAGACCTGGTACTCCCCGCGAAGTCTACTTTCAATATCGGCATAGATAGCCATTCGGTCTAGCGAATTTTCACAAGCGAGCGCCTCATCAAATCTCTCGAATGTCCAGACGGACAGCTCTGGCGTCATTAGTCTTTTCAAGAAACTATTATCCTGTTCACAGCTCTCGATTAAGCTGACTTCATCCTCCGGAAATACGAGCGAATGAAACGTGAGATCTACTTCGTCAAGAACACTATGAATCGTCTCCGGCCCTTCAATACGAACCTTTACCTCAATGCCATACTCCATACACTGCTTCTGGATCCAATAGGCATCAGCCGAATGAGCCGTATGCGCACATAACGTAATCGGTGCTTGATCAAATTCATTATCCATAACCTGCTTCCGCAGCTCCTCCGGAGAAAACGGAATATGCTGCGTTAATGAGGTCGATGGATCTGCTGACACCGGAAAAAATCCATTCGCTGGAAAATGCCGGTAACCTCCCAGCTCTTGAATCATAAGCTTCCGGTCAAGCAGCTGATCTACTAGGCTTCGGAACAGCTCCGACTGCTGAGGCCCTTGCCTTTGCATGTTCCAGCTGAGCATACTGGTGCAGACGTTCTTGGATTCAAGCTTGATCCAGCCGTTCTCCACCGTAACCGCCTGCTGCTTTGGATCACAGATCAGCTGCTGCCAGGTAACCATTCGTTCCATAAGCGCCTCATGCTGCGGCACAGGTACAATCTCGACTTGATCAAGATGAGGACGTCCTTGAAAATAATGCAAGTTCGCTCCAAGCAGCAATCTTCCGCCGGTCCACTCTTCAATCTGGAAAGGACCTGTTCCAACAGGCTTCTTCCAGAACACTTCCTCACCTTGTCCCAGCAGCCCGGAGGGCAGGATCGCCATTACGTTCGAGCAGGCGTATTTGAGAAATAACCAGTTCGGTTTATCGAGCTTAAAACGAACAATCCGATCGGATACCGCTTCGACTTTACCAAGCGATCGCATAATCCAGCTATTGAACTTCCCGTTTCTTAGGCGTTCTATCGTATAGACAACATCTGAAGCAGTTAACTCCGTTCCATCATGGAATAATACCCCTTTCCTTAAGTGAAAGGTCCACGTCGTGGCGTCTTCATTACACTCCCAATCATGGGCTATTCCCGGCAAGATCCGTCCCGTATTCTCCTCCAGTACAACAAGCTTGTCAAAGATCTGCTGAATCACATGGGAATCAAACGAGAAAACACATTCCGCCGGATCCAGCGTCATAATAACCCTCGTAATCGGCAGCCGAAGCACATCGGCCTCTTTCCCCAACTGCTTGTGGAAGCCAAAGCTATCGCTCATCCAATCCATAAATTTTTCATTCGCAGCAGTCCCTTCCCCAAAGGTTTGAAGAAGATGAAAAGCCTTGTTATATTCGCCGTCTTCTGCATATTGCCGTGACAGGTCGAGAAGCAGCTTCTCCCGGTCTTCCCGGAATGTAATATGCGAGCGGTTGCCCCTGCCTCGTCCTGCCTTCCACTCAATGAAGCCTTCCTCTGACAGTTTGCGGAGAACAAGCTTGGCATTACGTTCCGTACAATACAGCGCTTCAGCCACTTGCACAAGGGACGCCTCCGCCGCTGCACCCGCGCCAAGCTCACTTGCAAACCGCCCGTACAGCGTCAAGTAACGTTCGATCGTTAACATCGTTATTCCTCACCTCGCATAAAAGGGGAAATCTATTGAGCATATTCTACACTTTTTACCTCTTTCTTTCACCTGCATAATGAAATCAATAACACGATATGAGGTACACGGACCTCGATCAAAAGGGGATGTTCATATGCCGTACCATAATTACCACACCACCGAGCTGCTCTACAAAATGCGCCAAGCCGAAATGAATAAAGCGATCCGTTCAGGACTTTATGTCAAACATGATGATAAAATGCAAGAATCACGCCGAGAGTCATTCCTATTGCGACTTCTCCACCTCATGAGGCCTCAAAGGTGGAATAAAAAGGATATTCGCAAATAAAAAGGAGCTGGACGATGATCGTCCAGCTCCTGGATAACATTTAAATTATGATTCCAATATACTTTGTCCCATATATTGACCTTCTTTAAGTCCCCCCGGGCATGCGAACATCCCGCTAGCGATATGAGAGGTGTACTCATTAAGCTTATCTTGGCTTTGCATAAGCTTAAGCATCGGAATAAGCTGCTCGTCAGGATTACGTGTAAAACCGATAAACAGCAGTCCAGCGTTTACGTTGCCGGTTCTCGGATCAACCGCATCCGTATAAGAGTACCCTCTGCGGTGAATAAGCTGCTTCGATTGTTTGGCAATCGCCACATGAGAGCTTACTGGCATCTGCGACGGGTCGACCGTATCGAATTCGCCTTTCTTACCAAACCCGGCACCTGATTCCTTGTACCTGCCGAATGTTGCCTCTTGGTCAGATAAGGAGGAGCGATCCCATACTTCCAGCAGCATACGTACTTTACGATATGCCATATAGCTGCCGCCCTTCATCCATGCCGGTTCGTCTCTATCGGCCCATACAACCTTATCGTATCCTTCCGCATTGTCATGCAGTTTGTTCGCGGTACCATCCTTGAAACCAAACAGATTGCGAGGTGTCGTTCCAGCCTTCCCGCTGATGAAGCCCTCTTGCAGCCAATTCACTGTGGCGTAGCCTGTTGCCAGGCGAATAAAGTTACGTACGGCATGGAAGGCCACCTGTTGGTCTTCCGCGCATACTTGAATGCATACATCCCCGCCTGACATGGAAGGATCTAGATTTTCTCTAGGCATTCGGGGAATATCCTTCAAATATAACGGCTTCTTACTAGCTATACCAAAACGATCCTTCCCGTCCTGGCTGAAGAAAGTGGGACCAAATCCGTGCGTAATCGTCAGTCTCGAGGCCGACAGATCCACCGTCTCCCCCGTATCCGAAGGAGGAAGCAGCGGGTTATCACCCGTCTTCATCGTTCCCCCGGAAGTACTTAAATCGCTGAATTTCGTCCAGTCTTTAAACAAGCGAATGACATCCGCTTTATTAGTCGTCGTAATTCGGAAGCTGGCCAAGTACATGTACGTCTGCTGTGGCGTTAATATACCTGCTTGATGTTCACCGTACATGGAGATGGCGTCATCTTCGGGAGTGCTATCTGCTGCCGCCGTTGATGCCGGAGCGATCGCTTTCTCGATAGTGGCCATTCCCGTAGCCCCGATCGCTAATCCGAGTCCGACGGACGTTGTTAGTTTCAGAAAATCACGTCTCGATAATCCTTCGTTTTTCGGTTGATTGGGACTTCCACTCATGCCGTCTTCCTCCTTATCCTTTTACAAAATGCTGGCTGTTTGCGACATCAAGTTAGAAAGTTGGCTTAATTGATCGCTGATCGTACGGATTTCGTCTGTTGTCAATTTATCGTAAGTTACGTATTGTCCATTCGATTGATGAGTAAGCAAGGTTTGCTCCAGTTGTTGGAACGCTTGATCAAGCTGATTGCCCAGATCAGGATTTTTCTCGTTAAGTGCTGGAATAATAGCCAGGTACACCGTTTTCGAACCATCAACGTTAGCAGCAAAATCGACCAGATCTAGGTGGGAGTAAATTTCCTCTTCCCCTGTAATCTTCGAAGTAGCCGCTTCGTTCAGCAGTTCCATTGCTCCGGCAACAACCGTTTTAGCATCAAGCTCATACGATTTCGCTTGCGCCTGTAAGTCTTGCGTATCTTTCAACAACTGGTCAGCAATAACATCCATGCCTGCGAGGGAATTATCAACCCACAGGGCTTTTTCGATTCTATGGAAACCTGTCCAAGTTGCCGGATCTTCTACGTCACCGATACGAGCATCGATCTTCGGATCGAGTTCGCCGAAGCTTTCCGCGATTGGCTCGATGGCTTCATAGAATACACGTGCTTTCGCATATTCCAGCTTCGCTTGATCAGCATTGCCTGCTTTCACAGCATCAACGAAAGCTTTCGTTTGATCTGTCAATTGGGCTGTTTGCTCTTCAACATAAGTTTTGTAATTAGCCACGGCTTTCGTCAGCAGCTCTGAAGTGCTGCCTGTTGTTTCTTTCGCGTTAAGAAGCGTCGTTAATGCCTCTTGCAGTTTAGCTGCAGTGTCTTTCAGCACAACAAAATCTATTTTATCATAAGCCGAAGCTGAGAAGATCGGCATTTCATATTTCTCAACATCTGTATATTCGAGTGGGAATGTTTGGCGTACGGCGTTCTCATAGGACAGCCACGCATCGTTGATCGATTTGCCCAGCGTTTTCACTTGCTCCGTATCTTGCTTGTCTATTGCAGCTTGCAGTTGTGTTGTAAGCTCTTGCAGCTTAACGGTTCCGTCTTTAATGGCGCTATTGCCGCCAGCTGGAGCGTCGCTTTGCTGCGCGTTAGTTGCCGCCGCGTTAGTTGCTGCAGTATTGTTCGAAGCTTCATTGTTGTTGTTTCCACATGCACTAAGAGCTAAAGCGGACGCTACGAATAACCCTGCGATTGTAACTGTTTTTTTCACTTCTGGTTTCCCCCATTGTTTGGACCATTTATCTGTATGGCCTTTGATTTAAACAGCTTTACTATTTCTTATGCGTTGACTGGACAGCTTTTGAAGCAATACAACAGCAACGGCAATGATCAGGAACAATAATTGCGGCAAGGTGCTGTACCAAGAAGGATATATACTTAACGTCATACGCTCAGGCAAGTAATCTTGTACGGTGGAAGGAATGATTCCCGCCATTTGCAAGCTGTGAATTCCCGAACCCATAAACTTAAAGCACAGATAAAAGACGATAATGCTTGATACCAGGAATACTGGCCGAACAGGCAGCCGCGTTCCCGCCTTCACCATAACAACTGCACATAAGGCCAGAATACCAAAGCCTGCCGCTATTCCGATTGCCAGCTCCGTACCAGGCATTTTGCCCACCATTCCAACAAGGAAAATAACGGTCTCCAAGCCTTCACGCACAATCGCGAAAAAGGCAAGCAGTGCAATGGATATCATGCGGCCGCTCGTGAGCGCTTCGGTGCTCTTCGACTGTAAAAACTTATTCCAACGTTTGACATCGGAATTGCGGTGCAGCCAGTAGCTGACATACAGGAGCATAACGCTCGCCAGGACACCGGTCCAACCGTTGATAAGCGAATTGTTATGGCCAAACGCACTGGACGATAACAACACAGTGACGATAAAGCCTACAGCCACACATACAAGAAGGGCTGCAGCCGATCCGCCAATAACCCAGCGTTTGGCAGCAACGGACTCCGACTTTTTGGCATACATGAGCAGCGTTCCTACAACTAATAAACCTTCCAGACCTTCACGAAGCGGAATTAATGCCGCATCCCACCAGGAATATTGTGCATCAACTAGAGGCGTCAAGGATTCGATCAATCGGTTTGCTATAGAAAAAGCCTGGTCTTGCTTCTCCGGACTGGACAGATAAGCATCCATGAGAACCAAGTCACGCTCGGCGTTATTGTATTTGGCCTGTGACTGACTGACGACATCCCCTTCGATGGACAGCCATTGACTTTGCAGCAGCTTTACTTCATTGCGGGCTTCAGGCCATGCTTGCTTTTTCATGAGATCGCCGGCTTGTCTAAGCTTCATAATATATGTACTTAACGTCATTTCGCTCTTGCCCGTATTGTCCGTGTAAGCACCGTCCGAGTAATTGCGTAATGAGAAATGAAGCGTTCCGGCAACTTCGGATGCTTGCTTCAAATCTTTGTTAAGGAAAGCCAGGGATAAGCTTGCGATCTGACGATCGATTTCCAAGGACATATCCAAAGAATCCTGCTTAACCTCGTTCTTGTTCGTACTCCACCATTTCTTCACAAGCGCAAAATCTTTGGAAGCCAGTTCCATATCTCCAACGTTAAGCTCGGTAACCATGTGCTCCGTATTCGAGACAGCTGCTGCAACAGCATCCCCATTGGCATCGTCTTGAGCCGCCGCGAAAGCAGGGCTGCAGCTGCATAAAAGAAGGGCAATCATAAAGACTACACGGATCACAGTGAGTGAACTGTTTACCTTCCACCGTTTCTCGTTAGTCATCATGACAGCCCCTTTGCTCACACTTTAATAAAATAATTGATAATGATAATGAATCTCAACCCAAGTATTTATTATAGTTACATTGATATGGAGTGTCAATGGGATATCCTATCCTTTTCACAGCACAAAAAGTCCTCTAGGAATCATGTTTAAGCTGATGCTCAGAACATGATTTTAGAGAACCCTTTTATAACGCTAAGAACGTTTTCAGGATTTATTCTCACTTCGCTGCCGCATTTTTTTAGACATCCATCTTTTTTCTAAAAATCGTTCATATAACGCGATACTAATGGACATCCAAGCCGCACTTACCAAATAACCACCGATCACATCGCTTGGGTAATGAACCCCAAGATATATTCTGCTGATTCCAATCATCAGTACAATCGCAATTCCAGCCAGAATAACACCTATTCGCAGCCAGCCATACTTCAAATGCTTCCATATGAAATAAATCGTAATCCCGTATAGCGTAAAGGCCGACATGGAGTGCCCGCTTGGAAAGCTAAAGCCTGAAGCATCGATAATCCGATGAATATCTGGTCTTGCCCGGTGAAAAATCCCCTTGAGCGAAAGATTCAACAGAAGGGAACAGCCTATTACACCGAGGTAAAATATTAGTTCTCTTCGATAGCCTATAACAGCAAGCCCCACCGCAAAGATGACAATAATAATGCTGACATACAAGCCTGAACCAAAGTTCGTAAATCCCTTCATCCAGAAGGTAAGCCCACTGGAACGCAGACCTTGGATTGCATCTGACAAATGCTTATCAAAAGCAACTATTCGTTGAGCCTTAATTAATTGCGCAATCCAAAAAAAGAAAATCAGAACAACGATAGTAAAAATAAATGATCGAAATAAAACAAGGTTCTGCCCATTCTTAATTCTCATGCCACTGCTCCCTGCTCTTGTGCAACTCGTTACTGTCTTATTGTAATCCAAGTTATTAAAATTATCCAAAAGCCTAAGTGTTATGAACTCAGAGCAATACTGTATGTCATAACGAAAAAAAAGCTGCCAGACGTAATCTGGCAGCCAATTTAAAATTTATTTCACTGTTACTTTCATCACTGTACTTTCGGTTACACCTGCATCATTAATTAACTCCACACGGTATTCGTATGTCCCCTTCGCGCGTCCCGTGATGTTCGTAACCGAAGATTGGGCGTTTGGCGTTTTCGCCGTCAGCGACTGGGTATCGATCAGAATGCCATTCTCATAAAGCTTGTAGGCCGTGGCGTTCGTTCCCCACCACATGTTCATCGTTACTTTATAGTCGCCGTTATTATCCCAATTGTCATTCGACAGAACTGGTTTACCCGGTGAAGCATCCTTCACTGTAACGGTAAGCGGCGAACATGCCGTTGTACCAAACGAATTGATCAACTCACAAGTATACGTGTACGTACCGTTCGCCTTGCCACTGACAGCAGCAGCAGCCGTTTGGGCAGTAGGCGAGTTGTCAGTCAGCTTTTTCGTATCAATCAGAACGCCGTTCTCATAAAGCTTGTAAGTCGTACCGTTGTAGCCGTACCACATGTTCATCGTAATCTTGTAGCTGCCGTCCAGCAAACCCGTATCGTAGCCGTTGTCGCTCGAGAGCACAGGCTTGCCTGGGACACCCATTGCATTCTCTTCGGGCTGCGGTGCTGTGTACTGAATTCGTGGAGCAGCTGGCATTTCCATGCCAGCACCAAGGAAGAAGCTTGTATGTGGAGGCTGGTTGTAGCCGCTGTTCTGCCAAGCGACACCAAGGCGGTAGACGGGATCCTGCATCAGTGTCCGAATGCGCAAATCAGTAAGGTCCGTTGTCGTATAGATGCGCAGCTCTGAGCTATCCGCCGAACGCCATACGACCTCTTCACGCCAATCACCAAACAAGTCAGCTTGCAGAGAAGGATTACCTTTAGTCGAGTTATTGGATAACGTACCTTCTGCTGTCAGCAGATTTTCAGTTGTTTGAGTCTCGTAATTCCATTTGTCGATTTTACCCGTACCTGCTTTCACAACCGGATCCCACTGATGATCAAGCAGCTCTCTCAGCGGATCGGCATCCCACCAAATCGCATTGTTTGTTGAAGCAGGAATATTCGTGCTGATCATCTCGCCTTGTGCACTGTAAAGACCGGTAAGCTGAATCTGCTGTTCATTCGTAATGGTGGATGCCCACATTTCTTCACCTGGATGATTAGGGTCCAGATCTGCGGACAGTCCCCGTCCCGTATCGATACCAGTGTGAATGCCCCAGACGATATCGCCGGTAGCAGCATCATGCATTTCGAGGCCATAGTCCGCATCCGTATGCTCATGTACGCCAAACACCTCAAGACCCGGGCGGGTTGGATCAAGATCGCCAAAATGCATCGCATCGCCATGTCCTAATCCCGTACTGTACAGAACTTCGCCATTGTCGTCGATAGCAAGTGCACCAAACAGAATTTCATCCTTGCCATCCTGGTCAACATCACCGACCGACATATTATGGTTACCTTGCGCCACATAGCTGCCATTGCCTTCATCGTTCGTATCAAACTTCCAACGCTTCGTCAGCTTACCGTCTTTGAAATCGTAAGCAACGATCACGGTACGTGTATAATAGCCACGGCTGAAAATCACACTTGGATGCTCTCCGTCCAGATAAGCGACTGAAGCGAGGAAGCGGTCGACCCGGTTGCCATACGTGTCGCCCCATGCGCCAACATCGCCGCGAGGAGGATCATAGCTGACAGTCGATACTGCTCCGCCCGTCTTGCCATTAAACACCGTCAGGAATTCATCACCTAGAAGCACATAACCCGAGCTGTTGCGGTTATCCTTGGAGGCATCGCCAATCACTTTGCCCTGTCCGTCGATTGTGCCATCCGCTGTCTTCAGCACAACCTCTGCTTTGCCGTCACCGTCCAGATCATAAACCATAAACGGCGAATAGTGCGCCCCGGCACGAATGTTTGGACCAAGGTTAATACGCCATAAACGTGTGCCATCCATTTTGTAAGCATCCATATAGACGATACCTGTATATCCAGCCTGCGAATTGTCCTTGGCGTTCGAGGGCGACCACAGCATGACATACTCATATTGACCATCGCCGTCCAGATCACCAACACTTCCATCACCTGCGCTATACGTATACGGCTGACCGTCTTTTGTATAGGCATCGGCAGGCTTTTGCAAAGGAATAGACAAATATTGCTGCTGCCATACGCCAAACGCTTTCGTGGCTGGTCTTTCAATGCCGTTAATTATTAACGTAATGCGGTATTGAGCCTGGTTAGTTCCCTCGGCATCAAGGTAATTCGTGCTGCCCGTAATAGGTGCCGCATTCAGCTTCACTCCATCGCGGTATACGTTAAAAGCGATCGTATCCGGATCAAGGCCAAGCATACGCCAGCCGATATAGACACCGTCTGTTTGTTTAACCGCAACCGGTGCGCGGTCCAAATACTCCATGCTGCGGTACAGCGTTGTTACTGCTTCAGTCACCAGTACATCCGATTGAGCGGATATCCCGCCTGCGTTAACCGACGCTGCTTTGTAATAGTAAGGAACCGTCGTTAATACGTTAGAATCCGTGTAAGAGGGCTCTTTTGTTTTGCCAATCAGCTTGAACTCTCCGTTTGCTTTCGAAGCACGATAGACATTATAAGCACGTGCCTCCGGCGAACCGGTCCAGACAATCGTTACGCTATTCTTGCTGATCGTAGCCACACTCAGATCCTGCGGAACTGGAGCAAGCGGTACACTTGGATCGATTGTAGAGATCGTAAGTTCATTCGAAGCAACCGATTCAAAGCCAGCGCTGTCTACAGCCGTAACGGTGTAACCATATTGCTGCCCGACATCTCCTGTTGTATCGCGGAAGGTCGTGCCCGTTACTTCTCCAAGAAGCTCAGCATTGCTTGCATCCGCAGATTTGCGGTATACACGGTAAGTTGCTGCACTTTCTGCCGCTGTCCACGACAGCTGCACTTCGACCGGATCCGTTGCAAGCTGGAGCTCATCAAGCTTTAGTCCAGCTGGAGCAAGTAAAATCGGCGTAATCTCAAGGCCATTCAAATGTGCCGTTTGACCGCTGAATACGAGGTTCATCTGGCCGTCTTTCACCGCGATGTTGTTGTATACTTTCTCGGCAATATTTTCCTTGCCGGAAGATACCGTGCCGTAGTCCTTGCCTTCAATAGCCACATTCGTTTTGATAGAACCAATCCAGTCGCCTGTGTAGGTCTTCACCGAATAATAGCCGTTCGGAAGATCGACTTTGAACTCATACGAATTCGCGAAGTAAGCAACAAAGTCACGACGCAAAGCATCGGTAGCTGAGCCGCGGTCGCGGTCGATCATCCCGGTGCTGTCCGTTAAGCCGTAACCTCTCTCTGGTGTATACAAGACGCTGCGCGTCACCTCTGAATAACCATCTGCAACCGGCGCACCAACTGGGCCAAAATCATACCGGTATTTGGCCGACTTGGTCGAAATGGTGACCTCATCAGAAGGTGTGGATTCACCCCGGCCATTAACCGCTGTTACACGGATAGTATACTTCTGTCCTTCTGCCATACCGCCCATTGTGAACGTAGGAACCGTCGCTGAACCTACCATTTTATAAGCCGATTCGGGGTCCGATGCCAGCTTGCGGTACACCTTGTAAATATCCGCTGTCTCATCTGCATTCCATTTCAGAACTGCACCCGCATTGCTGACGCTGCCTGCGATCAAGCCTGTCAGCTTCGCCGGCACATCCGCCGGAAGCTCAATTTCCTTCACGGCTTGTGCAAGCGGCAGATCCAGCTGCTGAATACCTCCTGCCAGCAGGCGGGCAAGCTGAATCGCACCGTATTCCTGGAAGTGTGTATTATCCGCCGAACCGTTCGGGAAAGCCTGATAGATACCCGGATCGGCATAGAGGAATACCGATGCTGTAGCTTCAAACCCAATGGAATTGTAATAGGCAACACTGAGTGCACTAAGGTCGACCACAGCAACATCTTTATCTGCTGCCGCTTCCTTCATCGCCTGAACGTATTCCGGGAAGCTGACGTTGAACCTGCCAGTCTCCGCATTAAAGTCACGGCGACCCATCGGGGTCACAAGAATAGGAGTCGCTCCGCGTTGGATAGCGCCTTCAATATAATAGTTCTCCAGAAAGCTCTTATAATCCGCCGGAGATGCGTACCGGTCAGGGATGCTGATCGTCGCATCGTTGTGACCGAATTGAACGAGGAAATAATCACCTGGTTTAATCGCACGCAAAATCTCGTCGAGACGGCCCTCAGTAATGAAGTTCTTCGTGCTGCGTCCGCCAATCGCATTGTTTACGATAGCTACATCATTATTGAAGAAGCGAGGCAGCATTTGGCCCCAGCCGGCTTGCGGCTCCCAATAAGGATCGTAAGTCTGTACCGTCGAGTCACCGGCAATATAGACGGTTGGAATCTCTCCCGGCTGACGATCATTCTGTTTCGTAATCACGATAGCATTGATTTTTGCAGCCGTGCCTGTGAAGTCGAAATTTAATTGACCGTCAACCAGCGCAATCGGGAATTCCATCTCCAGGTATTGGCCTGCTGTCTTAGCTGTCTGCTGCACTTTCTGGATATTTTCTACCTTAATCGCGATGTCGGTTGCCCCTTCTGCATCACCGGCAACAAGCGACACGGTGTAGTCACCGTTTGGCAGATCCACGTTAAACGATGTATCCTGCACCTGAGCGAAATCCGATTTAATCGGATCCGTTGTGCTGCGGTCTACTGCTGTTACTTTCGTTGGATCGGTAAAACCATATTTCTGCGATGTCGAATACTTCGTAGAAGCTGCTACACGAATATAACCGTCAGCCAGTTCTCCTGGGCCGAAGTCAAACCGCTGAACCCCGCCTTCAGAGAGCTCAACTGGCGGAACATAAACCGTGCTCGATACCGTACTGGAAGCCGTAGATTCGCCTGCATCATTCACCGCAATGATCTGATAATAATAGCGCTTCGAAGTATCGGCAGTCGTGTCCATATAAGAAGGGCTGGTCGATTGCCCGATCTCGGCAAACGGTCCCGCTGCATCCTCGGAACGGAGTACCTTGTAGTTGGCTGCGCCTTCGGCAACATTCCAGCTCAGCTTCACGGAATCGGCTTTCACTTCATCCACCGCCACACCCGTCGGTGCTGCTGGAGGCTGCGGAGCCGGAACTTCGCTAACTGAAGCCGGTGCGCTAAGCTCGGATTCCAGTCCACTTGCGCCAGTTGCGGATACGTAATAGGTATAGCCGCTGCCTACCGCAACGGTTGTATCCGAATAAGTTGTTTCCGTTGTTTGGCTAAGAAGTGTTGGCTCGCTATCCGTACCGCTTGCACGATATACCGAATATTGCGCTGCTCCATCAACACTGTTCCATGCTAGTGTCACGCTGGAGGAGGTCAGACCAGTCACTGCAAGTGAAGCCGGAGCAGCCGGTGCTGCTTCAACTACCTCTTCAATGACAAGACCATTTAAATAGCCGCCCGCGCCAGTTCCGGTAACGTCTACTGTCAATTGTCCATCACTAACCGTCGTCTGGTATGTAACAGAGGTAACCGCTTGTCTGCTGGAAATCGTCCCTGCAGTTATCCCTTCGAGAGCAATCGTTGTTTTTGTTGTACTGGTGCCTGTGAGCAAATCTCCGGAATAGGCGGTAACGTCATATTCACCATTAGGAAGATCTGCAAGGAAGGTATAAGCTGTACCAAGTATAAAATCATTCGTCAGCTCATCGCCGCCCGAACGGTTACGGGACGCTACCGCCTGCTTCAGGCCATAGCCAGTCTCTGCTGTATAAAGCAGCGATTCATGCACTTTCGTATAGCCGTCCTTAACCGGACTTGAAGCTGTGCCAAAATCGAATTTTTTCACGATTGGCTCTTCAGCACTTGCATGAGCCTGCTGAGCACCAAACTGCATGCCCGGCAGTAATGTCGTACAGAGAAGCACGAAGGCCAGCAATGACATATACAATGGTCTTCTATTTATTCGCATATAATGGATATCCCCGCTTCCTAATTTTAAGTTCGTCAGTAGTATCTAGAGATGCTTTACAAGATTCCTTTGTATTGCAACCGCTTTCAAAACTACCGTTCCAGCTGATGCCAGCAATCGGTTTGCTGACTTCTGCCTTCCTCTGTTATTGATCCCCTTCCTCCTTTCGAGTACTGACAAGCTTGGTAGTCATTACCATGTAATTGACTCACACAAGATGATATCGCTTTCAGAAAATAGTTCCTATGTAAAAATCAGCTATTTTTCATCAAAAATCAGTGGTTGAACAAAAAGGCAGCTAATCCGTGAGATCAGCTGCCTTAAACATCGATGTATGGCTGGTCGTTCTTTAGTTCTCCACGCCGTATGTCTCCTGAATTCTTCATCCAAGCCGGAGGCGACAGGAGAAAACGAAGATCTGCTTTTTCTCCCTTTGGGAGATACAGATTTTAGCATCGATTTCATTCAATTGTATCAAGTGCTTTTGTTTATTTTACGGGATACGGGGTATGTATAGGAAGAGTTTTAATGCGTTTCCAGAATCGAAAGCAGCTTCTTGGTATCTTTCTTAGACACTTTTCCGTACTTGGACTGCTCTACCGTATCGTTATCTTCGATCTTCTTATAAACCGTGTAACTCCGTCCATCAGGTTCAGATTTACTAATCTGAAGATTGAGGTTGGATTGTTCAGGCACCTCTGACTTTTGGCTACAAGCGGCTACAATCGTCATCAGGCACAACAGCGCCAGTGCAGTAAGAAGCAGCTTTCTCATCCTATGCCCTCCTCTTTATCTTGTTAACGGGTACCTGTTAGATTTTGTTGCATACAAAAATTAGTTTTAAATATTCCTTTACAGGAATATTCCTTATGGTGTATATTTAAAACAACAACAGGCGACACTAACACTTAAAGAGGTGAAGGGCATGTCAGGGAATAATCCAGGCATGGAAATGACGACGCTGAGCGCTTTAGCCGAACCAAATCGTATGCATATAGTCGAGCTATTGCGTGAAGGTCCCCTGACGGTAGGAGAAATAGCCGATCGCTTAGGGATGAGGCAGCCCCAAGCTTCCAAGCATCTGAAGGTACTTAGCGAAAGCGGCATTGTAGAAGTGAAGGCTGAAGCCAATCGCCGGATCTACAAGCTGCGGCCCGAGCCCTTCCATGCTATGGATTCGTGGGTCAACTCCTTCAGCCGCATCATGGAAGAACGTTACGACAACCTGGAGAATTACCTGCGGGAGCTGCAAAGTAAGGAACAATCACAACAACCGAAAAATAATGAGGAGGAATTATAATGACGAACGCTATGGTTTCAAGAGTGGAGAACGAAAATGTACTGGTGCTTGAGCGTATATTCGGGGCGCCTCGTGAGCTCGTGTTCAAGATGTTCAAAGAGCCTGAGCATCTGAAGCAATGGTGGGGTCCTAGAGGCTGGGAAGTGCCGGTTTGTACAATCGACTTCCGTCCAGGCGGCATCTGGCACTACTGCATGAAATGTATGGATGAGAGCCAAGGCGATTTCTACGGTATGGAGTCCTGGGGCAAAGGTGTTTATAAAGAAATCGATGAGCCAAACAGCTTCAGTTACACGGATTACTTCTCCGATGCGGATGGCAATATTAATCAAGAACTGCCTACAACCGATATCGTTATCGAGTTCGTTGATCTAGGCGACGGTACCACAAAGCTGATCAACCGCGCAGAGTATGCGTCGGGCGAAGCTCTCAAGACCGTTATGGAAATGGGTATGCTGCAAGGCATTACCGAAACATGGGATCGTCTGGAAGAGCGTTTGAGCGAAGTGAAATAATAGCAGAAAATAGAAAAAAGGGTTGCCTCGGGCCAATGTCATTAAGTTAAGGCTTAACTTAATGACATTGTGCCTCGGGCTACCCTTTTTCTGTGCTTCTAGAATTCGTCAAAACATTCACGCCCATACCCTGACAACTTATGATGCATAGGCTGTTACCAGGGAAGAGATCAATCTCCAGTGCGGGGTGAACGTGATCCATGAACAACAAGAGCAACATGAACAACAAGAATAACAAGAACAACATGAACAACAAGAACAACATGAACAACAAGAGCAACATGAACGACAAGAATAACAAGAACAACAAGAACAACAAGAACAACAAGAACAACGAGAACAACGAGAACAACGAGAACAACGAGAACAACGAGAACAACAAGAATAATAATGACGATAGCAGCAATCAGAATGGTGAATCCATGGATCTTATTGCTGCCCGGTTAGGCTACATTGGCGCAATTATCTCTACCTTAGGAGATGGCATACAAGCCATAGGTGCAGGCATTGCCCTTCGAGCACTGGAAGAGGCAACCTTCTCAGAATCACGAAGTGGGCTGGATCAATTCCGACAAACCGATTCCATGCAGCAGCAGCTTGATTTTTATATTAATGAATTAGTTCAAATCAGAAAAATGATTAAATGAGTATTGCATAGAATTTTTAGATGAACTGCAATATTCTACATACCTATACGCAAAACGCTGCATCTTGCTAGGTTTTGCTCGTTTCACGACCACTTAAGGTCTTCTAGGGACCTTAAGTACATCGTTATCGCCACTTCCGGTCAGTTTAAGGTCCTTTAGGGACCTTATCTCCGCGGCAGGGCATTGTTTCCTGACTGTTTTGCTCGTTTCTCAACTACTTAAGGTCCTCAAGGGGTCTTAAGTGCGTCGTTATCACAACCTCGAGACAGTTTAAGGTCCTCCGAGGACCTTAAACTGTCTCGAGGTTGTTTTATCTCACTGTCGGACTCGACTACTTGTTAACCAAGTTAACTATACCGTGCGCTAAAAACTCAGAAGGTAAGCTATTGAGTATTAGATGAATATGCAGTCATGAAAATGCCCATCCGATCTTGCTGTCGGATGGGCTTTAATCATCAAGATAGTGGTTACACCACGTTTAATTGAACATCAATATTGCCACGTGTCGCCCTCGAGTACGGGCACACCTCATGTGCTGCTTCTGCAAGCTCCCGAGCCTGACCTTGTTCCACACCGGCCAAGGAAATGTCGAGTGTAACAGCAAGTTTGAAGTGATCTTCTTCATCTTTGCCAAGTGTCACATGAGCGGTCACTGACGTACTGTCCGGTTTGACTTTCCTTTCCCTGCACACAAGATTCAGCGCGCTCTCAAAGCATGCCGCAAATCCTCCAGCAAACAGCTGCTCCGGATTGGTCGCCCCTCCCGGCCCTCCCAGCTCCTTCGGGTGCAGCACATTAATAGCAAGCTGGCCATCATCCGATTCCAGCCTGCCGTTACGGCCTCCAACCGCCTTAACACTTGTCTTATAAAGCTCTTTCATTATTCGTAATCCCTCTCTTTCCTTGCGCTAGTGTTTGCTTCCTAGAATATAATTACCCATTTTTCTATAAATGAAAAAGGCAGCCGATCAGAATGATCAGCTGCCTGCTCTACTCGCGCCACCAAGCAATAGAGGGATATGGCTCAGCTCCTATTATGACGGGCTCTCCGATTCGCGGAGTGGCGATCTTGGTGCTCCGCTCTCTGGCCGACTTCACGGCACGCTCCACCGGATCACGCCAATCATGGAGCGCCAGCTTGAAAGCTCCCCAATGAATGGGGATCATAACCTTCCCTTTCACATCGAGATGCGCCTGCACCGTCTCTTCTGGCAGCATGTGGATGGCCTGCCAACGCTCATCGTACTGCCCACATTCCATCAGTGTGAGATCGAATGGCCCATATTTGTCCCCGATCTGTTGGAAGTGCGGCCCATAACCGCTGTCTCCGCTGAAAAATATCCGCGCTTCTCTGCCAAGAATGACCCATGAGCACCATAGGGTACTATTGCGGTCCGTCAGCCCTCTTCCAGAAAAGTGACGTGCTGGTGTAGAGGCCAATACAATCCCTTCCCAGACGATTTCTTCCCACCAATTGAACTCCTCAATCCTATCAGCGGCAACGCCCCAGCGCTCGAGATGAGCAGCTACGCCAAGCGGTACGAAAAACCGGCCAACCTTGTCCTTCAATCGTTTCACCGAGCCGTAATCCAAATGATCGTAGTGATCATGAGAAAATATAACGGCATCAATAGCAGGCAGACTCTCAATGTCGATCGGCAGTTTGTCGCTGAATCGCTTCCCTCCGATCCACGGAAAGGGAGACGGTGCGCGTCCGAACATTGGATCCAGCAGCAACCGCTTTCCATCCAGCTCTAGGAGCAGCGCTGAATGCCCGAACCAAGTGACCTTAGCACCGGGATCTCCCTGTTGTTGCAATGATCTAGGATTAATCGACTTAATCGCTACTGTCTTCTCCGGCTTACTGCCTGGCTTCCCGAAGACGAACTCCCTAAGGACCAAAAGACTGTCGCGCGTCGACATTTGCATCGAAGTCGGTATCATATTTACAAACTTTCCTCTCTCATAATGGGAGGAACGGTGCATACGTGCTTGTGTATCCTCACAAGGCCTGCCCCCAAACACGGGGTTAAAGCGCAGGACGAGCATCGCCGCAATAACGATCACTGCAATGGCACCAATCAGAATTAAAATGGCCAGCATAGACATCACCTTCTTATCTTCGAATGCTTATAACAACAGGAACCCTTTAATCATACCTCATTCAGCTAACTCTTTACACTCGACACGATTGAACCATCTTTAAGATCGATGTAATAAATAATTGTGGGAGTATTCAGATTGTCTGGATGCCCGGCAGCATCCAGATATACCTTCCACACCTTAATAGCTTTGTTTTTTTCTGTGGAAAATATATTTGCCGTACTTGTCTCCGCATCAAACAGGTTCCAAATCGTCACATCGTTATAGCCATCCACTCTAGCTTGATTAAGCGCTATACTTTCAGCTTCTTCTGCTGATATGTAAGTGTCTTTATGATTTGTTATTAATGGGCCTAATAGACTTATTAGAAGTACTGTTATAACGGCTCCTAAATAATAGCCTTTTGGTATGGAATGGACTTTTCTTGTGATGACAAAGCCGAGAATACCAACAAGGATAAAGCATCCTCCGGTTATGGTCATGACAAGAAAATTCGTCCAAATCAAATCATGATTTGGACCATTTCCAACTGGACCTGTCCTTGGTCTATAAGAATTCCAATAATAAATAATAGCCATAAAGATCGACATGGTTCCTGCAACTAAATTAAATCCAATTAGCTTTGATCGATATTCTGGTTTCATCATTAAAATATAAACGTTTTGAATCATTAAGAGCGCAATAACTGATCCTGTGTGCAACATGTCCCCTCACCTCTACTTACACCTAATGATTTTTGCAAATTCCATCTTAACAACGAAATCCATTGAACCGCCTCAGCGTTTGGATAAAATCATGTAGTTCAATATCTTTCCAGTCTAATAACCGTTCATAGCCATTTATCAACTTATCCGCGCACTTGGATAAACAACAAGGCCTCTGTAAACACTTTACAAGAGGTGATGACAACGTGGAAGCGTACAGAGCGAAGGAGATTGCCGAATCTCCGGATGTGATAATCGTGTCGTACTTTGGTGTTCCTGTGTTTATTGAACATGTCAACCTGGGAGCTGGTACGGCTAGAATTCATCCGCTAGACAGGCCAGACGAAGAGCAGACAGTCCCGGTCGACGTGTTGGCGGAAGAATTCAACGACGTGTTTGATACACCATTAATGTGAGACGACCCGAAACGGCAGCTAATCATCAGATTAGCTGTCTTTTTGTTCCTTTAAATTCAGAGAAAGACTGCCTTCACATACTCCGAAAAACGTTTCGCTGCTGGCGCCAGAAATCTATCCTGTCTCTTCACAAGGCCGATTTCACAAATGCTTCCTTCATCTTTAATAGGCAGCCACACCAAACCTTCCAGCATTAATCCGCTCGTTTTGGGAAGAATCGATAACCCGAGTCCGGCAGCCACAAAACCTGCCACTGTCATCAAGTCCTCCGCTTCGTATGCAACTGCCGGTGTAAAGCCAACCTGGCTGTAGCAGCTTTCCAGTGTCGACTTAAGCCCGCAGTAATGTTTCACTTCGATAAACGGTTCGCCGGTCAATTCCATGAATTCGACTGCCTCCTGCTGCGCAAGTCGATGAGTTGGAGAAACCACAACATACAAGGGTGCCTTCACCATCGGTATCCATTCATAATCGTCTGATTCAAGCCTGGCGGATGAAATCATAAGATCACTTTCACCGCTTTCCATATTCCCGCTGATGAAGGTATGATTCCCCTGTACCAATTCGAAACGGATCTTCGGGTGCCGCTCACGAAACCCGCGAATAAGCTTGGGTATGAGCTCTGCGCCAAGTATATTCAGATAAGCGACACGGATAACGCCGGAATCGGGATTAGCTTGTTCTTCAAGCGCTTGCTTCCCCTTCTCCAACTCGGACAACGCGCGTTCCACCGATTCAGCAAACATTCGCCCATAACGGGTTACCTGAATATTTCTCCCTCTTCGTTCGAATAGCGGCACCCCCAACTCTTCCTCCAATTTGGATATAGAATGGCTCAAAGCCGGCTGCGTAATCGCCAAAACTTCGGAGGCCTTCGTCACATGTTGAAACCGAACGACCGTAAGAAAATAATCGAGCTGAGTAAGCTCCAAAGTAATCCCCCCAATTCATTAGTTTAATTCATGATAATTATTATTATAATAAATTAGACGTTATGAATGTTCAAGCGTAAGCTAGAGCAAAGGAGATGATGAAGATGAAAACGACAGTGAACTTAAAGACGATTGATATCGATACGAATTTTCGAGGCATACAGGAAGTGCTGCATCCCGTGCTGATTTGGGATAATCAGGAGGCCGTCTTGATCGACGTCGGAATTCCATTCCGGCTGCCCTTATTTCAAGAAGCCATGGCTCAAGCAGGAGTCCCCTTTAATAATCTCAAAAAAATCATTTTAACCCACCATGATTTGGACCATATCGGAGGACTGACGGAGCTTCTGAACGCTTTCCCGCATAAGATCGACGTACTCTCCACCGAAGAGGAAAAACCTTATATTCAGGGGGAGAGGCCTCATCTAAAGATTACCCCCGTATTCATCGACCAGTTTCGCGCTGCACTCCCCGCCGAACTGCCTTCTGAAAGACGAGATGCAATCCTTCATTTATTGAAACAGCCGCCGACGGCAAAAGTGGATCAAATAGTAACTGACAAAGAGGAGCTCCCTCTCTTCGGCGGGATCGAAGTCATTCATACACCGGGTCATACCCCCGGACATATCAGCCTTTACTTGAAGCAGCACAAGCTTCTTATTGCTGGAGACGCCATGATGATTGATAACGGATGTTTTGTGGAACCCGACAATTGCGTAGATGCGGTTTTGGCAAAATCATCGATTAAAAAATTCCTTCCTTATGATATTCAAAGCGTGATCTGTTATCACGGGGGGCTTTGCGAGGAAAACGTTAAATATCGTATAGAGCAACTGGCGTACAGCTGAATGGTTATGAGTAAAAGACAGGTTTAGACTAGGTCGGATATCAAAAAATAAGTAAAAATAGAAACAGCGGCAGCTATGGACAAGAAAACAAAGTCCTAGACAACCGCTGTTTTATTGAGACCTATTTGTATTGCGAATTCTAACGGTGAGGCTGTTTTTAGAATGGCTTAAGGACCATCAGCACGATTATGGCAATCATCAGCAGCTGGGACGCCGTCTCGATCGGTATGATCTTTTTCATCAATCGGCCAAGTTCGGCGGGTAATTCATCCCCTTTGCTTTGACTTATAGCCACAATCTCCATGATCTTTTTCATGCGCGGCCCGATCAATCCTTCGATTATAGCGACCATGAGCAGCGATAAAAGGATCGATATATTTAACCACATTTGGGACAACCCCATCTTGGTTATGATCATAAGCCAAACCCCCGTAATAATAAGGACGGTTCCGCCAATTTTAGGCAGGATGGCAAGCTTGTTTGTTACATCAAAAGCAAAGCGCAACTGGTCGGCGGTTCTAGCGGTCCTTCGAATGAAGGGTACCACGACAGCGGGACCGATTAACGCGATTGAGGCCAATACATGAAAAACGAGAAGCCATCCAAACAAACTAATCATCCCCTTCTTGCTCCTTAGCTCACCGGAAATCGCTTTGATAGGCGAGACCGACTCTTTTTCTCTTAAAAGGTCCTTCGAGCTCGATATGGTCCAGCATGCATTTCACGACATCATTATAAGCAACATCCAGCTCCTGAAGCCGGCTGAACAAGTAACCCGCTATTTCGGCCTCGGAAAATTCCTTAATCGTCTTTGGAATGGATAGAGGCAAGGTTTCTGTTGTCACATGCAGATGAACCGATGCCAGAGGCTCTATCGAATCGATCATCGTTCCTGGGCACATAATGGACCAATCGAGCTTAGACCGCAGGAGTCGATCAAAATTACGGTTGTGATCTTTATATGCGGGCGGGAAGCCGGGCAGATTGTTGCCAATGAGGTCCGTATATGGAATATCCAGCAGACCGGCACCTCCCATTACCCATACTCTCCCGGAAAAATTAGGGTTGATTTCACATTGGCTTATAATGTTATCGACGAGACGAACGAACTCATCTCCTTGACCTGCATGGCCGGCAGCAATAATAACGGCATCTTGTTCCGAGAGTGCCTCGCCGACGCTTACTGGGTTTAGGATATCGTCCACGACAACCTTCACATGATGTAAGGACCGCTCGCCTTGCTGTTCATAAAACTTCTCAACGTTTCGCACGAAAGCTGTCATTTCATGCCCCATTTTACCCCCTTGCTCCAGCGCTCTTCTCCCTGTATTTCCCGTTGCTCCGAAAACAATAATTTTCATCATTCTTCCTCCTTTTATAAATGCTCCCGATATTTCATCTTTGGATTGACTTAAGCGTAGCATCGTTTCCAAATCTTGATAAGAACCCACTTTAAAGTAGGGTACTTACTTAAAGGTAAGCTTTAAACAGGAAGGGATAGGAATTGCTGAATGTAAATAAAAAAAAGCTGCCAGGTCAAATCCCATGGCAGCTTTTGTTAGGAACGCTTGAATAAGTTTATAAATGAATGGAACCTATTTTAAGAAGCAGATTCTTCATATTTCCGTTTATTATGGTTTTCTCCCCAAGCACACATGACTTCTGCTACAGGAATCAATGTTTTGCCATATTCGCTAAGAGAGTATTCTACTTTTGGAGGGACGGTGGGGTAGACCGTTCTATCGATTATGCCCTCTCGTTCCAGGTCCCGCAGATGTTGTGAAAGCATTTTTTGCGATACATCAGGTATAAGCTTTTCCAGATCGTTAAATCGCTTATTGGATTGTATCAATTGCCATAATATCATTGGTTTCCATTTGCCGCCGAGAACATGAATGATTGTCTCCACCGGACATTCAAGCTGATGAATCATTACTAAATCATCCCCTTACCTTTGAGTAAGTTCATGCCTCAAAGTGCACTTAACAAAAATTTACAGGTTTTTCGCAATCCGGTCAACAAAATTTCTAAAGAAGGCTATGAACGTACCTATGCGTTAGTAAATTCAATTAACTGAGGGATCAATATTTACGGAACCTGGGAACAGAAAAGATACATTAGCGTCCGCAGGAATGGTGGCAGTAAGAATGCCGTAATTTTTGACTAATGCTGGAACTGTAGAGGATATGGAAGGAAAAAAATTGCTAATAAGCGTGGTATTGATTAAGCGTAGTACGGCAGGTGGTTCCGGGCTGTCGATTATGATGGTTGAGGAAAAGGTCCGGTATAAACCTTTGAACGTGTAATCCGCATTGTTACCAATAGGTAGATTGTTTATATTAATCGTTTCTACATCCGATTCCACCTCATCGGAATATAATTGAACTCTACCTGTGCTGGAGGTACGTAGTCCATTGTTCGAAGAGCGAATAAAATCAATATCCGCAATAAAGTTGGCTTCAGTTGTAAGGAGAATACCAATTCCAGTGCTAAGTCCGGTTTCATTTTCAATTCGGCTTCCTTTTACTCTCAAAGTACCTGTAGTTGCGAATATAGCTGCTGTGTCCGGTATCGTTACACCGCCAAGAACGGAAATCCGATCGAAGAAAAGGTTGGAAACTGCTGTTGAATGATATTGAAAGCATGTCCCCCCAACTCTTATTTCATTGATATGCGCCTCGATGGAAGCTGAATCTGAAACCAAAATACCGGTATAGTCTGTACCACCTTGAATAACAGCACCATTAACTTGGGCTATAACATTATCTCTGAGATTTACAATTATACGCTCAACGATAGGCTGAAACACCATAATCTCACCAAAAGTGAGTGTAACGAGGCCAGAGCTCGCCTCCAATGCACGGGTGCCCATCAGGATTCTATTAATGTTGCCGTTAAAGGTTCCTCCCGAAACCACAATTCCCGTAGAGGGAGTAAACGTATTGGAAATCAGCTCTCCTTCGATGTCCATATTTCCGTTTGTTACTTGTATCATCTGTGATGAAAATGAAGCATCCATTCGATTAAATCGAATGTTGGCATTTCCTGTTTCTTGAAGAATAACACTTGTGCCTATAAATACGGGGTCTATATTGCTAACCAATGCGTCCACGTAGCATCGCAGGTTAGGATTGAGGCCGCCTGAAAGATGAATGCAGGTTCCAAATGCAGAGATCACATTTACGTTAGCATCGACTTGACCATCCATGATCAACAAAGCTGTGAGTAATCCGCCACCGTTAGGGTTTGTGGTAATTCGATCTCCGATCATGTTCAAATTACCGCCGCTGTCGACCGTAATAAGACCGTTGACTGAGCCGAAAATTTCCTGAAAATTCATAAATAAGAAGCCATTGTTGGCCACGCGAACAGCAGGGACTGTTGATCCATTTGTAGACATCTGCATGACCGTTAACTTATGGTTGCCTCCGGTTACTTGAATGCAGCCTGCTTGGCTGGAAATAAGATCCGCCTGCAACCGCATTTGCCCATTTTGGAGATCGATAGCTGTGCTTGCCGTCATAAAGGTGTTCAAAGATTTGGCTTGAATAACGGCTTCTCCGTTTTGCATTAAAATACAACTATCTTGACTAAATATACGATCAAAACTGCCTGTAAAGATTGTAGTGCCACCCAATAAAAGTGCTGGAGCCGGGGAATTAGCGACTACCAGTATATAAGAATTCAAGCTAACCAAACCGCCCTGGATAGATACCCCTTGAGAACCGCCAACCAAACCTATGGAGTAGCTGATGAAGTTACCGGCGAAAATAGGAGTAACATCTAAAATTAACCCGAAATTTGCCTGAATAATTCGTGTTCGCATAGTGATGACCGTCGATTGAGCAGAAGCGCTGTTGTCCACCAAAACAGCTCTGCCCCCACTAGTAAGCATCTGGACCTCAAGATTTACGCTAATCATTTCTGTTCCCGTAAATAGGACGAGATCATCAGTCCCGTCGGTATTATTCGTAATTTCAAAAGCAGTCATAAACAAGGTTCCGCTTGAAATTATAAGCGCGGAACCTCCGATGAAGCCGTTCGTTATACTCTCCTGGACGTCGACGTTGTAATTGCCGCCTCCCGAGAGATTGATTGTATTGCCCACCGTATCACTCATAGATTCACAAGCAAAATGGATTGTGCTCGCGCCTGTGCTTCTAAGAATGGAACTGCCGGCAGCTGTTGCTTCATTGGTTAGAAACTGCCCCGATCCAATCACATCAAAATTAATCGCAGCCCCTAGATCATCAAATAAATTCCCTACAGCTGTTACAACAGCGCCCTTCTCAAATTCCCACATGATTCCGTCTTTAGCCAAATTCGTCTCCGTATATAATCCAGGACGTACAACGATCCTCGTACCTGCAGGAGCAACCGCCACTGCCGCGGCTGCTGTCTGCCATGGCTTCGTTTCATCGTCGAGTACGGCGGTTGCATTATTTCCATATGTGGGATCGACAAATGCCGTCTGATTGATTAACAATTGCGAAGGACCCGGAGGACCAGCAGGGCCAGTCAAACCAGTAGGGCCGGTTAACCCCGTTGCTCCCGTCAGACCAGTAAGTCCAGTAAGTCCTTGTATGCCTTGTGGTCCAGGGGGGCCTTGAGGACCTGTCAGTCCCGTTAATCCCGTTAATCCCGTTTGCCCTTGTTCACCCATAATTCCACCCCCCTATTAATTCAACATATGATTATGGCACACAACTTGTCTGGACTATTTTTCAATCCTCTAGCAATGTCCTAGAATTGAACAAAGCCCAACTCCCTCATCAAGTCCCAACATGATGTTCATACATTGAATGGCTGCTCCTGACGATCCTTTTCCAAGATTGTCTAGTCTGCATGCCAGGAGCACTTGCTCGTCATTCCCCAGGACAAAAATTTCAGCAGCATTGGTCCCGTTGCAGAGTGTCGGGTCAAGAGCATGTTGGGAAAATCCTTTTGTATCCTCAAGTGGGACAACCCTTACGAATGTTTCTCCTTGATAATAGTTAGTGAGAACAGTATGTATTTCTTTAAGGCTAGGCTGATTATTAAGCTGACGGGTAACCAGAGGAACCGTTACAACCATTCCATTATAGAAATCGCAAACCGTCGGAAGAAATACAGGCTCGAACGCTAGATCCGTAAATTTTTTCATCTCGGGCAGATGCTTATGATTAAGGTTTAGACTGTAGTGCTGTGGATGCTTCAGGCTGCTATTGTTCCCATCTCCAAAGCTCGCTGTCTCATGTTGTTCAATTAATGCCTTGCCCCCACCGCTATAACCCGTTAAAGAGTGGGAGCTGACTGGATAGTCTCGCGGCAGGATTCCCTTCTCAACAAGGGGCTGAACCGCCAGCACAAATGCTGTAGCATGACAGCCTGGCACAGACACACGGCTAGCATTGGCGATTTTCTCTCTTTGGAACGCAGATAATTCCGGCAAGCCATACGTCCACGCATCATTAGTACGAAATGCCGTACTGCTATCAATAACACGGGTATTCGGATTCGTAATAAGTGTCAGAGCCTCTCGTGCAGCCTCGTCAGGCAAACAAAAGAACACAATATCCGCTTCATTCATTAGCTTAACTCTTATCTCAGGATTCTTTTTATGCTCCTCCGAAATGGATAGCAGCTCGATATCTTTTCGCGCAATAAGTCTTTCATGTATCTTTAATCCCGTTGTTCCATATTGGCCATCTACAAATACTTTCATGAAAAATACCTCCGCGACATATAATGAATAATTATACGTTACGTAGTATTTATATACAATCCATTCATTCCAATTCTAATGCCGATTCTCCACTAATGATCGTTCCGTTATTTATCCCTTCACAGATCTCTTTCATAGACCCCGGCTTATCAAAGTTAAACACATGCATCGGAAGGTTGTAGTCTCTGGCTAGTATAAAAGCAGACTGATCCATGACCTTCAAGTTATGATTCAGAACATCATTGTAGTGAAGCGATTTGAATTTTCTCACCTCTTGGTTGGTCCTAGGATCTGCATTAAGAACACCGTCAACACCTTGCTTAGCGACTAACAGTGCTTCACAATTCACCTCAATTGCCCTTTGAACGGAAGGGTAGTCTGTTGTCACGTAGGGCTGCCCGTTGCCTCCTGCAAAAATAACAATGTAGCCCTTTTCCAGATGATGAATCGCCCTTAGTCGGATATAAGGCTCTGCAACTGATGTAGTGGGTATTGCTGTCATGACACGAACTTCTTTATTGGTCTTGGCTTTAAGAACGCCACGAAGCATCAAGCTGTTAATTACCGTAGCGAGCGTCCCTATGTTGTCAGCCTCCGCTCTGTCTATCCCCCAGCTTTCCGCCATATTGCCACGGAAGATGTTGCCTCCGCCAATAACCAGCGTTACCTCAACACCTAAATTCACCACGGACATAATCTCATTTGCAATATGATCCAATCGTTCCGGCTCGAAACCAAACTCCGAATTCCCCGCAACAGCCCCGCCACTTAGCTTAATAAGAACTCTTCTATACCTGACCAAGCTCCACACCTCCGTCAAATAAAAAACACTAAAGCAATAAATGCTTTAGTGTTTAAATGAAATGAAAATATGAGTTGTTACAGCTGACTGAACGTCTTTCCACCGTTTTCTTCTCATATTCTCACCCCTTCATATTTTTTCCATCGGCTTATTTTATACCCGGTCAAAGGATTGTGCAACTGCTGCATTTAAATAAATGCAATATTTTGATTAGGCAGCTCTAATCTTGAAACTTCATTCATGAATCATCCCTAAGCATCCCCGCCAAATACTGCTCCGGCGACTTGCCTATTACTGCCTTGAAGTCTTTGCTGAAATGCGCCTGATCATGATACCCAAGCTCTGCAGACAACCAGACTAGATCCTGCATCTGTCCAAGATCCATCGCCTCTGCTGCATTCTGCAGCCGGAACAATCGGATGACCGATTTTGGGTTAACACCAACGTATTTGGAGAACAGACGCTGAAGCCGCCGGATGTTCATATCGAACTTGAGGGCAACCTGTTCTACCTTGGATATTTCCCGAGTATCAGCTATAAAATCAATAACCTGGTTCACCAGCGTAATATTGTCGTCATAGAGCGGCAGCTTAGCAAGAAATAAACGTTCCATCACCTGAATCTTCTGCAAATCATCTGGCTGGACTAACACAAGCTCTTCCAATACAGAGCCTTTGATCCCAAATATAGCCTCAACCTCGAGCGGTTTGCCCGTCAACTCGGACAGCTCCCTGTTTACAAAGGGATACAGCCCTCCCGGCTGAAACTTGACGCCGAAGACAATCCCGCTTCCCTCAAGCAGGTAGGAAAACCGCTCTTTGCCAGGTCCGTAAAACAAGGTCTTGTCCTTTTCAACCACCAGATTGGCACAAGGATTAGGCACAACATGCTGATGATAGGGAGCATCTCCATCCAGATTCCACTGAACGATCCAGTAATGCTTAATAAAAGGGGACAGTGCATCCGACGCCGAGTAACGCTCCAGTCGGAATCGGTCTCCGGCTCCATGAAGTCCCAAAACACCCATACTGGGACGAGCTTGTGGTTGATTCATTTTTTCACTCCAGTCCTGAAGAACCCATATTCAAGGGCACCGCCCTGTCGCGTTTTTACAATACGGTTCAAAAAGCTAGATTTATAATGAGTTTACCATACAACCTAGAGCAAGCCTGACAAATATGTAAAAAAGAACAAGCGAATTTAAGGAGGAAAAGCAAGCATGGAACTAAAGTATGAATTTTATATCAACGCCACTCCCGAGCAGGTCTGGCAGACAATTGTCAGCCCGGAGGGCACTCGGAGCACCTTCTTTGGCACCGTATTAAACTCGACCTTAGAGTCGGGAGCTTCCTTCGAATATATCGGTCCCGGTAATGACGGCGCTGATACCGTACACGTATACGGCACCATCCTTCAAGCTGATCCGGGTAAAGTGCTGAGCTATCTAGAACATCCGGGTCCATCTTATAGGGAGAACCATGCCGAGCTTGAGTCACGAGTGACCTTCGCTCTGGAGACGGTAGGCACATGCACCAAGCTTACACTTCTCAATGATCAATGGACGTTAGACCACCCTTCTTTTGCTAATGCCAAGGAACACTGGTGGATGATGCTCAGCAACATCAAGACGTACACGGAGACGGGGAAAACGCTCGATTTCGGCTGGTAGTGATGAACGAATAAATGGCTGCTCCCAGGTTTGGGGGCAGCCATTGTTATATATCCAATTCATTATTGAATGACTTTATTATTCTCATCATAAAACGTTAACTCAGCAGGGGAAGCATCTTTCAGCTTACTTGGCAGCTTCTCGTACTTCACGAATAATCGATCTTTAGAAACATCTGCATTAAACTCGAATTCTTCATTAATTAGCTTTGCTAAGATATGGTTGATTTTTTGATCTGGATTGTGACCAACCAATATTCCATAGTCACCTTTATTCGTATGAATGTTTTCATAGGATACTATATTAGTGCCAGATCCTGCTCGTTCAAACTTAAACTTTCCGTTTAACCCTTTAATCATTTGCGAATAGCCTATTTCATTATTTTCGAGCTGAAATAAAGCAATGTAGGAACTAGACTCTCCTAATCGTACAGTCTCTTTAAGTTTAGGGTTGAGTTCATCCACAGACCCTCTGTTTAGCTCATCTTTCAAACTTGATTGAATGGATATGTTGTCATTATCAATATGATACTTATTCATATACTTCATTGAAAATCCAAGACACAGCAAAATTAGAAAGGCTACATAATATCTTTTCTTGATGATGTTATTCAAGATGACCAACCTTTCACTTCAAAATCAGCTTCATTAACCGATCTACATCGTTCTGCCAATCGCTATGGATACCGGGAACATCTTGTAACATCAGTCCGGTTATGACAGACAAGTAGAAGAACAGCAGCTTATCCGGCTGACCTTCACTGAACTCGCCTGCCTGCTGTCCTTGCTGGAACAATGGGACCAGTTGCCCGATTGTCCGGTCGGGAGAATGGCTCGCTAAGATTTGCTTCGTCTGCTCCGGCACATCTTCCTCGATTTGTGCGTATCGCAGAAGCATGAAGTAGCTCTTGTGGCTTTCATCCAGCATGGTCAACGTGAATGCTCTTAATCGCTCCTTTGGCGAACCCGGCAGCCGCGAGACATCCGCCAAGGATGTCTCCGCTTCGTCGAGTGCTTCTTGCACAAGGATTGAGAAGAGCTCTTCTTTAGAGCTAAAATACCGGTAAGACAATCCTTGGCTGACGCCGGCTTCTTCAGCAATCATACTCATCTTTGTTGCCTGCAGCCCCCGCTTAGCGAAAACTTTCAAAGCTGCTTTCTTAATACGTTCCCTTCGGTCATCAGCTGCAGCTTCTGCCTTCTGATCCTGTACTTGCTTCATTGAC
The DNA here is from genome assembly GCF_052113225.1 of Paenibacillus sp. YAF4_2. Classification (NCBI taxonomy): domain Bacteria; kingdom Bacillati; phylum Bacillota; class Bacilli; order Caryophanales; family Paenibacillaceae; genus Paenibacillus; species Paenibacillus sp. YAF4_2. The sequence continues at coordinate 502,652 of NZ_JBFRCT010000004.1, forward strand.
GTTTCTTCCTTTCCGATCGGCTTCTTTATACCAATATTATAGTTGATTCTCACTCATTTCCCATAACCGTTTCGCAGCGACCGGAGCCTGTGCCTGATTGGAAGGAACGATGCGCTGCATATCTTTGTAATAAGACCCGCTTGATAAAGACATTTCATCAGAGTCTGCGAGCCATACCAATGTCTCGGCCCCTTTCTCCGGTGTACGCGAAAACCGCTTCATGACCGACATCGTCATGCGAGCCAAAGCACCGTTGTCCTGATTGAAGTTCGTCGCCACAAGTCCTGGGTCGAAGCAGGCCGCAGAAACACCGGTACCCTCCAATCGCCTTCCTAATTCTGCTGTGAACATGATATTGGCAAGCTTGGTTTCACCATAACGGTAATTGGGGCCACCCATCAAGAGATGCGGAAAGCGATAGTTTTTCCGGCCGTTCAGGTCATCGAATCCGATACCGTTTCTCGCCATCTTGTGCCCATGGGAGGCGGTCGTAATAATGCGTCCATTGCCGCTTTCCTCTAACTTGTTCATCAGCAGCTTAGTCAGCAGGAAAGGAGCCAGATGGTTAACCGCCCACGTCATCTCGATCCCATCTTCGGTAGTCAGATACTTAACGAACATTGCGCCTGCATTATTGATCAGAACATCCAGCCTCGGCCAGCTGTTCTGAATGGCCTTCGCCACATCGTGAATGGACTGCTGCGAAGTCATATCGGCATGGAAAACATCCACCCTAGCATCTTCTGCCACCGCCTTTAATACCGCCACTGTCGCTTCCGCCTTCGCTGGGTTGCGGGCGATAATTCCCAAAATGGCTCCTCGCTTCGCAAGCTCTTTTGCCGCAGCTAGACCGATTCCACTAGTTGCCCCCGTTATGATGACGTATTTACCTTTTACTGACCAGCTTTTCGTTTCCATTGTCAGTGCTCCTTTGTAATGAATGAACGATTCATTCATTTATTAACTCGATCATATACCAAGTCATGGAAAAAGTAAACAGCTTAATTGGAAAGCTTGTACACCTATACACCTGAGAACAAAGGGAGCCAATCCATTAACGGATTGGCTCCCTGCATTAGTACTACTGATTTATTTTTTACTTTTCTTTGAAGCCATCCAAAAGACAAGAATCACAATTAGGATAAATATGAACCAGGGAATATGAAACGAACTCTGGGTAATAAAGGCGAGCACCAGCAGACCTACAGCGCCAAGAATGAGCCAGAGACACCCTCTTCCAAACGTTTCCATGTGTACGGCCCTCCTCTCTTCCTTGCTCGTATTTAACCTTTATTTATATTCTCAAGGATATAATCTTCATTCGAATTTTTTATCACGATATCGAAATTCTGATGATAAGGATGCATAAATAAATCATATTGAGCTCTACGCTGTGCATGAGATTTCCTTAGATAGCTCATATCAGTTCCTCTTTCAGAAACATCGCGTATGCCCCTTCGTGCCAGCTCCGTTTCACCATCCGTATATAAGTAAATTTTTAGATCGTACAGATTAGGATCGGTAAAAGCAACGCTCATACCCTCCACAATATTTATCTTGTTTTGTGAGGATATTAACGTGCTCTTGGTAAAATTCGTACCGATTGTATAGAGATCCAGTCCATCTCTTATCATATGAATGTCTCTCTCTAAAGCGAAATGCTGATGAGCAGCAGGATGGCAAGCCGTCATTTTATCATGATAATGTTCATTGTTATATTCGAAGTCGATAAACGCGTACTTCCTAAGATGAGAGCCAATAATATAAGGGTCGGTATTGATATAGTTCACAGCAGTTTGCCCTAGAAGCTTCATAAGATTGTGGGCAAACGTCGTTTTCCCAGAGGCACCGTGACCCGAAATCCCAATAATGATTCTTCGATTTTCACCGCTTATCCAGTCTGCAATATCTTGTAGTACCTTCTCCATGTTGCCCTCCATTGCCCGCCAACCTCTCAACCGAAAAAGAAATCAAGAATGTTCGAGCCCGCCGACGCTTCTTTATTGTAAAATTCCGAATACCCGCAGTTTGCGCAGTATACAACGAGAAATTGATTGTGCTGAATATCAAACATCTTGGATAGACCTGTGCCGGTCATCGCTACTTCTTTTGTCCTTGCATCCTGGCTTCCGCATTTGATACAACCTTTTTCACTCATAAATATTTCACTCCTTAACTAATGATATATCCTCCATACGCTCCCAATACTTGGAAGGTTGCAAAAAAATTATTCCTGCATACATGACAAATGGCTGCCCCCTTATTGGGAACAGCCATTTCTAATTATTAAAATAATACAATTCCAGCAACTCCCGAAGCGAGAATCACCATAATAGGATGCAGCTTATATTTGATAACCGCAAGCAATGCTCCTGCACAAATAATCAGAGTAGCTACCGTCTGCCAAGTCAAAAGGGAGGATTGATGGGATAAGAACCCGAAATGTATGGCCGAATACGCGATTACCCCTGTAATTACAGGGCGAAGTCCATAGAGAGATGACTTTACTATCTTATTGTCAAATAATCTGAAGCTTATCGCAGCAACAAGAATGATTATGAGCAGCGAAGGCAATACAATGCCAAGGGTTGCCGCTATCGCTCCACTAAGACCATTCGCTTCGTATCCGATGAGTGTAGCTGCATTCGTTGCAATCGGCCCCGGTGCCGTCCCTGCAACAGAGACAAGTTCCTGGAACTTCCCGTCCGCCAGCCAGCTATGAGCGCTCGTCTCTTTCTCCATCAAGGAGAGGACAGAATAACCACCGCCAAAAGATACAATCCCGATTTTGATAAAAACAAGAAAGATTTCAAACAGGGATGCCATTACTAATCCCTCCATTACTTAAATATAGTATTCAGGGTAGCTTAGCCCATGAGCATCCTTCGTCTCTTCACCCTTCTCGGTCTTTGCTTTATGACCCCGTCTTTCTTTGGTCACTACGGCAACAATCCCAATTCCGATTCCGCCTAACATTACAATTAACTGGTCCACAGAGGTAAACAGCAGCAATAAAAGCGCGGCAGCGAATACAGCCTTCGTGGTCCAATCAAACAAAGCGGTTTTTGCCATCTTGTAAGCGGCAAGAATAATTAAGGCGATAACAGCGCCATGTATTCCTTTAAGAGCTGCGGCCACCTTCACCTGATGCTCAAATAACGAATAGAACAGACTCAGCACACAGACAATGATGAACGTGGGCATCGTTATTCCCATTACAGCCGCAACGGCGCCAGGAATACCCCCTACCCGATATCCAATAAAAGCAGCGGCATTAATGCCGACTCCGCCCGGAGCCGATCCCGCGATCGTAATCAAGTTCCCCATTTCGGACTGCGGTAACCAGCCCCGCTTCGTAACAATTTCTTTTTCGATAACCGGAATCATTGCGTAACCGCCGCCAAACGTAGATGGACCAATGCGTAGGAATACTAAAAACATCCGGACTAACATCCACATTTTTTCGTTTACCATTGTATTTCCCCCTAGCCGTACCACCATCACTACCCTCATTATACATGCTTTTTTCCAATTTGGAAGAAAGTTTGCCTAATTTTCATTATCAAACGTTTTTATGATCATCATTGGTTGTTCTTATCTTGCAAAATGCCTGCTTTATCAGTTGTAACTCGTTATGGCTTACGCTAAGATGGCTATATAGAATCTATCAAATTCAATAGGTTAAGTTGGGATAATGAAATGGAAACTCCTCACGCTAAAGCAACGTCCAAAAAAATGCTTTATCAATATATCGCCAATCGGGGCATTGTTTCGAAAGCCAATCTTTTATCGTTCTTCTCGATCAAGACCAGCTCCATGAATCGTTTGCTGGAAGAGCTGGCTTCCGATGGGATCATTAGAGAATCTGGCCGTGGCTCTTCAACTGGCGGCAGAAAACCGATATTATTCGAGATTAATCCGGATTATGGCTATATCATTGGCATTGAGATATCACGGTTTTACTCCTCACTTGGCTTATTCGATATGCAGATGAATGCAAAGTCATTTGTCAGGTGGCGGATGGACGAGGACATGACACCCGAAAGGTTCGTCACACATACGGCTCAGCAGATCAACGCGTTGCTCAAGGATCATGATTTATCACACAAGCAAATTATCGGAATTGGCATCGGCGCAGTTGGCCCACTCGACCGAACCGGAGGTGTGATCTTAAAGCCGCTGCACTTCCGTGCTCAAGGCTGGATTAATGTTCCTATTTGCCAAATGATTGAGGATGCGTGCGGCATTCCAGCTTCTTTGGATAACGGGGCCAATACGGCACTTATCGGGGAACATTGGGCTTTACGCCAGGAAAAGCTTCAGCATATGCTCTATGTACACGTTGGTGTCAGTCTGCGGTCTGCCATGATGTCTCACGGACGCATCATTCATGGTTCCGTCGATATGGAAGGGTCTATTGGTCAAATGATCATACAAGCGGATGGACCAAGACTGCAGGAAAGTGGCAATAGCGGCRCTCTTGAAGCTTTTGCCTCTCTCCTAGCGCTTGAGAAGAAAGCCCTGACCGATGAGAGATTAAAAGAAGAAGGGATGAAATCCGCGTACCGCGGCGAATCAGAAGTTATTCCGTACGACGAATTATTAAGAGAGTTATCTCATGGCAATTCGCATGTGCTTGAGCTGTTTCTAACAGCAGCAAAGCATCTTGGTATTGGATTAGCCAATCTGATTAACACCTTTCATCCCGAAACCATCATTTTAGGCGGGACCATGATCAGTTCTCATGAACAGTTCTATCAAACAGCTATTGAAACTGCCCTGCAAAATACTTATTACTACCCAGAGTACACACCACTCTTCTCCAAGGGAGCTCTAAGAGAGGATGCCGTAGCAACTGGGGCAGCCCTTCTCATCAGGGAGAAATTGAATTTTGAAGGTTAAGCCTATTCATGAAAAAAACCCGGAACTTCGCCATTACGCGAGATTCCGGGTTTTTAAATTATAAAGCTTATTATTAGTTAAGTATGGCGCCTTGCTCTCTAAGTCTTGCTTGAAGTGCTGGGATGCTGACATCCCGCGGGGTAATGTCTTGCTGGAAAGCCATTGCCGCTGCGGTTCCTGCCGCCTGTCCCGTAGCCATACAGCTTGGGGACAAGCGGGTTGTACCCAGTGCTTCATGAGAGGTGGAGATGCATCTTCCCCCTACCAATAAGTTCTCGATCTGCTTCGGAAGAAGGCTCCGGTAAGGGATATCATAAGCTCCATCTCCCTCAATCCAAGAATGATAATAGGTCATAATGCCGCTGATCAGGAAAGGTGCTGTAATGAACCGCATAATAGAATAACGAACTTCAGCCTCATCGGAAAAAATAGCCTTTTTGCCTTCATAGCGGTCCTCCCGTTATCCCGTTACTAGTCGCTCCAATTAGTTGCAACTAATTGTACACGCTTTCTTTTGGAGGCGGAAGTGATATTTAATGGGCTGAAAAAAAGCATGGTATTCAACATATTGTTCCTCTTGTTTTTCACCTATTGTGGATAATGAAGCCTGTGGATATGTGGATAATAATTGTGAATAGTACATTACATCCCATATAGGTAATGGTTGATATGTGTGTAACTTTGTGAATAACTTCGATTTCCAATGAACAACTGTCCGATAAAAAAACAATATATTGAATTGGAATGCCGTTCCAAGTGTTAGGGGCTCAGAATCATCCGGTTCATCTCTAGAAGAGACCATAACCGTTCCGTCAATTCTTCCGCAGAACAAGGCATGGATTGGGTGAACCACCATTCGATTACCCCAACAATTGCCGAACTCATGAATTGCGCGTATATCAATTTATCCAGTTCATCTAAGCTTAATTCGTTATCCTTCATATGCTCCATGATCTGCTTATTTATCATGCTGCTTAGATGAACGCGGAAGGACGGAACCTCTTTAATGCTTAACAAAGTCTTATACATTAGAGCATTCTTTTCAATTTCTTTGATCGTAAGGAGTAACGGTGCTTTCGTTGGGTAAGGGCCTGCCGCATCTGCGGAATAGCAGCTCTCCATCAAATGAATCAGTTGATTCTCTATGCACTTATCTAATAAATCGTATTTATCCGAGTAATGTGAATAAACAGTGCCTCGATTAACGTCGGCCCGCTCCGCAATTTCATTAATCGTTATTTTCTCGAAATCCTTCTCCGCGATCAGCTGCATTAATGCATTCATGATGGCGGATTGGTTTTTTCTAATTCTTCTATCCACAGAGAGCTCTCCTTTATTGAACAAACCTGTACAGTCTGTTGAAAAACCAACAAAACCAATGTATCTAGCGATTGCTGGCTGCTCAAGCGACTGCTATTCTGATTTTATTCAATACATGATCGAAAAACAACGAATGTTGAATAAAGGAGATAAGGCGATGAGAATATTGGTTTACGGCGCTGGCGTTCTAGGCAGCTATCTTGCTCATGTTTTGGTGCGTGGCGGGAATGAGGTTACTGTTCTGGCAAGAGGCAAAAGAGCTGAGCAGTTGGAGACGAAAGGGATTGTCATTCGCCATTACTTCCAGCGACGCAACACGGTTGATGAAGTAAACGTCATTCGTGAGCTTGCAGCCGATGATCTCTATGATCTTATTTTTGTCGTTATGAAATATAATGATTTCCCAACCGTTCTGCCTATTCTAGCTGAGAATCAGTCTTCCAATATCGTTATGGTGGGTAATAATGCAGATCCATTAGGGATGCAGGATATACTTCAGGCAAAAATGAAGAAAAACGTCGTTTATGGCTTTCAGCTTAGCGGTGGACTTCGGGAAGAAAGCGGACGCATCATCTGCATCCGAGGGGGCGGGCAAATGGTATTAGGCAGCTTACACGGGGAGATCTCCATAAAGCCTATCCTAGAGAACGCATTTAAGAATGTTAAATATAAACTGGCTTATCATGAGGATATAGATGCTTGGCTTAAAAGCCATATCGTTACGATCGTTGCCTTGAACTCGGTTAGTTTTCTCAACGACGGCGATTTAAATCAAGTATCGAGGGACAAAAAACGATTGAAGCTTGCAGTAGACATGATGGACGAAGGATTCAAGCTTTTAGAAAAGCTGAACTACACGATTACACCTGCTAGTCAGGTCAACCTTGTACGAAAGCATAAGCAGATCGTTTATTATGGTCTAAAAATGATTCATAAATTACCATTTATGAAATTGATAGATGGCTCTTTTCATGAAATTGCCGCTTTGTTCGAGTCCTTCAATAAGCTGAAAAGCCAAACCAATGTCGCTACTCCCCATTGGGACGAAATGGAGAAGCAAGCGATGTCTAAGTTTGTTGGGTAGAAAAAACAAGGCTGCCGTCATCATGTGACGGCAGCCTTCCTTGCTCTAAATAGTTATATAACGCCATCCGCCCGAAGCGGTAATATCTTCGGCTGTATGCTCCGCATACCCTTCACAAATAAATCCGGGAATTTCGGTGCCATCCTCTAGCTCGACCTTCCCGATCCCGAGCGGTGATGGGATAAGGGCTGTGAATGCACCAAAAGCTGCCTTCGGCATTTCCCATACTTCCAGTTGAATGGAATGCCCGCCTCGCCCCTTTTTGATCAAACCAGGTTTAGCCGGAACGGTCGGCAATCTCACCATTTGATATTTTGCGGCAGTAGACGCCTCACGAACAAAATGGGCGCTATGCTCCAGCATTTGCTTTTCCAGCGGAAATCCGCGCATATGAAGTCCGCATACAGCAACAGAAACCATTGCTTGCTCTGGCGCTGCCTGCACAAATTCTCCCGTAAGAAATAGCTCCGCAGCACCTGCGATGAGTGCCTCCTCTTCGGCAAGCGCGAACAGTGTAAGGCCAAACGGAAGCTTCTCATCGGCAAAGCCTGCGGGAATTGCAACTGCACATAAATCAAGCAAATTACAATGATTCGTGTAACGTCCCATATCCGAGTTTGTACGTATCGGATCGGCCCCCACCTGCTCGCGCGTCCATGTGCCTCCGCAGGTTGGCATCACCATTACAGCCTGCTCAAGCAGTTTCTTTGTATCAAGCTTGTACTGTTGCAATTGGTGCATAGCTTTAAATACAGAAGCTGCGCTTTGCTTTTCAGAAGCTCCCGACCTTAAAATCTGCTCTGTCGTCTCATACGTCATTCCGGGATTAGCCGTCACAAACGGCTCCAAGCTCGCCCAGCGCTCCGCGACCCACGGCCCATCATATAACAACGCCGCAACCCGGAAGAATACGTCATAATCGATATATTCGACAGCGACTTCAAGCTTTGTTATCTTCTCAACTGCTGCATCCCAAGCTTCTTCATACTCTGCCGCATAAGGTCCATAGAACTGTGGCTTGACGCTTGGCAATAAAACTTTGTGCGGGAGCTTCGACGCCTTACCCTCTATGCTGCGTGACCATGGATCAGTCTCATCGACACCACGTGCAAGCTCATCTACAACTAGTGCATCCGAAAGGGAATGGGCAAATACATTAACACAATCGAGGCTGGCGCAAGCCGGAACAACGCCTTTGATCGGCCATGCCCCAAGGCTCGGCTTATAGCCGACCAGATTATTCAGCGCTGCCGGAACCCGGCCGGAGCCGGCGGTATCTGTCCCAAAGGCAAAAGCTGCGTGACCGCGCGCAACGGCGACCGCAGAGCCTGAACTGGAGCCACCGCTAATCAGCTCGGGACGTAGCGCATTATGCGTCTCGCCATACGGGCTGCGGACACCAACGAGTCCGGTCGCAAACTGATCCAGATTCGTTTTGCCAAGCGGAATCGCCCCTGCATCTATCATTCGTTGCACAACAGTTGCATGCTCTTGCGGCGTATAGGCAAATGCAGGGCATGCAGCCGTCGTCGGGATTTGTGCCACATCGATATTATCTTTAACTGCAAACGGAATACCCCATAACGGATAGCTTTCCGGGTCCATCCCCTTAAGCCGGTCCAAATAGGGCTGGATATTATCCATTGCCGGTGGCGTAATCCAAATATTCATGTCTACATCTGCCTGAACGCGCTCCATAATTTCGGCAATAACAGCCTCAGGCATAAGCGCACCACTTGCGTACAAGTCTCGAAGCCGCTCGATGGTCAGCTCGAACGGAATGCCTGATTCACTCATGACCTGCCTCCTTTATCTCATAGCACTACCGGCCGCATCTCGTTTAGCTTAACTGCTAGATACAGTTGAAAAATATCGTCGCCGTCGTCAACGTTAATACCAAGCAGCTCGCATACTCTTTCCACCCGATAAGAAACGGTGTTGTAATGCGTAATTAGCTCTGCAGACGTCTTTTTTACATTTCGGTTATATTTAAAATAAACGCGGATCGTTTCATACAGCTGGGATTGATGTTTTCGATCGTATTCAAGCAACGGAACGATATACTGATTCCGATAGTCAGTAACTGCCTCAGAATACGGCAGGTGATATAACAGTTGAAAAGCTCCAAGCCGTTTAATATCCACAAAGGGCTCTTCATAGTTGCAGATCGTGCTGATGTGATGAATTTTTTTAGCTTCTTCGTAGCTTTCCGACACCAGGTCAGGCCGGCTGGCAACATTACCGATACAAAGCGAGAACGCATTCGAAGAACCAATAATCGATCTCAGGTCTGCCGCAACCCGGTCAAGTGCCGTCTGTTTCGATAACTGCGCGGAAATCGGAATAAGAAAGATCAATTCTCCCTCCGCAATCGTAACCTGCAGCCCTTCGCGAAGCGACTTGGACCGAAGCCTTTTGACTACCTGCTGCAGCTGCTTAACTGCAGGTTTTCCATTCAGCCAGCGCACAAGCGCTACGAAGAGCTGCTGCTGATCCTCTAACTGGCTGCCTGATGCTTCTGCCCTGAGTTTCAAATCCTCCATCGCTACGATCCGCCCAGAGATCCAATCCTGAAGAAACTGATCGATATATTTTAATTCAACCTCTCTCCGAGCGTTTGCATTAATCATTTCCAAACCGACGAGAATGCCGACCCGATCTATCGTCAATTGATCGACGATGGAATGTTCCTGATTCCATTCCAGCAAAATAAGCAAGCACTTTTCATGCTGCTTATCATTCACCTCAGAGACGTATACCCGGATACGACGGTCACCTAAAGATATAAAGCTGACGCCAAGATTTGTCTCCATCCGCAGATGCGACCAGAGCTCAACATTCGCCGCTTGCTCCAGCCGACCTGCCTGCGGGGATAGAAACAGCTGATCCGAATCGTCCAGCAGCACGATCGGATTATTCAGCATGCCATCCAGCGTTTGCAAAAACTCTTCAATCCCATTGCCATATAGGAGCTGCTGGGACAGCTTTTGGAAGCGGCTTTGCAGCAATGAAAGCTCCCTCACCTCGGTCACCAGCACTCGCTCCATAATGTCGCGGACAACATCCGAGAACACGGTCGTAGCCGGAAGCTCGAACACGGGAAAAGCAAGCCGGTCCGCCAGCTCAAGCGCCCGCTTTGGAATCTCCTCAATAAACCGCTTCGTCTTAATACCAAGCGCGGCAACACCTTTTTCAACCAGCTGCGGAATAATGTCCGCTATTGCCTCCGGTTGATCCCGGAACGGGAAACCGCTCGTAATGAGAAATTCCCCCGGTCTCACCCAATCGATGACATCAGGCACTTCCATGACATTGACCCGGTTAATGCTCCGATGCATGCCGCCGGCACCGGCTAGTACGACTGCTTCTTTGAAGTCGGGTATTAGCAATATGTCTCCGCATGTGAAGCTTGCCTGATTGTTAGTCGCCATGGCGTTACCCCGCTATTCTATTTCTTAATGGAATAAACATCTTCCACGAGAGTTGTATTGAAAAACGAGTTGGCAGGCACGTTCTCCTCCACCGGGAGGAAAATGCTGATTTGTTCAGACGGCTGATCATCATCGTTCGCTACGGAATGAATGACCCCTGCTGGTACATGAAACGTATCGCCTGCTTTGTAGCTTTTCCACTCGCCGTTGCATAGCAGCTTTACTTTTCCAACGGAAATATAAATGATCTCAGCGACGTCGTGGTAATGGGGCAGCACTTGCCCGCCGACACCGATTTTCTCCCAAAGAATCGAGCTCGAACGGATTCCCAGCTTATCTGCTTGCGCCGCAGATACGATTTCCCTGTGATACAAATGAATATGGTCAGGCATTAACCCCCATTCCATTTGCTCTCCTACAATAACCTCTGTCTCATTTGCAATTGCCATATGATCAGTCTCCTATCATTCGCTATTTGTTAGTTACGCCGAAAAACAACCGCTACCGGACCGCCGCCCGCCGGACCTTGATGCTCCGCTCCACCAGATACGTAGATCATTGGATCGCCGCATACGGAAGCAAGGACGCCTCCGACGACAGCACGGGCATGACGGGTATGATTAATGTCCGAGTCATCGAGCATCGTATGCCGCTGGCCTCTTATATATCCAGTCGGATCAGCCTCAGCCTTAGCAAGCACCTGCACCATTTCGGCGTCCGGGTATTTTTCCAAAATCCGCTTCAACGCCCCCGCGTCAATGGCATCCTTCATAACATCGTGATCGATAAAATATGGCCCTTCCGCATAAGCGGAGTTGCCGAATACGATAACCTCGCAATAGGCGAGTTCGCTGCCAGCCGACGTAGATGCCACATGGCTGTAAAGCTCCCACGAATGGCAAATATCCGTATCCTGCAATCGCTCCCGCTCAATCTCTCCAAGCGCTACGGCTGCACCAAGCGCCGATGCTCCACGAGAATAGCCCATTGACTTGTAAGTATCCTCCGTTACAGTGGAGGCGCCTCTCAGATTCGCTTCCTGCACTTGCTCCGCTGTCAGCAGCGGACATTTAATTTGAACAAAATGAACATCGGCAGCATCATGGATGCCAGCCCCGTCCATTGCCCTGCGAACAGCCTCCGCCACTTGATCAACTTGAGCGAGACGCCCAAGCTCCTCGGGCTTGAAATCAGGTGTTTTTGCTACGCCAATCGCTAATGAAAGCTGCTCCTGCTTGATTGCATCGTTAACGGATTCACTCCGTGAAATCACCGAGAAATGAGGGCTTAATATCCCCTCTGTCCCTCCGGACATAATGTACGAGACCGGCTCAGCAGTTGCTTCTTTATAAGAAGCGAACAAATTTTTCAGAGCCAGAACTGCAAAGCCCCGGGTAAAATCATTAACGCAGCCGTTTCCCTCTGTTTTGCCCAGTACGGCTACAACATCCTTTGGATTAATTAGCGACTCATCAATATAGCGCTGCAGCGCAGCCGTATCATTCGGAGAACGAGCCGGTACTTTAATAACTGAACATTTCATCATAGATCATCCGCCCTTTGCCAAAATACGACTTTCTTCTCCAGCAAGCTAATGCCCCAGAAAAGCAGCAGCCCGCATACTGCCGAAGCAATTATCGCTGAGAACATAATTGGTGTATCCATATGATAGGAGGACACGAGTACGACATAACCAAGCCCTTTGTTTGCTCCAACAAATTCCCCCACAATAGCTCCGACAATGGCGAGTGACGAGGATATTTTCAAAGCCGAAAACACGTAAGGCAAGCTCGTCGGCAGGCGCAGCTTCCAGAAAATTTCTGCTTTTGTGCCTTTATAAGTCGAGAACAGCTCCCAAGCTTCATGCTCTATTGCTTTCAATCCTTTAACGCTGTTGACGAGAATCGGGAAAAAGCAAATGAGCATTGATGCAACAACCTTCGAGGAATAGCCGGTGCCCATCCAAACGACCAACAGCGGAGCCAGCGCGACGAGTGGAGTCGTCTTGAGCGCAATGGCGAGCGGGAAAACTCCCTTCTCAATGGACTTGGAGTGAACGAAAATAACGGCCGTTACCATCCCCAAAATATTAGCGAGAACAAAACCTACTAATGCCTCCATTAATGTGACGAGCATATGGGACGACAGTGATCCGTCAATAACCGCAAGGACAGCCGATGGAGCAGGCAGCAAATAAACAGGGACATTGAACAAACGAACGGCCAACTCCCACAAAATAATAAAGCCAAGCGCAAAGCTGATAGGGTACATGCTGCTTTTTATTTTATTAATCATAAGTGCTTGACCCTCTTTCTTAATTCATTAACGGTATGATGGTACTCTGGTAGTTCCTCCATCCCTACTTCACGGTGAGCAGGAAGCGGAACGGGAATAATCGCATCCACGCCTGCTGGCCTTGGCGACATCATAACGATTCTGTTCGACATAATGACCGATTCTTGAATCGAATGGGTGACCATCACGACCGTGCTTAAGCTTGTATCCGGGCTTTCCCACAGCCGCAGCAGCTCGAAATTCAACTTCTCTCTCGTAAATTCATCTAATGCACCAAATGGCTCATCCATCAAGAGCACTGCCGGATCAGCGGCAAGCGCCCGCGCGATGGCGATACGCTGCTGCATGCCGCCGCTTAATTGATGGGGAAAATGACTCTTAAAGTCCTGCAGTCCAACCAGCTGCAGCGCCCCCTCCGCTTTGTCCCGGGCTTCACTCTTCGAGAAGCGCTTCTCTCCGATCGTCAGCGGCAGCGCAATATTCTGAATGGCCGTAAGCCAAGGCATCAAAACCGGCTTTTGAAACACCATCCCAATCGACAGATCCTTTGATGCCAGCTTAACCTCCCCTCCAGCATTGGGCTGAAGGAGATTAAGCATCAAGCGCAGCAGTGTGGACTTCCCGCAGCCGCTTGGACCGAGGATGGAAACAAACTCATTGTTATAGATGTCCAAGGAAACATTGTTCAGTACGGGAACATCTCCGAACGAAAGGGAGCAATTTTTTAATGTAACCGCGATTTCGTTCATCGAAGAAACCGATGTATGATCTTGCTTTGCCATTCCATTCCTCAATTCACTAACCGTCGCTTGCACATCAATCACTCCCTATTCGATATAGTCATTCGTAAACACTTTATCCAGATCTTGCTCTTTCTTCAGAAACTTCAAATCAATTAAGCTTTTTTGCAAAACATCCCAAGCCTCGGCATCCATCTTGCCAAGCGGCAGTTTATCCGGCTCCAGCAGCGAAATACTTGCTTTCATCATAGCTACCTCATGGTCGAGGTCCAGCTTATCGCCGTACTTCAGACCAAACCCGGCTGCTTCCTCCGGGTTAGCGATCGCATATTCCCAACCCTTCATTGAAGCTTCAACGAAGCTTTTCACCATTTCAGGATCCTTCTTAATCAATGACTCCGTCGTAAATAACGTATCTGCATAAAAATTAATGTCATAGTCGCCAGGCTGAATAATGTTCACCTCATGGCCTTGCTCTTGAACGGCCAGCACCTCATTGATAACATAACCTGGCCATGCTTTGACTTGGCCGCTGAGCAGCGGGCTCATATCATATTTCACAGGCATTTCATCAATCGATTTGGCATTTATGCCTGCACTTTTGACCATCGCTCGGAAGGTCAGCTCTTCATTGCCGCCAAGCTTCACGCCTACCTTTTGGCCGGCAAGGTCTTCCATTTTCGTAATGCCTGAGTCCTTGAGGCTAAATAATACAAATGGCGTTTTGCGGTATACCGCCGACACTGCTTTAACCGGTACGCCTTTCTCCCGAGCCATCAGAATTTGATCCGCGCCAGTTACGCCGAACTGCTCACTTCCCGAAGCGACCATCTGAACAGAAGGGAAATCCGCTCCACCCGGCCTAATTTCGACATCCAAGCCTGCTTCCTTATAAAAGCCTTTCTCTACCGCTGCGTAATAGCCAGCAAATTGCGCTTGATGAATCCATTTCAGCCGCAGCACGACTTTTTTCAGTTTCTTTGTGTCTCCTGCTGCCGAGTTAGAAGAGACCGTATTTGAGTTGGTGCTGGTTTTGGGATTGGAACCACAAGCCGTCACAACAAACATCAGAGCCGCTAGAACGATAAACAATGACTTTTTACTCCACATCATATTTCCCTCCGATATGTCTCTATTTATGAATAAATAATAGCTGGATGTTGATTAAGATTTTGCGCTAGTAGTTTTCCAGAGCCATTAGCACATTCTCTGAGCTGCTGACGCTGCCGAATACCCCGCCTTGCATCGTGACCATATGAAGCGCCGCTTGATGATTGGCCTGATCCGTCGCGCCCGTGCAATCCTCAAGGATTAAACATTCGTAGCCTCTATCATTTGCTTCCCGCATCGTCGTATGGACGCAAACATCAGTCGTGATACCCGTTAGTATTAGATGAGTAATGCCTCTGTTCTTCAGTACGAGCTCCAAGTCTGTTGCATAAAAGCTTCCCTTGCCCGGCTTGTCGATAATGTACTCCCCTTCGATCGGGGTAAGATCTTCGATGATTTCCCATCCTGGCTCCCCTCGCACCAATATCCGTCCAGCAGGACCAAGTGAGCCTATTTCTGCACCGATTTGTTTGCTTCTCCAACGTTTATTTGCGGGAAGGTCGGACAAATCGGGTTTGTGGCCCTCTCTCGTATGAATAACCGTCATGCCTTCAATTTTGCGAACCCGGTTCAACAGCGTTTTGATAGGTTCAATAGGCTTAGCCGTTAACGACAAATCGTACCCCATCTGCTCCACATAACCGCCTTTGCCGCAAAAGTCGATTTGCATATCAATAATGAGGAGCGCTGTTCTCTTAGGATCAATCCCGCCGTCGTACGGCCAATTATATGGATTTGCTGTAATCTGCATGTTAGAGTGTCCCCTTTCTTTTAGCTTCTTTTGTTAGATTTAATGACATCGTTTCTTATACGTCATACTATATCACATAAATTACTGATTTTCTTTGTAAAATTCACAAATAATAGAGCTTTTATAATATGGATTATTACAAAACAGAATTTTGGTGTTATGTTTTATTACATATTGGACTCGAGCTATCAGGCTCAATCATGTATCAAACACAAAAAACCGCTCTCCTCGTTAGGAAAGCGGTTTTTTCTAATACATTAGTTGCGGCTCCCCAACATCAGCATGCCAAAGCTGGAGCTGCGATGAAAATCTGGTGTGGCGGACTTTACAGGTGACCAGCTCACATAATGAGGCTCAGGCGTCAGGTCGCCGCACTTGTAGAAATTCCCCTTCATCACCACGCCAGGGATAGCGCGGAAGCTGGGGAACCAGTCCTGCACAAAGGCAAAGGGAACACTTAGATGAAGCTCCCAATACATCCTGCTGCTTACCGGATCCCATAGTCCAACCTCGGAACGAATACCGAATTGTCCGTAATCTTCGGCTGTAATCCGCTTTCGCACCTTCCCCCGCTCGCCGATTTCGAGCAACAGCACCCCGGCGGCATTCAGCTCAAAATTAAAATAACGCTCGTCTTGCAGAGGAAGCGGTTGGAGGAAAAACTCTACGCAGCTGTCCTCATAGACGGGTGCACCGTTATATCTGTGCCGAATGAGCGGTGCTATCTCGAATACTCGGAACTGCAGGTGCAATGCATTGGCATCATATACCGTACGAACCTCCGTCTCCGGCGGATGATCTAGGATCAACCATTGCTGATGAGCCACAGACACAGGAGTCAACTGCTGCCAATGTGCGTTATCAAAGTCTGACGCCGCTTCATCATAAGCGATCTCATAGGATTTGTTCATCACCTTAAGGAACAGCAATCCATGTGCCGCGTTGATCTGCCGATTCCCGCTCCGCTGTTACAATCTCGATGCTGGCCTTGGTGCTGGCTGGTGTCGCGGTATCTAGAGGCAAGCCTTGAGCAAGCGACTCTACGAAATATTTCTGCTGATAATAATAGCCTTGATCTGCAGACAGATCTGCTGTGAAGCCTGTGCCGTCATTCGGATTCACTTTCACGGAAGCACCGTCAAACTGCACGTTGCCGTGCTCGAAGTTAACTTTATACCCCATCTCAAAACCAAAATCGCCATTCAGCGTCCAATCTACTTGAGCTGAGACAATTTTGTTGTCTTCATAGCGGTAATGGGTCGAGACAATATCGTAGCCGCTGCCCGGAATCACATTCCGGCCATAACAGGATACAGCTTCGGGTTTACCGAACAGCCAATTGACGACATCGGTGTCATGCACATGCATATCGAGCAGTGCCCCGCCGCCCTTCTCATTTTGCAGTACCCAAGGTCCCCATGAAGGTGTACCGCCGCCGCGGTAGAAATAAGCACTTGTCACGTTGCCAAATTTGCCGCCGCTAACAAGCTCCTGCAAATAGACATAAGCCGGCCAGAAGCGCAGACATTGCCCGATCATCAGCTGCTTGCCGCTTGCCTCTGCTGCTTCGATCATGATGTCGCACTCGTCCGCGTTCATCGCCATAGGCTTTTCGCAAAGTACATGAACACCGCTGTTCAGACATTGGATAGTGACATCACGGTGAAGGAACGTTGGCAGCGTAATATCAACCGCATCCAGCTGCTCACTCTCCAGCATCGCCTGCACCGACGTATATTTGTTAAACCGGTTGTAATCAATCTCGTTATCCGATGATGTATCGATATTACCGCCACTACCGCCGCCGTTCAGCTTTGCTTCATCCACATCACATAGGGCAACGACACGAATCGGTGCGCCTTCTCTCTCCAAACGAAGATAATTCTCGAGATGTGTTTTCCCCATAAACCCAAGTCCAATTAGTCCGATATTCAGCATTAGCGCTCCGTCCTCCCTAAGATGGCATCCATTGCAGCAGAAGTGTTGTACACGATTTGTTTCGTATGATGCGTATATGGCGGGATCATCTCAGCCGTTACATAGTCGTTATAACCGATCGCACTCAGCGCCTCGATCACTACCGGATAATCAACATCGCCCGCCAGCAGATCCACAAAGCCATGCAGTCCACCCGCTTGACGACGATAATCCTTGAAGTGAACCTTCTTAATGCGCTTGTTCAGAATCGAGATCCAATGCTCGGGATAGCCGGAATAGACAACATTGCCCACATCGAAGTAAGAACCAACATAATCAGAACCTACTGCGTCAATGAAGCCTCTCATCTCAAGCGGCGACAGCAGGAACTTATTCCATACGTTCTCGATACCAACCGATACCTTCAGCGCTTCTGCTTCCTTCGCGAGCTTCGAGAAGAACGCTAATGCGTTATCATAAGCCCGGTCGTAAGGCACCACCGGAGCGTTCGGAATAAAATCAACGCCAACAGCGCCCGGTACGATCAGAATCGTATCTACGCCAAGTGCTGCAGCTGATTCCAATTGCTTTTTCGCGATATCAAAAGCTTTGCTCGCCACCTGCTCGTTCTCGCTGGTCGGCGGATAATCCCAATACAATCCGCTGGCTAAGCTCGACAGCTCAATACCAGTATCATCTGCAAAACGACGGATGGAGCGAATCTCATCCAGTGTGCTCTCCAGGCTTAGCTCACCAGTCTCGTTCAGTGACAGCTCGATGCCATCAAAGCCGGCATCCTTAGCCAAAACAACACTTTCCTCTATACTCATGCCTGACGGAAAAGACCAGATATTAATCCCTTTTTTCATGTTAGGCAGCCTCCTAAAAAAATTTTGAAGCAATTCCGCTTCGTGAGCATTAGCATAATGCTCTTTATAAAGCTAATTATATAGGCCGTCCTTGAGCGCGCCTTTAGCAAATCAGCCGTATCTTTTGCACAGCTCAAAAAGGCTTTATAATAAGTGCAAAGAGCAAGAAAAAAGGGAGAGATCGGCAGATGGAATTCACTCGCCATACGCTTGAGGAAATACTTGCGGTGCGTAAGTTGATTTCGTTCCATTACTTTGAATTCGCTAAAGGCTATATGTTTGAAGGGGAACAGCATGACTTCTGGGAGCTGCTGTACGTGGACAAAGGTTCTGTCGAGATTAAGGCAGATGATCGGACTCATCAGCTTGAGCAAGGCATGATCATTTTCCATAAACCGGGGGAATTCCACACCATAAACGTCAGTCAGCAGCACAAGCCGCCTAATCTGTTTGTTCTTTCCTTCGAATGTACTGCTCCTTGTATGGCGAGGTTCGAGAACTTAACTATGCAGCTTGGTACAAGAGAACGGAATTTACTGTCGCTATTGCTGCAGGAGGGCTTCCACTCCTTCGAGCCGCCCTATGATAATTCTCATATCCACGAGCTTATCAGCCGTGAAGATGCCCCCTTTGCCAGTGAGCAGGCGATGCGCAATTACCTGGAGACGCTGCTGATTCAATTGATCCGTTTGCAGGACGATGCTGACCGCGACAGACAAACCGTACGCAAACCCGCCTCCTTCCAAACCGAGAAGGCGGAGCAGCAGATGGCTGAGCGGATTATTTCGTTTATGCGCGAGAACTTGTCGGAGCAGCTCACGTTGGACAGGCTCTGCCAGGAGCTGCATCTGGGGAAAAGCCGGCTGAAGGAGATTTTCCATGCACAGGCCAGTGTTGGTCCGATGGAATATTTCAAGCAGTTAAAGATCGAAGAAGCTAAGACGTTGATCCGCGAGCAGCAGTACAACATGACAGAGATCGCGGTAAGGCTCGGCTACAGCAGCATTCATTACTTCTCGCGTGACTTTAAGAAAGCAACCGGGATGCCGCCATCGGATTACGCGCGATCAGCCAAGGCGCGAGTGAAGATATAGGGATGCCGCACAACACCCCCTCCCTACGCGAGGCGACTACGTTGGAGTTCATCCAACGGAAATCGGCTCCATCGCCGGCTATTGCGCATAATGTTGGATTCTATCCAGTAACTTTAGCCACAATGGGCTTCTTTCAGTCCAAATGAGCTAATTCTGCTGGAGGAATTCCAATGCAGCCAAAGCTACTCGGCCCGGACGCACCATTATGTTGGATAATATACAGTCTGCGGTGGGAGTGCGGGGTACCTACTCTTAATTCTACCTCAGCATCAGCTACTCCCTACGTTGGAGTTCACCCAACGTAACTCAGCTCATTGCCGGCTGTTGCGCATTAGATTGGATTCTATCCAGTAACTTTCGCCACAACGAGCTTCTTTCAGACAAATGAGCGAATTCTGCTGGATAAATTCCAATGCAACTCAAGCTACTCGGCCCGGACGCACCATTCCGTTGGATAATATACAGTCTGCGGTGGGAGTGAGAGGAGTACCTACTCTTAATGCATCACCTGAGCATCAGTTACTCCCACAACGTTGGAGTTCATCCAACGTAACTCAGCTCCATTGCCGGCTATTGAGCATGATGTTGGATTCTATCCAGTAACTTTCGCCACAATGAGCTTCTTACAGTCCAAATGAGCTGATTCTGCTGGATGAATTCCAATGCAGCTCTAGCTACTCAGCCCAGGCGCACCATTACGTTGGATAATATACAGTCTGCGGTGGGGAGTGTTGGGGCTATAACCTAAAATAAAAAAGAGCTGTCTCAACAGTCATAACTAATGACTGTTGAGACAGCTCTTATTGGTTTATTTCAAGTTAATCGCGGCCTGCTGCGACTCCGAAGAGCGGCGGCAGATCATCCGGTATGGAATCGTCATGCGCACCGGCAGCGAGTATTGACCATCCAAGTAGTCGAGCAGCAGCTTCACAGCGTACATCCCCATCTCGATCTTCGGAACATGAACCGTTGTCAGCGGCGGTGATGTGAATTCGGAGATCTCGATATTATCAATACCAACGACAGCAATATCCTCTGGAATACGAAGACCCCGCTCCGAGGCTGCACGCATGGCAGCGATCGCCATCATATCACTTGCTGCAAATATCGCAGTTGGCGAATACCCTTTTTTCTCGAATGCCTGCTTGGTCAGCTCGTAGCTGAGCGATACATCCCACTTCACATCAATAATCCAGTTGTCATTCAGCTCAAGACCCGCTTCATGCATTGCACTCTGGTAGCCAAGGAACCTCTTCTCCATACGGAAAGGATCATTTAGCTCCGGACCGCCGATATAGCCAATCTGCTTATGGCCTTGCTTGATTAGATGCTGAACGGCGTCCTTTGCCGCAGCTTCCCGGTCATAGCAGACGACCGGAATACTCCGATCCGCCAAATCTACACCAACAATAGCTCTTACATTTTGCTTGATCCACTGGTAAGCATCCGCATCAATTCGCTCGACAATGATCATGCCGTCAATCCGATGCTCTTTCACCAGCGCTTGCAGCTGCTGAATATCTGCTTGATTCTCAATGCTGTATACAAACTCCAGCCGGAGGCCGGATTCCGTCAATGCTTTCTCAATACCTTCCAGAATAACCGAGAAATAAGGATTATTATATTTATTCTGAGGAATGGCAACGACACAGCCGATATGAACCATCAGCTTGGCATCGGATTTACTGCTTTTCTCGGAACGGTTCGCCTTGTAGCCGAGCTTCTCCGCAGCTTCCCAAATTCTCCTGCGGGTCTCTTCGCTCACGGAACGGGTCGAATCATTCTTCATTACTCGCGATACCGTCGAGATCGATACCCCAACCTGCTCTGCAATGTCCTTCAACTTGGCCATCATACGTTCCTCTCTATTCCTATATCGAATATATGCTCTATATAATTGCGGCAACTATCAAAAATTTGTGAAAAGTTGCGGCAAATCCATTGTATAGCGCTATCCTTCAATAGTCAAGAAACACCGCCGTTTCAAGCTTCTTAGCTTAAGCAAAAAAGGGAAAGAAGCGGTCAAACGCCTCTCCCCCTGTTGTACCATGTACCTAATTTATTTCAGTTTCGACTCTAGATCTTTGATAGCCGCATCTACGTCACCGTCGCCGGCAAGCGGATTTTTGAGCGATTGCTCGCCGTATGTCCATACCAGATCCGTTTTCTTCACGGTAAACGGCGAAATGATACCGAACTGCTGCGCATCGAGGAAGATTTTGTTCGCTTCGCCTACCTTTGCGATATAAGCATCGGACGCCGCTTTATTCGCTGGGATCGAATAACCTTGCTTCGCAAGCTCCGATTGACCTTCTGGACCAGCGAGCCATGCGAGCAGTGTGTAAGCCGCTTCTTCATGCTTCGTATTATGCGAGATCGCCATGCCGGCTGGCTGTACAACCGTTTTGTTTTCTTTGAATTTCGGCAGGTACGTAATACCGTAATCAACCTTTGCTTCTTGGAAGTTGGTTGTGTTCCAGCTACCGCCTGGGTTCATTGCTACTTTGCCTGTAGTAATACCCAAGTTTACTTGACCGCCAAGACCTTCGATCTGAGCAGGAGTCGTATTGATATGTTTCTTCGTTGCATCGATAAAGAAGTCCAGTACTTCACGGGCTTCAGGAGTGTTAAGAGCAAGGGAGCCGTCATCGTTCACGAGTTTCGCACCGTTCGACCACAGCTCTGGCTCAAGGAACCAGTCCATCGTCGAACCAGGTGATACGGACATACCCCATTGCACAACATTGTCGGCATCAAAGCCGGCTTCGCCAGGGTTCTTGCCATTTTTGTCCAACGTCATCTTCGTTGCAATGTCCAGGATTTCAGCCCAAGTTGGCTCAAGGGACGGAACCGGAGCACCTTTTGGATTTTTCGCCGGATCGGCAAACATCGCTTTATCGTAGTACCAGACAATCACGTTTGCATCAATCGGAAGGGATACCTGCTTGCCGCCATATTTATGTAATCCAAGCAAGCTTTCGTCAATATTGCTCAGTTCAAAACCGTTGTCCGCAAGCAAACCGTCCAGTTCCTTGAAGATGCCAAGCTCAGCGTATTTCTCAATAAACGCATAGCTCGTTTTGAATACGTCAGGCAGTGTGCCGCCAGCTGCGTTTGCCGTCAGGCCATCCCAGTAGCTGCCCCAGTCTTTGCCTTCCAGCTTCACGGTAATGTTCGGATTAGCCTCCATGAATTTATTCAGGAGCTCCTGCGTCCGTTGCAGCTCTTCCGCTGTTCCCCACTGCGAGTAGGTAATGGTCACGGGTTCAGCAGGCTTCTCTGTCTGCTCGGCGCTGCCGTTATCACTCTTCCCTGCGTTAGCTGTTTCGCTCGCGTTTGTGCTTGAACCACTATTATTGTTATTACCGCAGCCGGAAATGATAAATACCATTGATAATACCAGCGTAAAAAGACCCAATAACCATTTTCTGTTCGTTTTCATATCCAGTTCCCCTTTAGATTAATTTGAAAACAGCAGTCACTGATCATCTTATGTCTACCCATGCAGTCCGCCTAACCCTTCGAACCCGTGAGCACCACCCCTTCCACGATATAGCGTTGTGCGAACAGGAACAAGAGACCAATCGGCACAATGCTGATGAATGCTCCAGCGGCAAGCGCCGGGAAGTCCTGGCTCGTCTGGCCGATGAGCATCTGCAGACCAACGCTGAGGGTGAACATTTCATTGCTCTTGATGTAAAGGAATGGTCCGAGAAAATCGAGCCATGAGTTCACAAAAGCAAAGATAACAGTTGTAACAACAATGGGTTTGGACAGCGGCATAATGACTCTCGTAAACACCGTCCAGCGGTTCCCGCCGTCAAGGTAAGTCGCTTCATCCAGCTCCTGCGGGATCGTCATGAAAAATTGCCGGAACAAGAAGATGTAGTACGCGCCGCCGAGCCATGCTGGAACGATAAGCGGCAGCCAGGTATCTACCCAATGCAGCTTCGTAAATAACACATAGGACGGGATCATCAGGATAGACGGCGGAATCATTAACGTCATCAAGACGATTGGGAACAGCCGATCTTTGTATTTGGTCGAAAAGCGCGAGAAGCCGTAGGCTACAATGGAGCTCGACAGTACCGCACCAATAACGACAAGAGCTGATATAGTGAAGGAATTTTGGATCCATCTCCACATAAGCGGCTGTACATCAAACAATCTTTGGAAAGCTTCGAAGTTAAGCGACTCCGGCAAAATCGTTGGAGGAACCTTATACGTCTCAGCCTTTGTCTTCATCATCGTTGACAGCATCCATACGAGTGGTCCAGCGAACAACACCAAGGCGGCTGTAAGCAGGACATATTTGCCAGTTTGCTTCACTATACGGTTAGACTGACTCATCGTGATCCCCCCTTATTTCTCGCCTTCATAGTAGACAAACCGTTTGGACAACTTCATAAGCACAAAGGTGACAAGTGAGATCAACGCGAACAGGAAGATCGATTGCGTCATCGCCATGCTGAATTTCAAATCCGTAAATGCTGACTTGTAGATGTTGTAGACAAAGGTGTACGCCGCATAATTGGGTCCGCCCTTCGTCAGCAGCAGCGCTTCGGTAAACATCTGGAAGTTATACATCGTTTGAATAATGACAACGAATAGGATGGAAGGGCTGATCATCGGCAGCGTCACACGGAAGAAGGACTGAACCTTGCTCGCTCCATCGATGAGCACCGCTTCATACAGATGTTTTGGCACATTTTTCAGAGCCGCCAGGAAGATTAGTACCCCACTCCCCGATATCCACACCTGCAGCAAAATGATAACCGGCTTAATTAACCCCTCACTCCCCATCCAATCGGTCTTGCCAATTCCAAGCTTCGCAAGGCCTGCATTCAGAATGCCGAATTCCGAGTTGAACACAAGCCGCCATATAATGACGGTTGCCACAATCGGCACAAGGGTTGGCAAGTAATAGAAGGTCCGGTAAAGGGCGATGCCTTTGACGTTCATATTAAGAAGTAAAGCTATCAGCAGCATCCCGGCCGTTACGACGGGTACACCAACAATAACGAAATAGCCGGTGTTTTGAAGGCTTTTGCTGAAGATCGGATTGTTGAACATATCCACAAAGTTGGACAACCCAACGAAGTTGTAGTCCACCGCTCCCGGCAGCCTGGCATCGGTAAACGCATAAAACACAGAAGTACCAAAAGGAACTAGAAAAAAGAGCGAGAAACCGATTATCCAAGGGGATATAAATAAGAAGAAAACGAGTGTATCATACTGTCTCAGCTTGTTTTTCATCCCGGCACCCCTTACTTCATTAGTTCATTCACGTATACATAGCGTTCTTCAACAATCGATTTCTCTGCCGCCAATGCAATAAGCAGTGCATCTCGACCTATATAAGCGGAAGCAAAAGGCTGCGTGCCTTCTTTAACACTCTTAACAAATTCAATTCGCTGCGTCTGACCGCCGGTATGTCCTCCCATAATCGAATCGGAGGTTACATCGATATCCAGATGATCACGGGTGAAGTTCTGCCCGCCCACAATATCGATCGTCTTATCATTCTTCGCGACCATCTGGCCGCCGTTCTCCCCAATCAGCCCAATCTCAAGGCCGTCCCCCATTAAATTACGGGGCTTCAGGTACATGCACAATCCCAGATTCGCCTTGCTTCCATTCTCGTATTCAATGGTTACCCAAGCATGATCCACGATCGAGACATCCTCAATTGGCTTAGCCGGATAATGGCTGTACGAATTTGTAATCATATTCGGCTGCCCCTGCTTCATCACATGCTGTCCGCCAGTCGCGAACACGCGAAGGGGCTTTGAACCAATCATCCAGTTGAAAATATCAAAGTGATGGCAATCCTTCTCTACCAGCGCGCCGCCCGACTTGTTCTTGTCATAGAACCATTCCGTTGGCGGGAACGGATCGCGGAATTCCTTGCACCACATCAGCTTCACGTCGCCAAGACGTCCCCGTTCCAGCTCCTCTGCCATTCTGCGATAAACATTGGAGTAGCGATAGACGAGACCAATCTGCAGGATCCGGTTATTCGCTTCGGCTGCTTCAATAATGGCATTACAATCCTCCAAAGTGTGTGCAACCGGCTTCTCCAGGAACACATGCTTACCAGCTTCAAGAAAAGCAACTGCCACTTCCCGGTGCATGTAATTCGGTACGCTGATCACAACCGCATCAATATCTTCTTTATGTAAAAGCTCCTTGTAGTCAGTCAGGATAACCGGACTGCTGTTCTTCAGTTCCGCCAGCGTACGGTCAACGTTCGCCTGGTTCATATCGCAGATATAGTTCACTTTGCAATCCGGCAGCAGATCAAAGCCGATACAATGATGCGAGCCCATATCTCCAACGCCGATAAATGCCATTCTCAGTTTCTCCATGTCTACACTCTCCATCAATAATTTTGCGCCAAATATGCTCCAATTCATTACCGGTATGGGGAGCAATCGTTTTACATGATCTGATAATAACGCAGCCTTCACAACAAGTCAACAATTTTTGGGTAAAATATTTTATTATTTTGCGCCAAATATTTATGTGTTATTTTTATCATATACAGCGCGGATTTACAGGGATTTTCATTCGGATTTAGCCCTATAAATTTTGGGAATTAGGCATATTTGTTTAAAGTTTTTAATAAAATATTTGCGCCAAAAATAAATCAAATAGCTCAAACTTATCACTGGATTTTCCTGACACTAAACTTCAAGGCAAAAAAAAGAGACTGCCTGGCATCCCAGACAGTCTCCCACCAATCCTTATTTCGGCAATAATCCCAATAATCGAACCACCATCACAGCTGCTTCCGCACGTGATACACTGTCCTGCGGACGGAAGCTGCCGTCGTTGTCGCCAAGCAGCAAACCAAGCTGACGTGCCTCACGCACACCATCCTCAGCCCAGCCGCTGATGCTCTCCTTATCTGTATAAGGATCCACATCATCCTCACCTGTCAGCTTCAATACAACGCCCGCTTCTGCCGCTGCCTTCTCTACTGCTCGAACAGCCAAGACAGCAAGCTCCTCGCGTGTAATCCCTGCTTCCGGCTTGAAGGTATCACCATAGCCATTAATCAAACCAGCAGCTAAAACATCGGCCAGCTCCTGTGTATACCAGGCATTAGCCGGAATATCCTTAAACGGAATAACCACATCACTTCCTTCACTTACTCCAATTCCCGGTATTCTGGCCAATATAGCGGCGAATTCCGCACGCGTGACAGGGCGGTTTGGTGCAAACCGGTCTGCGTCAACGCCATTCATAATCTTCTTCGCGGCCAGCTCCTGAATCGCCTTGGCTGCCCAATGGCTGCCTGGTACATCCGTATATGTCTTGTGGTTTGGCGCACTGTTATCCTCTGGAACCGGCGTTGGTGTTGAAGGTGTACTGCCGTTTCCACCGCTCGATGTAGAACCGGTTACGTTCAAACTGCCTACTTCATACCGGCCATCAGAGCGCTCCCCATCAATCGCCAGCTTCATTCCTGGTGCATTCGTTGCTGGATCAATTACGGCAATCAGGAGTTTATAGCTGCCTGCAGCTAGTGAATTAGGCACATTAATTTTGTCGCTAAGAACATGTCTGCCCGGCAGCAGCGTGCGCAAATCCGTATCCTGCTGCTGTTTGTACACAACGGTTCCATCCGCAGCAGCAAGACTGAATTCCAGCTTCCAATCCTGATAGAACGGTGCAACGCCTTTATTATTTATAACGGTTTCCACATCGGCAGATGACCCACGCGTAACCGATCCCGCATGCTTAATCGCCTCTACGACATAGCGGTAGCCCATCATTTTGTGCATCGTCTCGATATTGGATTGAATTTCTGTGCCATACGTCGTACGTGCAGGTGAAGATGGACCAAGCCATGACGTATGGCTGACCCTCATCTGGCGCAGCGACTCCATGATGGCATCATCCGTAAGCCAGCTCTCCGGATTGCCGTTGGCAAATTCGCCGCCCGAATACGCATACTTCCAGAAGTCCGGCATGGCAGACGCAGCTTGCTCGGCCGCTGCATCCGCCGGATTATCCAAGGACTCGCCAATACCTGCCCAGCCATTTTGCGTCCAGCCAACCCATTCATCCGTGCTGGATTTGATGCCAAATACATCGTTAAATAGCCCCGTTTGCTGCTCGCTTGCGATCGGGAACGGCTTTCTCATGCCAATCTGCTTGTGGGTGAAAGCATCCAAATAATGCTGAACATATTGATCCGATATACTCAGCTTAGGGAATACGCCCGAGCCGCTAGGCCAGGTATGCCATTCTCCCCAGTGACCAAGACTTCCGAGCTGCACGTAAGCAATCCGCTCGTCTGTGTCGTAGCGCTGCGCAACCTCGGCGATCATCCGCTCATGTTCAGCAAGAAGCGTCGAGCTATTGTAGTTTGGACTAAAGCCCGAGCCTACCTCTTGCGTATCGTACCAGGATCCGGCATCCCCCTCGGCAGCCAGCTCGTCATACAGCCAATCCGGTATATCCTTATGCGCTGGATCCGCAGTTGGCGTATCCATCACAATTCGTAGATTAATCCTTTTGCCCTGCGAAGCCCAATAGTCGAATTGATACTTCTGCTCAATGGCTTCCCAGTCAAACTGACCCTTCACCGGCTCCAGCTCGCGCCATGTTATACCTGCATAAACCAGACTGTGCTGCTGAGGATATGGTGTTCCATCCGGCTTCGATGAATCCTTCGCCCAAGCTACCCAACCCATATAAGGGTTGTTCAACAATTCGAAGCTTTGACGAGGGTAAAATACACCGGAAGCCGCATGCGTTTGAACCGTCTTATCTACGGTCAGCGGTGAAGTACCGCCAAGCGGGAGCTGAAGCATCTCACGGTTTACGAAGCCCAGCCTGATTGGCGCCGGCGCAGCAAGACCCATCTCATCCAGATAAATATTAATTTCGAGAGAGTCGTCCGATGCAGCCAAATAGACTGGCCCCTTCTCTTCCCAAGCTCCATCCTGCTGCTGGTATTTATACAAGTTGCCACGGTCGATTTTGTAATCAAAGCCTTCTTCTGTCCATCGACCAACTGACGCACCAGTAGTTGAATCTCCGTCTGTATTCAAATAATAAACGCTGCGCAAATCTAGGTTCTGCCCCTTCACCCGGACGTACAGCTTCTGTTCGTCCTGAACAGCATCCAGCAGGTACGGCGCACCACTTGCAGAAGCGCCAATTTCCACCTCACTCCAATCGCTGTCATCTCCGTCAACGGTGATAACAGAATCGCTGCTGCTCAGGGAGATAACGGCAGGGTCGCCGCTCGCGTCAGGAGAGGCATAGCTGTTACTCAGGAATCCGGCATGAATAGACTGCTCATCATCAATGCCAAGCCTACTCAGCGGCACCGACCATTCGATCACTTTATTATCGCCAGTTCCGGTGCTGATATAAGGAAATACGGTATCAGTCTGATCCCAGCCGCCGCTTCCATTCGAAGCATATAGAATAGCGGTCTGCACCAGATATTCCGCTCCTAGCTTACCTGCCCATGCCCAGCTGGAGGTGCCGGTAGAAGGATTCTTGTCTGTATCGAGGAACAGATGCTCCCACAAATTCGGAAACTCCGCATTATCAATTCGGCCATCAATAAGTGCATACAGCTGTCCGTCCGCCACATAAGTCTTTACTGTAGTCAGTCCATCAGCCGTTACCGTAAGCGGCTGAATACCAGCCCAATCCGACGTATCTCCGTCTACGGATAATTGCGGTTTCGCAACAAGACTAATCTCAGCGGGATCGCCTGCTGGATCCGGCATGGCGTAATTATTACTCAGAAAAGCAATGTGAACCGATTTGGCACTTCCTGCATTTATATCGGCAAGAGGCAGACTCCATTCAATCGTCTTGGCATCTCCTGCTCCTGAACGAGCATAACTTAAATCGGTTGCCGCCTCCTGCCAGCCGCCGCTGCCATTCGCCTGATAGAGCAAACCTGACTGAACGAGGTATTCCGAGCCAAGCGTGCTTGCCCATGCCCACATGGCCGTTCCAGTTGCCGGCTTGCGGTCGACGTCTATCAGCAGATGCTCCCACAAATCAGGAAATTCGCCGTTATCGATACGCCCCTCGATCAGCATATGTAAAGCATCCCCTGACACCGCGTATTTCACAGTTGTTTTCCCATCCGCGCTGCGCAGCAGCTCCGGCACATCCGCCCATTCGGCACCGTTGCCATCAATCGTCAGATCAGCCGGTGCAGGGGGTGCTTCCTGTACGGCTCCGCCAGATGAGGATGGCTGTACAGCAACCATAAGTTCGCCAAGCTCCGGGAGCATCGCACCATCCGACAACAGGCCGACCTTGATCTTGCCAGCAGGGTCAGCCTCAGCGAGTGTAGTTAGATCAATCTCGTACTCCGCTGCCGTATCACTGTCCTGCAGCGATACCTGCCCCTGCTGTACCCAATCTCCGTTCTCGAAAACATACACATCGCGGCCTTCAATTTTGTAGTCGATCCCAGCTGAATCCTTCCATCCCGCGATATTTGTTCCTGTCGATGTATCATTATCCGCATTCAAATACAGCGTCTTGGAACGATCCATCTCCTGCCCGCTAGCCATGACGTAGAGCTTCCCATCCCGATTAACCGCCTTAATCTGTTCCATCCGATTAGCTGCTTCTGCCTGATTCGTAACTCCGCCATCCCAATCCTCGAAATTACCATACAAGCTTGCATCAGATGCCGCTGCTGTCACAGTCGGTATTCCTGCATTTGGCAGCACCCCAATCAACAGCGCCATTGCAGCCAAGGCCGTCTTTCTCCCCACAGTCCAACCATTGCCCATCGTTTCCCCATCCCTTCTTATATCGCTTGCCTTTGAAGTGATACCTGGAATGAACTCCCTTGAACATGAACCCTTTGCAGATACTGCCTCCTTCTTCCGTTTAAGCGCGAGGCGCTATTGTCACCCATTCTAGTTAATATTTACGCAAAATTCAATATAATTTAGGAAAATATTCAAATAAATTTGCGGCAAATTAAATTATATATCATCCCCTTATCCCTAAAATAATTAACCTCCTTAATCCTTTTCTTAAATCATTTAGCTTCTATTGAAAGTCGAAAACTTCTTGTTGTATTCACTATTACGCTGGATTATAATGGCGTCGTTGGCGTATTACGTTTGTTTACCATTTGATCATATATACATAAATTTGCGCCAAATTTATTAGACCTTAAGGTGGTGAATATTCGGAATTTTCTGATCTGATTAAGCATTTAATGAGAAAAGGGAGTGACTATTTTGCCTACAGCCTTTCATCGTTTGGCTAGACGAATGCTCGCTGTTTCACTCGTACTTCTACTGCTATTACCTGCCTTCAAAGCCCCAGTTCTTACACCAACCGCTCATGCGGCAATAGGAAAAGATCCGCTGTACGGAAAGGTACCCGGTCTAAGCGAATACAGCCGAGTTATGATCTGGTACGGCACCAACACCGCAACCCAGACACAGCTGGATTCCTTGAAGACCTATGATCTTGTTATCCTTGAGCCGACCATCCGCATTATTAACGTCGCGAATAATCAGTTCTACTTCGAAACGTTCACTCCCAATCAAGTGAACGAGGTAAAACGAGGCGTAGACGGCATACTCGGTACCACTGATGATGTGATCGTGCTCGCCTATATGTCAGTCGGGGAACTCGCCACCTCCAGCGTGTTCACTGGTTTTACCGGTGACATGACGATCCAGAACGGCAAGGATGTTGGCTTGCTGCCAGCGAATTACAGCGGACCAAGCGGACCTTTGCATGGCCCTAATCCTTGGAACTACAACAGCTCCGGCAGCTATATCAACGTCGAGGGTGGAGCAACGCCGGATGGCACTGCCAATTCCGGTTACAACGGTTATACCGGTATCTCAATTGCAAGCGACTATTCATCCACCGGCAATCTGCTCAGTTGGAGTAATAACGGTCTTATGCCCTGGTATCTGGATCAGCAAGGGACGTGGATCAACGATACCCGTTATATGTACGGCGGATATTGGAAGAACGGAGATGGTGTCCCCGACAAGAACAAAACCTACGGGGGCGGCTATATTAACGGGGGAGACCCTACGTGGAAAAAGCTCATTACTTTTATGACCGATAAACTCGAGCATGATGCCGGATATGACGGCGTATTCCTCGACACCGTGGATACACCTGATCCCATTGGCGGTGCCGGTCCAACAACCTCCTGGGGTCCACGCGGGAACTTTGGTTTTACGGCCAAAGGAATGGTCGAGCTGGTTGAAGCGGTAAAAGCCGTTGACCCGACCAAAATCGTGGCAGCGAACCGCGGCTATTGGTATTTCAACCCGGATGAAGGAACCTCCCAATTCGCCGAACGCTACCGGCATGCGATCAACATTTTCCTAACAGAATCCTGGTATTTTAACCCCTACATTACTTCAGGCTCCAAGTTTTATGATGAGAACCCAGCTTTTGCAGACAACTGGAATACCAACACCGCCTCACCTACTTACCGAAGCAGAGACAACTTCGGAGGCTTCTGGAAAGACTACATGAATGCTCAGGCGAATCAGCCGGACGGCTTTAACATCATCATTTGCGACTTTACCATCCCCTCAACCAGCACGAACAAATGGATGAACGAAATCGTAAGCAATAGCCACTATATGGGCTATGATGTCAGCGGCGCTACCGCTTTCTCCACTATGTACCACGACGCTAAGAATTGGTTAGATGCCAGCGGCCAGCCTTCCTCCTCCCTCACCGGTATGCACCCAACCGATTTGTACGGCGGCTTCAATATTGACGGCCAGTTCACCGACTGGGCAAGTGAAATGCCAATCTACAGCGATCCGGCAGGCAGTAATGCCAAAGGCATTACGAAAGTGTATACCAAATTTGCCGGCGACAAATTCCTCATGAAGATCGACTCTTTATCCGCGCTAAATATGCAGGGCGAAATGCTTTACTTTGATTACGATAAGAAAGGGACTACCGGCTGGCAAGGCGTATCCTGGCCGATCTCCCCTGACTCCCGCATCTACTTTGAGAACATGAACAAAGTGTATCTTGCCCCGCATGTAAGTGGGCAGGGCGATGTGTTCAAATCCCCAACTACAACAGTTGGCAACAACGGCTGGCCGGTTATTGCAAAGCAGTCCGGTAACTCGGTAGAGCTGATGTTTGACTCGGATTATATTTTCGGAGGTGCGCTAGCTGGGCAAGAAATATGGATGTGGTTCCGGACAGCTAACTTCGGCGGACAGTCCGTCAAGTTCACCGTTCCAGGCGCTCCTGCCGTCCCAAGTACGCCAAGTGGTCTAACTGCATCACCAGGCAATGGGCAGGCCCTTTTAAGCTGGAGCCCAAATTCGGAGACTAATCTCGCTGGTTACAACGTTTATCAGGGTGGAACGAAGATCAACAGCGCGCTAGTCACAAGTCCTTCTTACACGGCAACAGGGCTGACGAATGGCACCAGCTACAGCTTCCAGATTGCTGCCGTCAATACGAGCGGCGTCCAGTCGTCACTAAGCACAGCTGTATCTGTGACCCCTGCTGCACCTGTTGCGCCAACAGCGCCAACTGGACTGACGGCCACTGCTGGCAGCGGCCAAGCAGCACTGAACTGGACCGCTAGTACAGGCGCCAATATTTCAGGGTATAACGTGTACCGGAATGGTGTGAAGGTTAATGGTGCTTTAATTACGGGAACCTCCTACACCAATACCGGGTTAACGAACGGCACAGCGTACAGCTTCCAAGTATCCACTGTGAACAGCGCCGGGTTGGAATCGTCATTAAGCTCTTCCGTGTCCGTGACCCCAACAGGTACGTCCACAGCTGTCATAACGATCGATGGTTCAGCTTCTGATTGGAGCGGCGTCATCGCTCTTGCTACCAGTACTTCCGATGTTCAGGTTTTGAAAGCAGCCAATACAACAAGCCAGTTGTATCTGCTTGTCCAAGGCAATAACCTGAACGTCAAAGGACAGCTGTTCCTCGACACGGATAACAATAGACTGACCGGTTACAACGCAGCAGGCTGGACTGCTTCCGGTGTTGAAAGCGGCGCCGAATACATGATCGAGAACAATATCGTGTACCACAATACGGGGGCAGGCTGGTCGTGGACCAACGTCCGTACGCTCAGCACATCTGAATTCCAGCGGAACAACAATGTCGTCGAGCTGTCTATCCCTCTTTCCACGCTGAGTCTCACGAATGGCAGCACGATTCGTGCAGGCTATATCAGCAACGACTCGACAGTTAATAGATTGCCTGGCAGCGGAGGCATATTGCCAAGCTATACACTAGGCAGCAACGGAACAGGTGGAGGCGGAACAACACCGGATACGACGCCACCAGCTGTACCAACGGGACTAACTGCAGCCGCAGGGAACAGTCAGGTTACCCTGTCCTGGTCGGCTAATACCGATTCAGACCTGCAGGGCTATAATGTTTACCGGGGAACAACGAAGCTAAATACGGCGCCAATTACAGGGACTACCTACACAGCAATAGGATTGACCAACGGCACCTCTTATTCGTTCCAAGTTAGTGCCGTTGATACAAGCAGCAATGAATCCGCTAAAACAACTGCCGTCAGCGCCACCCCACAAGCGTCTTTCACGATCACCATTGATGGCAGCGTAAGCGATTGGGGAGCAGTATCGGCGTTGAACAGTACTGCAGGCGGAACGATCACTGCTATGAAAGCGAAGAACGACAGTTCTAATCTGTACCTGCTCATTCAAGGCAGCGGTTTGAGCACCAAAAGCCAGTTTTATTTGAACACAGACAACAACACAGCAACCGGCTATAATCCGGCAAGCTGGGCAGCTAGCGGCGTCGATACCATGCTCGAAAATCAAAACTTATACGCGTACAGCGGGACTAATAACGGCTGGACTTGGAGCCTAGCCTCTACAATTACCGCGGCCCAGTTCGTCCGTAATGATACGGTTATTGAGCTAGCCATCCCGCTCTCTTCTCTTGGATTAAGCTCCGGAAGCACGATCCGGCTTGGGTTTATTACGAATGATTCAACGGCTAACCGGCTTCCAGCAGCAAACGGTTCATTACTAAGCTTTACGTTGTCTTAAACGCAAATCTCATCCGCCGCTGAAGTATGGCTTGGGAATGGAGGCAACCATCCTAAGTTAGCTAGTAGTAATGAGGGGCAGTCAGAGGACTGTCCCTCATTACTGCTCTACTGGGTCGTTAATTCACACATTTCTACAGGCTTAGGCAGTGGATCTCGGAATGAATTCCAGTCCCGCTTCATCTCCGAGTCGGTCAGCAGACAATCATCAAGAGAGGTTGTCATCCTCTCCTTGTCCATCTGAATACCGATGAACACCACTTTGTTAATCCTGTCTCCGAATTCCGACGACCAGCCCGCTAATAATTCAGGCTCCTCTTGCAGATAAATCTTCTGTTCATCAGGCGGAAGAGCGGCAATCCAGTAGCCAGAAGGTCCAAACTGGATAGACGGTCCTGCTTGACTGATACTATGGCCGATATCGTTACGTGTAGCGATCCACATAATTCCTTTTGCACGAACCACTTCAATGGGCCAATCCTTGAACCACTTCATCAACCGACTCGGATGGAACGGCCTGCTTCTTTCGTAGACGAATGAAGCAATCCCGTACTCTTCTGTCTCCGGTGTATGGACCGGCGTGTCTAATTCCTTCAGCCATCCTGCAGATTGACTTGCTTCATCGAAGTTGAATAATCCGGTATTCAAGATTTCTGCAGGATCAACCTGACCCTTCACCGACTTAATCAGCTTGGCGCGAGGCTGCAGCTTCCGAATGACCGCTTCCAACTGGGAAAGCTCATCTGGTTCAATCATGTCGCATTTATTAAGCAGCAGCACATCGCAGAATTCGATCTGATCGATGAGCAGATCGGCAACTTCGCGTGTATCGTCTACGCCAACTGCCTGGCTTCTTGCCAGCAGAGATTCTCCCGAGGAGAAGTCATGCCAGAACCGATAAGCATCGACAACCGTCACCATACAGTCGAGCCTGCAGATCCTCGATAAATCGATTCCTTGCTCTTCGTCAATGTATGTAAAGGTCTGTGCAACAGGAACTGGTTCTCCTACACCTGTCGACTCGATCAGAATATAATCAAACCGGCCATCTTCAGCCAGCCTCTCGACCTCACGAAGCAGATCCTCCCGCAATGTACAACAGATACAGCCATTAGACATCTCCACTAGCTTCTCATCTGTCCGTGAGAGTCCTCCTCCATCCTTAATAAGCGCCGCATCGATATTAACCTCGCTCAAGTCATTAACGATAACAGCAACCTTCAAGCCCTGGCGGTTATTCAGCACATGGTTCAGCACCGTTGTTTTTCCTGCCCCCAAATAACCGCTCAATACCGTTACCGGAATTTTAGTCATACTCATCTTATTCCCTCACTTTCTTTAATCGTAATAATTACGTTTAAGAAGCATAACAGAATCTATTTTTTCCGTCAAATCTAAAAACTAAAATTTTTTTTCGGACCTGTCGATTTCGTTAATTCCCGTTCGTTGTCCTTATAGAGACTGAGTTACAGTCCAATTCCAGTGATGAGAGGATGTTAGGAAGATGGCTAAACACACTACTTATTTGATTTCAGAGGATGCAAAAGCGCAAGCGGAGTTCTACACAGAGGCGCTCAGCGGGGAAATTTTATCGATTATGACGCATGGACAGCTTCCCGGAGCAAGCGAGCAACTGAAGGACAAAGTTGTAAACCTAAGTATGATCGCCGGAGGAGTTACCTTCCTCATGTCCGATGCTGTATTCGAGCCGGTTATCCGGGGGAATGCCATTAATCTGAGTCTAGAATTTGAAACAGAAGCTGAAGCACGCGATGCCTTCAATAACCTGGCCGAAGGTGGCCTTGTCAAATGTCCGCTTGAGCCAGCCTTCTGGGGAGCACTCTTCGGACAAATCGAAGACAAATTCGGCATCATGTGGATGATTACAACCGCTGCTTAGATCACACAAGTAAAAGTACTGTCCTTTGTAGGGAAACTCAAGGAAGTTTCCCTACATGGGATTAGCCTGGTAAGACTAGTTACGTCCTATAAGACCCTGCGAGGGCTTTATACAGTGATCGTTATGTGAACCTAGTATTCATAAGACCCTGCGAGGGTCTTATTTACTTAATATTGGTAGAAAACTAAGCTATCTTGAACACTTGGAGGTGCAATAAGACCCTGCGGGGGCTTTATACTGTGGTAGTTCAGTGAAGTTAGTAATCATAAGACCCTGCGAGGGTCTTATGATTACTAACTCCAACCACGTACCAATTGAAAAAAAAGAGACTATCCCATAAGTCATTTTCATGACTTATGGGACACACCCTTCGTTTTCGTCAGGACTTTCGTCTCGACCAAATAATGACCGGTATAAGCAATAACGCAAGTGCTCCACCGCCAAGCGACAGCGTCGCATAGCTGGTAGAGGAAACAACCATGCCAGACAGCACTCCACCTGAGGCGCCGGACAAGGCAACGAGTACATCGATCGTTCCTTGCGTTTTGGCACGGGTGACCGGATCTGCTGAATCGACGATGATCGCCGTCCCACTAATTAGGCCAAAGTTCCAGCCAAGTCCAAGCAAAGCTAATGCAATGATAAGTACAGCCATCGAATCTGGAGGAGCCGCTGCGGCAACAAGGCCCGCTGAGAGCAGAACAACCCCAGAGGCGATGGACATCTCTGTACGGCCCATTTTATCCGCAAGAACGCCCGTAATCAGAGAAGGAAAATACATGAATCCAATATGAATGCCAATGACTAATCCTACATCGCTCAAGCTATGTCCATGATGCTTCATATGAATAGGTGTCATCGTCATAATGGCAACCATCACAATTTGAGTTAGGATCATAACAGCCGCTCCGACAATCAAGCCTTTATTGCTGCCTTTCCGAATCTTATTAGCCTCATTCACTGCCTGACCCTGAGCAATGGATTGGGCATCGTGTATGGCTTTGGCCACTATAAACGGATCTGGACGGAGGAAAATAAAGAAGACCAAGCCTGCAAGAATAAAAGCTGCTGCCCCCAGCATAAATGGACCTGCAAGTGCCGGTACGCCAACGGAAGTCGCAAAATCACCCGTTACATCGACCAGATTAGGACCGGCAACTGCCCCTAAAGTAGTCGAGACCATAGCGATACTAATCGATTTTGCCCGCTGATCCGGCCTCGCCAAATCTGTTCCCGCATATCGAGCCTGCAGGTTGGTTGCTGTTCCAGCTCCATAAATAACAAAAGAGATAAACAAGAGCCACACATTGTTATTAACTGCAGCCAGTATAACGCCAAGCGCCCCTATCCCTCCTGTAAAAAATCCAGCCGAAAGTCCAAGTCTTCGCCCGTATTGCTGCGAAAGACGCCCAACCAGCATGGCAGCTGCTGCTGAACCAAGAGTGAACAAAGCAGAAGGAACACCAGCAAGACTTTCAGATCCCAGCATATCCTGCGCTAGAAGCGCTCCGACTGTTACACCTGCAGCAAGTCCTGCACCACCAAAGATTTGCGACAGCACAACGATGAGAAGCGACCTTTTATATAGCTTTTGCTGCATATCCACAGAAGCAGCGTATGGACTCAACCGGCTGTCTGTATTCAATTGCGGTTCATGCGTCATCGCTTAGAACCACCTTTCTGTTATCCATTGTTAATACTTGCACCATAGAACTAAACTATTTTATCATCTGTTGCTATGTAATGGTTATAGATTTGTTCCCCCAGTTTTTTGATTTTGTTAGCCACTTGAACCGGCTCCAGCACCTGAACATCTGGTCCGTAGCTTAACAGCATGCCATATGTCCAATAATTATCCGGGTAGTTGACTTTCACCAGCAGAGATCCGTCAGCCAGGTTCTCGACCTTATCCAGTCCAAAAGCCTCCTCTGCCCGTACTCTCATCCGAGACGTGACTCCTTATTCCCCCAACGGGCATCAAGCTCTTCCATTTGATGCTGCTCGGATCTTGCTACTAATGCTTTAATCTTGGTTAACAAGCTATCCATTTCCCTATCATCTAACGAGGCTTGAACGCCTCTTAAAGCAATCAGAATCGACTGCAGATCTTCAAAGGTTACAATTTGCCGATCGATCCGGAACTGTTCCATAATCTCATAGCCCCCATCCGTGCCGGTGTATGACACGATAGGAATTCCTGCCGTATTAATCGTCTCCAGATCACGATAAATGGTTCGCAGCGAGACTTCGAATTTATCCGCTAACGTCTGAGCGTTAACCCTCCGCTTGCTTAATAGGATCATCATAATCCCTAGTAAACGTTCTATTTTCAACTGCTCTCCCCCGCTTCCCTTGCCCAAAATTTTACAGGTTATGGAAAAAGAAGTCGAACAATTTTTTATTTCCGTCTCTGTAGGTAGCCTCATAGTAAACGAATAAAAACCCCAGCAAATAGGATCATTTGCTGGGGCTTCACCTCTTAACTCTTACAACTCAATCGTACGCTTCTCCTCGCTTGAGCGAATGACTGCATCGAGCACCTCTTGATTGCGGTAGCCGTCCATGAAGCCCGGAAGGCTCTCCGCAGCTGTGCCATCAAGCAGAGACAAGAAGTCTCCATACTGGGACACTTTGCATCGCTCCGGCACGTCGATGACCGCCTTAGCCAGCTGGCCCGGTGCTTCCTCGCGGATCCAAATAATCTGGTCCGGATCCAGAGTTGACGCGTGCAGCGTCCCGGCATCGCCGTAGATCGATACTTCATGCTGATTACCTGAGCCGATTGCATTACGCGACGATTGGAAGATACCAACCTCATCGCCAGACATTCGTGCTTGGAAGCTAACGAAATCGTCAACCTCGATCTTCACCATTTGGCCAGTCGCCGGATCCGGACGCTCAGGAACGAGCGTGCGCATCTGTGCCGACAGCTCCTTAAACTCGCCGAAAAGGAACCTCGCCAAATCGATCATATGCGAGCCTAGATCACCAAGCGTACCTGTGCCGGTAATGTCTTTATTAAACCGCCAAATATAAGGCGTATGGTTTGATACCGCACCCCAGCCTTGCAAGTATTGGATCGAGAAGCTTCGCACCGTGCCAAGCTTCCCTTCCCGCACAAGCTCCCGAGCATAGCGGAAAGCCGGTGTGTAGCGGTAGCTGAATCCAACCATCCCGCTTACGGGCTGCTGTTCATACAGCTCCAGCAGCTCGGCTGCCTCCTCGAAGACACGGGTAAACGGCTTCTCCGCTAGAAACGGCTTGCCTGCATTCAGGCAGGCGCGGACGATATCCGCGTGGACGTTATTTGGCGTCACCGATACGACTGCATCTACGTCTGGATCACTGATCAGCTGGACGAAATCGCCATATCTTTTGCCAGCCGGGATGCCGAGCTGCTCGCCTCTTTCCGTTAATGCCGCCTCATTCACATCGCTTACCGCAACAATCTCATAACGACCTTCTTCAGCCATCCATCGGATATGCGAATGCGACATACCGCCAAGACCAATCAATCCGATTCGAAACTTTTTCATATATCCCCAACTCTCCCATGACTTTACTAAGCTCGCTGCCTGCCCCTTATCTTTTAGCAGCACCAATCTGCTCAAGTGGCTGCACATTACCGCGAATAGGAAGCTCCCGCTTCACAGGCTGCGCCCACTTCGCCGCGTTTACGATGACGCGCTGAATCGCCGGGTTATGATAGGTTGGATAGGTTTCATGGCCGGGTCTGAAATAGAACACCTTGCCGCTGCCACGTGTATACGCACAGCCGCTGCGGAAGATCTCACCACCCTCGAACCAGCTTGTGAAGATCAGCTCATCCGGCACAGGAATATCAAAATGCTCGCCGTACATTTCCTCTTCAGGCAGTTCAATATATTCGCCGATTCCTTCAGCAATCGGATGACCTGGCGCAACAACCCAGAGGCGTTCCTTCTCATCGGCTTCACGCCATTTCAAGCTGCAGCTCGTTCCCATCAGTGCTTTGAATATTTTAGAATAATGACCCGAGTGAAGAACAATTAGCCCCATGCCATCCAGCACACGCTGCTGAACTTTACTGACGATCTCATCCTGCACTTCATCGTGAGCAAGATGCCCCCACCAGATGAGCACATCCGTCCTCGCCAGCTTCTCATCAGTAAGACCATGCTCTGGTTCATCCAATGTCGCCGTCCCTGCATCCATTCCCGCCTCATTCAAGAAGCGCGCAATCGCTTGATGAATACCTTCCGGATAAATCTCCTTCGCCTTCGGATTCGTCTGCTCATGGCGGTTCTCATTCCATACCGTTACTCGTAAATGGTTATTCATATTTGGTTCCTCCTAAAAAGAATTAGTGCGTTCTTTGCGATAATTCTTACTTCGT
Source organism: Paenibacillus sp. YAF4_2 (assembly GCF_052113225.1). NCBI lineage: Bacteria > Bacillati > Bacillota > Bacilli > Caryophanales > Paenibacillaceae > Paenibacillus > Paenibacillus sp. YAF4_2. Next base: position 543,504 of record NZ_JBFRCT010000004.1, read on the forward strand.
AAGCATACGCCTAGAATCCCGTGCTGTTATTGAACGCTCATATAGCGGTTGTATGCGTCATCGTAGATTTTGATCAGCTTCGCAAGGCCCATATCGTTCAGCTTCTTCACGTAAGCATCCCACTCTTGGTCGATGCCGCCCTTCGTCACCCATTTGGCGCGTGTGCTCTTAATGTAGCTTTCGATATCTGTAAGGAGTGTCGGCAGCTCGGCATACTCTTCAACCGTATACATCACATCCGGGAATGGTGTAGTCACGTAGTCCTTGCCCAGGCTGTCGAGCTGCAGCTTTAGACCATCGCCGCTTGCAGGATCCAGCTTGATGCTCTTCTCGAATTCAGGACTTGCGTATTTTGGTCCAAAATCCCGCAGAGAGCCATCCCAGTACCATGCGTCTGCGCTTGTGCCGTCCGGCGGATCCATAAGGGTATAGGTGCCGTCGCCGTTTTTCTCAATAGTTGTGCCAATTGCTCCCCAGAAGTTCTGAATACTTGCCTCGCCGGTGTAGAACTCATCTGCCCAGCGTGCAGCTACCTCAGGATGTTCGTTAGAGGTCGTAATTAGTACCTCATTACGGCGGAAGCTCATGCCATTTGGATCACCAATTTGATATTTCTTCCCGTCCGGTCCAGTAATCGGTGCGATCGTCTCATATTGCTTGCTCCATTGGCCAAATACAGCGTCCGGTGTCCATTGATACGAGAACCCGATCAGAGCAGCGTCCGGATTTTGTCGTTTCGCTGTCAGCATCGTATCGTCCTGTGTGAACGTTTCTTTATCAATCAAGCCTTCCGAATACAATTTATTCGTCCATGCGATCCCCGCTTTATATTCTTCCGATGTTGGGAAGTACTCCGGCTTACCGTCCTTCAGCACCATATGGTTGCCGCGGATATCCGTAATGCCGAATGGGGCAAGCAGATTCATATCTATATCCTTCGAATCTGCATACGGAATTTCATCGGCCTTGCCGTTGCCGTTTGGATCTTTTTCCTTGAATGCTTTCAGAACGTTGTACAGCTCATCCAGTGTTTCCGGCGCCTTCAGTCCCAATTTGTCCAGCCACTGTTTGTTAATGACCGGCTGCACAGAGGAGTAAGGACGTGATGGCAGTCTTGCAGGCAGCGAATAGATCTTGCCGTCCGGGAACGTGCTCAGCTTCTTAAGCTCCGGCGTCTCAGCCATAGCCGCCTTCAGATTCGGCATATATTTGTCGATGTAATCGTCTAGTGGACGGAAAATACTAAGGTTGTTCACGATATCAGAATCCCCAAATGCAATGTCACCAATAATCATATCCGGCAGCTTGCCGCTTGCCAGCATAACCGATTTCTGAGCATCCCAATCACTGGAGGAGATGACCTGCCAATTGATCTTCACGTTCGAGTTTTTCTCCAGCTCCTGGAGCCAGGTATTCTTAGTAAAGGTGTCACCCATGTTGCCCCAACGAATCGTCAGGACGTCGAGCGTTACCGGCTTGTCGACGATAGGCATGCCTTCCTGATGGAAGTTACTGTCTGATGCGGCATTCCCCGTGCTATTAGTAGGTGCATTATTGTTATCCTTACCACTGCTGCAGCCTGCAAGCACTGTTGTACCCAATATGGAAACCAAGGCCAGGCTGGACAGCATTTTTCTCGTATAGCTCTTCGAGTTCATATTCATTGTCATGTCTAACTCCCCTTATAACATGATAAGTGCATTTAACTTGACGATCCCGCAGCAACAGCTATTCCTTCACGGCGCCGATCATCACCCCCTTATTGAAGTGCTTTTGCACAAACGGGTAGATGCACATGATCGGAACTGTAGCGACGATAATGACGGAATAGCGAAGCAAGTTAGCAAGCCGCAATGCGATTTGAGCCGCTTCCCCCGTCCCAAGCGCGGTCTGCATCTGATTCGTCACCAGTATATCCCTTAGGATCAATTGCAGCGGATACAGATTCTCATTCTGCAAATAAATAAGCGCATTGAAGTAAGAATTCCATTGGCCAACCGCAAACCATAATGCCAGCACGGCAATAATAGGCTTCGAGAGCGGCAATACCATTTGAGCATAAAAGCGAAGATTACCGCAGCCATCAATTTGTGCCGCTTCCCATAATTCCGTCGGAATTCCCGTCCGGAAGAACGTACGCGCCACGATAATATCGAACACGGCAACGGAGAATGGCAGTACCATAACCCAAAATGTATCATACATATGGAAATCACGAATGGTCAGGAATGTCGGTACAAGTCCCCCATTGAAGAACATCGTGAAGATGAAAAACAGCGATAAAAACTTACGTCCGACAAGATCTTTCCTCGACAAGGCATAGCCGGCAGAAATGTTGACGACAAGCCCGATCAAGGTGCCAACAACCGTATAGATGATCGTGTTTCGGTAGCCGACCCAAATATTTGAATGATTCAGTAATTCCTTATAACCGTCGAGTGTAAACCCTTTCGGAATAACCCATACCTGTCCGTTTCCGACAGCCGAAGGATCACTGAAGGATGCGATAATAATAAAGTAAAGCGGATATAAGACAATAATAAGCACAAGCACGGCCCAAATATATAACAACGTTTCCATTATCTTATCGCTGTTGCCTAATTTCTTCGGTTGCAGAGTTAATTTCGTTGCAGCCTCCATAGTTGTTTTACCTCCCTTTTCTTACCAGAGACTGTTCTCGGAATATTTTTTCGATATCCAGTTGACCAGAATGAGCAGTGCGAAATTAATTACTGTATTAAATAGATTAATAGCCGCTGAGAAGCTGTACTGGGAGCTGAGTAATCCGATCTTGTACACATAAGTCGAGATGACCTCGCTGCCAGATATATTCAAGTTGTTTTGCAGCAGGTACGCCTTCTCAAAGCCAACGCCAAGCAATCCGCCGATTCGCAGGATTAATAGCGTTACAGCTGTCGGAATAAGCATCGGAATATCGATGAACCGGATTTTCTGCCACCGGCTTGCCCCGTCGACTGTTGCTGCTTCATACAAGCTTGGACTTACCGAAGCAAGGGCTGCGAGATAAATAATGCTGTCCCAACCGGTATGCTGCCAAACATCAGACCATACATACAGACTGCTGAACATGCTGGCCGATCCCATCAGGTTTGGCGCTTCGGCGCCAAATAAGCGGTAGATGCTGCCGATCAGCCCGTTCCCAGGCGACAGCAGAATCATCATAAGACCAACGATGACGATGGTAGAAATGAAATGCGGCATATAGGTGACCGTCTGGAACACCCGTTTGAACCGGTTCGCCCGCAGCTGATTCACGAGAATCGCGAATATAATCGGAAGCGGAAACGTTACGAAGCTGTACAAGCTGATAAATACCGTATTCTTAATGGTGACGGAGAATTGGTAGGAGTGAAAAAACTTCTCAAAGTATTTGAAGCCTACCCATGGACTGTCCATAATGCCAAGCGCCGGCTTGAAATCTTTAAACGCGATAATGACCCCGTACATCGGCTTATAAGTAAAACAAAGCAGCAGGATGACAGCCGGCAAGAGGAGCAGGTACAAGCCCCAGTTTCTGCTGATTCGATGCATTTGACGCTGCAAGCTGCTGCTAGATGAACTGTTTATCAAGAATTTGAACCTCCTTAAAAGAATTGTGAAGCAATTCTTGCTTCGTAAGCATTAGCTTAGCTGTGTAGTTAATCTTACAGTTCCTTGCTTTCTCTTCTAACAACTTCAGTATACTTGCAGCAAGCGATGCGATTTGGACATCCTGAATGACACATTCCGGACTTTTCGAAGGCGAATGTCGGGATTCTCTCCTGATCCAAATCGAACGACATACAATTCAGACTTTCTACTGTCACATTCCAGACATTCGCTTTATTAGAGGCATGCAATCGGTTGCATTTTCATAAAGCGGCATTATAATTATCAGACATGGTTTCGAATACTAGAGGCTGATAGCAAGGAGTTGCGGGGCATATGGCCAAACAAGCGGAGAACAAGCTCTATCCGATTCAGCATTACGTCAAAATCATTCTCGTCATTTCCTTTTCCGCGCTCATTCTGGATTTCATTATCAGCTTCGCGTCGATTACAATCGTCAAGCAGCAGTCCGCACGTGATTTGCGAGACACCGCCTATTTGTACATTAATCGGATCAACAGCGACTTCTCCTATATCAATCATTTCATGGGCTGGACGCTGGCGAACGACGAGAATGTAAAGATCATGGATATGCATAACACGAACGAGACCGAATTTATGAAAGCAAATGATACGTTATACCGGCGGTTCGTCGAGCTTCAGAAAAGCTATAACCCCAGCTATAATTTCTTCCTCTTCTTTAATAAGAAAAAACTGATGCTCAACATTGCGCCTATGGGGGTCACATACAAGGCATACCAGGAGCTTCAGAAGCAGATCAATGTCTATATTGAAGATAAAGTCATTTATGAGCAATTCTACTCCCGATGGTCAACCATCCAGCTAGCCGGGAAATTTTATATCGTTAATATCGTTCCTTACCACGACAGCTACATGATTTGCTTGATCTCGGCAGATGATCTCATCCGCCCGCTTCGCCAGATTAATCTCGGTGAGAATGGCTATGCCTCCTTACGTGCCGAGGACGGCAGTCTTGTAACAAGTCCAATCTCGAATAAAGGGAAGCTGCTTAACATTGAGCCGGAAACCTCTCTCTTGAACCCGCTCCAGACGAAAACAACGGTCAACGGAGAGTTCGACAATGCTTCGTTCTTCGTCAAGCTTGTCATTCAATTCGGCGCCTTCGAGAAAATCATGATCGTTCAGCTGCTGATTATGCTGCTGGCCGTCATCGTCGCCTGCAGCCTGAGCTTCATTATGCTTTATTTCAAGAACAAGGTGCTGCAGCCGATCAAGAGCTTCTCCTATAACCTCGCCTTCTGGACGGAGGACGGTGAACCCATTGATAGTACGAGCAGCAAGATTGTGGAGCTTGAGAAGGCTAATAAGCAGTTTGCTCAACTGGTGACGCAGATCAAAACCTATAAGATCGACATCTACGAGCGCGAGCTCGAGAAACAGCAAATTCAGCTGGATTATATGAAGCTGCAGATTAAGCCGCATTTCTTCCTGAACTGCCTAACGACCATTCACAGCATGGCACAAATGGACATGACCGAAGAGATTCAGCAGATGGCCTTGTCCACCTCCGTCTACTTCCGGTATATTTTCCAAAACGGCCAAGACTTCGTACGCATGGAGGACGAGATCGAGCATGTCCGTGTTTATCTCGAGATTCAGAGGAACAGGTATCAGGGATCCTTCCTCTATCGTATTGAGCAAACCGAACTAACGAGGGACACTCCAATTCCGCCGCTTGTGCTGCAAACCTTTATCGAGAACGCAATCAAATACGCGGTATCACGGGACAATCAAGTGCTGATCGAGCTGACTGTTGAAGAGCAGCTTATCGAGGGCGAGACAATGACTGTCATTCAGATTTCGGATACCGGCCCTGGCTTCCCGCCTGATGTCCTGGAGAAGCTGCAGCAAGGACAGCCGCTCGACCAGACGTATGGCACGCAGATTGGGATTATGAATACCGCTTCGCGGCTTGACTATTTGTACGGTGAACGAGCGTTGATCCGCTTCTCGAACCGAGATAGTGGAGGCGCATGCATCACCCTTTATTTACCGGAGCTTCCGGTAAATCCAATCGAGAATGGAGTGCAGAGACGATGAACGTATTGCTCGTAGATGACGACTACTTTGTCGTGACCGCGCTGGAGAAGAAGATCGACTGGATATCGCTTGGTATTGAGTCGGTCTATACCGCTCATAATGTCGCTCAAGCGCGCGAAATTCTGATGAACCACAAGGTCCAAATTCTTATATCCGATATCGAAATGCCGCAAGGCAGTGGTCTGGAGCTGCTAGCGTGGATTCGTGAGGAGAACTACAACGTGCAGGCGATCTTCTTAACCAACTACGCAGATTTCAACTATGCACAGAAAGCAATTGAGCTGCGCAGCTTTGAATATTTCCTAAAACCCATTCAGTTCGATAAGCTGATGCTTATTATCCGGAAAGCCGTCGAGCGTGCGAAAGAACAGCAGCAGCAAGAAAAAGCCATTCAGGAGGGTTATTACTGGCAGCGCAATCAAGCGAAAATCCTTGAGCATTTCTGGCGCAAGCTGATCAGCAGCAGCGTCTCCTTCCCTCTTAAGCCAACGGACATCTCGCGAGCTGTCGAGGAACAGCATCTATCGTACGGGATGACTGAGCTTATTCAGCCCGTGCTGCTTAATCTATTCCCACACGATGGCAGCATGGGCATCGAAGAGAAAAATCTGTTCGATTTCGCGCTGCTCAACGTCCTGTACGAGCTGTTTCAACATCCGCAGTTTACAGTTGAGACCGTGCTGGAATACAGCGTCCATAACTGGATCGCCGTCTTGAAATGGAAAGAAGCGCCTGACCTTCAGACGCTTGATGAGTTATGTGCCGCCTTCATCCAACAGGCAAACCGCTCACTGAAAAGCGATGCGTGCTGTATCGTGGCCATGTCAGGCAAGCTCGAAGACATCAGTCCAATTATTCGGCAATTGCTGCAGCTGAATCAGGATATCGCCAAGCGGCGTAATCAAATTTTTTTCGCGGAGCATGGTCTTAAGTCCGCCGATGATTCCTACAGACCACCAGATCTAGCGCGGCTGGAGGAGCTTCTGGAGCGGAACCTGCCGGAAGAGTTTTTACGTGAAACGACCATGTATTTGAATGACTCTGCACAGCAGAATCATTGCTCCACCTCTGTGCTTGGTCTGTTCCGTCTGGATCTTATGCAGCTCGTCTACTCCTTCCTCAAGTCGAAAGGTATTCAGGCTCATCAGCTGTACAAAGGGAAGTCCAATGAACGGCTGCTCGCTCATTCCTTGAACTCGATTGAGGATATGGAAGCTTACCTGCGATACCTGGTACATACGGCCATGTCGTATCGAGATTTCGCCGAGCAGCCCAAATCAGTGGCGGAGGAAATTAAGCAATATATTCATGCACACTACGGGGAAGATCTCACCCGCCTCAGTCTGGCGGAAGTTGTCTATCTCCATCCCGATTATCTGGCCCGGCTGTTCAAGAAAGAAACGGGGGTATCGCTTGGCACCTATGTCATTGGAGCGCGAATCGAGGCTGCCAAGCAGCTGCTCCGAACGACGCAGCTGTCGGTGTTCGCCGTGGCGAAGAAGGTCGGCTACGCCAACTATTCCTACTTCGCGAAAATTTTCAAGCAAGAGGTTGGTATGACACCAAATGAATATAAACAAGGTGAGGCAGCGAATCCAATGTAATGCCATCCTTTAGCTTTAAGGCTACACTGGATTATATACAGCAAAATACTGCTCAAATCCCCTTTAGCTTGAGCTTCGTTGGATTCGATACAGTATAATCAGTTCAGTTTGAGCGATATAGCCTAATTCCGTGAAATGTAATGGATGAATTCCAACATAGCTACAGCCTCGTCACCTAGTGCCAGATCATACTGGAGAAAATCCAACGTAGACCACCAACAGCTGCAGCAGCCTAGAATAGCACAGGGGCTGTCTCATATGAGACAGCCCCTTCTTCTCTTCGAAGGTACTATTCCTTCACGCCTCCAAGCGCTACACCCGCGATAATATAACGGGACAACAGGAAGTAAATCACAAACAACGGTAATGCCGTTAAGGCCAGCCCCATATAAATCGAACCGAACTCCGTCTTGTAAATATCACCGCGCAGCAAACTTACCATCACTGGCAGCGTATATTTAGATTTATCTGTCAGCAGAATCAGCGGCATGAACAGGTTGTTCCAGCTGCCAACAAAAGCAAAGATAGCTTGCGTTGCCACAGCCGGCATCATGATTGGCATGATGATCTTGTTGAAGGTAGCGAACTCACCGGAGCCATCTACACGCGCTGCCTCTATGATCTCAAGCGACAGTGTCGCAAGCAGGTATTGGCGCATGAAGAATACAATGGCCGGCGCTGCAATCGAAGGCAGAATCAGCGGCAGGAAGCTGTTCGTCCAGTGCATTTGATACATGAACTGATAGAAGCCAATCGCACTTGCCTGTGCCGGAATCAGCATCACACACATAATGAAAGTAAAGAACGGCTGACGCCATTTCCAGTTGTACACGACAAGCCCGTATGCTGTTAAAGATGAGAAATAGACCGCGCAGATGGTCGAAGCACCGGAGATGGTCATCGAGTTCAGGAACCCTTTTAAGGGATCGAAGCTCTTGCTGACGAGTACATCCCAGTTGGTCATGAAGTGTGTAGATGGCAGCAGGGATAGACCGCTTTGAATTTCCGCCGTAGAACGTGTGGCATTGACGAACATAATCCAGAACGGAAGGATACTAAGCAGCGACAGGCCTATGCAGACGATGTAGATAATCGTCTTGTTTATGCCCCGGGATGTTTTCGCAATATTCGTATTCGCCATGACTTACATCCCCCTTGTCGCTGCTTTTGCAGCTTTATTTATCATCTTTTGTTGTTTCTTAAGCTTTGCCTCACTGCGATCACGCATCAGGTAGAACACAATGAGAGACAGCGCAGCTGCAATGATGAACATAATCATACTAGCTGCCGCGGCCTTATTATACATATAGCTGCCCTTGAACGCCTGCCCGTAGATGAACACGGAGGTCGTCAGCGTAGCATTGTCCGGTCCGCCAGCTGGAGTGATGAACAGCTGCGGAATATCGAACATTTGCAGACCACCAATCATCGATGTAATCAGTGAGTAAAGTAAGATCGTACGAAGACTTGGCAGCGTAACGCGGAAAAAGGTTTGAATCCCGTTTGCGCCGTCAATAGAAGCCGCCTCAAAAAGAGCTGGGTTAATACCCATCACACCTGCAATAAGGACAATCATGGTGTTACCGTACCACATCCAGAATTGGATGAACGAAACAATACCCCGCGCGGTATTTTTGTCCTGAAGGAACTGGATCGGTGCGTCCGACCACCCCAGCGCGTGAAACAAGCTATTCACAGGACCCATCGGATAAGCGAACAAGGTGCTGAAGAGCACGGCTATCGTACTCGCCGTGATTATATTCGGCATATAGAGCAAAACTTTGAATGCGCCTTGTCCTTTTACATTAAGGCGCCGGTTAGTAAACCAGGCGGTGAGCAGAAGCGCAAGCACGATTTGAGGTATGAAGTTGGCAATCCATAGGATTAGGGTATTAATAAGAGACTGTCTAAACGAGACATTCTCCATAATAAGATCTTTAAAGTTCTGAAAAGGATTATCCATGATATGAATTGGCTTCGGTATTACACCCTTCATATCCGTGAACCCAATGACTGCGGTGTATAACGTTGGATATAATGAGAAAATCAGAAAGATAATGATAAAAGGAATACTGAAAATATAGCCGTATTTCGAGTAGTTGACTCCATTGCGGCGCATGCTCTCACCTCATCAATTGATATAAAGGGGCGGGAAGCTCTCCCACCCCTTCGGCGCCAAATTATTCGCTTTCGATTCCGAGTTGATCTGTAACGGTTTGCTTGAAGTCTTTGAGCGCTTGTTCGCGGCTCTTGCTGCCTGAAGCATATGCACGAACTTGATCACGCCAGATCAGGTTGATCGATTCGTCAAATTGGGTCAGGTTTTTGCCTGTAGCGTTAGCGTTAGCTGGAACAAAAGCATCAAACATGTTTTGTCCGCCAAGCAGTGGAACTTCTCCGTTCGACTTCGACATAACAACAGAGGATGCTACGCTGTCTTTCGTGCCTTGCTCGCCCTCTTTCATCGTGCCGTTAGCCCAGTAATATTGGAGACCTGTCTCGGACGTATCAAGCGTAACCCACTTAATAAAGTCAGCAACCGCTTGTTTCTTAGCATCGTCCTTCGTAACGTCTTTGTTAGCAAGCAGCCAAGTGCCGCCCCAGAAGAAGCCCGTTGTTGGCTCTGTAACAGCCCAGTCACCATTCGTGTCTTTCACTTGACCGTTCATCACATAGTTGATCAACCAAGCTGGACCAAAGAATCCGAAGACTGGTTTTGGACCGGTACCAGACATATCTGCATACCATGCTTCCTGCCAGTCTTGTGTTCCATTGCTGTAACCGTTGTCTGTCAGCTTCTTGGAGAAATCAAGGAAAGCTTCACGTTTTGGATCGATATGAAGCTTACCGTCAACGATCCAGCCCTTGTCGGAGCTGTTCTCAATCGCGTGCCAAATATCGCCGTCGCCGGAAACAATCGCGTAACCTTTTGCTTTCAGCTTGTCAGCAGCAGCAAAGTATTTATCCCAGCCAGGACCAACTTCGTTCTTGATTGCTGCAGGGTCATCCGTTCCAAATACATCTTTCGCAATCGAACGACGATAGATGAAGCCGCCGCCTGTTGCTTGATAACCAAGTGCTTTCAATTGACCGTCTTTGCTGCCGATATCAACCGAATATTGGGCGATGCCCGCGTCCTTCACCAGTTGGTCATCAAGACCAAGGTCAGCATAGTTTGCTGCATAGCTGGATGCGTCACCTTGTGTATACTTAAGTACAAACGCCGCTTCAGCTGCGAAGATGTCCGGAGCGTCCTTACCGCCGCCGGCCAATGCTTGGTCAAGAGCTGGCTGATAAGCGCCGTCTGTCGTTGCGATTACTGTCGTTTTAAACTCTACATTTGCATCAGGATGAGTTTCCAAATACTTTTTCGTCATGTTCGGAATTTCATCCGTGAAGCTCCAGAGATTGATCGTGACTTTCTTGCCGTCATTTGTTGCTGGCGCCTCTGATGCAGTAGCAGTAGATGTTGTTGGGCTTGGGCTAGATGAGTTTGAGTTCGAATTCGAGTTGTTGTTCGAGTTCCCACACGCTGCAAGAGCCGTCGTCATTACTAGCATGGCAGAGATCCCCGTTAAAGCACGTTTCATCCGTTTCATACTTTGCCTCCCTTTTAATTTAAACCTTGTTTTTATGTGCGTTATTTTGTAACCGCATTCATAATTATAGGACCAATATTTGGAAGGCGTAAGGATACCAGTATTGGTAAAAATTCCACTTTTATTGGTTTATTGTTCCAAAGTCGTATGTGAATGGATCTCTAAATGGATCTCTATATAAGTCTTTCGCCTCAAACTGCGAATAGTTCGCTCGGTACCTTAACATTTGATCTCATCAATAGGTAACGCAAAAAAAGGTATCCGTCGTCAACTAATAACGATAGATACCTTTCACTATATTTAATTGTTACAGCCACCAAATGAGCGGTATGCAAAGTATAGGCGTCAATATGCTCGACAGCCCCATTGCAAATGCGCTGATGCCGCCTTGGATCTCGGATTCACGCATGATGCGTGCTGTACCAATACCATGAGATGCTGTACCCATAGCGGCTCCAATTGCTATATCGCTACGGAACTTGCACAATTTAAGAATGCCTGGTCCAATCATACTGCCTAGCAGCCCTGTCAGTACAGCGAATACACCAGCTAGTTCAGGTGTGCCGCCTAATAGATCAGCAATTTCGATCGCAATTGGTGTTGTGACCGATTTGGGAAGCATGGTGAGCATGATTTGTTTCGAGCCATGAAGAAGACTACTTATTCCCCATACGGCAAGCAGACCGCATACCAAACCCGCACCAACTGCTGTAACGATAGGGACAAGCTGATCTCTTAGCTTTTGAAAGTTTTTATAAAAGGGAACCGCAAGGGCAACCGTAGCAGGCCCAAGGAAAAAGGTAATGACATCCCCTCCTGCGCGATAAGCCTCATAAGGAATATCGCTGAGCAGCAGCAGTACAATAATCCCTCCTGATGTTACAAACAAGGGATTTAACCAACGGTATCGACTATTAAGGAGTTGAGCCCCCATATAAAAGACCACAGTAATCGTAATTCCAAAGAGCGGCTGCTCAAACCATGCTTCATTCATAGGTACGTTCCTTCACCTTTCCAGACTGCCTTGCCGCAATTCCAGCAGTGACGAGTAGAACAATAATCGTTGGAACGATTAAAGTAACCACCACTACTATCCACTGATCTCCAATTACTCCAAAGAACATCATCGTTCCAACGATGACAGGTGCGAAAAAAATCATCATATGCTTTAAAAAAAATTGCGCGGTTTCCTCAATCCAAGCGAGCTTAATCCACCCTGCAAACAAGCTGATCACAAGCAGCACCATCCCTATAACATTTCCCGAGATTGGCACGGACAACAAGGTGTGAATGGCATTCCCCAATAGCGTATACCCGAGTAATATGGCTAAACCTCTCATAAGCTGGTCATCTCCTTATATATGAAAATAATATCTCTTACTAGCAGAAAAACGCAATTGCAGAATGTATAAGTTAATAGTATGAAAAGGTAACATGCAAAAAGGCACCTACCGTTAAATAACGATAAGTGCCTTTATTAAGTGGTGATCAACTCTAGCAAAAAATTATCTCAGCTTAACAGGCAGTCCCGTTCTCGCTGATTCATTAGCCGCCATCGTTACTCGATGGGTCTCCCACGCATCCTCATAGGTGGACAGAATTCTGCTGCTGTCTCCTGTTCTGACAGCATGAAGGAAGGCTTCATTTTCTCTCACATATGGATTGTTCGACGCTTTGTACTCGGTCTTCTGATCGGTTTCGATATCAACAAGAGCATCTCCCGTAATCTGCAGAACCCCTGTATTCGTGTAGATCTGCAGGCCTGCAGAACCACCGGCTGGAATCGCACACGTATTGCTGATTGTAGCAACTGCACCGCTAACCAGCTTCATCGTCACTGTCCCTACGTCAGGAGCCGTAACTCCCTCTTCCCTTCTTGCCATATACCGGTCTCCATAAGCCGCATAAACTTCATTCACGTCCCCAAGCAAATAGCGCATCAGGTCCACAATATGTGTCGTCTGCTCGACAAACTGTCCACCGGAGGTCTCCATATTGCGCCACCAATATACGCCTGGCATCGAGCCCATCCATTGTCCGAGTGCCATGAGTGGTGTCCGGTTAGCAAGAAGCTCCTTTGCATGATTGGTGCTGTCCATGTATCGGAAGTGATAGCCAACCGATGTTAGCAGCCCCTTCTCCGTAATGGCCTGACGAATCCGATTTGGCGTTGCCTCATCCACACCAATCGGCTTTTCAACCAGGAATGGAATTCCCCGCTCCACAAGTGCAAGCTCAATCTCACCATGTGCAAAAGGAGGCGTGCAAATATAGACAGCATCCAGCTTGCTATCCTCTAGCATAGCCTCAATAGAATCGTAACCACGTGCATCACGATAAGGCTTTGCCGCCGTTTCTGCCTTCTCAAGACTTGTCCCGCAGAACGCGCTGACGCTGATACCCTCCATCGCAGCAAGCTTTTCCGCATGCATTCGTCCAAACCAACCTGTACCCGCTATACCAATTCGAAGAGTCACTTAATCTACCACCTTACGTATGGGTTATTAATACTCTCCCCCATTGTTTACTTGCCTCCTAAGGATGTCAAGTAAAACCCTGCTTTATCCCTTCTAAACCACCGTAATGGTTCCATGGTACATATACATATCGCAGTCGAATTGATAGGTTCCCGGCTTGAGATCCTCTAACGTTGTGAAATTGTCACCCTTCTTCAAATAGACATCAAATCCCAAACCTTCTGAATCTACAGCTCTTATACAGGTCAAGCTGGTTGTTTTGATGAAATTTATCTTTGTCGGAACTCCCGCCTTAATCTCCACATGATCTGGGTAGAAACCGTCTCCTTTTGCCTGAATAGTGACAACTTGATAACCGTCTTGCTCTGTTACTGCAGCAGGTGCTTCCACGGATGACTTGCTACCCGGATCGTAAAATACGACGAAGAATAAAACACATATTATAAATATGACTGAGATTAACCATGTTGTTTTCGATTTGATTATGCTTTTCATATAAACACTGTACCCCCTCTGTGCCAACTACTTCAAAATGTGACTAGGTTGATTATACACCTTATCATGTTATTAGTTTGGCCTGCCATATGGCTGTTCATTGAAGGAATGGTGAAAGTTTATTTACATTTATGAAAATAAAAAAGCTCGCTGATCAACAGCGAGCTTTTTATTAAATCATTACAACATATGAGTGCTCTTTCCTTACTCGACCGTTACCGATTTTGCAAGGTTACGCGGCTTATCAACGTCATGCTCAAGTGCAAGCGAAGCATAGTACGAGATCAGCTGCAGCGGGATAACTGACAGAGCCGGTGAAAGAAGCGGCAATGTCTTCGGAATCGCGAACAATTCATCAACGGATTTAGCTACTTCAACTTCGTTGCCTGCGTTTACGATACCGAGTACATGAGCGCCGCGGGCTTTTACTTCTTTGATGTTGCTCAGCGTTTTCTCATACAGCTCTTCTTGAGTTATCAAAGCAATAACCGGAATACCTTCCTCGATCAAAGCCAGTGTACCGTGCTTCAGCTCACCTGCTGCATATGCTTCGGAGTGAATGTACGAGATTTCTTTCAGCTTCAGCGAGCCTTCTTGTGCGACTGCATAGTCGACACCGCGGCCGATGAAGAACAAGTTTTTATGATGCGAGATCGACTCAGCTACCTGCTTCAGCACTGGTGCATTCTCAAGGATGCTCTCCACTTGCTCAGGAAGCTCGCCCAGCGCTGTGATAATGCCTGCTATTGTCGCTTCATCTTTCGTACCCAGAATGCCAGCAAGGTGCAGACCAAACAGGTAGAACGCAATCAGCTGCGAAGTGTACGCTTTTGTCGATGCTACCGCGATTTCTGGACCTGCCCAAGTTACGAGCACATCATCCGCTTCACGAGCAACCGAGCTGCCTACAACGTTAGTGATTGCCAGAACACGAGCACCATTGCGTTTTGCTTCACGAAGCGCTGCAAGCGTATCTGCTGTTTCGCCCGATTGGCTAACAACGATAACGAGCGTATCTGGTGTGATGATTGGCGAGCGGTAACGATATTCCGATGCTACATCCGTCTCAACCGGGATGCGTGCGAGCGATTCGATAACGGTTTTACCAACCATACCTGCATGGTAAGCCGTACCACAAGCAACGATATGCACTTTGCGAATCGACTTCACATAGTCAGCAGTCATCGTAAGCTCAGTCAGGTTAACCGACTTGCCATCATCCGCAATGCGGCCAAGCATTGTATCACGATATGCCTTCGGCTGCTCGTGAATTTCTTTCAGCATAAAATGATCAAATCCGGCTTTCTCCGCTGTCACAAGATCCCAATCGACATGGTATATTTCCTTGGAAATAAATTCGCCCTCTGTCGTCATGAGTTCGACACCATCACGTGTCAATACAGCCATTTCGCCGTCGTTCAAGATGTACACATTTCGAGTATGCTCCAAAATTGCCGGAATATCCGAGCCAATGAAGTTCTCGCCTTCGCCGACGCCGATAACAAGCGGGCTTGCAAAACGAACTGCAACCAGACGCTCTGGTTCGAATTCTGTCAATACGCCAAGCGCAAATGCGCCGCGCATACGTTTTACAGCACGTTGTACTGCTTCGACAATGTTGCCGTCATATTCGTCAGCAACCAGGTGCGAGATAACTTCAGTGTCAGTCTCCGACACAAAACGATGGCCTTTAGCCGTTAATTCCTCTTTCAGATCCAGGTAGTTTTCGACAATGCCGTTATGCACGACCGAGAACTTCGCCGAGTTATCTGTATGAGGATGCGAGTTAACGTCAGATGGCTTGCCATGAGTTGCCCAACGTGTATGACCGATACCAACCGAACCTTGCAGCGGCTCATCACGCAGTTTATCCTCCAGCACAGCCAGACGGCCTTTAGATTTCTTGATCTCCAGTCCGTTCGTTGTGAATACCGCAATACCAGCGGAGTCATAACCCCGGTATTCCAGCTTCTTCAACCCTTCGATCAAAATATCCTGAGAATCACGTTTACCAATATATCCTACAATACCACACATATAATAAAGACCTCCGTTTAATCGATAGTTGTCTCCCAACTATGAATACGGATGCCAGTCGATATGTGGCACAGGCGTATTACCCCTCTGCCCGTGCCAACCTATCAGGCGGCACCATAGACATACGGGAGCATGTTTAATTCCTCGAATGAATGCAATTACATCAAAATAAATAATAGTGCAGCCTGCCGAACGTTTGTAAGATCGGTCGCCCAATCCCTTTGCGTATCGGCTTTCGGTTGGCTTTGATAACCGGAAGGTCCCCGCCGAATAATTCGAACACCTTCACCTCGTCAGCTTCCCGTATGACTCCTCATGCTCGTAACTCCATAAGGCAAATCATCACGCAAGCTCTGGCGCTTATAAAACTGGTTACAACCACTATCCTCGCTTTCCTGCTGGAATCATACTTTCTATCATATTCACTTTCGACTGGTTTCGCAACCTGAACTTTAGGCGCAGGACGAACAACTCCGGTAATTTCTCCTAATAATATCCGCCTTCTCGTCCGAAATGCCTAAGCCCGACCATACATTTGCCCCAACTTTTGAAGCAAATAAAATCCCTTACATTACCTATATATTCACTCGCCTAGCCGACAAATACAAAAGTCCCCACGGAATCGTGAAGACTTTTGTATTTGTCGGCAATTAGTCGGCAGTAGACTTAAGCCCGCTAACGTTTAGCCTAATTGCTGTTTCACCACGTCAACGATTCGAGCCACATAATCTTCAATCTGATCTTTCTCTGGGCCTTCGGCCATAACACGAATCAGCGATTCTGTACCGGATGGGCGAACGAGTACGCGGCCGTTGTCGCCAAGCTCCTGCTCAACTTCCTCAACCGCTTTAACGATAGCTTCATTACCCGCGTATAGGCTCTTATCCTCTACACGAACGTTGACCAGCACTTGCGGATATTTGCTCATCAGGTTTTTCAAATCACTCAACTTGCGGCCCGAGGCTACCAGTGTATCAACCAGCTGTAAAGCCGTCAGAATGCCGTCACCTGTTGTATTGTAATCGAGGAAAATAACATGACCGGACTGTTCGCCGCCAAGGTTATATCCGCCCTTACGCATTTCTTCCATTACGTAACGGTCGCCAACAGCCGTCTGAGCCGTTTGCAGACCAATGCGCTGTGTTGCTTTGAAGAATCCGATGTTCGCCATAACTGTTGTTACAACGGTATCATTTTTGAGCTTGCCTGCCCGCTTCATCGCATCGCCGCAAATGCAAAGGATATAGTCGCCATCAACTTCCTCGCCTTTGTCATCAATAGCAATCAGACGGTCAGCATCGCCATCGAATGAAAGACCAAGGTCTGCGCCATGCGCCAGCACTTGCTCACGCAAGTATTCCGGATGCGTCGAACCTACGCCAGCATTAATGTTGCGGCCGTCCGGCTCCGCTCCAACTGTAATAATCTCCGCACCAAGCTCGCGGAATACTTTAGGTGCCAGCTCGTATGCCGAGCCATGTGCACAGTCGAGTACGATTTTAAGGCCCTTAAAATCACCATTGATTGTCGTTTTCAAATAATCAAGGAAACGATATTTTGCATTATCGTCATTCGTTACTGTGCCGATCTCGCCGCCAATAGGACGAGGAAGTTCATCAACCTCAGCATCGATCAAACGCTCGATCTCAAGCTCTGTTTCATCAGAAAGCTTGAATCCGTCCCCGCCAAAGAACTTAATGCCGTTATCCTGAACCGGATTATGGGAAGCAGAAATCATAACACCCGCATCAGCTTTTAATTCACGTGTAATATAAGCAACCGCTGGAGTCGATACGACGCCAAGTCGAATAACGCTAGCACCAATCGATAAAAGACCAGCAATCAGCGCAGCCTCCAGCATTGGACCAGAGATCCGTGTATCCAGTCCGATAACTACCTTCGGTTTATCCGCCTGGCCAGTTAAGACATAACCGCCGCAACGGCCAATTTTATAAGCAAGCTCCGGAGTCAGCTCAAGATTAGCTACTCCGCGCACGCCATCCGTACCAAAATATTTCCCCATTTTTTCTCATGCCCCTTTTGTCGTTAAATCTGCTGCTGCAATGGCCTATTCCTAATCCTACTCGATCTGAGGCCGCTTTTGAACTACATTTAACTACCGCTTTTCCCGCTTCCACTCGCACATTCCGTTACGGAGTAATACTTGGTTCCTCAGCGGTATCTTCATCTGGATCAGGAGTGGTGTTAGAACCGGAATCAGTTCCCGTGCCCGAGCCAGTACCATTACCTGTCCCCGTTCCTGCATTCGTATTCTTATCAGGAGGAGGGTCGGTTGCATTACCGGATGAATTTGAATCGGCAGGCTGGCCGCCAACCGGAACATCCCCGGCTCCCCCCGAGTTGCTATCGCTTGTTGCATTCTTATCGGTGATACTCAGCGTAATAGTTGGTTTTTCCTCTGCCAGATCAATAAATCGCGGCAGTTTGACAAGGAGCGGAACCGTTGCCGTTCCAACCCTGGCATCACTCAAATCCGCTGACAGCTTCACATCGTCGTTCTGCAGAGCTGCAAGCATATTAGGCGCACCACGAACCGTTATCGATACATGACCATCGTCAGGGTCCTTGAACGACGCCGTGAGTCCTTCCGGCAGATCGTTTAATCTAACGGTACGGTCCAGCGTTAATGTCTGGGAAGCCACTACCGTAACCTCTACATTGATTTCTGACGGTTCTACCATCTTCACGTCACCGACAGCTGTAACCTTCGCTTTCACCGTACCGGATTCCTTAATCTTCGATAGGTCGATGGTTACGCCGCCCGTGTAGGTTTCCATTGAATCCAGCAGCTTCTGATCACCGTACACGGCGACTTTATCGATATCCGCCTTCACCGAGCCGACACTTAAACCATCCGGCAGACTTCCAGTAAATCCTAGCTGCAACGGCATTGTCTTCAGCGGCGGTGTGACCGGAACCTCAACTTCTACTGCGGAAGGACGGACAATCGCATGTTCCATCGCTTCCCCTTCGGTATCGTACACGATAACCGGTGCTTTCTTGTTCACAACTGACTTTTCTGCACCTTCGATATCAACGGTTGTACGAACTGCCCCAACAAGAGCCATCTCATCCTTCGGCAGTGTAATGTTCACGATTGTACCTGATTTCACGGATGGAGTACCGGCAATATAACCATTCGCAGGTGTCCCTTCCGTTACGACCCCAAGATCAAACGTCTTCGTCTCAATCTCTACAATATCTACCGTAATGGAGCGTGGCGAGCTTTCTACAAGACTAATGCCTTTCGGCAAATCATAGGTCAGCGGTACCACATGCTCACCAGCTGTAACATTGCTCAAATCTGCATGTACAACATAATCCTCATCCTTCAGCGTCAATAGGCTTGCTTTCCGCCCCTCAACGACCAGCCGAACGACGGTTGGCTCTACATTTACAAGTGCATATTTCGTTTCATCTAGATCTGTCGGGATAACCGAGGCTGCTTCAATAACCTTTGTATCCATACTCGAGGTCACAGTAGCCGGAGTTGATTCCGGGTCAAAATGAACCATTGCCCACAAGAGCAGCGCAATCGCAACAGAAAGGATCTTGAGTATCGTCGGATGACTTAACCACTTATCCATCGCGGCCTCCTTTCCGCTTCCAGAACGAGAACGAGGATACGGTTGCCCGCTCCTTACCGCTCGTCTGTTTCGGCGTCAGCTCTTCGAACAGCTTGGAGATCAGTGATTCTTCCTTAATATCACGAACAATCATCCCGTTAATAGCAAGGGAAACTTGTCCTGTTTCTTCCGATACAATGACAGCAACAGCGTCACTGACTTCACTGACCCCAATGGCAGCACGGTGACGGGTGCCAAGCTCTTTGCTGATAAACGGATTCTCCGAAAGCGGCAAATAGCAGCCAGCAGCCATGATCTGATTGCCCCGAATAATAACCGCTCCGTCATGCAGTGGTGTATTAGGTGTAAAAATGTTCATGATCAACTCGGATGTAATCCGTGATTCCATCTGGATCCCGGATTCAATCAATTCCGTTACTCCGGTTGTTCGTTCAAAGACGATCAATGCCCCAATGCTTCGCTGAGCCATATGCTGAACCGCCTTCATTACACTTTCAATCTGTTCGGCAACAATATCGCGCTCCAGCGTCGAGGTACGAGCAAACAGCTTGCCGCGCCCCAATTGCTCCAGCGCACGACGAAGCTCCGGTTGGAAAATAATAAGTACCGCCAAGACGCCAAATGTGAACATCTGATTCATCAGCCACTTCAGCGTATAGAGATTAAACCAGGTGCTGATTGCCCAGGTGCCGACCAAGACCAATATTCCTTTTAGCAATTGAACAGCCCTTGTGCCACGCACGAGCAAAATCAATTTATAAATGATATAGCTAACAATGCCGATATCAATAATGTCCTTAATCCAGCCATTCCAAGTCAAATCATTGAAATAATTCACACAGATCAACCCCCAAACTGCCGACGACAATTATCTTTAAAATATTAGAATGTATATGATCTTTACATACTGTGCTTTTAGGCCCAGCCGTTTACACTTGTATGGATTCAACTTTATTATTTTCTAGAATTGCACTTAGAAACCCTTTTTTTTAGAAAAAAAATAACTGCCTCTCTGCAAGAGAGGCAGTTCGTCCTAAGAAGCCAATCCGCTGAACGTTTCCGTCACTTTGTACCAGAACCAGTCTAGCGCCTGATCGATGGTCCGGCTTTGTCCTGTAATGTAACCAGTCGATGCAAGATTCAGATTGCCGTCGATGACCGTTACATTGCCATCCACTTCACCCTTCACATCGGCAGTTCCATTCTCAATAACCAAATTACCCTTCACGTGGGCACCTTCAGGAACCGTGACCGTATTTCCATTAATGACAACCTGCTGCAGATCTTCACCGGATACAATCAGCTTTGAATCCTGATCCCACATCGAGGTGAAGCTTCCAAGCATAACAAGCACGAACAAAGCAGCAGCTGTAAGGCCCGGATACTTATAAATGTACCGCAGCAAGCCACGACGCTCTTTCGATTTTGCCGGCTTAGGCAGCTCAGCCATAATACGATTGGTCAAAGCTGATCTATCATAATCGGGAATGGAAACGGTATGCTCTATCGTGCTCAGCATCATCGCTTCCGTCTTCTCCAGCTGTTCAAAGCGGGCTAGGCAAGCGGGACATGAGCTCAAATGAGTCTGTAATTCTCGTGCATCTTCACGCGGCAGATCGCCGTCTAAATAATCATGCATCCATACACCCGCGACGTTGCAATTCATAGCAGCCAGTCCTTTCTTTCGTTTGCTCGCATAAGCTCTCCTCATTTATAGAGTACGTACAGCTCGCACATGATGTTTCACTTTTTTCGCGAAAATTGAACTACAGCTTATGCTCCAGTTTTTTTCGCAAAAACTCCCTGCCTCGGTGAACACGAGTCTTAATCGTCGTTACCGGCATATCGAGTACATCGCTGATTTCCTGCAGAGACATCTCCTGAATATATCGAAGCATCATAATCGTCTTATACTTCGGAGGCAGCGAGTCAATTGATTCATGAATAATACGCTGGGTCTCTGTGAGCAAGAGCTCTGACTCCGGCGTACGATTATCGCTTGGAATCATGGAATAGCCATCAAGCCCCTCATGATCTGTTGATTCCGCATCCAGAGAGTACGAAGGCTTCCGTTTCCTAAGCCGATCGATACATAGGTTTGTCGCGATCCGGTAAATCCACGTGGAGAATTTAAGCGATTCGTCATATCGCTCCAGATTTTTATAGACCCGCAGGAAGGTTTCCTGAACGACGTCCTCCGCCTCTTGGCGGTTATATAACATTCGGTAGGCCATATGGAACAGCTTGTCCTGATACAGCCCTACAAGCTCTGCAAATGCCCGCTGGTCGCCTTTGAGTGCTAATCGAGCTAGGCGGGCTTCCAATACATTCACTATTCATCCTCCCAAAAAGAATTATCACATGCTTTTCGTGATAATTCTTACTTCGTAAGCATGGTTCAGTCACGTGCTTTTCGTGATTCTTACTTCGTAAGCATGGTTTAGTCACGCGCTTTTCGTGATTCTTACTTCGTAAGCATGGTTTAGTCACGTGCTTTTCGTGATTCTTACTTCGTAAGCATGGTTCAGTCACGTGCTTTTCGTGATTCTTACTTCGTAAGCATGGTTCAGTCACGCGCTTTTCGTGATTCTTACTTCGTAAGCATGGTTTAGTCACGTGCTTTTCGTGATTCTTACTTCGTAAGCATGGTTCAGTCACGTGCTTTTCGGATTCTTACTTCGTAAGCATGGTTCAGTCACGTGCTTTTCGTGATTCTTACTTCGTAAGAATGGTTCTACGTTTGAATGGTTGACTGACGTAAACGTGAACCATACTCGGCACACACAATGCCGCCTAGAATAAGCACGATGCCGGCAATACCGCCAAGCGATATCGGTTCACCTAGAATCAGCCAGGCACCAACGACCGCGAAAGGCAGCTCCATCGCTCCAAGCATGGACGCAAGCCCGCTTCCGATTCGGGGGATACCGGCATTAAAAAAGACCGTCGGCAGAACCTGTCCGATTAGTCCAAGCGCAATTCCCCAGCCGATGAGTCCCCATTCTCCTTCAAGGCCGCCATCAAACGCCTTATATCCATACATGATTGCAATAACAACAAAGCCAAATGACATCATAATTGCAGATTTATAAACGGGATCATAACCCGGCGCCACTCTGCCTGTCAGGAGCAGAAATAAGCTATATGTTACCGCAGAGCCAAGGCCATACCATACACCTGCCCAATCCATATCGGTGAGCTTATTCTCAAACAGTCCGGCCGCGAGCACCGTCCCTGCCATCGCCATCACAATCGATGCCCATTGCCATTTCGTGGGCCATTTACGTTTCCACAAACTTTCTAGCAAAATCGTAATCCACATGAACTGAAAAAGCAAGACAATTGAGAAAGAAGCATCCAGTCTCTCCAAAGTTTGATTATATAAGACAGTCGTCATACTTAGTCCAAAAATACCTGTAAAAGCTAAAGCCCCCCAGTGCTTCCAGCTGAAAGCGAGCTTACTCCATGTCGCTGGTCTAATCAGGACCAGCAGCCAAAGTAATATCGCACCGGCCCCTACTTGATGAACTGTAATTTGCTGAAAGGTATAAGCTTTCTCATAAGCGATCTTCAGAACCGATGACATAATTCCGTAGCAAGCCGCAGCTATAAGGACCATAATAACCGCTGTCCAATAGCCAGATGATGTTTTCATAATACAAAAATCCTCCGTTCACATCTGGTCTATTATATCGGTTCTGCCCTTATATAGCAAAGCGGGAGAAGCACGTCTATCCTCTTCGATTCTGCGCTTATTATAGAAGAAGCGGAGAGGCCCACATGCCTCTCCGCTTCGAATGACTTATCAAATAATGGCTTTATACATTATGACCAACGAGCTGTTTAAGTGCTTCTTGAATCGTACTTGTCGGAATGGCGAAACCAATACCTTGCGCCTCAGAGTTCACAGCAGTGTTAATACCAATCACTTGGCCGCTCGCATTCAGCAGTGGACCACCGGAGTTACCTGGATTAATGGAAGCGTCCGTTTGCAGCAAATGCTCGTACACATGATCGCCGTCTTCATCACTAATTGTGATTGGACGCTCCTTCGCGCTTAATACCCCAACCGTCATCGTATGATCGAAGCCATATGGGTTACCAATTGCGATCACCCAATCGCCAATAGCCGTTTGATTCGAGTCACCGATTGCGAGTGTCGGGAATGCCTCTGTTCCGTTGATTTTGAGAACAGCCAAATCCTGATCCGCATCCTCCCCTACTACCTCTGCAATGAACGGCTCATCATAACCTTCTACTTGCACCTTCACCTGCGACGCATCTGCGACAACATGCTGGTTAGTTAGGATGTAACCGGATGATTCGAAAAAGAACCCTGTGCCCGTTCCCGCCAATTCAAGCTGTGAGCTATCTGTGGAACCAGACTGACCACTGCCCTCTTGTGTCTGCGGCACCTCTCCAAACCCTTGGAATCCGCCTCTTCCCCCATACCCTCTGCCGTTGCTTTGCACCGGCTGCGTGTAGTTCTCGATCTTAACTACTGCTGGTGATGCTGCTTTATAGACATCTGCGATAGTCGCATCAACACTAACTGACGCTGTTGTTACACCTGCTGCTTGCTGCGCCGAGTTACTTGCGGTGGTTGTCGCTGCTGTAGAAGCCTGCTCGTTGCCGGTGAACAAGTTTGTCCGGTCCGATGCATACATGAAACCACTGATGACCACGGCGCCAACCAAAAAAGCAGCTACCATCGCTTTCGCCTGTGACTTCTTCTTGCCTGGCTTCTTGCTTCCCCATCCTGAATTCCCTTGTTCCCCATCTTCATCTGTCATCTTCATTAATTG
Source organism: Paenibacillus sp. YAF4_2 (assembly GCF_052113225.1). Classification (NCBI taxonomy): domain Bacteria; kingdom Bacillati; phylum Bacillota; class Bacilli; order Caryophanales; family Paenibacillaceae; genus Paenibacillus; species Paenibacillus sp. YAF4_2. Next base: position 567,820 of record NZ_JBFRCT010000004.1, read on the forward strand.
ATTCTCGTAGGCTGACCGAAGACTAGATGCAGAACGATTAGGTCCGTAAGTATAAGTGTATGGTTTATGTTCCGCTGTGGATTCCGGCGTATCTGTATCATTTACGTTATTATGGTTATTTTCATAGTCATTGTTCATCTTTATCGCTCCTTTTCATTACGACCGCGATTTGCGATTCATGTCCCTTGCTTGATTCCTATCATGAGGCATGTACCTTAAATCAAACTTAAGTGAATTTAAAAGGAGGATAAAGAAATAGACAAACACACAAAAAACCGGACATTCGACTTGTACTAAGCCAAATGTCCGGTTTTATCATTATTTCTATTAGCCCGTGTTTCTCAGGCCAGCTGCAATTCCGTTAATCGTAAGAAGAACTTCACGGAGCAGTTCAGGATCATCTTCATCCTTCGCACGAAGCTCTCTCAGCTCTGTGAGAAGCTGAACTTGCATATAGCTGAGTGGATCAACGTAAGGATTACGCAGACGAATCGATTCTTGGATGACTGGTACGTTATCCAGAATCTCATCTTGTCCTGTAATACTTAGAATCATATCCGAAGTCAGCTTATACTCGTTCTCGATTTGTGTGAAGATACGATCACGAATTGTGCTGTCGGAGATCATATCCGCATACTCCTTCGCAATCGTCAAATCTGCTTTAGCAAGTGCCATTTGCAGGTTGTCGATCAGTGAACGGAAGAACGGGAATTTCTCATACATCGTCTTCAGTGTTGTCAGACGCTGTTCATCATCACCCGTGTACTGCTTAAGAGCTGTACCCGCTGCATACCATGCAGGCAGCAAGTAACGGCTTTGCGTCCAAGCGAATACCCAAGGAATCGCACGCAGATCTTCAAAGCGGTCGCTATTCTTCCGTTTCGATGGTCGGGAACCAATGTTCAGTTCGCCTACCTCTGGAAGTGGAGTCGACTCTTTGAAGTAAGTCAGGAAGTCAGGATCGCGGAAGATCAGATCCTGGTACTTGTTCAGTGCAGTCTCGGAGATGGAACGTGAAATCTCTTCCCACTCTTTCAACACGGCATCATCTTGAGCTTGTGGATATTTCGCAAGACGTGCTGCTGTAATAAGCGCCCACGATGCTTGCTCAAGGCTGCGGTATGCAATGCCCTGCATCGAGTAACGCGAAGACAATACTTCCCCTTGCTCCGTAATCTTAATGCCGCCGCCAACAGTATGTGGAGGCTGTGCAAGAATACTGCGGTTAAGCGGCATGCCACCACGGCCAAGTGCACCGCCGCGTCCATGGAAGAACTTCAGCTTAACGCCGTGTTCACCTGCAGTTGCTGTTATATCATTCAGGGCTACGCGCAGTTCCCAGTTCGCCGTTACCGCGCCGCCGTCTTTATTACTATCGGAGTAACCAAGCATGATTTCATGCAGGTCGCCTCTTGCCGCTACAGCTTGACGATAGATTGGCAGTTCGAAGAGCAGCTTCATGATACCAGGAGCAGCATGCAGGTCATCAATTGTCTCGAAGAGAGGTACCGATTGCAGTGTGCAACGAACGCTGCCGTCTGCTTCTTTACGGAATAAGCCTACCTCTTTCGCGAATACCATAACCTCCAGCATGTCGCTTGCACCTTGCGTCATACTAATCAGATAAGTCGAAATACACTCCGGTCCAAATTCCTGTTGTGCTTTGTAGACCGTTTGATACACGTCCAGGCACTCACGAGTCGAAGGCGAATAATCCAGATGCGACGAAGTAAGTGGACGAGGGTCTTCCAGCAATTTGCTGAGAAGGGCAATCTTCTCATCTTCGGAAAGCGATCCGTAGTTTGCTACAACATTCATTTTCGCCAAAATTTCCGACATCGCATTCTCATGCTCTTGGCTGTGCTGGCGGATATCCAAAGCAAGCATATGGAATCCAAACAGCTCAACTTGACGGACAAGCTTGCCGATATGTGTATCGGCTACGTAATCTGCAAAATGGCCGCGTAAGCTGCGGTCGATGATATGCAGTTCATCAAGCAGTTCGCTTGCGCTGTTGTAACGCATAGGAGAGCCCTTGAGGGATTCATCACGAGTGTTAGCCAGCTTCTCAAGCATAAAGCCGAGCTTAATGCGGTATGGCTCTTTCGCATTACGCCATAGGTCGATACATTTCAGTTCGACATGCTCACGGTCTTTCTTGATCGAGTTGATCAGCTCTTCCGATACCTCAACAAGGTTTGTGCTGAAGCTCAAAATGCTGACAAGCTCATGCAATTTCTCTTCATATTTCTTAATAGCAAGCTGGCGGTTAAGCGTCAGCGTCTCCCATGTTACCTTCGCAGTTACCGACGGGTTACCGTCGCGGTCTCCGCCGATCCATGAGCCAAAGCGCAGATAGCTTGGTACATGCCATTTCTCGCCTGGATAGTATTTAGTAAGATTGCGTTCCAGTTCTTCATATACGTTAGGAAGCACTTCGAACAACGTCTCGTCGAAATAATACAAGCCATTGCGTACTTCATCAATAACAGTTGGCTTACGGTCACGAAGCTCATCAGTTTGCCACAGAATAAGCACTTCATTCAGCAGCTTGTCCCGAAGGATCTCGCGTTCACGGTAAGTCAGAGTTGGATTATCAAGTTCCATTACATCTTCAGCAATCCGCTTATGAATATCAAGCACGGCTCGACGCGTCGCTTCCGTTGGATGCGCAGTCATAACGAGCTCTAGTGAAATATTGCTCAAGATCTCTTGAACACCTTCAATATCGATATTACGCTCTTTCAAATCCGAAATAGCGCTCTCGATGGAACCGCGTTGTACACTTTCCCCAGCCGAACGCTCATAATCACGTTTGCGGCGAATACGATGATTCTGCTCTGCAATGTTGACCAACTGGAAATAGATCGCAAAGGCACGGATCACCTGATGGCGAATTTCCGGGCTTAACGATGCAACCGTCGTCTTAAACTGTTCAAAAAGCTCAGGCACAAATTCTGCGCGCAGGGCTTTACTTGTTTCACGAATTTGTTCAACAATATCCAGCAGTTCGCGGCCACCTTGATGGACGAGCACTTCCCCGAGTATGTTGCCTAGGAAACGGACGTCTCTGCGCAGCAAATTATTAGCCTGCGGCCGGTGTTGTGCCGATAAAGTCGATGTTACTTGGTCCGACATACTGATCCTCCTGTACTTTAACGCATTTTCATCTTCTTTTCATCATACTACAAAATGACGCTCGGTTGAAGCCCGAAGCGTCCACTTTCTTTTTAGAACACAGGAAAGGCAGCCCCCGCAAGGGCTGCCAATGTTAGGATATAAAATATAAAAACTCCTTCCGAGGAAGGAGATTGTTTGAAAATCTGGAGCGGGTGATGGGAATCGAACCCACGCTATTAGCTTGGAAGGCTAAAGTTCTACCATTGAACTACACCCGCGTATAAATGGTCGGGATGACACGATTTGAACATGCGACCCCCTGGTCCCAAACCAGGTGCTCTACCAAGCTGAGCTACATCCCGACAAGTATAAGTAAGTATTGATAAAAATTGGCGCGGCCTAAGAGATTCGAACTCCTGACCTTTTGATTCGTAGTCAAACGCTCTATCCAGCTGAGCTAAGGCCGCACATTATGGAGCGGAAGACGGGAATCGAACCCGCGACCCTCGCCTTGGCAAGGCGATGCTCTACCGCTGAGCCACTTCCGCATGTTACTTTCGCTGTCGTCCGTTACGTTTATCATCGCGGCGACAAGTAATAATATATCACCATCGAAAACAAAATGCAACTATTTTATAAAAGTTTTTTTAGGATTATTTTAGCAGACCTAGAAAAGTAAAAGCCGTGCTTATTCAGCACAGCCTTTTATTGCTAATCATTATGCCCCTGCTGCAGTCAAAATACGTTCAGGCTGTGCTGTTGCCAACACTTTATCAGCAGCCGGTTCGCCAGCCAATGCATAAGGCAAGCATAAAGGTACACCAGTACGCGGGTCCGGTACAATGTCCGCCTCAATATTGAACACCTCACGCAAAATATCCGGTGTCATAACTTCGGCCGGCGTACCTTCACCTACAACTGTACCCTTCTTAATCGCAACCATATGGTGAGCGTAACGGGAAGCATGGTTCAAGTCATGCACAACCATGACAACCGTACGATTATTCATCTCATTAAGCTTCTGCAGCAAATGCAGAACTTCAAGCTGATGGGCCATATCCAAGAATGTTGTTGGCTCATCAAGAAACAAAATATCAGTCTCCTGYGCGAGAGCCATCGCAATCCATGCACGTTGACGTTGGCCCCCCGACAATTGATCTACTGGACGATCTGTAAATTCACCCATCCCGGTAGCTTCAATTGCCCATTGAATAATGCGGCGGTCTTCCTTGGTCAGTGAGCCAAAGCCCTTCTGATAGGGAAAACGTCCATACGATACAAGCTCTGCAACGGTAAGACCGTCTGGGGCTGTCGGATTTTGCGGCAAAATAGCCAGCTGCTTCGCCACTTCCTTCGTTGACTGCTTATGAATTGATCTACCGTCCAGCAGTACGCTGCCTCCTGATGGATGCATCAAACGCGCCATCGTCTTCAGGATGGTCGATTTGCCCGATCCATTGGAGCCTACAAGGGCTGTAATCTTACCTTGAGGAATAGCAATATTTAAATTTTGAACGATGAGACGATCATCATAAGCAATGTCGAGATTCGAAGTCGTAAGACGAATCATGTGACCTGCACGCTCCTTCCGATGCCGTAAAGCGGCCCTTTTCCGTTATTATGTGCTAACTGCGCGTCCGTGATAACAATTATCAATTAACTAGGTATAATGATAATCGTTCTCAGATGAGATGTCAATGACAGAACTGTGATACTTGTCCAAATGCATTGACAGTCATGTTTCGGTTCACGATCAGCACATAACACTTATTCGAGCTCGAATCCTTGCTTCTGTAAGAAGGAGCGCATATGCATACGTACTGGCCCTGCCTTGGTAGCCATAGCCTGCGACCAGGTTGTGCCTGCCTTCCCATTTGACCTAGCCTTCATATAATTGCTCATCGCCTCGTCATAAGCATCAATATTTGAATCCATTGTATTCGTCTTATAGCTATTCTCATAATAAACAGCTGCGCGCGGCAATCGTGGTCGATCAAGCGGGGATTGATCGGGGACACCTATACACATCCCAAACACCGGATACACGTGCTGAGGAAGCTCCAAGAGCTCAGATATTTGTTCTGGTTGATTACGTATGCCGCCAATATACACGATACCGAGCCCAAGTGACTCCGCAGCAATAGCAGCATTCTGAGCGGCCAGCGCTGCATCTACTGTACCAATTATGAAGTTTTCCGTTGTACTTAATATTTCCCCATCATAATGCCGTCTAGCCGCTTGTTCCCAGCGGTACAGATCCGCACACCAAACGAGGAAGACAGGACTCTCTTCTATATAAGCCTGATTGCCTGCAAGCTTTGCCAGCTCATTGCGAAGCTCCTTATCAGTAATACCTATAACCGAATAGGCTTGCATATTGCTTGAGGTCGAAGCCTGTTGTGCAGCCGTTAATATCGCATCCAATTGTTCAGCAGTAACTGGATCCTTCGTGAATTTCCGAATGGAGCGATGCTGCTTCATTAAACCTATGGTTTCATTCATCATAATTCTCCTTTATCTCTTAAGTCTTATGGCTACAATGTAACACAAAAAAACCTTCAGGACATCTCCTGAAGGTTGAGTGTTAAGTATGGTGCGCGTAGAGGGACTTGAACCCCCACGGTTGCCCGCCAGATCCTAAGTCTGGTGCGTCTGCCAATTCCGCCATACGCGCATGGGTGAAACTTATTAAGAAAAGTGAGCCATGAAGGACTCGAACCTTCGACACCCTGATTAAAAGTCAGGTGCTCTACCAACTGAGCTAATGGCTCGTAATAAATGGCTGGGGATCAAGGATTCGAACCTTGGAATGACGGAGTCAAAGTCCGTTGCCTTACCGCTTGGCTAATCCCCAAAGCTGTAATGGTGGAGGCTGAGGGGATCGAACCCCCGACCCTCTGCTTGTAAGGCAGATGCTCTCCCAGCTGAGCTAAGCCTCCACAGGCAATTTACTTCCACCAACACAAAAGAAATTATGGTGACCCGTAGGGGACTCGAACCCCTGTTACCTCCGTGAAAGGGAGGTGTCTTAACCACTTGACCAACGGGCCTTACAAAAACTTCTACTGGAGCTCTCAACCGGGATCGAACCGGTGACCTCATCCTTACCATGGATGCACTCTACCTACTGAGCTATGAGAGCAAATGGCTCCCCGAACAGGACTCGAACCTGTGACAACTCGATTAACAGTCGAGTGCTCTACCAACTGAGCTATCAGGGAATACATTCAAAGCTTGAGCCTTGAAAACTGGATGCGAAAGTTTAAAACTCCTTAAGTCAAGCATATGCTTCCGAAGTAACTTT
>NZ_JBFRCT010000005.1:0-467065 GCF_052113225.1 Paenibacillus sp. YAF4_2
GAAAGCATCTAAGCGTGAAGCCCCCCTCAAGATGAGATTTCCCAATTAGTAAGACCCCTTGAAGACGACGAGGTTGATAGGTTCGGGGTGGAAGCACAGCAATGTGTGGAGCTGACGAATACTAATCGGTCGAGGGCTTATCCTACAAACTTTCTGAGGAAAGTTACTTCGGAAGCATACGTATTAATTGTTTTCTAAAGACAACCAGCTAAGTTTTGCATGAATCATATTCAGTTTTTACGGTGTTATCTTTTTATATGAAGAAGCACCCACATTGTAGTGGGTTTTTTACTGCTCTCAATCTACTATTCCCTGATAGCTCAGTTGGTAGAGCACTCGACTGTTAATCGAGTTGTCACAGGTTCGAGTCCTGTTCGGGGAGCCATATAGAGAGGTGTCCGAGTGGTCGAAGGAGCACGATTGGAAATCGTGTAGGCTCTAACCGGGTCTCGAGGGTTCGAATCCCTTCCTCTCTGCCATTAACTTTTCTTACAAAGTAGATCTTACTATGCAAATTTCAAGGCCCGTTGGTCAAGGGGTTAAGACACCTCCCTTTCACGGAGGTAACAGGGGTTCGAATCCCCTACGGGTCACCAAATACTTCATCCCATAAAGTGAAGAAGTGCTTTGAAGGTTATTCCGATTACTTTTCTGGGACCCCGGAGTAAATATGGAGGCTTAGCTCAGCTGGGAGAGCATCTGCCTTACAAGCAGAGGGTCGGGGGTTCGATCCCCTCAGCCTCCACCATATAATATTTTTTTACAATGACGCGGGGTGGAGCAGCCCGGTAGCTCGTCGGGCTCATAACCCGAAGGCCGCAGGTTCAAATCCTGCCCCCGCAACCAAAACTTTATCTTTGGTTTATACCGAGAACACGATGTGGAGCTGTGGTGTAGAGGCCTAACATGCCTGCCTGTCACGCAGGAGACCGCGGGTTCGAATCCCGTCAGCTCCGCCATTTTATCAAACATCAGGCTCGGTAGCTCAGTTGGTAGAGCAGAGGACTGAAAATCCTCGTGTCGGCGGTTCGATTCCGTCCCGAGCCACCATGTTAGATGGTTCAAAATTTCAATATGCCGGTGTAGCTCAGTTGGTAGAGCAACTGACTTGTAATCAGTAGGTCGTGGGTTCGACTCCTATCGCCGGCACCATAGTTTTTGGAGGGCTAGTGAAGTGGCTAAACACGGCAGACTGTAAATCTGCTCCTTCGGGTTCGGTGGTTCGAATCCATCGCCCTCCACCATTTCTTTTTATGAGAGCCATTAGCTCAGTTGGTAGAGCACCTGACTTTTAATCAGGGTGTCGAAGGTTCGAGTCCTTCATGGCTCACTTTTATAAGTTTTACTCATGCGCGTATGGCGGAATTGGCAGACGCACCAGACTTAGGATCTGGCGGGCGACCGTGGGGGTTCAAGTCCCTCTACGCGCACCATATTCTTTTTGCGGTCATGGCGGAATTGGCAGACGCGCTAGATTCAGGTTCTAGTGTCAGCAATGACGTGGAGGTTCGAGTCCTCTTGACCGCACCATAAGCGGAAGTGGCTCAGCGGTAGAGCATCGCCTTGCCAAGGCGAGGGTCGCGGGTTCGATTCCCGTCTTCCGCTCCATTTTTCGGGATGTAGCTCAGCTTGGTAGAGCACCTGGTTTGGGACCAGGGGGTCGCATGTTCAAATCGTGTCATCCCGACCATTTTGCATAATAGCGGGCGTAACGCCTGATTTTTACCGGAAGTCTCTTATCTAGTTATAGATAGGGGACTTCCTTTTTTGGTTTTTGTTAACTCCCTCCGCCAGGCAGGATAAACAGAAGAGGCAGCGAATATTGTGTTGTTCCATACTTATGTGTGAGGTGATGGAGGTGCAAGGCAAACGCATGTTCAAGTCTCCCGGAACGGTTCATAAGAAAATGGGCATTTTGTCTATGCTGCGTAATCGGTTTGTTTTCTCCTCTCTTCGCAAACGTATTATGGTGTTGCTGACGGTGGGCTTTGTAGGCTGCGCCATACTGATGGCTTCCGTCTCCTACAATGCGATCTACACCATGCAGCGCGATAAAATAAAGACCTCTATGGCTTTTGATCTGTATCAACAAACGACCAAGCAGAACCAGGTGTATAACAACTTGCTTCAGGTCACTCAACAAATGACACCGGAAGGTACGGTGGGTCATCTGATGGAGACGTATATCTCTACCGAAGATATTTATAGTCAGCGTGTTCTCTCCCGTGATATTTCCTATAATATTGGATTAATTACTTTCTCAAATCCGGCTATGCAGCTGGTTATGTATTATAATCCCGCAAGCGGACGGGCGTCCTATTCGAATTTGCCGCTGCGCGCGGATTTTACGCTGCAATCTTTGCCTAATGTTGCCAGTATGGGAGAGCTGAAATACCAGTCCCCTCATAAATCCTTATGCCGATTCAGCGATGATCTGGTGGTGTCGGTAACCCGAGAGGTCGAATTTCCGGACGGTACAGAGCTTGTTGTATATGTGGAAGCAAAGACTGATATCACAACAGATATGAATTCGCTTACAGAGAGCTTAAATATGCCTTATTCGCTGATACTTACCGATACGGGGGGCACAGTGACCTATAGCAGTAACCCGGCTGCCTTTGAGGCTGGCCGGCATCTTGAGCTTAAGGGGCAATCGGGCACAACGGATGATTATGTATGGAATCGAACGACGGGTGATTATGGCTATGATGTTACGCTGCTGCTTCCCGTCTCCTATTACAACCATGAGCTCTATACGTGGAAAAATCATATGTACTGGATTCTCGCTATTGCCCTCCTAATGATGTTTATGCTAACTCTAGTCTTGCGCCGCCTCATCAACAGGCCATTTCTGTTAATCGAGAAGGAAATGAGGACGTTTGGCAAGGGCTACATGGGAACCAGCCAATACCATACGGGTATTGATGAATTCGACCGGATATTCGATCAGTTTAATATTATGAAGCGGCAGATTCAGCAGCTCATCCTGGATGTAGAACAGAAGGAAAAGCGCAGGCATCAGCTGGAGATCGAAAAGCTTGCGTACCAGATCAATCCTCATTTTCTGATGAATACGCTCAACTCGGTGCGCTGGCTGGCGGTCATGCATAAGCAGGAGGACATTGAGAAGTTTGTTTCCTCACTCATTATTTTGCTGAACTATAACTTGGGAAAATCGGAGGAAAAAGCGACCTTCCGCTCAGAAATTCAGGTCATGAGAACCTATCTTGAGCTGCAGCAGATGCGGCATGATTTTGAAGTGAGGCTGGACATTGCAGAGGGGGCTTATCTGGACAGCCCGGTCGCAAGGTTCATCCTGCAGCCAATCGTGGAAAATGCCGTCTGTCACGGTCTCGACGATAACGGCATGCTGGAGATTAGCATTGACTCTGATGAGGCATCGCAGATGGTGCGTATCATAATCCGCGACGATGGCAAAGGGCTTAGCCAGGAGACGCTGGCCCTGCTGCAGCGCGATACGCCTGATCAGCAGCAGACGGGCTGGGGAATAGGACTCCGTTATGTCCGTTCGATGCTGGAATCCTTTTATGGCTACAAGGCTCATATGGGTATAGAAAGCACTCCGAATCAAGGAACTACGGTTACGTTAAATCTTCCTTTTCTCGACCAACGAAAGGAGAGAGCCATGTGATACGTGTACTCATTGTTGACGATGACAAGTTGGCGCGCAAAGGCTTCATTTCCATTATGCCTTGGTCCAATCACGATATGGTTGTTGTTGGAGAAGCAGCAAACGGCGCGAAAGCACTGGAATTTATGGAGCAGCATGAGGTGGATCTTATGTTTGTGGATCTCTCGATGCCCGTCATGTCGGGAATGGAGCTGCTCCAGGTTACGCGTCAGAGATTCCCGGGTCTTCGTTCCGTTATTTTATCGTTTCATGAGGAGTTCGAGAATGTGCAGACGGCCTACCGAATGGGCGTGCTTGACTATATCTCTAAGGTACGTCTGGAATCGGAAGATGACGAGCAAATCCTGCACCGAATCCAGCAGCAAATGGCAGGAGAGGTGATCCTTCGTCCGTCATCTAAACCTCTGGTGCTGGAGAAGCCTCTACCTGCTTCCGAACAAAACGTCGGTTCACTGGAAGAAGAGGAATGGAGTGAGCTGGAGCAAGAATGGCGCACTCACTACTGGCTTTTTAATGAACCGGTCTTCCAGCGCTTATGCAAACAGACCGTTGCTACGAAGATATCTTTTCGCCGCGTGGAAGGGCTGTTTATGCGTCTGCTGTCGCAGCTGGAGACTGACCTGACACTCCGTGCCGAGCTCCGCTCCGATGCGGATGACATCCGTTCGACGGTTGAGTGGCTGCGTGATTACAGGACACGGGTGTATGCGCAGGTTGCGGCGTCCGCCGATTTTACCAATACGACGACAAGTATTCTGAAAGCCGTGTTGTTTATCCGCGAACAGGCTTCAAATACGCTGCATGCCGAGGACGTCGCTGATCATGTGCACATGAGCCGGAGCTATTTCAGCCAATGCTTTAAGAAGCTGACAGGCTCGACATTTAATGATTACTTGAAGCAGGAGCGGATCAGAGCCGCAGAGCGTCTGCTGTGCGAGACGAATCAGTCTATCGCGTGGGTTGCGCATGCCGTTGGCTACAACGACTCCAAATATTTCTCCCAGCTCTTCTATGAGCAGACCCGCTTGCTGCCCTCCGAGTTCCGGGCGCAATTCATAGGGGGGAAGATTGATTACAACTGACCGAACAAATACCTACCTTTGTTTTTATATCTCTCACAAAACAGGGCACAACCGTCTGACTCTTTTTAAGCGCTTACATTGTACAATGAGTAGGCAAGGAACAAATGGTTTACAAAGAATGGCTTCACAAATCTTAAGCTAATGCTTACGGAGTAAGAATTTTTTTAGGAGGGGTTAGATGAAAAGGAATTTGGCATTATTGCTTTCTGCTGCATTACTTGGCGTCAGCTTGACAGCATGTTCTTCTTCCAATGATTCATCGAACAACAATGTGAAAGCGTCTTCAAGCCCAGATTCAGATAGTTCCGCAAGCCCGGCTTTGTCTGGGGATGACTTGGCTTTCTCCAAATTTCCGAAGCCTGTTGATGTTCACATCGGCATGGTGGTGGACCCGACGGACAAAACGCTGCCGGAAGGCGACAGCGTAAGCAATAACCAATATACCCGTTACCTCAAGGATAATTACAACATCAACGTAATTGTGGATTGGACCGCTGCTACCGGTAACGACTTCAAGCAGAAGGTCAGCCTGACCATCGCATCGGGCAAGCTGCCTGACGGTATGGTGGTCGACGACCGCTCCTTCATGACGAAAGCCGCAAGTTCAGGGCTGCTGTACGATATTGGCGATCTCTTTGATCAATATGCGTCCAAACAGGTTAAAGATATTATGGCAAGTACCGAAGGACGTGCCCTGGAAAACGCCAGCTATAAAGGCAAAATGGTGTCGCTCCCGAACATTACGGTAGACACCGACGGCGTGCACGTGATGTGGATCCGCAAGGACTGGCTCGATAAGCTGAGTCTGCCGGTACCGAAGACGATTGCCGATCTCGAGAAAACGGCTAAAGCGTTTATGGATAACAAGCTGGGTGGGGACAAAACCATAGGTATTGCCGGCCCTTCCAAAAATACATTCCCTTATTCCACTTTCCTCGTATCTTCCAACAATATGGCTGGATTTGATCCGATCTTTGGCGCAAACGATGCGTATCCAGGCTACTGGCTCGACAATGGCGACGGGACGGTATCTTACGGAACAACGTCGGAGAATACGAAGAAAACATTGGCCGTGCTGGCTGACTGGTACAAAAAAGGACTTATCGATCCTGAAGTGGGCACTCGCGATAACACAGGGGATCCGATCAATGCCAACCAAACGGGCATTTTCTTCGGACCTTGGTGGAACGGCGGCTATGGCAATGGCGACTCCTTCAAGAACGATCCTACGGCGAACTGGCAGGCTTACCCCGTCTACTCCGATGACGGCAAATGGAATACGCATATGAAAACGACGGGCAGCACTTACACCATTATTAGCAAAAATGCTAAGCCGGACGTCGTGAAAGCGATTATGATCATGAACAATGCCCTTGTGCGCGATGAAGCGACATTTGACCTGTCCGTTGCAGTGGGGTGGTATCCGCTCCGCAACGTAATGGCTGCGGCTAACGAGACGGAATACGAGTACACCGAGCTGATGAAAGTTCTGAGGGGCGAGGCAGAACCAGAGGATTATAACGTACCGAACAGCTTGTACAAACTGATGTATGCGGATGCGAAAAAAGTAAGAGACGTCGTGAAGCCTCCGTATGACGAGCTTGGCGTCAGCAATTTCAGCACGGCCAACTTCGGCGACTTCCAGCGTTTGTATTCGCTCTTGATTGGCGATCGTCCGTTTGCATCAACTCCAATCGACAAGAAGGTCTACAGCGTAACCTACAACCAGACTCCAACGATGGAAACCAAATGGGCCAACCTGAAGAAGATGGAAGATGAGACCGTCCTGAAAATCATCCTTGGCCAGCAGCCTATCGATTCCTTCGACAAATTCGTGAAGGACTGGAAGTCTCAAGGCGGGGACGAAATCACGGCGGAAGTTGCAGAGCTCTTGAAGAAATAACGATGCGTAAAGCTTGCGGAGGGCACTTGTGTGTCGGTGCTTTTCGCAAGCTTTACATCCTGGTAGAGAGACAGGAGGTTATCCTTGATGAGAAAATTAGGCCATCAGAAGCACTATTATTTGATGCTGCTGCCGGGAATGGTCTGGCTTGTAATGTTCAGTATTGTGCCTATGTTCGGAATTCTGATGGCATTTCAGAATTATAATCCGGGAATGGGGCTGTTCAAATCCGAGTGGGTAGGACTTGAAAACTTCAAGTATATGTTTCAACTGAATGACAGCAAAACGGTTATCGTGAATACCTTCATTATCGCCATCGGCAAAATCGTGATGAATTTGATAGTACCGCTTGTCTTTGCCATTCTATTGAACGAGCTTCGCAGCCTTCGCTACAAGAAGCTGGTACAGACCGTTGTTTACCTGCCGCACTTTCTGTCGTGGGTTATTATGTCCACGATTGTCATTGGAATCTTCGGCTATTATGGCGTTGTAAATACAGTTATCGGTTACTTCGGTGTTGATCCCAAGCTGTTTATGGCGGATTCCAGCATTTTCCGTCAGTTGATCATCGGAACCGATGTATGGAAGGAATTTGGCTATAACGCGATTATTTACCTGGCGGCATTGACAGGCGTCAATCCTAATCTCTATGAGGCGGCCGCTATTGATGGGGCTAACCGGTGGCAGCTGATCCGTAATGTTACGCTGCCTGCACTGACAACTACGGTTGTCCTGCTTGGAGTATTGAGCCTTGGCAACGTGCTGAACGCCGGCTTCGATCAGGTATATAACCTGTATAACCCGCTTGTTTATTCGACGGGAGATATTTTGGATACATGGGTATACCGGCTGGGCTTGCAAAATCTCCAGTTCTCGCTGGCAACGGCGGCAGGGTTGTTCAAGTCGGTCATTAGCTTTGCGCTGATCTATATATCCTATCGTCTGGCATATCGTTATGCCGATTACACGATATTCTAAGAGGAGGACGCTGCAATGGTCAGAAATACAACGTTAGGTTCACGGGCGTTTGATATTGCTAATATTGTCCTCCTCGCTCTCCTGGTCATTAGCTGCGTATATCCTCTGTGGTACACCTTTTGTGTATCGATTTCCGAGAAATCGGCGGCTAATGCGGGCCTGGTGACGATTTATCCCATCGGATTTTCCTTGACGCCGTATAAGGAAATTATTAACGACAGTATGTTTTTTAACGCGTTTTGGATTTCGATTCAACGTACCGTACTTGGTACATCGTTCTCCTTGTTTGTAACGGTATTAATGGCTTATCCGCTGGCAAGGCCTAAGAGAGATTTTAAAACGCGTAATATGTTCATGTGGATTCTTGTTTTCTGTATGTTGTTTAACGGGGGATTGATTCCATGGTATCTGACCATTCAGAACTATCATCTGATCGATACGATCTGGGCGTTAGTGCTAGGCGCAGGAGTACCGGTATTTGACGTCATCCTGATTATGAACTTCTTCCGCAATCTGCCGAAGGAGCTGAATGAGGCGGCAGTCGTTGACGGTGCTGGTCCATGGTCGGTCCTGTTCCGGGTATATATCCCATGCTCGATTCCCGTACTTGCTGCCGTAGCGTTGTTCATCAGCGTTTACCACTGGAACGAGTTCTTTAACGGCTTGGTGCTCAGTAACACGCAATCCAGCTATCCGCTTCAAACCTATATTCAGCAGCTTGTCGTCAACATTCCAGTTGGCTCGAACCTAACGCCGGAGCAGTACAAGAAGCTCTCGGAGTTGTCTAACCGGACGCTTAACTCGGCGAAGGTGTTTATCGCAATGGTGCCGATGCTGGTCGTTTATCCGTTCCTGCAAAAATACTTCGTTTCCGGTATTATGCTTGGTGCGGTAAAGGAGTAAGGGTTAGGCTTGAGAGGGGCACGGCGCCCCTCAACCACCATCAACCACATCCATAGGAGGATGTGGTTTTTTTGTTTTGCCTCGATAAGTGTCTTCACTCCGTCTTATAATCATTAGCTCAGAAAACGCTGTGGGAAAAGGACGATATGAGCAAATGATTGTATCGGAACCGCCGTTTAGGCTGATATGCTCTGGTTGCTTCAGAACTGTTGCTATCTTAAGAATGGAATTTAGGGGAGGTGAAGGGGGAGTTTGCCGCAAGGGTGACAATACATTTTGAGGAGGAATTAATTTTGAAGAAAAGATTAGCAAGTGTAACGGGTTTTGTAATGGCGATGGTGCTTACATTATCCTTATTGGGAGTGTTTAATCCAACTTTGCATGCTGCTGGCCTTGCGGTAACGGGCAGTGGAGGCTGGAATGAAACGGCCTATGTAGAATGGTCACCTGTAAGCAATGCTCAGGGATACAATGTTTATGTGAAGCCTGCCAGTGCATCGGATGCAGGATATCAACAATTAGACAATGAATTGATACGGAAATATCCATCTAATTGGAGAGCGGATGCCGTAGGCTTGGCAGCTGGCAGTTATATTTTAAAGGTAGAAGCCCTATTGTCAGGTGGTTCAAAGGAAAGTGTGGTTACGAGTCCATTAACCGTAACGGCATTTGATCGATCTGGCTTTGCTTTTTCGTCTAATTCGCAATATGGTACTGGGTCTGGGGCTTATAACGATAATGGAACACTGAAGAATGGCGCTCAAGTGATCTATGTCACATCGGAAACGGCGCAAACCGTCTCGCTTGATGTCAAGGTCAGCAGCTCTGGTACGCTACAAACCGCTGTGGGTCTAGGTGAAATTATGACACTCAGACAAAAAGGCTATGATACAACTCCACTGGCCATCCGATTGATCGGGAAGGTTACTGCGAATGACTTAAGCGGACAGCTGAACAGCAGCGGATATCTTGAAGTCAAAGGGAAAAGCAATTACGCGGAAATGAACATGACATTTGAAGGTATTGGTGACGATGCTTACGCGTATGGCTGGGGAATGCTTCTTCGCTACGTCGGTAATGTAGAGGTCAGAAATCTAGGGGTGATGTTATTCCCTGACGATGGCATTTCGATGGATACAGGTAACGTGAATGTCTGGGTGCATAACAATGATATCTTCTATGGTACGGCTGGGGGAGATGCGGATCAGGCAAAAGGGGATGGCTCCACAGACCTTAAGAAGGGTTCAACGTATATTACCATCTCATACAATCACTATTGGGACTCCGGAAAAGCTGCTCTTGTTGGTCTGAGTGAGTCATCCGAGTTTTTTGTGACGTTCCATCACAACTGGTTTGATCATTCGGACTCTCGTCATCCTCGTATAAGAGTGGCATCTACACATGTTTATAATAACTTCTATGATGGCGTCTCCAAATATGGAGTTGGTGTTACAACAGGAGCATCCGCATTTGTTGAATCGAATTATTTTAGACATACGAAAGATCCGATGATGAGCTCCCTGCAAGGCACGGATGCAATAGGGGAGGGCACGTTCTCGGGCGAGAACGGAGGGATGATTAAAGCTTATAACAATATCATTGTTAATGCAGAAAGTCTGATCTATGCCAACTCCAATACCGGAACTGCTGCGGCTAATGCAACCTCATTTGATGCGTACTTAGCTTCGTCTAGAACGGAAACGGTTCCGAGCTCTTACAAAGCATTAGTTGGCGGGACCGCTTATAATAACTTCGATACAACTGTCGATACGGGAGTGAGCGTTGCTAATATTGATAGTGCGAGTACGGTTGAACAAGTGGTTACAGCAGAAGCGGGACGCTTTGGTAGTGGAGATTTCACATGGGAGTTTAATGACTCTGTTGATGACACTTCGTATACGATTAATACAGCGCTGATGTCCAAAATAACCAGCTACACTACACAGCTTGTATCGGTTGGAGGCAACTCCGTCTCGACAGAACCGACACCTACTCCAGCGCCAAGTCCAACAGCTACACCAACACCGACGCCTACCCCATCAGCGACCCCAACCCCAACCCCGTCGGAAACTCCAACACCGGGAGAAAAAGTTCATAACTTTACTACGAATGGAACAGCAAGCGACTTCTTCACTATTCAAGGCAATCTTTCTACCTCGAAGGGGACGGTGACCTATAACGGTCTAACCCTGACACAATGTTTGAAAATCGAGAGTGCGACGAGCATTTCGTTTACGGCGCCTGCAGCTTCAACTTTAACCTTGGTGTTTAACACAGCAGATGGCACAAAAATTAAGATTGATGGAACAAGCTACGTCATGACCAATGGTATTGTCCAGGTATCTCTGGCGGCAGGCGCACACACGATTACAAAAGATGGTGTTACAAATCTTTTCTACATGAAGCTGGTGTAAAATCATATAACAGAAAGACCCTCAAGCCATTTGGCTTGAGGGTCCTCTTGTTATTACAAATTATCTTACCCGAATCTCGCCGTCATACGAGGCGATTACGCCGTACAGATCGGGACGGCGATCACGGAAGATGCCCCACTCGATGCGCTGCGATTCGAGCTGATCGAGATCGAACTCAGCAACAAGCACGCCGTGCTCGTCGCGGCCAGCTTCCGCAATCATGTTGCCTTGTGGGCCAGCAATGAACGATGAACCGTAGAAATTAATCGACGAGTCTTCATCGATCTCTTCGCCGATACGGTTGGACGCAATAACTGGCATCAGATTGCAGGCCGCATGGCCTCTCATGCACATTTGCCAGTGGTCTTTCGAGTCAATGGTGCCGTCCTGCGGCTCCGAGCCGATAGCCGTTGGGTAGAACAGCAACTCTGCGCCCATAAGTGCCATGCTGCGTGCCGCTTCTGGATACCATTGGTCCCAGCATACGCCAACGCCGATTTTGGCATATTTCGTTTTCCATACTTTAAAGCCTGTATCGCCTGGATTAAAATAAAACTTCTCCTCGTACCCAGGTCCGTCAGGGATATGGCTCTTGCGGTACTTGCCGAGCACTTCACCGTCGGCGTCGATAACTGCAAGGGAGTTATAACGTGCGTAGTTCTTCTTCTCGTAGAAGCTGATCGGAAGTACAACACCAAGTTCTTTGGCGATGCCGCGGAAATGGTTAATCGCTTTGTTTTCCTCAAGCTCAGTTGCGTAGACGTAGTAGTCGGCTTTTTCCTTCTGGCAGAAGTACGGTGTTTCAAACAGCTCCTGCAGCAAAATAATTTGCGCGCCTTTCGCCGCCGCTTCGCGGACCAGCGCTTCCGCCTTGCGAATGTTTTCTTCTATATTAGTTGTACAGCTCATCTGTGTCGCTGCTACTTTAACGGTTCTCATGGGTATGTCAGCCTCCTTGTAAGCCGAATCTTATTAAATTGTTGATTAACTTGTTGCTATGCGCGTAGAGCCGGCATCTGTTGTGTTGTGCAATGCACGTTACCGCCTTCGCGGATAACAGCCATGCCGTCGATTGGACGAATGCGGAGATCCGGGAACGCCGCTTGCAGCTTCTCGATCGCTTTGCGATCGGCTTCTTCTGCTGCTCCACCAAATACAGGCAAGATAATGCCGCCGTTAACAAAATAGAAGTTCAGGTAGCTCAGCGTCAGACGAGTATCCTCGTATTCCGCCAGTGGCGGCTGCTCGATCTCGATAATTTCGAGTTTACGGCCTTTTGCATCAACTGCCTCACTTAAGATACGGCGATTTTCCTGCGTGATTGCGTAGTTGTCATCAGATGGATCATCACATACCTGCAGGATCACCTTACCAGGTGCCGCAAAGCAGGCGATATTGTCGACATGTCCGTCCGTTTCATCGCCGCTAAGACCACGCTTCAGCCATACGATGGTATCCACGTTCACGAATTCTTTTACATATGCTTCGATTTGCTCACGGCTAAGCTCTGGATTACGGTTCACGTTCAGCAGACATTCCTCAGTGGTGAGCAGTGTGCCTTCACCGTCCGTATGGATGGATCCGCCCTCCATGACGAGTGGAGCATCAAACTGTTTGACGTCAACATGCTTCAGAATCTGTGGAGCTACAGCATCGTCCAAATCCCATGGAGAGTACTTGCTGCCCCATGCATTAAACTTCCAGTTCACTCCGGCCAGCTCGCCGTCAGGACCCACGACAAACGTTGGGCCATTGTCGCGCAGCCACGCATCGTTATGCTCGATCGGCAGGCATTCCACCGCAGTATTATTTGCGAACAAGCTGCTCACTTTTTCCATATCTGCAGGATTAACAACAACCGTTACAGGTTCAAATTCTGCAATAGCATGGATCAGCTCGGCATAGCCGGCGCTCACCTGTTCATAATGCTCCGGATACACCATGGAGTCTTGGATCGGCCAAGAGATGAAGGTACGCTCGTGCGGCGTCCATTCAGCTGGCATTGTATAATTCAATTGTTTTGGATTCATATAGGGTAGTATTCCTCTCTCATCGCATGAACAATGTGTCATAAGCTTATTAATCGGTCTAAACCATTTCCTATCATATAACAAAAAGTATGTCATCTCAATTACGAAGCGGCGAAATATCCTATGTTTCGCGGTGTAGCAAAATTTGTCATCTATTTATTATCCCTCTTACGGTGGAAATCGATGTAATATCCCTACCTCAATAACTGCATTTGCATGAAGTCATGTTATAATGAAGTATCCGATCGATTAGGAATAAGAGAGGAACCGATACATGAAGGTATTTGAAGACTGGAACCAAAAATTAAAAAGAGATTTTAATGCAACGAGTATCGTAGATGTATTTACGGTCACGGAGGCAGGCAAGTTACTTGGTCTCACTAAAGACCAAATGAAGGTATTCGTGGATAAAAATAATCTCACTAAAGTTCCTATCATGAGAAATGTTCATAGATACTTGTTGCTTAAGAGTGAAATCGACCAGATTCTAGAGAATAGGGTCGTATAGTATGGAACCCCGACCCTTAGAGGTCGGTTTTTTTTATATACAGATCATGCTCGAGTGATATACGATGATATAAAAGTAAAATATTGGATCTAATACAGCGTCACAATTTACTCTTTTCTGATGAGGTGGTTGAAGGTATGGCGTTTCTCAATCAGGTCTTTCAACAGAGATACCTTAAAGCGAGTCCATTTTTATTTTGGATTGCCCTATTTCTTTTAATGTTTGCACATGTGAGCAGAGTGTTCTCTATCCTTTCCTTTCTAATTTTGGTGGGGAATGGCCTGTACATCATCATCAAGATTTTGTCGTATAAAATAAAAAACAATTAGTTAATCTAATAATGGGATTCCAATGTTCTCGCTATAGTAAAGAGAAGTGTAGTAAAATGATAGCAAGGCAAGACTATATCATTATGAGGTGTACGAATGGCACTTAGCTTCACTGCTCCTACGATTACTCGGTTAGAGAAAGAAATTGCTGATATACAGAAGCTTGTTCGCGAGAGTGAGACCAAACGCCAAAAGGCGTTGTCCACGATTAATAAGCTGCAGCGTGACCAGAAATTAAGTCGAAATGCTAATGACTTGAGCAATAAGATAACACGTGAGAACAAGCTGAAAAAAGAAATTGAGGAGATCAACGGTTTCCTCAAACAATCTTCCAATCAACTTGCAGATAAGAATCAGTTGTTAACCCAGCTTCGTATGAAGACGGATGCAACAAAAAACCCGACCAAGTGAGGTCGGGTTTTGTTCAAACATAAGAATATATATGTTTTCTCTATACTGTGCTTATATTCATTTGCGAAACGTAGGCTGCTCCTCCTAGGGACGGCGCAGCCGTTTACGCTTGTTATTTTGCATTAAGATCCGGTTGATGGATGCCAATCACATTGCCTTCGGTATCCATGAAATATCCTTGCCACGCCATACCTGGCAGTGCGTGCTTCGGCAGGGCTACCTCGCCGCCGAGACTGAGGATTTTGGCTGCTGTCGTATCGAAGTCTTCGACTCCCATTGTACAGGCAAAGCCGTTCATCGCTTGACCCGGCTGTGGAGCTGGTCCCATGCGCTTCATCAAAGCACCATTGATCCCCATGGCATCCGCATCACCCGTTACGGCTCCGAAGTAAGGCATTCCGGCATAGTCGCTCCAATCCTCGAAGGTCCATCCAAATACCTCTCCATAAAACTTCTTCGCACGTTCCACATCATCGACATGAATCTCGAAATGAATTACTCTTCCCATGATACCCTCCCAGGTTTTGGCTTCCTAATCTCTTTCTCTAATTAGGCTTTCCTTCCCTGCTTGATCTAAACGGTTTACAGAAATATAGTTTAGTAGGAGATGGTGATAATTCGATTGGAGGGCAGCAAGTTGAGCGATAACCAGCATGCAAATAACTTTCATACGATTACACTTGGCATGGGGTGCTATTGGAGCCCTGAGGCTTTATTTGGTGCGATGCCTGGTGTGATCAAGACACGTGTCGGCTTTGCCGGGGGGACATCACACGAGCCAACCTATCGTAATATGGGCGACCATACGGAGACAGTTGAGCTGATTGTTGACCCTGCACTCGTCTCTTACGACACGCTGTTAGAGACATTCTGGAACAATCATAATCCCTATAACATTAACGGATATAAGGATCGGCAATACCAATCGCTACTTCTTTATCGTGACGAGGAGCAAGAAGAGGCATTTCGGAGGATTAAGAACAGGATGGAGCGGGACAAGGGAATTCTGGATACAGAATTAGCGCCGTTCCAAGCTTTTTACCCAGCTGAAACCAGGCATCAGAAGTATTATTTGAAAAGATTCCCGGACGCGGTTGCGAAACTGAGCACTCTCTACCCGTCTGACGAGGAGCTGGAGAACTCGACCTTAGTGGCCCGATTAAATGGAGTGGCGAAGGGCTTCCTAAGCTTGGAGCGTCTGCAACATGAAATAGATCAATGGCCAATAAGCACAAACGAAAAAGCTGAGATAATCTCCTTGATTCGACAAATTCATTGGTAAGGGTAGTTCTTTTATCTTATTTAGTATAACATGATATATCATTAATCCGTAGTCTAAAGGATTTAAATACTTATGATATATTGACATAATATTAACCAAACATTATATTATTGAATGACTGAAGCCGATCGTATACACGCATGCGAATCGGCTTTTATTTTTTGCCCAATATAGAGGAGGGATGTTAGTGACTAGTAAAATTAGAAGGTCAAAGCTTATTGTGTTGCCTGTTGTTTTTGCACTCTCGATTAGTCCCTTATTTCCAAACGGAATACCTCAAGCCCATGCTTTTGCTGCAGCAGATGCGAAGACAGCGATTGAAGCCTACAACAATACATTCTGGGATGCGAGCGCCAAATATTTCTGGAAAAACTCCAATCATGACGGATATCAGGATTTTTGGGTGGAGGCTGAGCTGTGGGAGCTCGTGATGGATGCTTATCTCCAGGCTTCAGATCCGGAATTAAAAGCGAAGCTGCGTACCCAGATTGATGAGGTGTTCGATGGAGCTGTAGCAAAGTACGGCCAGGATTGGACAAATAATACGTTCAACGATGACATTATGTGGTGGGCGATGGCGAGTGCAAGAGCCTATACCATTACGAATGATGCGAAATACCTCGAGAGAGCGGAATATTATTTTAACTACGTCTATGATACGCAGTGGGACGATGAGTTTGCGAGCGGCGGTATTTGGTGGAAGAGCGATGACCGTACGACGAAAAATGCCTGCATTAACTTCCCTGCTGCCGAAGCCGCGGTTTTCCTATACAACGCAACACATAACAAACACTACTTGGATGCTGCCACAACCATCTATCGTTGGAGTAAAACGATGCTGACGGACGGAAATGGCAAGGTATTCGACCGGATTGAAACAAAAAACGGATCTATTCAAGATGCAACTCACTATAATCAAGGTACGTTTATTGGAGCGGCAGTAGGTCTCTATCAGGTTACGGGAGACAAGGTGTACTTGGATGATGCGCTCAAAGGGGCTACCTTTACGAAAGAGCGGATGATTGATGTGAACAAGCTGCTGCGCTATGAAGGTCCAAACGGCGACTTAAAGGGCGGCAAAACGATACTCGTTCGTAATCTCGGTTATCTTCAGAAGGCGGTAAACGAAAGAGCGGAGAGTCAGTACAAAACCTTTGCCGACAGCTATAATGAATGGCTTGCTTTAAATACCGATATGGCTTGGAGTCATCGAAATGCCGATAATCTGGTTGACAGCAACTGGGCAGGTCAACAGCTGTCCGGGACCTTTGAATCGTGGAGCTCTGCTGCAGCTGTGGAAGCTTTGACTGTTCTTAAGCCGCAGAATGCAGGGGAACTGACCTATGCCGTTAAGAACCCATATAGCAGAATGGAAGCGGAAAACTTCAATATCGTAAATGGTCCTGGCCTGGAAGGAAGCATCGAAGGCTCGCTTCAGCTTGGAGGAATTCAAGACAGTAACTATGCCGCTTATAAAAATGTTGATTTTGGATCGGGAGATGGTGCAAGCGGTTTCATTGCGCGGGCATCAAGCGGAACCGGCGGCGGCAACATTGAGATCAGGCTAGATGCTGTAGACGGGCCGAAAGTGGGTACATTAAAAGTCGAAGGTACCGGCAACTGGAATACTTTTATCGATGCGGGTACGCTGCTGAAGGATGATCAAGGCCATGCAAGCAACGTGACAGGCGTCCATGATGTGTATCTGGTGTTCAAGAAAACAAATGATTCGTATTTGTTCAATCTGAACTGGTTTACCTTTACGAAGACCGATCCAACAAAGACGGATGCGTATGCCAAATTACAAGCAGAAGACTTTGCAAGCAGTGACGGATTGAGTATTAACTCAAGCGGAAAATATACAGATGGCATTCATCATAACGCTTATGCTTCTTATGAAGATATTGATTTTGGCTCCGGCGCTGCTGGAATTACGGCACATCTCACCAGTGGCAATCAGGGTGGGTCGATTGAAGTGAAGCTGGACAGTCTGGACGGTCCGACTGCAGGGGTTATCGAGGTTCCTGCATTAGGCAGCTGGAATGATTGGGTCGACATTACTTCCATCATCGATGATTCGAAGGCTGTTGGCGTTCATGATGTATATCTAATCTTCCACGGCGCAGACGGCAGCGATTACCCTTGTAATCTGGATTGGTTCACCTTCTCTACAATTAAGGGTAAATCAAGGGATGCATACAGTAAGCTTGAAGCAGAAAATTATACAAACAGCATAAACGCAGGTACGGAAAATGGCGGTAATCAGACGTACCTAGCAGGTATTTATGGTCCTAATAATCCTTACGCAATGTATAACTATATTGATTTTGGCGATGTGAGCCCTACTCAATTCAACATTCAGGCTGCAAGTGATACGGCAGGAGGAACAATTGAAGCTCGTATTGACGGCATCAACGGGCCTGTCATTGCAACGGCTGAAGTTAGCGGCACAGGTGGCTGGCAGAAATTCCAGGTCTTCTCTGGTCATGTAATGGCTCCTGTAACGGGTAAACACCTCGTCTACCTCCTATTTAAGGGGAATGACTGGTTATACAACTTCGACAAATTCACCTTTGGGGATCCATCTGTCTTTACCGCAGAACCTCCTGCTCCTGAACCTGTAGAAGATCATGTTGCGCCGGGAGAGGTAGAGAACGTTCATGTTACCCGAGATAACAGCGAGCTGACGGTACAGTGGGATGGACCATATGCGGTAGATGGGGATGTTGTCCACCTTAAGCTGGTTCGTAATGGTCAACAGGTTGGCGCTGTTAAAGAAGTGAAGCGGGGCGTTCAGACAACCGTATTTACCGGAATTGAAGCTGATCTGAGCTATAGTCTTGTTATAAGCGCTGCAGATAAGTCCGGTAATGAATCGGCAGGAGTGACAGTGCCCGTCCTGGCAGCTCCCGTCTATTCTTTGACGGCTAATGGCTCCAAATTGGTGGAAGGGGCAGTACTTGAGGATGATTCGTATCTGCGCTTCCAGGTTGGTGATGGCAAGACCGCCATTCAATCGGCTAGTCTTATTTTCGATGGTAAGACGTATACAGTAACTCCTAAGAATTCACGGGAGCTAAGCATTGAACTGGCTGGTTATCTGGGAGAGAAGTCGGTTGCCATTGCAGTAGAGGATGCAGCGGGGAACAAGCTTCAGAAGACGATTCATGTCCAGGTGAAGACGAGTATCAAGAGCATGAACAATCTGGTTGACCGATATAAAGCCTCGAATGAGGTGAGTAAGTCACTAGCTTCACAACTTTCAGCTAGTCTGAAACAAGCCCAGCAGCATTTGGACAAAGGGAAGCGGGATCAGGCGATCAAGCAGATGGAGAACGTTATGAAGCAGCTAAATAAGGCAAGTAAAAAGGACGCTTCGGAACATGCGAAAAGTGTGCTAAATACTGATGCGAATACCCTTATTGCTAGCTGGAAAAAGAAATAGAATAAAATGAAAAAAGACGCTCCCGTCACACTTAACATGTGAAGAGAGCGTCTTTTTAATTTAGGGAATTACAGCTTCCAGATGCGGTATAGGATGACTGCTGCTTCTGCACGAGTGAGTTGATCGTTTGGTGCGAGCTTGCCGCCATTGCCGGTAACAACACCAGCTTTCACGAGTGCAATTGCACTCGCTTGTGCATAACCAGCAACACTTGCTGCGTCAGAGTAAGCGTCTAAAGAACCGCCTGCTGGTAATTGTTTGCCGATTACAGCCAGAGCACGAGTTATCAGAACCATCATGTCTTGACGGGAAATGCTGCTGACTGGTTTGAACGTGTTGTCTTCAAAGCCAGTCGCAATGCCAAGCCCTTTCGCAATAGCCAGCTCATTGTAGTAATAAGCATCCGCTGGAACATCGCTGAACATAGCAGCATCTGTTCCGGTGCCTTTCAGTTCAAGCGCTCTTACAAGAAGGGCGATGAAATCAGCTCTTTTAATCGAAGCGGCAGGAGAGAAGGTATTCTCGCCAGTGCCTTTGATGATGCCTCGGGATGCCATTGCATCAATAGCTTCTTTTGCCCAAGGTACATTAGTTAGGTCTCCGAAAGTCTTAAAGACGGACACCGCTGCATACATGCTGAAGTGAGTCGTTTGGAATACCACAGTACCCGTTGCCGCGTCATAATGGCTGTTTGGAACCGGAGTTGCTTTGCCACTGCCATCAATGTACCAGATCACAATATGATCCGGATGCTTGAGTTCTTCCGCTGTTGGCTTGTAAGGAATAGCTACCGTTACAGGTGCCTTAGGGTTACTCCAAGCGAATACTTTGCCGTCTGAGATCAAGCTCAGATCAATAACTGGCCGGTTGCCAATCTGTTCGCGTGTTGCTGCATCAAGGTTAGCCGTAGAAGCTGGGGCTACACGGATCGATACTTGCTCCGATTGAACGGTTGTGCCCGACAGCATATCGCTTGGAATTTGAATAAAGGCGTTAGCGATCTTCGCTGTAAGCTGATAATTCTCTGTGCTTTTCAAACCTTGCGTAGGCAATTGCACTTCATACGAAGCAGCATTTGCTTGCAGCGGAAGATCGATAATCACTTGTTTCTTGCCACCTGCTGCTGGAGTTGCTTGCTCAAGAGCTTTTTTCAGGTTGTCGCTTGAGATCGTGCCAACGGCAGTCCCGTTTGTTGTTTTTACTTCTGGTTTAATCGTAGTGGAGCCGTCTGCGTTCTTCACTACATTGTTCGTTTGCGGTACAGAGCTGCTGCCGCTGCCGGAGCCGCCAGTGCTTTTACCTGCAAGAGTAAGCTCGCCGTATACGGATGTGTCCTGATAGCCGTTGCCGGTTGTATCGTTCCATGCGGCTACGCTGGTGCGCGCGCCGTCTGTTGCGTCATTAATTTGTACGTCAAAGCCAAGTTTTTTCTCATTAGCAGGCGTTACAGCCGTAAGCGGAATTTTCAGCTCAACTGTGTAGCTATTAGCCGTTTTCTTGGTTTGAGACACAAAACCCTCTGAGATGCTTGGCGGGTTAAAAGAAGTCTCGTTGTCAAAGTTAATGCGATATTGGCCGTCATCATCTTGATAGGAGGATGTTTTTCCATTGTTTTGGTCCAGGAAGACCTCAACGGAATCCTGCTCCCATGCATTTTCGTTTGCTTTGTTGAGCTGAGAGTCGCTGACTTGAATAAGCACATACAGGTTTTGATCATCCCACAGCGCTTTGGCGGTACCGGTTGCTCCTTGCCAAGCCAACTGGTAACGGTTGATTGGCATTGTCTGTGCTCCGTTCCAGATTGAATCTACAGTTCCGTCAATGACTGGCGTGCCGTATTGCGCTTCCGCCTGATTAGCATCTTCCGAATGAGGCGCATTTTCCTCGATGT
This sequence comes from Paenibacillus sp. YAF4_2, assembly GCF_052113225.1. NCBI lineage: Bacteria > Bacillati > Bacillota > Bacilli > Caryophanales > Paenibacillaceae > Paenibacillus > Paenibacillus sp. YAF4_2. Next base: position 20,829 of record NZ_JBFRCT010000005.1, read on the forward strand.
ATTTGTCCGGATCTGTGACGCCGTAGTAAGCTGGTTTAGCCTGCAGGTTCTTATCGAATACCAGTGGATTGTTCTCAGCCCGCCAGCTTGTATTGTCATCCAATCCCCAGAACGTAACACGTGCAATGTGCTCAGCATGTGCTTTGTAAATATTGAAAAGTTGTGCGTAAAGATAGGCTTGAGCAGTAGCCAGATTCTCAGGAAGCGTGTAATTGCTGCCCGCTGTAACGTCGAGCTCGCTTACGCTTACTTCTACGCCGAGAGAAATGAATTTCTCCAGGGACCGCTCAACATTGTCCGGGTTCGTGTTGACATTGTAATGTCCTTGCATGCCAACTCCATCAATCAGGAGCTTGCCTGGATGCGTCAATGCATAGCGGTCATTCATATCTTTCACCATGTTGTAGATGGCTGTTGCTTTATTCTGGTTGTCATCGTTGTAATCGTTGTAGTACAGCTTGATATCCCATTCCGGATTCTCGTCGAGCACTTGTCTTGCTGCGAGGAAGGCCYGCTCCACATAATCCGATCCGATGGCATTATACCAAGGAGTCTGACGCAGGGAAGCTTTGTAATCCGACGGGTTAGGAGGATTGTCGTTCATCGCTTCGTTGACAACATCCCACGAGATAACTTTGTCGCCAAAATGCTCCATAACGGTCTTGATGTGTGTTCTAAGATTAACCAAAGCCTCTTCACGTCCAAGCGGAACTGTGTTGTTGGAGGAATCGGTTGTTGTATTCAACCATGCTGGGGACTGCTGATGCCAGACAAGCACGTGGCCGTGCATTTTCATGCCTTCGGCAAGCACTTTGTTGACCATGGCATCCGCTGCTGTGAAGGTGAAATTGCCCTTCGTAGGCTGCAGAGCATCCGGCTTCATGGCATTGCCGGCGGTTACAACATCGTGATGCATTTTCAAAAGCTCAAGTCGTGTGCCTTCCAAATCCTCAGCCGTAATAGCGTTACCGATCAGGAAGTCATTTTTGTACACGTCTTTAATCGGAGTAATATCCTTCTGAATACCGACAGGACCGGAGCCCGTGCTCTCAAAGCTGATATCGTCGATATAGTAGGAAGCTGTGTCATTAGAGCTTTGTACATAGATGGTTAAATATTCGCCGCCTACGCTGTTATAGCGGTAGCTGCCTTGCAGTTGAACCCAGCCGTCGGCTGCGGTAATGGTCTTGCTTGCTAAGCTAGGATAGTTGGCGCTGCTGCCATCGCCGATTTGGGAAGCCAGCTCGAGCTTGGTGCTTGTTTCAGGAGAAAGAAGCTTCACCCAAGCGGTTACTTTATACTCATAGCCTTTATTAACAAATTTCTCAACATGCAAGGATGGGCCATGCCAGCTTGTTGTTCTGCCTTCAACCTTCAAGGCGTAGGAACCGTCCGCTGTATGGTTGGCTTCATCAGTAACAGTGAGTGTTTCTGTGCCCGCACGACCAGTAAAGCCTCCGGCAGTTTGATCTTCAAAGTTAATTGTGTTGAATGGCAAAGCCGGAGGTCTAGTTGGTTCTTCTTCACCACCGCCGGCTACGGTCTCGGTGATCAGAATATCTCCGATGTAGAACGGCACGGTTTTACCGACTGCGTTCGATTGAACTCGCAGTTTCGTGTCATGCGCAGTATCTACAGTAAACGAATTTGTTAATGTAAAAGCAGATCCAGCTGCGTAATTCGCACTGGCTACCACACCATAGCTGCTGATCTTTTGCAGATACGCTTGTGCCCCTTCAGGTATGGTAGTATCTGCATCTACAAAGCCAGTAACGGTAACTGTATAGGTTTTACCGTTCTCCAGGCCCAGGTCAGCGTAGCTGAAATCAGCTGCATCGTAGTCATTTGCGCGGTTGCTCACGGATAATGCTTTTCCATCTTCATTGCCAGTAAATACTTTACCCGTTACCGGAGTCAGGCTGGCACTGCCGGATTGTTTAGCCAAACCTAAGCCGTTAGCAAAGTCTTCATGATAGATCGTATTCGTCGTTGTTGTTTGCTGAGCGGTAATGAGGATATCTCCAATATAAAATGGCACGGTTTTACCGACTGCATTCGATTGAACCCGCAGCTTCGTGTCATGTGCTGTATCTACGGTAAACGAATTTGTTAATGTAAAGGCAGATCCAGCTGTGTAGTTCTCACTGGCTACCACACCGTAGCTGCTAATGGTTTGCAGATAAGCTTGTGCTCCTTCAGGAATGGTTGTATCTGCATCCACAAAGCCAGTGACGGTAACCGTATAGGTTTTACCATTCTCCAGACCTAGGTCAGTGTAGTTGAAGTCAGCTGCATCATAGTCGTTTGCTCGGTTACTTACAGATAAAGCGCTTCCATCTGTATTGCCGGTAAATACTTTCTCCGTTACCGTAGTCAAGCTGGCACTGCCAGATTGTTTAGCCAGACCTACGCCATTAGCAAAATCTTCGTGGTATACGGTTGTTTCCGTTGTTGCAGCTTCCGCAACTGGTGCAAGCCTGCCTATTGGAACAAGCAAAGCCGCTGCGAGCAAGACCGAGACGACTTTTTTCAATGATTTACGCATGTATTGCATTCCCCTTCGAAATGAATTTGTTAAGCGCTTACATTAATATTGGAGCAATCCTCCTTTCATAGAGAAAATTATAGCCCGTATTAAAAATGGTTTTAATATAAGAACTAAATGACTTACTGTACTTATTTAACATAAATTGAAAAAACCACACCCAATTTCGGATGTGGTGATTGCATTCCTATATTCTCATTTTCTTATGCTCGAACCTTCTTTTTCTCTCGAAACAATAGAAAGAACAGCATCGAAGCCGTTACATACAAGAACCCCGTAATGCTGAACGTAATGGCATATCCCCAGTAGTAGCCATAAGCCGTAATGAGATGGGAGTGGATTGGACCCATGGTGGCCCATCCCATCATGAAGGCGGTCTGCATGCAGGAATTGGCTAAGCTTTGTTTCTTGGCAGAGACCCGGTCCATAAGAGTGGCGGATAGGAGCGGATTGGCTGCGTTCATAAGGGCCTGCCGGAATAGGAAGCTGATTGAGGCCACGATAAGCATATTTGTGAAGCCGGTTATAAGCAGGAACGGGAGCGACAGGGTCTGGAAAATAACAATCGCCTTCACCTGTCCAACCCGGTTAACCAGCTTGGGACCAATCAGCATGGAGAAGATCGTCATAACTTGTCCAAGCGCCAGCAGGAAGCTCATTCCGCTTAGCGAAGTCGAGAACCGATTCGTGAAATACAAGTTTAAGTAAGGAATGACAAGTCCGGAACCAATTCCAATTAGCAGCTCCACGGCCGCAAACGCTGCGATAAAGCTAAATTCCCCTTTTGTCGAAGTAGATTGGTTTGTGGTTGCTGCTGCGATAGGTTTCTCGGGCTGCTTCGTTTCCTTCATAGCCTGCAGCGGCAGGAAGGCTGCTATTGCTGCTATACTGCCCGCAAGCAACACAAACTTGAACGAAAGCCTTTCACTTAATCCTGCAGCTTGCAAGACATCGGAGATGACACCTCCGCCAAGGCTTCCGGCCACTTGGGCAGCAAGGACAAAGGCAGAGTAAATACTGAATATGCGCAGCCTGTCCGTCTTCGCGACATTGGCGGCAAGGAAGGGGATCGCGAGTACTTGAAAGATGGTAGCAAATAAGCCGGTTAGGACGGCGGTAATAAGAAGGCTGCTCTCTGACTCGAAAAAAGAGCGTCCAATAAGTACAACTCCGCTGCATAAGGCACCAATGACGAGTAATCGTTTGCGGCTGGCTCGATCGCCAAATAAGCCAATCGGAATAAAACATAGAGCTGTAGCAAGTGACTGCATGCTGACAACGGTTCCGCTCATGGCATCCGGGTAACCAAGCTCATGGATATATAAGTTGTATAATACCGAGAAAAGCCCCGTTCCGAATTGGTATAACATGTTCGCTAGGAAGAATAAACGAATGTTGCGGGACCAGCCGTTCCACTCTGCGGCGGTGGATTGAATGAATTTCATGATGTAGGTGCCTCCTGGTGCTATTCCAACCTTCAACATTACTCCTGTGCTAACCGTAAAGCAATCGGAAATTATTGTGGATCATGGTATGCTAAAATGAATAATCACACATATAGTCCTGTTTGAGCTATATGTGATTATTCATACTTCGTAAGCATAATAGTAGATCACAAGAGAAGAGGGAATAAAATGCAGACGTTTGTTGTGCTTGGCAGTATTTTGATGGTCATTGCGGTTGCTATTGGTGCGTTTGGGGCACATGCGCTCAAAAGCAAGATGGAGCCGGACAAGCTCAAAGTTTATGAGACCGGCGTACAGTACCACATCATTCATGCCTTAGGTTTAATAGGAGTTGGCCTTCTGGTGGACCGTTATCCGGATTCCGGAATGATTGTGACGGGTGGATGGTTTCTAGCCGTAGGCATTCTATTGTTCTCAGGAAGCTTGTACGTATTAAGTATGAAAAGAGTACGGCTGCTTGGCCCAATCACGCCGCTTGGCGGATTATCTTTTATGATTGGCTGGGTATTGATTGCTATTGGTGTGCTGTAGATAGTGGAAATCGGCCTTGATTGAGGCCGGTTTTTTATTTTAATAGGTGATCGCGATATTGTACAGTGATTCGTTTATTTCACAATAGACCGTCGGCGAGCAGCATGATAAGTTAACCTTCAATAAAGTGGCGGCAATGCCTATAGAGGAAGGGGAACTAGCGGTATGTTCAAGATGGAACCACGTCTATGTGTAACGAAATATAGAGGGAGTGAAGTATTTAAGTCCGCTGAGGTCCCATTGACTGAACAGGGAATGGATAACATAGCTTTAACCCCGGACTGGTCCGTAACGGTGATAAGTGAGGGTTCAATAGATTATCCGAATGGACAGATGCTGAATGCCGAATTTCAGTCGGACTGCCTCTCAAACGAAACAGCTGTGGCGTTGTCTTTTCATCTAAGTGGATGGTCCGCGGAAAATTACGTACTTGTACCTGGTGCCGTATATGCCGGTAATCGATTTGAGGTCCGTGAATTATCCTATGCGCCCTGCTGGTCACGAATCGATGATGCAGGACCTGATGTTCCCATTCTGATCACGGATGTTCCGCGTCTATCGAATGAAGCGGGAGGACCTTCAGCTATTCATCTCTTGACGGGAGATGCTGCAACACCTGCGATTGGGATTATCGATCAGAGGTCAGCAACGGGGTGGCTGTTCGTAACCAAGCAAGGTACAGCCCTTGGGGACAGCTCGATGCATGTGGTGGAAAATGAGGATCGAAGCTCGGTGCGGATTTCTTTCCAATCCCCAGGCGTTAGACCGTCCACGAAATACGAGATGACAACAACAAAGGTGCCAAGCACCGATAGAGGGCATGATTTCAAGCCTGGTGAGAAAGTTCAGCTGAACTGCCGGGTCTACCGTTTTCCTTGCTCCAGCGTGCAGGATTTATTCGAACGGTTTGCGGCGGTACGCAGGCAAGGACTGCCTGCAGTTAGCTTGGCACCAAGTCTGCCGTTCTCCGCTGCATGGCAGATCCAAGAGTCGAAGTACAATGCGATGAACTGGAATAATGAGCTTGGCTATTACGCGGTTGGCACTGTTGATATGAAGCATCAGGATTGGCAGGTTGGCTGGGTAGGAGGCGGCATGTCGAGCTTGGCTTTGCTTCTTGAAGGCAGTGAAGTCTCAGTGAGCAGGGCGTTAGACACGCTTCGTTTCCTGTTCAGCAGCCAGACGGAAGCGGGATTTTTCCATGGCGTCTGTCACAACGGGCAATGGTACGGCGACGAATTTAATGATGCTCCGGATCGCAGGTATCCGGAGCAGTGGCATATTTTGCGGAAAAGTGCCGATGCCTTGTATTTCATTATGAAGCATCTGCTTGCGCTTGAGCAGGTACGGCCGGATTTTGAAATTCCGGCAGACTGGCTGGACGGCACGAGACGGCTTGCTGACGCTTTCGTAAGAATATGGCATCGCTATGGTCAATTTGGCCAATGGGTCCATACGGGAACAGGGGATATCATCATCGGCGGCTCGGCAGCCGGGGGTATTGCGCCAGCAGGTCTTGCCCTATGCGGAGAATATTTCAATGAGGACAGCTATACGTTCGTAGCGGAACAATCAGCCAGACAATATTACCAGCAGTTCACTTCTCAAGGGATCACGACAGGTGGGCCAGGGGAAATCCTGCAGTGCCCGGACAGCGAGTCTGCGTTTGCTTTACTCGAATCGTATATCGTTCTGTACGAGACAAGTGAAGATCAGAAGTGGATCGAGAGAGCGGAAGAGGCTGCGCTTCAAGCCATGACTTGGTGCGTTTCCTATGATTTCGATTTTCCGAAGGGGTCGACCTTCGAACGGCTGGGCATGCGCACGACAGGCTCGGTTATTGCCAATGTCCAGAATAAGCATAGTGCACCGGGGATTTGTACGCTGTCAGGTGACTCGCTCTTTAAGCTGTCTCGGGCTACCGGAAATAAACGTTATCTAGAGCTGCTACGGGAAATCACCGGCAACCTGCCGCAATATTTGTCTCGGGAGGATCGACCAGTTAGAGGCTGGGATGGACGAGATATGCCGCCTGGTTATATGAGTGAACGGGTCAATATGAGCGATTGGGAAGGCCATTCTTTTGTCGGCGAGGTCTTGCCTCTTTCCTGCTGGTGCGAAGTGTCACTTATGCTTTCCTATGCGCAGCTTCCCGGCATTTACGTGAATAGAACCAGCGGGGATATCACGGTGATCGACCAAGTGCAATGCCGTTTGGAAGAGGGAGCAGCCTCCACATTGGTAGTGACGAATCCAACCGCTTACCCGGCTGAAGTGAAGCTGCTTGCGGAGACGGAGGAAGAAGCGGCGATACCGCTTGGTTCATGCAATCATGTGGAGTGGAGGAGGGTTCATGTTGGACCTGGAGAGATCGTCCGAGTCTTGTTGTAGATCCATACAGATGTAGTGCGTGGTTAGTTATTAACATATACGGGGTCTATCTAGACGCTGTCGTACAGCATAACCGAGAAACGTTTAATGGAGCTGACCGGTGAGGCTGATCAGAACCCGATGCTTGATTTACCGTGCAGAGAAGTATTTAATAGAGGGGCAAAAGCGATTGAAGTGTTAGGACCTTTCCCAGAGGTCGAAGCAGAGGCTGTAGCCGCCCATGAAGGATATTGGAAATAGTCGTTTGATATAAATAAAAGCCAGCCGTATGAGGCAGGCTTTTTGCTATGTGCTTGGATTAGGAAAGCAGGTTAGGAACGAACGAAGAGGGTTTACGCGGCTAATGCTTCTTTAGTGATGGTCTCGATATCGATCGGGGATTTGGCCCCTGCGCTGACGAGGTCGGGGAGAATGTGCTCCAGGAAGTAATCGACGCAATGAAGCGGGATTTGTTTGATTTTGATAAGAGCGGATCGGTACATGACGATAAATTCTTTCTCGGTATTCCCGAGTTGAAGTTCAGTGAAAGCCTCGTATATTTGATCCAGCTTGTCAGCTACCTCAAGGATCTGGCCTTCCACGGAATTGTCTTTGCCTTCACGCAGCTGTCTGCGGAAGATCGATTTGAATTCCTCAGGAATATTGTCATCAATAAAATGAGCGACCATCCCTTCCTCGACTTGCTGCAGCATCGAGCGGAGCTCCAGGGAATAATGCTTCACGGGCGTTTTGATATCCCCGATAAAAATTTCTCCGTAATCATGGCTGCTCGTAATTTCGTAAAGCTTCTTCCAATCGACAGTGACGCCATTCTTTTCTTCGATATCCGCTAAGGTCTTCGCATACTGAACGACCTTCCAGGAATGCGCCGAAACGCTATGCTCCTGAAATTTGAACTTGCCTGGGCAGCGGATGATTCTCTCCAGATCAGTCAGTGACTGAAAGTACGTATGAATTCCCATAAGTTGGTTTCCTTTCTTGGGATCAGATTAGTCTGCTGCACAAGTTCAGTATAGATCCGAATTGTTAGGGGACCATTAACGTCCGGCTGGAAGTTTCAGGGGTTTTTTTACAAAAAGATTAACGGATAATAACAATTGCATATTGGGCAAAAATAATTAAATGCTTATTCTATTTTCGAGATATAGAATTTGTTATGATAATACATAGTGCATATAGAAACTCAGGTAGGAGCAATCATATGAATACACATGGCATTCCATTAGAAGGTTTTGCTGCATTCAGCAGAAAAGTAGCAGCAGAAGGTGCTGTTCTATTAAAGAATGACGGCCAAGTGCTCCCTATTCAGACAGGCGAAAATGTTGCGGTTTTTGGCCGGACGCAGGTCAACTATTATCGCAGCGGTACAGGATCAGGCGGAAGCGTTAACGTCACTCATACGACGAATCTGCTGGAAGGTCTGCGAAGCAAGACAACGATTACCGTAAATGAAGAGCTGGCAGCTGTATATGAACAGTGGATTGAACAAAATCCATTCGATAACGGCGGAGGCGGCTGGGCGGCTGAACCTTGGCACCAAAAAGAAATGCCTTTAACCACTGAATTAGTAGCGCAGGCTAGAAGTGAGTCGAGTAAGGCAATCGTGGTAATTGGACGTACGGCTGGTGAAGATCAGGATAATGCCGTTAAGCCCGGCAGCTATCAATTAACGGATGAAGAAATCGAGATGCTTAAGGCAGTAACAGCCTATTTCGAGCAAACGGTTGTTGTACTCAATGTCTCCAACATCATTGATATGAGCTGGTTAAACGAAGCGGAAATGAAATCGATTCCATCTATTATTTATGCCTGGCAGGGCGGGATGGAAGGCGGCAATGCAATTGCCGATGTGCTTGCTGGAGAAGTGACGCCAAGCGGTAAGCTAACAGATACGATTGCCTATTCGATCGAGGATTATCCGTCGACTCGCAACTATGGCAATGAGCTGAACAACCTATATGAAGAAGATATTTATGTTGGGTATCGTTATTTTGAGACGTTCGCGCCGGATAAGGTTCAATTTGAATTTGGTTATGGTCTATCTTATACCTCATTCACGAATGAGCCGGAGCAAGCTAGAGTGACGGTTAAAGAAGGACAACCATACCTCGAAATCGGCGTCAACGTTACAAATACAGGTTCGATTTATGCAGGCAAAGAAACGGTACAGGTCTATTATGAAGCGCCGCAGGGCGAGCTGGGCAAACCGTCCAAAGCACTTGCAGCATTCGCGAAAACGAAAGAGCTTCAGCCTGGCGAATCAGAGCAGCTTACTCTTAGCTTCCCGGTTCGCGCAATGGCTTCATATGATGATGCCGGTGTAACAGGACATCCATCTGCTTATGTATTAGAAGCGGGTATGTACCGTCTCTATGTCGGAAACAGTGTGAAGCAGGTAGTAGCAGTAGGTGTTGAAGGGAAAGACGGATACATCTTGGACACGCTTCAAGTTGTGGAACAGCTGACGGAAGCGATGTCACCAACGGTAGGTTTTACACGCATGAAGCCAGGGGCACGGAAGGAAGATGGCACATATGAGCTGATCTCTACAGAGGTGCCGGTTCGCAAGGTTTCGCTGGCTGAGCGGATTGAGAGCAATCTGCCTGCGACAATTACGCAAACAGGCGATCAAGGCTATAAGCTGCAGGATGTTGCGGACGGCAAAGTGAGTATGACAGCTTTCGTTGCGCAGTTTAGCGATAACGACCTGGCTGCTATTGTACGGGGCGAAGGCATGAGCAGTCCAAAAGTTACGCCGGGCACGGCTTCGGCCTTTGGCGGTGTAAGCGACAATCTTCTTGGTTACGGTATTCCGGTAGCCTGCACAGCGGACGGTCCGTCGGGCATTCGGATGGACAGCGGCCATAAGGCTACGCAAGTGGCGATTGGTACGTTGCTTGCTGCAACGTGGAATACGGAGCTCATCGAAGAGCTGTATATAATGGAAGGCAAAGAATTGCTGAGCAATGATATAGATGCTTTGCTTGGACCTGGTCTCAACATTCGACGTAGTCCGCTGAACGGACGTAACTTCGAGTATTTCTCCGAGGATCCGCTAATTTCCGGTGCGTTTGCAGCTGCTTGTACACGCGGCATTATGAAGGGCGGCTCGAATGCGACGCTGAAGCATTTTGCCTGCAATAATCAGGAGCAATACCGTCACCGCGTGAATGCCGTCGTATCGGAACGTGCTCTTCGGGAGATTTATTTGAAAGGATTCGAGATTGCCGTTAAAGAGGGCGGAGCGAATTCCATCATGACTTCCTATAACCCGGTCAACGGACATTGGGCAGCGTCGAACTATGATCTGAACACGACGATTCTTCGTGGTGAGTGGGGCTTCAAGGGCATCGTTATGACGGACTGGTGGGCTGTGATGAATGATGTAGTTGAAGGAGGGCCAGCTGACCGCAAGTTTACGAACTGGATGGTCCGCTCCCAGAACGACCTGTACATGGTTGTCTCGAACTACGGCGCGGAGTCGAACGTGTGGGGAGATAACACACTGGAGTCACTGGAGAACGGTACGTTGACCCGCGGAGAACTGCAGCGCAGTGCAATGAACATCTGTGATTTCATTATGAAAGCCCCTGTATTCTCGAGAGAGCTGGTGACTGAGGAAAAGGCAGAGCGGTTTAATCCAAATGCTGCACTGTCTTCCGAGCACGTACAGTCGTTAGCGGCAGATGTACAGGTGAAATTCACTGCTTCTGAGCCTGTTGTTATGAAAGTCGAGCAAAGTGGTGTTTACCGAATTACCGTTCATCTCATGTCGACAGAATTTGCGTGGGCACAAAGCGCATGTAATGTGTTAATTAACGATGAGCTGATGACAACGGTACAAACGAACGGTACCGAAAGCGCTTGGATCCGTCAGAAGCTTGTGAAGGTCGAGCTGCCGGAAGGGCTGTACGAGCTGAAGCTTGATTTCGTGAAGCCGGGCATGCAGATTGATTGGATTGAATTTGTACAGGAGTAAATAGAGTGGTCGTGTAACGCGAAAGGGATGCCTTCAGGGCATCCCTTTTGTCAGGCTGATTTGAAATTAGTCAGCTGTAAGTGTATGGTAGAAACAGCAAAAGGGTTTACTGAAATTATACGTTAAAGGAATGGTGTAAAGCTTTGGATTATGTAGCAGAACTGCAACAGATGAACGTTCAGAACGCGATAAAAGGCAGGGCTATAACGAAATTAGCCGAGATTCTGCCGCTTCTTACGAAAGAGAAGTTGAATCTTCTGGCCGGCAACTATGAGATTAAAGGCCGCTCCAAGCTGAAAAAGCAGGAGCTGGCCGATGCGCTCTATTCGTCCATCCTGGACGTTCATGAGATGAGCATGGGTTTACTCATTGCAACGGCAAAGGAATGGGATCTGGTGAAGGAGCTTCTTGCCGTTCCAGCCCTGCAGGATGATACGTTGTTCCCGGGAACTTACCTATTCTTGATGAATGCGGGACTGTTGTACTCGTTCTACGATCAAGACAAGCTGTATTATGTCCTCCCCGAGGAAATCAAGAAAACGTATGCAAAAGTAGTCGTATCGTCGTTCCTTCAAGAACGTGAGCGCTGCCAGCTGGTGCATGAATACATTCTTGCTGCGATGAATCTGTATGGGGTATGTCCTGTCGATAAGTTCCTGGACATCTTTAATGCTCAGAATGAAGAGTCGTTAACTGAGGATGAGTTTGATCAGATTACGGATCTGCTCAGCAGACGCGAGCAAAGCTGGCATTTTGATGGTGAGAAACTAATCAGTGATTATTTTGACCCGGAAAATGAAGAAGAGTTGGATGCTCTGCTTGAGAGAATGAAGGACAAGCCTTATTATATTCCGGCTAAGTTGGAGTTCTTGAAATACGCTGACCCTGGCTATTTTGAACAAACGCCTCAGTTGGCAGGTCTAGAGCAATATATCCTGCAGTTTGTATGTAAGGATAAAGAGCTTGTTACCCATTTGATGGATGACATTCAGCTGGCCTGTTCAATGGAAGAGCCCGTTGAAGTTATTATGGCGGAGTTCGAGCGACGTGGCATTGAGTTCGAAACAAGAGATCAGCTGGAGATGACTATTCAACTGATCATTAATGTTTATAACCATACAAGAGTGTGGTCCAATGGCGGGTATTCACCTGTTGAATTGCGCCAAATTACTTCAGGGGAAGCTCCTGTCGATAATGTTGTACCTTTCAACCGGCCTGCTGCTTCGGGCAAAATCGGGCGAAACGAGCCGTGCCCTTGCGGAAGCGGGAAAAAGTATAAGAAATGCTGCGGTTAAATTGTATTTTAGAAGGGGGTGTCCCATAATTCATGAAAATGACGATGGGACACCTCTTTAATCTGGGCTAAACAGCAGTCTGCGCATTTAAATGTTCTTCCAATCGCCATTGCTCGGGGATTCCTTGAATCAACGAGGTAAGGTTGGAATCCCCGAGCAAAAGCGACCGCTAACGCTTTTCCAGAATCATTTAAATGCTCCGCTTGCCTTTAACCTGTTCATGAAATGCTCAAACAAAAAGAAGCCAACCCTTGTTAAAATGGAGGTACCACCCAACCATTCTAAGTAAAGAGAGGCTTCTTGATGTACAAAGAATATACCATGGATCAGCTGTCCTTGCCAATGGACTTGCAAGAAGATATCCCCGAAAATCATCTCGTTCGCGTCATCAACGACGCGGTCAATCGTTTAGATCTGAATCTCTTCACCAAAGCTTATCCCGGAGGTGGCCGGGACAGCTAACACCCCAAAATGCTTCTGAAGGTTATCATTTATGCTTACACACAGCGCATTCACTCGTCTCCCCAAATCGCGAAAGCGATACGCGAAAACATCATGTTCATGTGGCTGGCGGCCAGACAATGCCCAGAGTTCCGAAGATCGAAGCGAATGCCATTCGCTACACGTTCAGCAGCTTGAAAACAAGCTTCAAGAAAAGCCAAAGAACAAACCGCTAAAGAAAGCCGTTCGCCTTGTACGGCCAAGCCTGCAAAAATATGAAAATCAGCAGGAAACACTCGGAAGCCGCAACAGTTTCAGTAAAACCGACCCCGATGCAACATTATCGTAGCTTTTCATGTGAAGGCTGCCCATTGAAAGAACGATGCACGAAGGCACAAGGAGATCGTGAAATAAAGGTCAGCATGGAATATCTTCGCCTTAAACGACAAGCTCGGGAGCAATTAAAGAGTGAAGATGGACATGCCTTATCGGTTCGACGGTATGCAACTAATGTCGTACGTGAACAGATTTCCCTGCATTACAATAACCTGATGGAGCAGCAGGTACAGAACAACGACGCCATTCTGCTTGAAACGATGCGGTATTTATACCGGATGCAGGGTGATCCGAATATTCAAGTCCTTCAGACGTTATCACTAGCCGAGGATGATTCGGATTATACGATGGCCAAGATGGAGCTGGCGCGGCGGTTTCTGCTGGATACCGGCTACTACAACAAGGTCGATACCTTTTTCGTCTATTCCCGCAAAGACAATGATATGTTCTTCGCTACGCAGTACAGCTTTCACTTCGCAGAAGTGCAGTCAGCTCTTCAAAATTACACCACGAACCTCGCTTCCAAGGATCTGCCCGAAGAGAACAGGCGCTGGGAGCGCTTCTCGATTCCGAATGATACGAATTACCTCATCAAGACGGTTGATCTTGGCCAAGACATTTTTATTGGGGCGCTTGTTCAGGTCGACCGCTTAAACGAGGAATTCAGCAAGTTTGATGTTGGTCCCGAAGGGGCGGCCTTTGTTGTAGATCCAGCGGGTAATCCGCTGACCAATTCTCCGCTGCCGGTGGTACAAGCTTCAGTCGTCCACGGCGATATTGTCGAGATGACGAAGCAGAACCGCAACAGCTGGAATAAGAACCATTTTCTCGTCATCAGGCAGCCATCCTCCATCGCAGATATTCATTACATGATTGTTATTCCCGATAAGGATATTCTCAAGAACCTCCCTTATTTCCAAAAGATGCTCTACATTTGGATTCCTCTAATTGTTGTAACTGTCTTATCTCTTTATCTGATTTTCCTGCAGAGAGTCATGTTCAAGCCGTTAGTTTCCCTCGTGCGGGGTATGCGGAAGCTGGGACGGGGGCAATTTGATGTTCGGATGCCGGCAGCCACTGATAACAGCGAATTTGCGTTTATGTCAGGGACGTTTAACCTGATGGCTGAGCAGATCGAAAAGCTGAAGATTGATGTCTATGAAGAACAGCTTCGCGTGCAGAAGGCCGAATACAAACATCTACAAATTCAGATTAATCCTCACTTTTATATGAACAGCCTCAATATTATTTACAACCTTGCTGCACTCAAAGACTATAAGTTGGTTCAAAAAATGAGCCTGCATCTAGCCGATTATTTCCGGTTCTTGATGTTAGGACACCGCACAATGATCACACTTGAGGAAGAAATCCGGCATATTGAGCATTATCTCGAAATTCAGAAGATCCGCTATGTGACAAAGCTGGAATATGGCATTCAAATGCGGACCGAACATTTGCCTGTTCAGCTGTCTCCGCTTTTGCTGCAGCCTTTTGTCGAGAACTCGGTTATTCACGGATTTAGTAAAAAGGTACAGGATGGTGTACCATTCCGAATCGACATCACATCGGATCTTGACGAAGAAGAACCGGATCTCTTCATCCTGCTTACGATTACAGACAATGGACCCGGATTTCCGTCAGCCTTCCTGGAAGGCTTGCATAACGGTGATTCTCTTGAAGGTTCCGGAGAACAACATCTGGGCATTTGGAATATTCTAAGGCGATTCCGTATGTTGTATGGCTCAGAAGGGAGCATAACCTTCCTGAATGGAGAAACAGGTGGGGCTATTGTACAAGTCAGGCTTCCGCTTCAGCACTTAAGCAGCTTTGATGACCGAGAGTAATCAACTTATATACGAAGGGGAGTCATAGTTATGGTAAATATGCTCGTTGTGGATGATGAAATTTATGCACTGAAAGGAATCACGCAAGGGATTGATTGGAGCGAGTTGCCGATTCATTCGGTCCTGGAAGCAGAAGATGTTCCTCAAGCACTTAAGCTTCTAAAAGAGCATGCCATCGACCTCGTCATATCCGATATCGAGATGCCAGGAATGAATGGCCTTGAGCTGCTTCGCTGGCTTCGGGATAACCAGCCTCAGACCTTAACTATTTTTCTGACGGGGCATGCAAGGTTTGATTATGCGCAGGAGGCACTACAGAACGGCTGCTTCGACTATGTGCTGAAGCCCGTTGATCATGATGCGTTAAAGGAGAATGTGAAGCGTGCCCTCGTTGAGATTGGGCTTCGCAGAGAGCGGCAGAAATTCGAAGAGATGGTAGAGGATAACCGCAGACAGTGGCAGAACCAGCTTCCAATACTGGTGGAGCGGTTCTGGCAGGAGCTGCTGTCGGGGCGTACCCGGCTTTCTCCGGAGAGACTGAACCGTGAGCTGGAGAATTATGAGATTCCGCTTGCTTCGGGCAGTCAGGTGCTTCCTATCTTGCTTAGTATTGAGCAGTGGGATATTGAGCTGGATACACGTGACGAAAGCATTATGGAATATGCGCTTAGGAAGTCCGCAGCGGAAATTATCCTGGGCGATTGGCCAGGTACAGTGCTGCAGGACCGCAATGAATTAAACATGGTACTTCTTTATATGAATGATACTGAATTTACTGACCGCGATATTCTTCTATTACGATGTCATGAATATATACAAGCCTGCCATGCTTACTTCCATTGCCGGGTATCTTGTTATGTGGGAGAGGCCTCCGGCATTCATGAGCTGACCGGATCACTTGAAAAGCTGCAGCAGCTCGAGCACTCGAATGTATCGGCTACACAGCTGGTGCAAGATGCGCTGGCAGGAAGTGCCGATACGGGGGCAGCAGGGACGGGAATTATGATTCCGTCCTTTGCAGACTGGGGTTCACTATTAGATAACGGCGGCCAGGAACAGCTTGGTATGCTCATCGACGAAACGCTGAAGGAATGGCAGGCCGAGCAAGCTACCCGTGAAGCACTTGAGCTGTTCCAATATGGGATTCTCAATATGCTGTACCGCGTTGCTTACCGTAAAGGCTTATCGATCTATGAGGTATTTACTGCCGCGGAATTAAAGGATTATCAGGTGCCGCGTAATTCGCAGCAGCTGGCTGCATGGGCTTTGAAGATGGTTGGCAAGATGGGACAAGCATTGGAGGAACGTCCGCGTGACGCTTCAGCGGTTATCACAAAGGTGCAGACCTATATTCATGACCATCTGCACACGGAATTGACCCGTGATGAGATCGCAGCCTGTGTGTATCGTAATCCTGCTTATTTATCGCGATTATTCCGTAAGGAGACCGGCTATTCTTTGTCCGATTACATTACCGAGATGAGAATTGAGCGGGCAAAACGTTATTTAATAGAAACAAATGATAAGGTGAGCAATATCGCCGAGGCTGTCGGCTATATTCATTTTTCCTATTTTGCCAAGCTGTTCAAGAAGATGTCAGGGCTGACGCCGCAGGAGTACCGCAAGATGCATCAGATTTTGCACTAATATTCTCTAGCAGTAAAGTTACATTGAAAGTCACCGTAGTGCTATGTCGGTCACCGCAGTAGATAGATGGAGAATGCCCTTGCCCTATACAATAAAGCTACAAACAAGCGAGAGGATGGTAGCGGGGATGACTCCTTCAACGGAAGCTGCGGAGGCCGCTCAGAAGCGGGCAGTACCTAAAGTGCGGGCTAAACAAAACATTGGATACTGGCGAAAATATGGTGTGTTCTATATCATGATGGCTCCCGGACTGCTCGTGCTGCTGATGAACAATTACCTCCCGATGATCGGCTCTTTAATTGCCTTTAAGCAAATTGAGTATACGTCTGCAAGCTTTGTCCAAAGCTTCTTGGACAGCAAATGGGTCGGATGGGCAAACTTCGACTATTTATTCAGCACATCGGATGCTTGGACGATTACTCGTAACACGCTGTTTTATAATGCCGTGTTTATCGTTCTGAACTTGGTCATCGGCGTATCGCTTGCCCTCCTCTTTAATGCGATGAGAAACCGCCGGCTTGCAAAGTTCCACCAAACAACGATGTTTCTCCCTTATTTTCTATCGATGGTCGTTATCTCATATCTCGTATACGCATTCCTCAATCCGGAAATTGGGATTATTAACAAAGTCGTGCTTCCTTGGTTTGGCCTTGATGCCATTGACTGGTACACCGAATCGAAGTGGTGGCCGTACATTTTGCCCATTGTAAATACATGGAAAGGGATCGGCTATTACGCCGTTATCTTCCTTGCAGCCATTATCGGGATCGATAACGAGTATTATGAGGCGGCAACGATAGACGGTGCTTCCAAATGGCGTCAAATCCGGAGCATTACTCTTCCGCTCATCCGTCCCGTTATTATTATTCTAACCTTCCTGCAGATCGGACGCATTTTCTACTCTGATTTCGGCTTGTTCTTCCAGGTGACCCGCAACTCGGGGATCCTCTACGATACGACACTTGTCATCGACACGTACGTCTACCAAGGTTTTATCGTAAGTGGAGACATTGGTATGTCGTCGGCAGCCGGGCTTTATCAAGCAGTCGTAGGGTTCGCCTTGGTACTGGTGTCCAATCTGGTCATTCGTCGAATCAGTAAAGACGATGCATTGTTCTAAGGGGGTAGTGATAATGACAGCGGTTACATCTGTATCCAAGCGGAAAAAGAACGTCAATGAAATTTCCAATACAGCCAATTGGTTCATCAACGGATTCTTCTGGTTCTACACCTTGATCTGCGTACTTCCTCTTCTTCTTGTTGTAGCGGTCTCCTTCTCGGACGAGAATGCAGTCCTGCTGAACGGCTATAAGATCTGGCCGGAGAAGTTCAGTACGTCAGCTTATGATTTTCTGCTTAGTGACTGGGGAAGTATTGCAAGGTCATATGGGGTATCGTTCTTCGTCACTATTGTGGGCACTTTGATTGCCGTACTTACCATGTCTTTGTATGCGTATCCGATTTCGCGGCAGGATTTCAAGCACCRCAAAATCTTCTCTTTCATTATGTTCTTTACGCTGCTTTTCAACAGCGGATTGGTTCCATTCTATCTGCTGTATACGCAAGGCTTCCATCTGCGGGATACCTTATGGGTGCTAATGATCCCTTTGTTTGTCCAGCCCTTCTTCGTCCTGATTCTGCGTACATTCTTCACCAACTCGGTACCAGCGGCTCTTATGGAGTCCGCCAAGATTGATGGAGCCGGCGAATGGCGGATATTCGGCCAGATTATCCTTCCGCTCTCGCTGCCTGTACTTGCGACCGTTGGCTTATTCTGTACGCTGAACTATTGGAATGATTGGTTCCTCAGCTTACTGTTCATCAATCAGGATACGCTCTACACGATCCAGTTCCGGATGTATCAGGCACTGCTTGATGTTACCTTCCTGAGCGCCAACTCGAGTGCGTATTCGGCACTGCTTGCTCAGAATCCAGACTATCAGTTGCCTACCGAAACGGTAACGATGGCTATGGCTGTAGTAGGCATTGGTCCAATCGTATTCGCTTACCCGTTCTTCCAGCGTTATTTTGTAAAAGGTTTGACGGTTGGCGCAGTTAAGGGCTGATCGAGCAAGGAAGAAGAGGGTTATCCAAGTTCGACTCGGTCCGGCTGAAGCCGGTTG
This sequence comes from Paenibacillus sp. YAF4_2, assembly GCF_052113225.1. NCBI lineage: Bacteria > Bacillati > Bacillota > Bacilli > Caryophanales > Paenibacillaceae > Paenibacillus > Paenibacillus sp. YAF4_2. Next base: position 39,427 of record NZ_JBFRCT010000005.1, read on the forward strand.
AGTATACATGGCAATTCACTATATAAAGGGAGGCACTACCGCATGTTCAAAGGAAAAGGCAAGCTGGGAAAAAGCATCTCTCTCGTATTAGCTAGCAGCGTTGTTCTAACTGCTTTACCGGTAGCAAATGCTGCAGGTTCTAGCAGCACACTGGCACCATACAAATTGACAATGTATTATCCGGGCTCCCCAGCCAAGGATGAAGCCAAGATTGAAGCGCAAATGAATTCGTATTTAAAAACGAAAATTAATGCATCTATCGACCTCATTCCAATCGACTGGGGCCAGTGGGACAGCAAGATGAACCTGCTCAAAGCCAGCCGCGAACCGATGGATATTATTTTCACCGCTCAATGGAATGGCCATGCCAATGATGTGGCTAAGAAAGTATTCCTTGCCCTTGACGATCCGAATGGACCTGCAGGTAATCTGCTCGCCCAGTACGGCAAGAACATTACAAGCTCACTTGATCCAGCCTTCCTGGCAGGCTCCAAAGTGAACGGCCATAATTATGGCGTTCCTACTAATAAGGAGCTGGCTGCTCAAGGCGGCGTTATCTACCGGGCAGATATTGCGGATAAGCTTGGTCTGACATCCAAACTGAATGCGGTGAAGACCGTTAAGGATTTGGAGGCCATTCTGGCGACAGTTAAAGCGAAGACAAACATGACACCGCTGTTCCTGCGTGATGGTGACAACTTTAACTCTCACTACTTTGCACAGCAGGATTTCCTTGGTGATACTACCATTGAAGGCCTGATCCGCAAAGACGGCACAAGTACGAAGGTGATTACACGCTTCGACGACAAGCAGTACATGGATCAGTTGAAGCTGACTCGCGAATTCTTCAAGAAAGGCTACATTAATAAAGATGCGGCAACAACGCAGCTGTCCGGACAGGACGCACTGAAGAAAGGCAACGTCTTCATGATTGTCGCTTCCCTGAAGCCAGGTAAAGATGCAGAGACTGCTATTGCTGCAAACCTTGCAGGCAAGCTGAAGCAGATCAATATGACGGAGCGGACGGTATCAACGGGTGAGACAGCAGGTTCGATGCTAGGTATTTCGACAACTTCGAAAAACCCTGCTCGTGCAATGATGTTCATTAACTTGCTTCACTCCGACAAATATTTGAACAACCTGCTGAACTTCGGTATTGAAGGCGAGCATTACACGAAAATATCGGCTGAAATTATTAAGCCAGGTCCTAAAGCAGCGAACTACAATCCAGGTGCAACTTGGATGTTCGGCAACCAATTCCTCAACTATGTATGGAATACAGAAGCATCAAACAAATGGGCAGCCTTCAAAAACTTCAACAGAGGCGCGAAGCTGTCGCCAGCACTTGGCTTTACGTTTAACGCTCAACCGGTGAAAACGCAGGTTGCCGCACTCGTTACCGTTCGCAACAAATATATTGCGGGCCTCGAGACAGGTGCCATTGATCCGTCGAAAGCAGCAGAATTCCAGAAGAAAGAGAAAGCAAATGGTCTGGATAAAGTCATTGCTGAGAAACAGAAGCAATTGAACGCTTTCCTTGCTGCTAAGAAATAATAGCTAAAACCCTCAACCTTTACCGGTTGAGGGTTTTGTTTTTTGTCCGGATGGAGGAGATTGGAAGGAACATGTCGAAATTAAAGGAAAATTAGGGAAATTTGTAGGAAGACATTTCAAAAAATAGTCGAAGGGGTAAAGACATCATGTTTGTTTTTCGGAGTCGGTTAGTATTAAAGTTATCCGTTATTATATTGGCCATCCTGATCATCCTATCGTCTGCCTTAATCTACATCCAGGTTCAGAACACCAAGAAGGCTAGTGAAGAGGCGATAGGCAGCTTTAATATTCATATGGCGGAGGCTTTTGCTGGTCAGTTTGATGTAAGCGCTTATGCTGATTTTTTGAAGGATCAGAAGGAATCCGAACTATACTGGACGATTCGGGATCAGATGAATCAATATCGTGAGCGTATTGGAGCGATGTACGTCTATTCCGTGCAGATTAATGATAAAGGGGAACCAATTCTACTGATCGACGGTCAACCGAAGGATTCGGATTCCGCTTCCCCTATAGGTGAAGTGACGGATATACCAAAAAATGCGATTGAAGCGTTATTAGAAGGACAGGCAGCAAAGTCCGGCATTATACATAATGAAGAATACGGCGATTATATTTCGGCTTATGCTCCTTTACATGATTCTGGCGGTGCCGTTATTGGCTTGATTGGGATCGATACGGATGTCTCGGTGTCCAAGACGATTTATAAAGAAGTTATTCAGGATAGCATGCCGCTCTTTATCATCATGGGGGTACTTACTCTTGTCGTCTTTCTGTTCATTGCCTTCTTCCTGGCACGGACACTGAGACCACTTGGCGTTATTGTAAAAGGCGCTGAAGCGATAGCACGAGGGAATTTCGCGGAAGCGAAACAGCATCTTGGCGGAGCCAAAGTGAAGTCAATGGATGAGATTGGACAAGCTTATTCAGCAATGATTCAGATGAGTGAACGTTTAGGGGTAACGCTGGAGGGTGTTGTTCGCGATATGGCAGTCACGACCCAAAGCATTGTGCACTCCACGGAGCAGTTTGGCACGGAGGCGGCTCAGATGGTTGCCCTAAATGAGCAGCTTGGGCAGTCGGTATCTATAATGGCGGATGGTGCGAGGCATCAACGGCTTGGAGCAGAGGAAAGTGCAAGCTCCATGGAAGATATCACGCAGGCTATTCAGCGGGTATCGGAAGCTTCCATGCAAGTGTCCAGCGTATCCCATGAAGCCTTGGAATCTGCTGAGCAAGGAAGAGATTCGATTCATGGTTTACGGGAACAGGTTGAACTCATGTCTTCGGTTGCGAGGCAAACGGCTGAATCTGTAGAGACGCTTCATACCTACATGCAGCAGATTGAGCCGGTACTGCAGTCGATCACCAGCATTTCCGATCAAACCAAGCTGCTGGCTCTAAATGCTTCTATAGAAGCAGCCCGGGCAGGCGAGCATGGAGCAGGGTTCGCGATTGTAGCGGGAGAAGTTCGGAAGCTGGCGGAAGCATCGTCCATCTCGGCTTCACAGGTCACCTCGCTGCTTGAGCAGATTGGGCAGGAATCTATCCATATCGGGGAAAGAATGCAGGCAGGAAGTATTGAGATGGAGAAGGGAACGGAGTTGTCCGGACGGGTGGAAGCTTTATTCAGTCGGACAATGGATCAATTTGTACTCGTAAACAGTCAGATTCAGGAGATTTCCGCGGCTGCAGAAGAGGTGTTGGCTGGATCCGAGGAGGTGGCTGCTTCGGTAGAGCAGATTGCTCAAATTTCTCGAACAACTGCAGACAGCTCTTCTTCCCTTGAACAGATGTCGAGACATCAGCTGGAAGCGGCTAAGCGGATTGCATATACAACGGATCAGCTTAAGGAGAGAAGTACAGGTCTAGAAGCAGCGGTAGGCAAGTTTAAGCTTTAGTATTGGTGAATGTCAGTGAGTCCGGCCTTTCAGAAGGTCGGGCTTTTTCATTATGTACGACGCCCTGCATTCAGGCGTCCGCTTGATGCTGCATAGCACTAAGCGCCATCACAATTCGATCCCGTGTTGTTTTGGTCTGGAAATACTTACGATGGGAGAATGGTGTCCAGCTTAATAAGCCCGCACATTTTACTTCCATATCTTCGGTCACGACTTTTTCGTATAGATTATTTAATGGTTTGATCGGATAAGCAATGACATCGTCGGTATCATAGAAGTTCACCCATTCTCCTATACCACTTCCCTGGAACGGAGAAGCGGGTACTGTAATGGGTACTCCAAGGTCTTCAAAACGCATGGCCCACACCGCGAGGGGACTGCCCATCGTATAAAAATGAGTCAGCGTTTCGCCCCGCACAAGTTTGGAGTTACTTGCCTCCATAATGGGGAGTACTTTTGGTGCCAGCTTATCGTTTTGCAGATCATAGAAAAAGTTACTGGCAATGATGGATCCTAAGGAGTGAGAGATAATACATAGCGGTGCATCTTGTCCTGCTTGATCAGATAGACGCTGCAGACAGGCAGCGAAACGCCCGTGAATCTCGTCGTAGATATAATCATCGGGAGCAGGATCATTATCCCGCGGAACGGCTTGATAGGCGATGGCCTCGCCTACTATATTAACGAAGAAGGAACGAAGTCTAATCCATTTCGTCCAACGAAGCTTGTTTCCTTGAAGCCGGCTCCAAAGTCTTTTCTCCAGCCGGTTCACAATATCTCCCCAGTAAATGCCCTCTATATACAGCTTTACGTTCGGATTAACGACCGCCATTTGCGTATGCAGATCTTTCGCCAAATCAACATAGAAATCCTCACGGGTTTGACCGATTCCATGAATGACAGCAACTGCAATGTTCACTGGGACCACCCCTTCCCTCGTGATTGGCATATACGATAATGTATTCGCTTTCTCTCTAAACCGACTCACTTAATGAACCCAAATCCTGCAGTTGGTTCCCAAACCTGTGCTTTCCAGAATGGGCATTCGTCCGGGTGAAAGGGTGCTGGCTTTCTAAATTTCGAGATTCGTTTGACATAGCTTTCCTCGAACGCTGCAGTCTTCTTTTCTACTGTACGAAATCCAGTGTAACTATCGACTATCGTGCTCTCAGGCGGTTGCTTATTACTTAAGTTGACACTTAATTAAGTATATGCTAAATTAACATCATGATAGATAAAGCCATTCAAGCCATTACGGAACCAAGGCGCAGAGATATTCTGAATCTCGTCCGTGACAAGGAGCTGACCTCCAGCGCCATTGCGTCGAAGTTTGACGTTTCAGCACCAGCTATATCGCAGCATCTTAAAGTTCTGGAAGAAGCAGGGCTTGTCGTAGTTAGGCGTGCCGGTACCAAAAGATATTATGGCCTCAGGAGAGAAGGCTTCGCAGAGTTAATGCAATATTTGGAGAGCTTCTGGGATGACAGCTTGCTGCGCCTTAAGGAAGCAGCCGAAGAGGAAGAGAGGAGACAATGATGAACACGAACTCCAGCAATAACACGATTAGGAAGGAAGTTTTTATTGAATGCCGCCCGGAGACGTTATTTTCCTTTTTCATCGACCCTGCCAAATTAGTACGATGGATGGGACGCCAAGTATTACTCGATCCGAGTATCGGCGGCAAATTCAGGATTGATTTGAACGGCAGCAACATTGCGATGGGGGAATACAAGGAGATTATTCCGAATGAGAAAATCGTCATGTCATGGGGTTGGGAGCAGTCGAAGATGGTTCCTCCCGGATCAAGTACGCTTGAATTTAAGCTTACTCCTCAGGATAATGGCACGCTCCTCGTGTTAACCCATTACGATCTGCCGGAAGAAGAGGTTGCCTCGCATGTACAAGGCTGGACACATTATATGTCTCGCTTGCAAATCGCAGCCCAAAGCGAAGATCCTGAAGTCGATTCGTTGACTGTACAAGCTCTGCCTGAATAAAGGATGAAGACCCTCGATCTCTATGAGATCGGGGGTCTTTATTGTCCGGCTACAGCTTCCCGAAAAACGCGACAGCGAATTCGCGGAAATGCAGGGCTGCTTGGGAAAGGTAATGCTTCTTGTTCCAGGCGATGCCGAAGGTGCGCTGGCAGACAGGATCGGTTATTTTCAGCTGGACGGTATCCGGATTGGAGGCTCGCTTGCCAAGAGACAGGGGAAGGGCAAAGGTTAGACCAAGACCCATCTCGACAAGTGTCTGGACAGAGCTCGCTTCCTCCAGCTCGAATGCAATATGCGGCTCGAAGCCGGCTTTGCGGCAGAAGTCATCGGTAATTTTCCTGAAGTTAGACCGCTGCGATAAAGCGATAAACGGCTCATTAGCCGCTTCGCTAAGCGCAATACTTTCTCTGGAGGCGAAACGATGTCCCTTCGGAACCGTCAGACATAGTTCTTCTTGGGCAAGGGTCTGCCACTCGATATCCGGCCCGGTTATAGCAGTGGAAGTGATGCAGAAATCGATATCGGCATTCTCCAGCTCACTTCTAATCTCATGGGCTGAGCCCAACTGCCGCTGAATGATCCGGACATGGGGATGTGCAGTCAGAAATTCCTTCAGCAGAGTAGGCAGCACATAAGGCAGCGTAATCGAGATCGAAACGACGCCATGCTCCAGTCCAGCCATATCGATAATTTCCCGTTCTCCTTCCTCTAATTCGAGAAAGGCACGTTCGATGCGCCGCAGATAGGTTTTGCCAAAAGCATTCAGCTTCACATGCCTGCCATTCCGCTCGAAGAGTGGAACGCCAAGGCGCTTCTCGAGCCGAGAGATGGAGTTGCTGAGCGACGGCTGTGAAACGTTAAGCTCTTTGGCTGCTTGCGTAATATGTTCTAACCGTGCAACGGTTTGAAAGTATTTTAATTGAAGGAATTCCATAGTGCCCTTCCTCTCCTATATAACTTGAATGTAATGATTTCATCATAAAATTAGTATTATACTTTATAAGCTTCTGATTTTATAATGAGTCAACATATAGAAAGTTACAATAGGGATTGGAGAGCGTTGATCTTGCTTAGAGAAAATATCTGGACGAGAAACTTTATCGTCATTTGTGTGAGCAGTTTTTTCATGTTCCTAACCTTTTATGTTCTAACGACGGCTTTTCCGTTGTATATTCGAGACAGCCTAAATGGTAACCAGCAGCAGATGGGTCTCGTCATTACGATTTATGTGATTGGCGGCGTGCTGATCCGACCGTTTTCGGGCCAGTGGGTCGACCGCTTCGGCAAACGAAAAATGGCGATAATCGGGATGATTATTTTCCTGCTCGCCTGTATTTGTTACTTTGGGACAAAAGGGATTATTCTGTTCCTTGTTGTCCGGTTCATTCACGGCATGAGCTATGCGATTGCATCTACGGCCATGAGTACAGTTGCTGCAACGATTGTTCCGACTTCCCGGCAAGGGGAAGGAATGGGCTACTACACGATGTTTATGAGCATCGCGATGGTTGTGGGGCCAGCACTTGGGCTGTTCTTGTGGAAAGATAAGAATATTAACGTCCTGCTGATCGCGATCTGTATTATTGCTGCTTTGTCCTTGGTCTCTGCAATCGGACTAAAAATGCCACGAGAGAAGGACAGCAGCTTGGCGGAAGCTGCCACTCAAGCTACACCAGCAGCAGAACCTGATGCTGAGCCAGCCAAGAAAGGCTGGAGCTGGAGCAACCTTGTTGAACCGGCGGCACTGCCGATCTCGCTGGTTGGTTTTATTCTTTCTTTTGCATACAGTTCTTTATCCAGCTTTATGGCTTCGTTCACCGATGAGATTCACCAGTCACAAGTGACAGGCACGTTCTTTATGGTGTTCGCTGTCATGATTGTTGCTTTCCGGCCTGTCATAGGCAAAGTGTTCGACCGATATAAGGAGCATTACTTGTATTATCCGGGCATTGGCTTATTTGCGGTTGGTATGTTCCTTCTGAGTCAGGCTCATTCGGCAGCAATGGTGCTGATCGCGGGAGTAATTATGGGGATTGGTTATGGCGCGCTGCTGCCATGCTTCCAGACGCTTGCGATTAAGCTGTCTCCTGAGCATCGGCGGGGCAGTGCGAACGGAACCTTTTTCCTGATGTTTGACCTTGGCTATGGGTTAGGCTCGTATTTCATGGGGATGATTGCTTCCTTTACAGATTACCGGATGATGTACCTTGTAGCGTGCTTCGTAGCGGTCATCTGTGCAGTTGGTTATTACATGCTGCATCATCGTCCAAGAGCTAGAAAAGTAGCATACGGTCAGAAGGCGAACGTGGCTTAAATCGGTTAAATAACGTAAAAAATCCCCACATTTGTGGGGATTTTTTACGTTATTTAGTTTGTAATGTACCTCGGTCATCGCCATACAGCTCGTTCAAATGCTGCAAATGAGCGACGCCCCAATCATTCATCGCTTGCAGGAGAGGGGTCATGTTTTTGCCATACTCCGTAATGGAATATTCAACTTTTGGAGGGATCTGCATATATATTTTCCGATGTACAATATCGTGATATTCCAATTCTCTTAATTGGGATGTAAGCATTTTTTTCGTAATATCCGGCAGCGCCCTTTGAAGCTCGCTGAATCGCATTGTACCATTTGAGAAAAGTTGATATAAAATGACCGGCTTCCACTTCCCGACCAATAGCTCTAATGCGGTCTCAACCTTGCAGTTATCAGCCATTCTAATTCCTCCAATCCCAGACAGGGCTTATGGTATCTTTTTGGATACTAGGTTTATTTCATGTGCCTACTTCCGCCATCAAACCCTTGGGCTTATTATAGCGCTATAACGAATAGAGAATCAAGGAGAGCAAACAGATGAATATAGCACTGTGGATCGTACAAGGGCTGCTCGCTTTCATGTTTATATCGGCTGGTATGATGAAATCATTTCAGTATGAGAAAGTAAAAACAACCATGCCATGGGCAAAGGATGCTTCGAAGGGCTTTGTTGCTTTTGTTGGCGTATCGGAGCTGCTTGGTGGTCTTGGATTAATTCTGCCATGGGCAACCGACATTGCACCTGTTCTTACACCAATCGCAGCGATTGGGATTGCGGTTATCATGCTGATGGCTGCGGTTTTCCATGCCAGAAGAGCGGAATACAGCGGCATTGGCATGAACATTATTTTGCTCGCATTAGCCGTATTTGTGGTAATTGGCCGTTTCTAAGAGCATCATTATAAGCTTATAAGACAGGAGGATGAGGTATGGTTTCCCCCGTATTTCTAGCACATGGTTCACCATTTACCATATTTGAAGAATCTGATTTTACAACGTTTCTGCGGCGTTTCGGACAAGAAAACCGGCCCAAGGCTATTGTTATCTTCTCCGCGCATTTCGAAAGCGAAGTAACAACAATTGCGGCAACCGATGATATCCACGAAATGGTCTATGACTATTATGGGTTCCCGGAGTCCTTTTACCAGGTTAAATATCCTGCCAGAGGTTCATCTATTGTAGCTACGATCGTGGAAGAACGTCTCCGTGCGCATAACATTCCGGTTCAAAGGAAATACCGTGGACTGGACCACGGCGTATTCCCAATCCTGATGCACGCTTACCCTGAAGCCGATATTCCAGTTGTTCCTGTATCGGTGAATCCTTTTCTATCGGCTAGAGAACAAATTGCGATTGGCGAAGCGCTGCAGGGACTGGACAAAGAGGGCATTCTTGTCATTGGAAGCGGGTTTGTAAGTCATAACTTCAATGAATTTTCTCGTGACAAAGAGGCAGCGCCTCCTGAATGGGTCCTTCAATTTAAAAATTGGCTGATCGACAAGGTACTGGCGAGAGACATTGAAGCGCTTAGTCATTACGAGACTTTGGCGCCACATGCAGCACGTGCGGTACCACGGCCTGAGCATTTTGTGCCGCTTCTGATCGCGGTTGGATGCAGTACACCAGGAAGTGTTACTCGCGTCTTGTTCGATACGATTGAGTATGGAACAGGAAGCACGCTTTCTTTTCAGTTGTAACGAATAGAAGGAGGGAGCTGCATGATGCAGCTCCCTCCTTCTTTGGCTATATGGCTTCCGATCATAGCACGAATTTCCACAACAACCAGCAGATAAGAACAGAAACCCAAGAAATGAATCCAAATACCATGACGATTTTATTTTCGCTCCAGCCATATTTTAGACTGAAATGATAATGAATCGGAGCCATTTTGAAAAGGCGCAATTTGGTGCGCTTATAGTACCAGACCTGCAGCATGACAGAAAATTGTTCAGCGAGATAGACGGAGAACAAGATTGGGATTAGAATCTCAACCTTTTCAATTACGGCTAGAATGGAAAGTGAGCCCCCGATGGCAAGTGATCCGGTATCGCCCATAAACGCCCTGGCGGGATAAATATTATAGAGAAATAATCCAAGCAGACAGCCAATCATGACAAGCGAGAAGGTTTGTACTTCAGGTTTGTCTGAGATCAGGAAGAAGAAAAAATAAGTGGGGATCGCAACGTTGATTAACAGCCCGTCCAGACCATCGGTGAAATTAATAGCATTCGCTGAACCAACTACAAAGAGGAGCATGATGACGATGTACACGTAAACGGGCAAGTGAAGTTGAAACGCGTGGAACAACGTAATATCACTCGTTAGGGAGAAAGAATGGAACAAGGTGAACAGCAACACAACAGTAAAGGCGAATTGCAGTACCAGCTTGGCTCGTCCGGAAATACCAGATGGATCCTGCCATGCTGCCTTCTTGAAATCATCCATAAAACCAATTGAGCTGAATAGAAGAAAGGTAACGCACAATAAAGTCATTAATGGAGCGGGATGAAACTGTAACGACATTGCTACGCCGATAAGCAGGATCAGGCCAGCCATCAGCGGTGTGCCTCGTTTGGCTTGATGATCAGGAGGCAGCTCCGTGCGGATCGGTTGCGTTAGCTTAAGAACACGCAGCCCCCAAATGAGTAATGGTGTGAAAAAGGTTACAAGTAAGAAGGATAGACCAGACACGCCAAATATTCCAGCCATGCTCATTACACCGCTTTCTTTCTGGATTACCTTTTTTATTATTGTAATTCTATTTAGTGGACAAATATTCCTTTTACTTGTCCTCAGAGTGACTAAGCTTGGGAAAACAAACAGGGATGCCGCTGCGGCATCCCTAGATTCTTCCTACTTCTTCCGAATGTTCAAGAAACATACCGATCTAACACCTGCAGAATTCATCGCTCGCGGACGCCAATCGGTGCTGTCACAGCCGTTTGAATGATAATAGCAGGATACAAAAGGAGGACACTGCATCATGCAGTGTCCTCCTTGTTCTTATGAAATGACCATATAGCTACATGAGGATCGAGCGTACGACGCTGTAGATCTTGGCATCCAGCAGTTGTCCATATGGCACAAGGTCTGGCTGATGGAGCGCTCCGAGGAAGGAAGAAGGCCGGTCGAACGAAATAAAAGCGCCATGCGGGCTGCCGTTATCGTACAGGGTGACGCGGAACGGAACATACAGGCTGGCTCTCCGGTCAATGGATAGGATGGACTCTGCGATGATCGGATTGCCTACTAGATACAGCCGGCAGCGTTTTATGCCGCCATGAAGCGATAGAAGCTCACCCTGATTCACCTCTGACATAATCATCAGCCCATGAGGGCCTTCCAACTGTTTGACAGCAGCTTCTACCTGCTCCCAAGTGACCTGATTTCCGATGCTAAAATCAGGCTCCCATCTTCCCATCTGCCGTTCGAATGCAGCAACAAGCGCGTCATAGCGAAGCCCCGTCGGGATATCTTCTCTTACAATCATGGCATAGCCAGCCGTTATCGGCTCCCCGTGTCTCACATCGCGATCCTCCTTTTATATTCGGGTAAGGAGTCAGCAAATTAACTATATGAAGAAAGCAGCGAGGATATGACACTTGTATCAAGAAAGACCAAGCAGCTTGAGGCCAAGCTGGACGCTCTTATGATCATGCTGGTCCGTTAAATAGAGGGCGTATGCCTTGATGGACGGGATCTCGAACGCACAAGTCAGCTCGAATAAGGCCCGCGAATCGAGGTAAGGCTGTGCAATAGAACGCGGCAGAAAACCAAACCCTGCTCCCTGCAGAAGCATCGTCAGCATAATAGTCGAATGGTCAATTTCCAGCGAAGGGACATAGCCTGCACCTACAATATCCGCGAACCATTCCGGAAAAGGGGCACCCCATGCAAGATGGCAGTAATCTGGTGATAGAAAATCGGAGGCTGTAACTGGTGATGAGCGCTGCGTCTTTGATATAAGCAGGATATCATCCTCAAATAGCATCTGTTTGGTCACCTTCGGATGATCTGGCGGATCAAACTTGATAGATAGGTGGACGATCCCGTCGAGCAGCAGATCACGAATCATATAGCTGGGATCAATGTTGCTTAGAAACTTGACCGCTACCTGCGGATTCTCTCGCTTAAAGGTGAGAATATGAGGCAAATAGCGGTAATGCCAGACGGACCCCGGGCCGCTTAAGACGAGCGATTGCTCGAAAATGTCGGACAACATCAGCTTGCTTTCCTCGGATAGCCGCAGCATCCGTTCGGCATAGGGGTAGAAGGCAATACCTGCTTGCGTCAAGCTGACGTTACGGTTGTCCCGCTCGAACAATTCTTTGCCGACAGAAGCTTCCAGAGCTTTGATTCGTGAGGTAATGGCAGATTGAGAGATATGAAGATGCTCGGCAGCTTTGGTGAAGTTGAGGATTTGAGCGATGGCAATAAATGCTTCAAGTTGAGAAGAGTCCATTTCTTAACGCCCTTCCATTATCGAAAATTTCAATTATAGTAACATATATTATTCGTTATACAAATGATTGATATGCTTCTATGATAGGGCTATAAAGTTTGGAGCACACTTCAAGATGGAGGGAATCAACATGAAGCAACCGGTTATCATCGAACAATTATCATCGATTGACACCTATATAGAGGAGCTTTCGGAGCTGCTAATTGAGGTAGTAGAGGATGGAGCTTCTATCGGTTTCTTACCGCCATTAAGCAGAGAAGAGGCAGAGAATTACTGGAAAAGTGTTCCGGGTTCTGATGTCATCCTGCTTGTTGCTAAGGTGGACGGCCATATTGCGGGGACCGTTCAGCTGCATTTATGCGGCAAATCTAACGGCTCTCACCGGGCAGAAATCGCCAAGCTGATAACACATCCGAACTATCGGCGCAGAGGAATTGGCCGATTGCTGATGGAGGAGGCAGAAGGGATTGCCCGGAAGGAGAACCGGTCACTGCTGGTGCTGGATACAAGGGAAGGGGATCCATCGAACCTTTTGTACACTTCTGTCGGATACCTTTTAGCAGGTAAAATCCCTAATTTCGCGAGATCGGCGGATGGCGGCTTGGACACGACAATGATCTATTATAAGAATATTGCTGAATAGTCGCCAAAAACCCGGCCTCTTTATAAAGAGATCGGGTTTTTGCGTTTGCCGCCAGGCTTCCAGACAGACAGGATATACATGACAACAAGCGAGATGGTCTGCAAAGCAATGCCGATCAAAAGCCAGGTATGATGCACCGTTAAGGTGCCATGATCCAATCCGCGGAGAGTCCATTCGTACATCCCGATGAGACCGATGCCGATGGCGAGCAGGGTAAGCACCTCTTTGGCGATAATCCAGTAATAGCGGAACAATCCCCACGAGGTCATCACCGACAGCATAATACCGGTTATGGTCGTTCCGATCGTCGAGGCTCGTACACTTGTATCCGCCAGCAGATGCATAATCGTGTAACAGGCCTGCAGTACGTCAGCGTCATCTGTCACGGTTGCAGTCAGAGCGAGAATAATAAACACAGCTTGCACACCAAGCATAATCGCCGCAAAAATAATATGAAGGAGCAATAAAATCCGACGCTGCTGCAAAGTGATTTTTTTCAAAACAGGAGCCTCCTTACTTTGTAAGCATGACTTAAATATTAAAGCGGTATCCAACGCCCCAAATCGTCTCGACGTATTGAGGCTTGGACGGATCGCGTTCGATTTTCTCCCGCAGCTTGCTGATATGGACGGTCACCGTCGCGTGGTCGCTGCCAATGGCGTCCATGCCCCAAATCCGCTCGAACAGATCTTCCTTGCGGAATACCCGGTTCGGATTGGTTACGAGAAAGAGAAGTAGGTCGAATTCTTTTGCGGTAAAAGACACCTCCTGCTCATTCACAAATACCCGTCGGGCCTGTTTGTCGATGCGGATGCCGTTTAGCTGCAGCTCGTCCTTACGCCATTCTCCTTGTCCGACTAATCGATCATATCTCGATAAATGGGCTTTCACGCGGGCTACCAGCTCACCAAGTCCAAACGGTTTCAAAATATAATCATCGGCTCCAAGACCGAAGCCTCGAATTTTATCAATCTCCTCTTTCCTGGCCGATACGATCAGAATGGGAACATTACTCGCCTCTCGGATCCGCCGGCATACCTCAAAGCCATCCATCGATGGGAGCATCAAATCTAGAAGGATAAGATCATACCCGCCCTGCAAGGCCATCTCGAGTCCCAGATCACCACGTTCGGCCATACCAATATCAAAACCATGAGCATGCAGATAATCCTTCTGCACCTCGGCAATTACCGGATCATCTTCAATGATTAAGATTCGTTTCATCATAAGCCTCCTTCTCTAGCAGGGGGAATCGGAGCAGAATGGTCGTTCCTTCGCCATTACGACTTGCTGCTTCCACCGTCCCGCCATGTGCTTCTATAATTTGCTTCACAATAGCTAAGCCAAGTCCGCTGTTGCCTTTGCCTGGGCTGCGTGAGGATTCTGCCCGGAAGAACCGGTCGAACACGCGGGGCAAAGCCTCCTCGGGAATGCCTTCTCCATTATCTTGGAGCTCAAGAACAATCTTGCCATCAGTTTGTTGGCCGAGCAGGAATTGAATGCACTTAGGGTCAGTCTTCATATGCTGGAGGCTGTTATCTACCAGATTCATCAAGACCCGGTGCAGCTTCTGGCGGTCAGCTTGGATCATCGTAAACTCGGATACACGGCTGCCAAGTGAAAGTGACACCTGAACTCCGCTTAAACGAGGATCATGCCTTAACTCCTTTACCATCTGGTCGAGGTATTCGGCTAAATCAACCGTTTCCCAGTGGAAGGGCAGCTTGCCGGTATCGAGGGTTGAATAGAGCTGAAGCTCCTCAATCATTCGGTTCATCTCGGTTGTTTTGCCAGCAATCATCTGCACATACTTCTGCCGCTTCTCTTCTGTATCCGCAATGCCGTCGCGAAGACATTCCGTGCAGCCTTGGATGGCCGTTATGGGTGTCTTTAGATCATGAGAGATATTTGCCAGCAGCTCTTTGCGATTCTGCTCGAGCTGAAGCTGGGCGCCAATCGATGACCGTAATCGTACGCGCATCTCCTCGAAAGCAGATCCAAGCTGTCCAATCTCATCCTGTCTTCGCAGCTTTACAGCATGATCCAGATCACCTTCGCGAATCCGGCCGGCCGCCTCTTGCAAGGCGTACAGTGGTTTAATGATGCTGCGGGAAACGAGATAAGTCAGCAAGCCATTGGTGACAACAAGCGCCGCCAGAACAGTAAGCAATACAAGTGGAAACAACTGTTTGAAGAAATTAGCAACTGGATCCATATCGGTCACGATAATGAGCATACCGGTCGTTCCGTCAGGGGTTGTATAGGGAATCGCTTCCCATTGATTACCGCTCGGCGGGCCGGGATGTTTAGTCTCCTGGCGGGTTGTCCCTTTGCGGACTTGGCTAAGAATAGCAGCTGCGGATAATCCGGGCGAGGCGTAGGTGGCCTCCTCGTTATGAACAACGATGATACCTGACTCTAACTGTTCAAGCTTGGCTTCGGTGTCTTTAAGAAAAGTAGGATCGGTGAGCAGCTTTGGATCATACTGCGCCACGAATTTTAGTCCGGATGACAGCTCGGTGCGACCCATGAACAGATCACGAATCGACGAGAATGGAAAAGCATGCTCGGACTTATTACCGCCGCTGGCTCCCGGCATGACGTCTTTTATAATCAGATTTCCTAGCAGCGCGAACGTTAGGCCAAACAATAGAACCGGAACAGCGACCATCGCGGCATAGGACAGAATCAGTTTTTTTCGAATCGACATGTTCGTAAAGCACCTCATTTCTCTTCCATTGTAGCGTGTGCATTCAAATATTCCGTAAACCAAATCTAAAAAAAGTATAAAGCATGAAAAGCACTCTATAGGATAAGCCTGAATTTCTATAAAATAAGTCTGAAAAAAGCATAAATTAGTGAGGTATCATTCGTTTATATACTCCGTTATACTACATTGAAATACACCATTTTCACGAACAGCAAGAATCATATTAGGGAACTAGTTAATGGCCTTATATTTAGGAGGATTCTAATGAGTGAGTTGAAGTGTCAAATTTCGAACTGGGCTTTTAAAAATAGGGAGGAGCAAGAGTGGAGACCGGCATTTGTGCCTGGCTGCGTGCATACGGACCTGCTTAAGAATGAGCTCATTCCCGATCCGTTTGTCGGGACGAACGAGAAAGAGCTGCAATGGATTGATAAGAAAGTATGGGAATATGAGTCCGTATTTGATGTATCGGCTGAGCTGCTTGGTCATTCCAAGCTGGAGCTGGTATTTGAAGGCCTCGACACGTATGCCGACGTTTATTTGAATGATGTATCGATCCTGTCAGCTAATAATATGTTCCGGACTTGGACTGTGGATGTTAAGCCTTATGTCCAAGAAGAAGGCAATCGTCTGTATATTCGCTTCCGTTCCCCGATCGAAGAGGGATTAGCTAAGCTGGATGCTTATGGCCCGATTCTTCCAGCATCTAATGATGACTCTGTAACTGGCGGATTAGAAGACAAAAAAGTAAGCGTATTCTCGCGCAAAGCACCTTATCATTATGGCTGGGACTGGGGTCCACGGTTTGTAACGAGTGGCATCAGCAAACCGGTATATTTGAGGGGCTGGAGTGGTGCAAAAATCTCTGACTTGTATATTCAGCAAGATGATGTGACAGCGGCAGAGGCAAAAATCACAGCGCTGCTCGACATTGAGTCGGAGAATAGCGGAGAATTTGTGCTTAAGCTGCGAACGAATGACGGCCATGAGTGGGCAAGCCAAGTTGTGTTAGAGCAAGGCGCGCAAGTCATTTCCGTGCCGATTACGATTGAGCAGCCTAAGCTGTGGTGGTCACGTGGTCTTGGTGATCCTAATTTGTATACGTTTACTTCAGATCTCTCGCAAGGAGAGTCGGCAGTGGCGGCCGCCTCGGTTATGACCGGCCTTCGTTCTATTAAGCTCATTCGCAAGCCGGATGAGAAGGGGTCGACTTTTTATTTTGAAGTAAACGGTATCCCTGTATTTGCGAAGGGCGCTAACCATATTCCGAACGACAGCTTCTTCACCGAAGTAACGCCGGAGCGTTACCGCCATGAGATTGCCAGCGCAATCGAATCCAACTTTAATATGCTCCGTATATGGGGCGGGGGAATCTACGAGCAGGATATTTTCTACGAGCTGTGTAACGAGAACGGTATTCTTGTCTGGCAGGACTTTATGTTTGCCTGCAGTATGTATCCCGGGGACGAAGCTTTCTTAAGCAGCGTGCGGGCGGAAGCTGAGGACAACGTACGGCGTCTGCGCAATCATCCAAGTATTGCGCTGTGGTGCGGGAATAATGAGATCGATACGGCTTGGTCACAATTTGTGGAAGATGGCGGCTGGGGCTGGAAAAAGCTATATACGAGCGAGCAGCGGGAGCGGATCTGGGCTGATTATGAGGCAGTATTCCATCAGCTTCTGCCGGAGGTTGTAGAGGCAATGGCGCCGGACATCGCTTATTGGCCATCGTCCCCCATGCAGAGTGTAACAGGCAATGCCGATCAGCATGCGACGAACAACTCTTCACACGGTGATATCCATTACTGGGCTGTGTGGCATGCGCAGGAGCCGTTCGAGCAGTACAACCACAATATCGGACGCTTTATGAGCGAATACGGCTTCCAGTCGTTCCCGGAATATAAGACCGTTCGTGCATATGCGGAAGAAAAGGACATGGCGCTGGATTCTGAGGTGATGCTGCATCATCAGAAGAACGGCAGAGGTAACTTCCTGATCAAGGACTATGCGGACCGTTATATGAAGGATCCGAAGGATTTCCCTTCTTTCCTTTATATCAGCCAGGTGCTGCAGGCCGAAGCGATGAAGCAGGCTATCGAAGCTCACCGCCGGAGCATGGACTATTGTATGGGATCGTTATATTGGCAGCTTAATGACTGCTGGCCGGTTGCTTCCTGGTCAAGCATGGATTACTACGGTCGGTGGAAGGCAGCACAGTACTTGATCAAGAATAGCTTTGAGGATCTATTGCTGTCGATCGACCAAGTGGATAATACGGTTAACTTCCACGTTGTATCGGATCTTGGGGAGTCCATGGAGGGTACGCTGGAGTGGAGCTTATATGCCTTTGACGGGGAACTGCTGAAGCAGGATTCCGTTTCTGTTGCGGTGGCGCCGCGTACGGCTGTAGTTGCGCTATCGTTAACGACTGATGAGCTGGGCTTTTACGATGCGAGCCGGTCTGTGCTGGTTGGACGTATTGTGAGGGCAGGTCAGGAGCTGGCGCGTTCGGAGCATTATTTTGTCTATACAAGACAGCTTGAGCTTATTGATCCTGAGATTGCGGTTGAGGCCGTAGAAGGAAGTAGGGGATTGGCATTTGTATTGACGGCAAAGCGTCTGGCTAAGCATGTATGGGTTCAGGCGGAGGAGGAAGGCATCTTCACGGATAACTTCTTCGATCTGATTCCAGGCATTCCAGTCACTGTCCAGTTCAAGCAGAGAACAGCGGATGGCGTTCAATTTGTTCCTGCTGTACCGGAACGGATAACCGTTCAGTCGATGTTTAACTACGCGAAATAACAGACGAATCTGATACTAACAAACCCTTAAGGCCATTGAGTCTTAGGGGCTTTTTTTGTTGGCATGGCGCGGGCGCACGGGCAATCAATAAGACCCTCGCAGGGTCTTAAATGATGTTAATAGAGTAACTTGTGGAGTGATAAGACCCTGGCAGGGTCTTATTTGCTTAGGGGAACGGCGAAAAGGGGTGTTACTGGGTGTACGCACAATCAATAAGACCCTCGCAGGGTCTTAAATGATGTTAATAGAGTAACTTGTGGAGTGATAAGACCCTGGCAGGGTCTTATTTGCTTAGGGGAATGGTGAAACTGGTGGTGTGTTACGAACATTATGGCGTCTTAAGGTCCCCAAGGGACCTTAAGTTTGAGAAAAGAGTAGCTAGTTAGGCAATTAAGGTCCCTAAGGGACCTTAAAGTAGGCGGAGTGGCAGATTTGGTCGATGAAATGGGCATAGACGTGTGAGATAAGGTCCCCAAGGGACCTTAAGTTCGAAAAAAGAGCATCTGGTTAGGTGATTAAGGTCCTTTAGGGACCTTAAGGCAGGCGGAGTGTCAGATTTGGGCGATGAAATGGGCATAGACGTGTGAGATAAGGTCCCCAAGGGACCTTAAGTTCGAGAAAGTAGCAGCTAGTCAGATATTTAAGGTCCCTTAGGGACCTTAAACGGGCAGAGTGTCAGATTTGGGCGATGATATGAGCATAGACGTGTGGGATAAGGTCCCTAAGGGACCTTAAGTTTGAGAAAAGAGCAGCTAGTTACGTCTGGCTGTGTTATTCCTGCGAATGATGGATTAGGTGATGCGATTCTAAACGCGGGTCTCGATGGGGCCTCCTGAATTGCAGGCGGAGGAGGAAGAAGTAGAGTGAACGTTGGTACAAGTTAATAGCTGAGTAAAACCTGATTTCCTGCTAGTATGAGAGATAGATAATCAACGAGAGGAAAGCAGGAAAGCCAATGAAGCAAAGTGAGAGTAAAAAACAAAGTCTACAATGGGTAAAGCAGGTTTATCGGATAAACTGTCCAAGTTGACGAAAGATGAGCTGGTAGCGCTGTTGATTCATTTTTCGAAAGAAATAAAGGAAGTGGAGCAGGATCTCGTGTTGCGGTTCATGAGTACGGACGCGAAAGCAAGCATGGCTTCATACAAGAAAATTATACGTTCCTCTATTAAGGACAATGCGGATCGTTATGGCTTTGTAGCTTATCGGCAAGTATCTGGTGCTGTCGACGGTGCTGAGAAAGTGATGCGGAAAGCAGAGGAAGCCTTAGATCAAGGACAGTATCTTCATGCTGCTGATATCGTCTTTTGTATATTGCATGAAATGGGAGATTTGCTTCAGTGCTCAGATGATTCCGACGGTATTGTTGGTGGAATGATTAGCGAGTGCTTGGATGTCATTCATCATATTGCTGTTAATCTCGATATTGAGCAGGAAGTGACGAAGGACAAGGAAGCTCTATTTCAATTGATTCTTAGGGAGGCTCTTCATCCTCTTTTGGATGGTTGGAGTGAATGGCAATTATCGCTTATGGAGAGTGCCATGTTATTCCTTAGGACTCAGGCAGAGAGGGTGCTATGGGAGAAGCAGTTGATGGCGCTAAAAGAGAAGAATGGCGATTCTTCCTATTTTGAGGAGCATGCTGCTAAACTTCAGTATCTGGTGATACAGACATATGACGGCGAACAGGAGGCGGAACGTTATTTAGAAGAGCATCTCAGCTTAACTGTTTTCCGAGAGATGGCTATCAAGCATGCTATAAAGAATGCAAACTTTGAACGGGCGCTGCAACTGGCTCAGGACGGTGAAGAGCAAGATGGCAAGAATAGCCTTCCAGGTCTTGTTGCAAAATGGAAAGAGTATCGCTATGAGGTTTACAAAGCCACCAATCAACGGGAGCAGCAGCTGGCACTCGCGGAAGAGTTCGTTCTGTCAGGGAAGTATGCCTATTACCTCGAGTTGAAGGAAATGTGCAGTACTGATGAATGGGAGTCTGTCTATCATCGGGTATTGAATAGTCTGGCTAGTGGAGGCAAGGGTTACTGGTCCACGGAGAGATTGTACACTCGAATTCTCATTGAGGAGAAGGAAGTAACAAGGCTTCTCGAGTATGTCCAGAGCAGAAAAAGGGAAATCGTCGAATACTATCCTCATCTTGTTGGCCAATATGCCGATGAAGTATATCAACTATTCCAGGAATGGATTACAGAATCAGCTGCAGAGGCCTCGAATAGGAATCAATATAAAAAGGTCTGCGGTACAATTAGACATCTTATTAAGGCAGGCGGAACTTTAAAAGCGAAGGAAATAATTGAACAGCTCATACTTGCTTATCCGTATCGTACAGCCCTCAAGGATGAACTAAGGAGTATTAAACTTGCATAGAGGTGCAGCTGTTCTAGCTGCTCAAACAACAATAAGATCCTGTCAGGGTCTTATTGTTGTTTGAGTGGTTAATCTTGGGTGGGATAAGGCCCTGTGGGGGTCTTATCATTCATTGAATGGCTGTAGAATAAGCCGAAATGGTCATTATTTGAAGCGATAAAGCCTTGTCAGGGTCTTATCGCTTGTTAGAATAGTTAGAATTGGCTGGATAAGACCCTGCGAGGGTCTTATCGGTCAGCGGAGGGGTGACATTTCATAAAAAATTAACGGTCCAAGCCTGCTTCGCGAACAGATAAGCGTCCTAGAACAACAGCGGGAGCCATATATTTGATATATATGCAAAATGGGGGTGTGGATATGGGGATGTTGATCACAGCATTGCTCGTATGCGCTTGTGCCATGGGGCTGGTGTTATTCCGTAAAAATACGATCCCCGTCTATCGTGAGGGTCCCATTCAGCAGGGGAAGCTGTCCGTCGTTATTCCGGCAAGGAATGAAGAAGGCAACCTGCCTCACTTGCTGAGCTCACTGCAAGCTCAAACCTACACGGACTTGGAAATTATCGTCGTAGATGACCATTCGGAGGATCGGACCAGAGAAATTGCGGAAAGTTACGGAATTAAGGTGATTACGAATCCCGAGCTCCCTTTGGGATGGACAGGCAAGAATTGGGCGGTATGGAACGGTTACCTTCAGGCTACCGGTGATCTAATTGCTTTTCTGGATGCGGATGTCCGTCTTGCACCACATGCACTTCGCTCACTTCTTACTGCAAGAGAACAAGAGGGCGGGGTTATTTCTGTCGTGCCGTTCCATATTGCGGAGAGGTTTTATGAGCGGTTAGCATTGATCGTGAACGTATTAGGCTTATTTGCCTTCACTTCCCCTATGGAGCGGACAAACCCGAGCAAAGGCTTATATGGCTCCTGCATCCTCGCCACAAGAGCGGATTATGAACAGGCAAAAGGTCATGAAGGTGTAAAGGCCGAAGTGCTGGATGATCTGAACTTAGGAGCAAGGTTTGTGGAAGCCGGTGTGAAAGTGACCAATTACATCGGACGCGGCATGGTCTCCTTCCGGATGTATCCAGGTGGTATCAAGAGTGAGATCCAAGGCTTCAGTAAAGGAGCGGTGCTAAGTACAAGCAAGCTGAATATCGGGACATCGCTGCTTGTTGCCGTATGGCTGATCGGCTTAATTGCCGCGGAAGCAGCACCTTTTGTCATAGGTACCTCTTATCTGCTTCCGTTTGCTATTGGATATGTGCTGTACACGCTGCAGATTTATTATTTTGTCCGTTATACCGGAAGGTTCGGGATATGGCTGCCGATCGTCCATATACTTAGCACGGTCTTTTTCCTCTATATCATGCTGTATTCGCTTTATCAGGTGGTGTTTCTACGGCAGGTTGCCTGGAAAGGCAGAAGCATTAAGGTTGGGGGGCGTGGCAATCCATGATTATTTTATGGACAGCGGCAGCTTTTCTGGCGGGTTCCTTGATGTTCTCGTATTGGATTGGATTAGCGAAAAATCACAATCTCCAAGAATACGGTGATGGCAATCCCGGTGCAATTAACTTATGGAAAGCAACGGGTTTTACCTATGGCATGGCCGGTATTGTGCTGGATTTCTTGAAAGGGTATTTACCGATGCTTTGGCTTCACCATAGCGGCGACGTTACGGGATTTGCTCTTGTTTTTCCTGCAGCAGCGGCTATTCTTGGACATATCTTTTCTCCGTTTACGGGTTGGAAGGGCGGCAAAGCGATTGCGGTGACGTTTGGCGTATGGAGCGGGCTGACGGGATTCGCAGTTTCGCTGGCGTATGCGATTATACTTGCTGTGCTGCTCTCGGTAACGAGACTAATCAACAAAGGCAGGTCAACCTCCTCAGAAACGGATGCCTTTCATGTTGTGCTTGGTATGCTCCTGCTGTCGATCTATTTGGTTCTGGATAATTACTCATGGCCCATTGTGCTGCTTGGCGTTATCAATTTTATTCTGCTTTCTTATTCGCATCGGAAGGAGCTAATTGGCGTTAAGGATGTGAATCATTAAAGTCATATAGCTTTATATAAAAAAAGCCCTCCATCATACGCCGATTGATTATCGGGTATGAGGAGGGCGTTTCTGACTATTCTGCTTATGGCTTCTTAAAGGTATACACCTTATGCAAGGTCTTGCCGCCATCCGTAGACGTGTACAAGACAGATGGATCGGTATGATCTGTTGTGATGAACCAGATATGACTAGCGTCAGAAGCGCCAATAACTTGGGTGCCGTAACCGGTCAATTCCGCCTTGCTGATCATCCAATGCTTACCGCCGTCTTTGGTTTCCATTAAAGTGTTGGGCTTATCGCAAGCTTGGCATTGGCCGCCCATAATCGCTGTTTGTGAATTGACAACATACAAGGTGCCTGGGCTTGAGCTGGTCATGCCGCTTGGAACCTTTGGATCGTTCATTGTAAACCCTGGCGCGGGACCGGATCCTGCACCGTTCTTCACAATTGCTGGGAGCCAAGTCTTGCCTCCGTCGGTTGTGTGGAAGAGCGAGTAGGAGGTTTGCGACATACCTGAGCCTCCAATGAGCTCAATCCAAGCATCGTTTGCTGCTGTAGAGCGGATGATGACGTTATTAGGGGCTTCTTCTGTTGAACGTGTCATAACAGTATCCCAGGTTTTCCCGCCACTTGCTGTATGCATGAAGAGCATTTTGCCATTCACCATTTGTACAGCCCAGCCATTGTTGATGTCATGGAAGTACACTTCGCCGATTTCTTTGCCTGGTGTCTGCAATGTTGTCCACGTCTTGCCGCCGTCTTTGGTCATAGCGTCGCCGCTAAAGGCTGTTTTGTCACTGGTGAAATGGAGATAGCCGCGGTTAGGTACAGTACCGGCTTTCGCCCATGTTTTTCCGCCGTTAGTAGATTGAATCAGTGTCAGGGTGCTTGCGCTCTCGTCGCCAATGGTTGCCCAAACTTTGCTGCTGCTCAGAGCAAAAATTTGGTTAACCGGTTTGCTGCCTGCGTATTGAAGCTTCCAGTGAGCGCCGCCGTCTTCTGTTCTTGCAATTTGACCATTGCCGGCAACCCAGCCGGTCTTGGAGTCAGCGAGGCGCAAGGCTGTAACGGTGCTGATTTGAACGGTTTTTTCACCAGTACTAACTGGAGTTGGATTCCCAGAAGTACCGCCGCCAGTATTGCCAGGCTGCTGTGAAGAAGTACCCTCGTCAGGGCTGGTACTAGGTGTACCCGTATCCGTGCCCGTATTTGTATTGCTAGGGTTCGATGAAGGAGCAGAGGAATTATTCCCGGCTTCTTCTGATGCTGGCGTATTATTCGAAGTATTGTTAGCTTTCGAGCAGCCTGCCAAGAGCAGGGACAAACTGAGCGTCACGAGGAGAATAAGGGTGCTAATTTTCTTAATCATGATGTTCACCGCCTAAATGGTTTATAGATATAGCTTAACCTTCCTCCCCTTAGACGAACCATGTGGAGAGAGTGTTGCAGTAAATTTTAGTAATAAAGTATTTTGATGAGATCGCGGAGGAAAGGTTGATGGTGGACAGGAGAGAGCCCGGTAAAGGATAAATTCGACAATTAAATGTGGGAAATCATTCCTCGCTCGAAAGGAATTTAGCAAACAATGTCGAAATATAGGTTCCAAGACTCATTCGATAACGCTTGTGTATAGGTCTGTAGTCGCTGTAAGCAACACAGAGTTTAAACCAACAGAGGGGAACGATTACATGAAAGAACGATTGAACAGCTCTCGTTATCCCAAGAGAGCTGCTTGCGCACTCTTGGCTTTACTGCTTGCTGTACCGGTTGTGAGTGGACAAACTGCATATGCAGATGCACCAGCGAATACGATCCTGACGCCAGTCACCGGGGATAGCGGTTGGATTGATGCTGGAATGAACGTAAATGCAGATTCCTTCAGTTTTGATATTCGTACGGTATTTCCGCAGCTGACAGGTCCTATTACGATGTCGGCCTTTTCTAGCAAGCCGAATATCGCAGCTGTATCGGAAGCTAATGGCCGGATCGAAGTGAAAGTCAAAGGGCAGGGGACAACCCGTCTGGCGATTACGGGAAGCGATTCTACAGCTCTCTCTTTAACCGATTATGTCGATTTGAACGTGACCCTGCTGGGAGATACAACAGGTGACGGCCTCATTACCTCAGCCGACGTGCTGTATATCTATAAAGTTATAAACTCTAAGCTTCCGGTAACGGATCAGGAGAAAAATAGATTGGACATTAACCGCGATGGCGTCATTACGACGGCAGATGCGACAGTCCTGATGAATAACTATGTTGGCAAAACGCCTGCAACAGGCGGAGTAAAGTTTATTGCGGAGCTTAAGGAAAGCAATGATGCGCCAACCGCTGATCAGATTACCGTTACAGGAACCGTACATACAGGAAGCACGCTGACAGGCAGCTACCGCTATGCCGATCCGGAAAATGATGCAGAAGTGACCTCGCTCTATCAATGGTACCGGGGTGCGGAGGCAGACGGGTCGGACAAAGCGCCGATTGCAGCTGAAACCAGCACAACATATACCGTACAAGAAGCCGATGTGGATCATTACCTCTTCTTCGAGGTGACCCCGGTGGATGCGCTAGGAGCTAACGGTACTGCTGTAATGGCAAGCACAACCGGCACCGTTCCGGATACAACACCACCTGTATTAACGGGAACAACCCCGGTTGTACAGGCGAATTCTGCAAGTCGGACGGATCAGCTGCAGACCGTCTTTAGTGAGCCGATTAAGGCAGCTGCAGGCAAAAGCATTTATATTTATCGTACCTCGGATAATCAGCTGATTACATCCTACGATGCAGCAGATACCTCGAAGGTAACAATTACAGGCAGTACGGCTGCTATTGTAAATCCTGGTCTAGGTAACGTAACAGCCTACTATGTAAACATCGATGCAGGAGCCTTCACAGATCTTGTTGGCAATCCGTATGAAGGTATTTCCGGAAATGCAGCGTGGAGCTTTGTAACGGAAGATTCGGTTGCTCCTGTCGCAGCTTCCGTGTCTCCGGTCAACGGGGCGGCGGATGCCAATAAAGCTGCAGCTTTCACCCTGACGATGGATGAGAATGTACAAGCTGTTGCTGGAAAAAAGGTGACGATTCTTAACGCAGATCAAAGCGAGCTAGTTTCCTATGATGCGGCCGACGCGTCCAAAGTGACGATCAGCGGCAAGACAGTGACGATCCATAATCCGGGCTTGGCCGAGACGACTTCCTACTCTATTGAAGTGGAAGAGGGAGCATTTACGGATCTGAGCGGTAACGCCTTCGAAGGAATCAGCGGCGCCAACTGGTCGTTTACAACACCGGACACGATTGCGCCAATTCTTCAAGCAACAACTCCGGGAGACGATGCCTCTGGAGTAGACCGGACAGCAGCGATCTCGATGACATTCTCGGAACCGGTTCAAGCGGCTGGCGGCAAAACGGTTCGGATTTACCGTGCTTCCGACAACAGCCTGTTCAAAACCTACAACGTAACGGACACGAATAGTGTTGAGGTGAATGGGGATGCCGTGACATTGCTAGCTCCGAACCTGGCGGACGGCGCAGACTTTTATATAGAAGTCGACGCAGGGGCTTTCCAGGACGCGGCTGGCAACAGCTATACGGGTCTGCAAGGAGCATCGGCATGGAACTTCACAACACCGGATACAATTGCACCAACTCTTCAAGCAACGACTCCGGCAGACAATGCTTCGGGAGTAGACCGGACAGCAGCGATCTCGATGACCTTCTCGGAACCTGTCCAGGCGGTTAGCGGCAAAACGGTTCGGATTTACAGTGCTTCTAACAACAGCCTGTTCAAAACCTACAACGTAACGGACGCGAATAGTGTTGAGGTAAATGGCGATACCGTGACGCTGCTTGCTCCGAACTTGGCGGACGGCGCAGACTTTTATATAGAAGTCGATACCGGGGCTTTCCAAGACGCTGCTGACAACAACTATGCGGGTCTGCAAGGAGCATCGGCATGGAACTTCACAACACCGGATACAATTGCTCCAATTGTTCAAGCAACGACTCCAGCAGACAATGCTTCGGGAGTGGACCGGACAGCAGCGATCTCGATGACCTTCTCGGAACCTGTCCAGGCGGTTAGCGGCAAAACGGTTCGGATTTATCGTGCTTCCGACAACAGCCTGTTCAAAACCTACAACGTAACGAATACGAATAGTGTTAAGGTGAATGGGGATACCGTGACATTGCTGGCTCCGAACCTGGCGGACGGCGCAGACTTTTATATAGAAGTGGACGCCGGGGCATTCCAGGACGCGGCGGGCAACAGCTATACGGGTCTGCAAGGAATATCGGCATGGAACTTCACAACACCGGATACGATTGCGCCTGTTATTAGCAGTTTCAACCCTTCGCAGAACGCAACAAAAGTAAGCCAGTCCGATGCGCTTACCGTGATGTTCAACGAACCGGTTGTACCGGTTGAAGGCAAGAAGGTAAAGATCATGAACGGGGACCAGTCGGAATTTGCTGTCTATACCTTAGGTGCGGATGCGGAAGTATTGGTTTCCGATGACACCTTGACCATACAGCATGCACCGTTTGACACGTTGAAAAGTTATGTCATCCAGATTGAAGCGGGTGCAGTCAAGGATGCGGCGGGCAATGGCTTTGCGGGGATCACGGACTGGTCGTTTACAACTAAGGATTCTCGCGAGATGCTGGCTGCTGAAGGCGAAAATATACCGCTGGCCGAAGGGACCTTGAATAACGGGGCCTTTGTGACACTGACGCTTGATGGGGATACGTTTGTAGGCGAGGCAGATGGCGACAATTACCTAAGCGATGTGGATGTAGATGATTTCGCGCTGAACCATGCTCCAGTCGGACTAACGATTATTGGGGCTGGTGTGTTTGATGCGCACACGGCGTATGTCATGTTCGACTATGACGGAACGGATTTCGATACGGATATTACGAACTTCTCCATTACGGCATTGTCTTCTGCTGTCGGGAAAGGTTATTCCATTACCTCGCAGGACTTGACTATTACATCTGAAATCGAACCAAACGTGATCAGCACGGTTCCTGCAGCGGGGGCAGACAAGGTGAAGAAGGCTGATCCGCTAACGATGACCTTTGATAAGAACATTACTGCTGTAGCGGGGAAAAAGATTACAATCTACAAAAAATCCGATAACAGTGTAGTTGAGACGATTGATGCGGGTAATATAGCGAAAGTAACGGTGAGCGGCTCGTTAGTGACAATCCAGCATAATGCCTTCGTGAATAACACGGAATATTATGTGGTCGTTGAAGCAGGAGCTTTTGTTGATACCAGTCAAATTGGTAACAAAGCGCTTCAGACGTCCGCATTTAGAACGGTGGCAGTGGAAGTCATACCGGATTTGTTTATCTCGGAATTCATGCATGGATCAGGCGATAATCAATACGCAGTTGAGCTATATTTTCCGTCACAGGCTCTAGCAGGCCCAATGCCGTCGACCAGCTATTCGTTGTGGATCTACCATTATGACACAGTAAACCAGAGGACAGTTGCATCCGAGGTTCCACTTCATATTGATACAAACCGTTTAAATCTTTATCTTATTCTTGATAATTGGTATGGAGATTTTGATCTGCCTAATGCTTGGTACTTTAACGAACAAGGAAACTTTAACAATGGACCAGGCATGGTCTTGAAAGGAATTGTTCTTAAAAAGAACGGTCAGGCTATCGATGTTCTTGGTGATCCAAATGCTCAAGGAGTAGGTGGCCTGTTGGCATCAGGGGGCACACTTGTCCGTAAATCAGGTGTTATTGGCGGAGTATTGGATTATGACAGCTCGCAATGGACAGTTTACCCGACAAATACTGATCAATTC
Source organism: Paenibacillus sp. YAF4_2 (assembly GCF_052113225.1). Classification (NCBI taxonomy): domain Bacteria; kingdom Bacillati; phylum Bacillota; class Bacilli; order Caryophanales; family Paenibacillaceae; genus Paenibacillus; species Paenibacillus sp. YAF4_2. The sequence continues at coordinate 68,089 of NZ_JBFRCT010000005.1, forward strand.
TTAGGCCAGCATACCCCTTAAGTTGCAATAGCTGATTACATAATAATTGGAGGCTCAACATGACCTTACAGCAGACGTTTTATAAACCATTAATGGCGGCTATGCTGGCTTTTGCCCTGCTCCTGAGCGGATTGTCTTTTGGCAGCACCAGTGTACATGCTACGGCAGGCACGCCTGTTCAACTGACGATTGGTGATGTGAGCGTGAATACTGGCCGGACGGTTGATGTTCCGGTATCGATCAAGCAGCTGGAGAGAGGGATTGGCTCCTATAATGTCCAGCTGAATTACGACCCCAAGGCCCTAGAAATTATTAGCGTAACGCCAAAATACGGTAATGCTGATACAGATACATGCAGCGAATCGGAGGAAGGCTGCTTCTTGTCCAACATCGACGCGGATAACGGATGGATTCGCGTGATCTGGGTGGATACGACAGGTGGTGACCGTTTAATTAGCGAAGCAAAGCAGTTGTTTGTTATACAGATTAAAGCCAAATCCGGATCAGAGTTGACGAAACAAGCATTGACGATTGATGCGGAAGACCCGGCCAATCTAACTTTTACAGACGGTGATATGCATTCCCTGCCTGTATCGGTGACAGAAGGCAAGATTACGGTGTACCCGAACCCGCCGGCTGATACCGGTAAAGTAAAAGTCATTGTAGATGGAAAGGACCAAGGCGAATCGGCTACTCTGTCGAGCGTAATCGTTAACGGCCGCAACGTGACGACCATCAGCGTAGATAACGATAAAGTGGCGGAGCAGCTGAACAAGAATCAGATCAAAAGGCTGACGCTGCCTGTAGACGGCAATCGTGATATTGTCGTCGGGGAACTGAACGGGCAGCTCGTGAAGCTTATGGAAAATGCAGATGCTGCCCTCGTCATTCAGACCAATCAGGCGAGTTATACCTTGTCTGCTTCGCAAATGAATATTGATCAAGTTGCCGGTCAATTAGGCACGGGAGCAGCGCTGCAGGATATTAAGATCCATGTCACGATTGCAGCAGCGGAGTCTCCTGAGCAGGTAGAACAGGCGGCAGAAGCAAGCGGGGCGAGCCTTGTGGCTGCGCCGGTCAACTTCGAGGTGACGGCGAGCTACAGAGGCAAGTCCATAACGATAGATCGGTTCTCGAATTATGTGAACCGTACGATCGCCATTCCAGATGGGGTTGATCCATCCCGCATTACGACAGGTATTGTATTGAACAGTGATGGTACGGTTCACCATGTGCCAACCCAGATTACACAGGTTAACGGCCACTATTACGCTCAAATCAACAGCCTGACGAATAGCACGTATGCGGTCGTATGGCATTCCAAAACCTTTGCCGATGTGACGAACCACTGGGCAAAAGCCGACATTAATGATTTGGCGTCCCGTATGGTGATCCAAGGCGTGTCTGCAGACCAATTTGCACCGGACCGCTCCGTGACTAGGGCAGAGTTTACGGCGATCCTGCTCCGCGCACTCGGCATACATGCCGTGAAGGATGATGCCAAAGTATCCTTCAAAGATGTTCGAGCGACTGCCTGGTATCATGACGCCGTTATCCAAGCGGTATCTTACGGCCTGATTACAGGCTACGCGGATGGAAGCTTCCATCCGAATGCTTCGATCTCCCGTGAGGAAGCGATTGTGATGATTAACCGTGCATCTGCGATGACCAGTCTGGTGCAGGCTTCGGCAAGTGAAACAGCGGGCTTGATTAGCCAGTTCAGCGATAACACAAGCATCGACAGCTGGGCTCATGCCGCTGTCGCGTCTGGAGCGAAGCAAGGGATTGTGAAGGGAACAAAAGGCAAGCTGCTGCCGCAGCAGCCGATTACACGCGCGGAATCGGCAGTAATGATGAAGCGTATGCTGGTTGCAGCGGGACTAATCAATCCATAAGCAGAGACATAGAGGAGGAGCCATACCATCATTCAGTAATTACTGAGTGATGGTACGGCCCTTTTTACGCCATTATTATTTGTCATACAGGCTAGACTGGATCTTATCCAGTCTAGCACTGGGTTTGTCGGCACTTGGCTTCCTACGTTGGAATTAATGCAGGATAATTAGCTCTACACGTGTAGTATCATCTTTTCAGACTGGATTTGATTGGAGAAAATCCAGTCTAAACAAGGGGAAATGGCTTAATCAGGAAAGTTACTGGATGAAATCCAACTTATCATATTAAGCGAAATGTCTAAGCTCTTTTTTTAATCGGGATATAGATATCCATCTGAATTTCAGACAGCTCATGGTTGCTGCGCTCATCATACAGCTCGAACTCCGGCTTGCCAGCATGCTCGTAACCGGAATGAGGGAACCATTCCCCGAAGATTGTCATCCAGGTGCTTTGGATAGAGGAGGAGAACTGTTCACGCGGAACCTTTGGTGTGGTGAATACAGCGTACTCCGCAGCATCAAACTCACTGCAGACGAGGCCTTCGCCCTCTACACCTTCAAAGCTTTCAGCTTCCATACCGATTAGATAAGAGAAGCTGTCGGAGTCCATATCAAATTTATGGCAGATACCAAGCTCAACAGGGGAGTCCTTATGCACGCGGTTGGGGATGTTTTTAGACAGTCCTTTTTGAATATATTCCTGCCAGAAGGCCGGGATCTCTCTATGATTGTCACCATTTGCTCTTGTGCGGATCTCGTAGCCGATCACTTTGAAGGCAGGCTTCGTTATAATCTTGTATTCCATTCGTATTCCTCCTAAATAGGGATTGTACTTGCGCTGCAGCACATTCAGCTTGGAGTATGCCGGGGGCTTAATTTCCCGTTTACGGTAGTCGCCCGGTGTCATTTCGAACATGCGCTTGAAAGCTCGGGTGAACGTCTCATGATTCTGAAAACCCGTATCGAGCGCGATATCGATCAGCTTCGCATCCGAATGAGCAACCTGATAAGCGGATATCGCCAGACGACGTTTACGCACATATTCCATCACGGTCTCTCCTGCCATGGATTGAAAGACACGGTGAAAATGAAAGTCCGAGAGCCTCGCAACCTGCGCCAGCCGCGATAAAGACAGCTCTTCGGCAATATGGGCTTCGATGTAATCAATCGTCTGTTGAATCTGCATCAAATAATCCTGCTTCATTCGGATGTCTAACCTCCTTGTTCCGGGTGACCTCATTGTATACGAATGGATGATCCTGTTCTTGATGATTCTTGCTCTACGAAATGAAACAGCAGCCTCTGGTCATCCAAGACCAGAGGCTGCTGCTATACCTTCGAAGCTTATGGCAAAATATTGCCTGCCGCGCGGTAGATTGCGTACCATTCTTCGCGGGTAAGTGTAATGTCGGATGCTTTGACGCAGTCTTTCAGGCGCTCGATATTCATCGAACCGATAACCGGCTGCATTTTCGCTGGGTGACGCAGAATCCAAGCGATCGCTATCGTTGTGTTGCTTACGTCATATTTACCAGCGATCTCATCGATCACTTGGTTTAGCTCAGGGAACTTGTCGCTTCCGAGGAATACACCTTCGAAGAAGCCGTATTGGAATGGCGACCAAGGCTGAACCGTAATGTCGTTCAGGCGGCAGTAGTCGAGAATGCTGCCGTCACGGTTAATCGCGGAGCTGTTCTCCATGTTCACGTTGATGCCGTTGGAGATCATGTTCGCGTTCGTGATGCTCAGTTGAAGCTGGTTCGCAACAAGTGGTTGCTTCACCGATTTCTTCAGCAGCTCAATTTGCATCGGGTTCTGGTTCGATACGCCGAAGTGGCGTACTTTGCCGGAGCTTTCCAGACGGTCGAAGGCTTCTGCAACTTCATCAGGCTCAACCAATGCATCTGGACGGTGCAGCAGCAGAATGTCGAGGTAGTCCGTGTTCAGACGCTTCAGGATCGCATCCGTCGAAGCAAGGATATGCTCCTTCGAGAAGTCGAACATAACGCCCGGCTTAATGCCGCATTTGGATTGCAAAATAATGCTCTCACGAACACTGTCGTTCATATGAATGGCTTCTGCGAAGATCTCCTCGCATGTACCAGCGCCGTAAATATCCGCATGGTCGAAGAAGTTTGCTCCTTGCTCAAGTGCCGTTTGGACAAAACGCTCTGCCCCTGCTTTATCCAAGGAATTAATACGCATACAGCCAACCGCAACTACCGGTACTTCTAACGCGCTGTTTCCGAGTTGAATTGTTTTCATTGATTAGTCCTCCTAAAAAGAATTGTGAAGCAATTCTTACTTCGTAAGCATTTGCTTAAAGAATTGTGAAGCAATTCTTACTTCGTAAGCATTTGCTTAAAGAATTGTGAAGCAATTCTTACTTCGTAAGCATTTGCTTAAAGAATTGTGAAGCAATTCTTACTTCGTAAGCATGAGATTGTGAAGCAATTCTTGCTTCGTAAGCATCGGATTGCTGTAATCACTCGCATATGTAACCTTTTTGATTGTGACATAGTTCGCAAGCGGTTTCAAGACAAGGACATAGGGAAGTTTGTTAAGTTTTTTTAGCCATGCCTATGCGCCTATCCATTTTAGGCCGGATGCCAAATTGACTAACGCGAACGGTGATGGCTACAATTACAGTAATGAATAGAGGCAGAGCCTCTTACAGGGAGGCAAAAGGCATGAGCCAAGCAGAATCGATTGGACTCATATTGGAAGGTGGAGGCATGCGCGGCGTTTATACGGCCGGGGTGCTGGAGTATTTTTCAGAGCATAACATTTATTTTCCATATATGATCGGTGTGTCAGCTGGTGCCTGCATGGGTGCGAGTTATCTGTCCAGACAGCTTGGACGCAACCGGGTCGTCAATGTGGAATGGGTAAGTGATCCGCGGTATATCTCATGGAAAAATCTATGGAGTAAACGGCAGCTCTTCGGCATGGACTTTATTTTCGATGAAATCCCAAACAAACATGTTCCATTCGATTACGAAGCTTTCCGGAATAGTCCGGAGGAGTTCGTCATCGGCACGACTGACTGTGTAACAGGGGAGACCGTCTATTATCGGAAAAGCGATCCAGACTTCGATCTGCTGCAGCTGCTCAGGGCATCCAGTTCCCTTCCGTTTATTGCACCAATAGTCGAATATGGCAGCCGGAAGCTGCTGGATGGAGGGATCTCTGATCCGATTCCGCTGAAGAAAGCCGAGAGTGACGGCTATAAGCGTAATCTTCTTATCCTGACGAGGAATGAGGATTACCGGAAGTCGCCGGGACAGTTTGGCTGGATTGTTAAGCGTGCCTACCGGAAATATCCGAGGCTGGTGGAGAAGATGTTCAAGCGGCATGAACGTTATAACGAGACGCTTGATTATATAGCGGAGCAGGAGCGCACGGGCCTGGCATTTGTGATTCGGCCGCAAGAGACGCTTGTAGTCGGGCGGATGGAGCGGGACCCGGCGAAGCTAGAGGCGCTTTACAGGCAGGGATATGAGGATGCGAAGCGGATGATGCCGCAGCTCCGGGAATGGTTGGAACAATAAGAACGAGGATTGCGGACGGTGCAGCGTTTATTTTATAATCTTAGTAGTAAAGGGAGGCGGTAAAAATGGCAAATCAATTTGCCGGATTACGAATCAGCTTCATGCAGAGCCTGAATTAGGGGCGATACTTTGCATGGGGCGTACTTGAAAGAATGGTCGCCCGGCTATCGTTTCTAATAATGGGCTTTGCACCTTATTGATTTATGATTTTATACCAAATAAGGGGCTGACAAAGCAATGTGTACACCATTTATTAGAAACCATCAATTGAACGTCATTAAAAAGCAAGCAGGTCAACTGCAGCAAGCCTGCAGTACGGTATCGGATCCGAAGGTGATTGAATCGGTTCGATCAAACACGTCATTTAAAGTCATGGAAGCTTTCCCTGGGGCATCGGAGCAGGAGCAGCAATTGCTTGGAAGCTTTGCGTCATTAAGTTCCCCGCAGGAACTCCAGGGCTATGTGCGTTCACTTGAAGAGTACATTCTGCCGTTCGAGAAGGTCGAGGAGAAGCAGCTGAAGAAGCTGTTCCCGAAGGTAAAGAAGCTGAAGGTTCCTGACCTCGCGGCGATGGATCTTCGCTATATTACTTATATGGGCTGGACGGATATTGGCACGAATAAGATGTATCTCGCTTATCATTTGAACGGTCGACTGGTAGGAGTAGAGGCTAGATTCACGCCTGTGCAGAAGAAAAGCGTATGCTTCCTATGTAACAAGCATGAAGAAGTGGCGTTAGTCTCGGCGATTACGAAGTCGAAGCCAGCGAATGCTTCGCCAGATTACTACAAGGCGATTGGCAACTATATGTGTGTGAACAGCGACACCTGCAATAAGAACATTACGGACGTGACCGTGCTAGAACGGTTTATCTCTGATATTGTTCTCTAAGCTTATATACAAGAGAGCCCGCCATTCCTGGCGGGCTCTTTCTTACTTTTAATGTCTTTGCTGGCGAAGACGGAACTGTTTGTATTGGAAGTACATAAAACAGCCTAAGCAAAAGCCGCTTAAGGCAGCTACGACAGCAGCTGTAAGCATACCAAGGCTGATATAGGACAGCACGGTTAAGCCGAGATAGTGTGCTGCGAGCGTAACGACGAGGAACAGAATAGCGAGCAGATTGTTGAAGCGCAGCAGCTCGCGTGCTTCGGTCCGTGGGCTTACCGGCAGTAACGGCGAGAACAGGCGGACGAAGACATTATATTTTACTCCGTACGTACGACTAATTAATTGCACGACGAGGGGCAGGGCAAGAATCCACCATTGCTGGGTTAGGACGGTTGCGATAACGCTTAGTAGAATGCCGAGCTGATTGCCGCGTACACGGTGTAAAGGCACTTCTTCTACACATTCATAACTTAAGTTGACGACCGGCTGGGACATGATCATCCTCCGTTCAGGTTTCGATTTATAAAATCGGTTATTTTCAGTATACACTAAATCATAGTTATCGGGTAGGAAATAAAGAGTATAATTTTAGAGATTGACGCTCTATCCAAAACTCTTTACAATGGAGCAGGCGCAAAATTGCACGGCCGCTGACAGGAGGTAATCAAGAAGCTCATGAACTTGAAAACAATCGTGATTTGTCTCTATGTAGGGCTTATTTATTGGCTGTCTCTACATTTTTCCTTCTTGGATACACTTTTCTTCCCAACGCTTGGTGCGTTTAGTTTTCTCTTCCTATCCCGCTCGTCGACCATATCCGAAGTGGGGAAAGTCACCTTTGGTGCTGTCGTATCCTCCGGAATTGGAACGCTGCTGTATTACATTTATCCAAGCGCAATCTCGTTATTTGTTAACGTTATTATAACCATCTGGTTAATTAATAAATTTAAGTGGAATGCCCCGCCAATTGTGGCCGTGGCGCTTATTCCGTTCTTTTCACACTCGGCCCATCACTGGGCTATTCCGCTCTCTGTATGTGCGGCGCTGCTTGGCCTTATGCTGGTGCTCTATATCGCCGGGCTCGTCGAGAGCAGACGTACGACTGCTTATGAATCGAAATCCACAGCCGTTTAGGCTGTGGATTTTATGTCTTTGGGAGCAATCCACAACGGACAAATCTCTGCTATAGTAAGAGATAACTGAAGCTTCACCAATCCAACAAGAAGAATGTGATGATATGGGTATAGGACGACCCAGACAATTAGGAAGGCGAGAGGCTTTCCTGAATCGGCACTTTACCGGAGTGTCCATTGATTATAGACAGATTATATCCTTGTTTATTCCGATTCTGATCGATCAGGCTTTCCTCGTTGGTCTGAACCTTGTGAATACCGCGATGATTAGTTCATCTGGTGTTGACGCGGTCAGTGCTGTTAATATGGTGGATTCGCTTAATATATTCCTGATCAGTGTCTTTATCGCAGTGTCGACCGGGGGAACGGTTGTTGTTGCCCAGTATAAAGGCAGCGGGAACGATCAGATGGTATCCAAATCAGCGGCAAGCTCCGTATCCTCGGTTACGCTAGTTGCCCTTGCGATCAGCTTAATTGTGGTAGCTTTCCATAATCCGATGCTGAATCTGCTGTTTGGTGCTGCAACACCGGAAGTATTCGCAGAAGGCAAGACGTATCTGATCGGCAGCGGCTTGTCCTATGTCGGGATTGCGATGATGGAGGCTGTATGTGGGGCATTGCGTGGAATCGGGCGAAGCCGGGCTTCTCTCATGTTGTCCCTCGTCATGAATCTGTCGTACGTGCTGCTGAATATTGTCTTTATTAACCTGATGCATATGGGTGTGCTTGGACTGACGATTTCCGTCAATATCTCCCGGTATGCGGCGGCCATTCTCGCTATTATTTATCTGGTGAAGATTGATACGAGCCTGCGGCTGCGTATTCGGGATTTGCTGGCGTTCAATTTGACCATGCTGAAAAAGATTCTGTTCATCGGTATGCCGTTTGCAGCAGAGCAGATGTTTTTCAATGGCGGGAAAATCGTCACCCAAACGTTTGTCGTCGGTCTTGGCACCTACGCTATTGCGACAAATGCGATAAGCGGTTCTCTTGCTAATGTCCTTCAGATTCCTTCGAATGCCTTGGCGATCACGACAATCACGGTAATTGGTCAATGTATTGGGCAGCAAAATATTGAGGATGCCAGAAAGTTTACACGATCTTTCTTATGGCTGTCCGCCGCTTGTCTGCTCTTCATGGCTCTCATCATGATCCCATTGTTTTATCCGCTGGTGGGGCTGTTCCATCCTCCGTCAGATATTGTGAATGATATCCTGATCATCACGCTTATTAATGCTCTTGCTCAAGTGGTGTTCTGGTCAATCAGCTTTATTATGCCATCTGCCCTTCGGGCAGCTGGTGATTCGAAGTTCACATCTGTTGTATCGTTATTATCCATGTGGCTGTTCCGTATTGTGCTTGGCTACCTGCTAAGTATCGTGTTTAATTTCGGAATCATCGGCGTCTGGGTTGCGATGAATCTGGAGTGGGGCGTGCGGGGAATGATCTTCCTCTGGCGTTTCCGCGGCAAGAAGTGGTATCGGCATAAGCTAATTGATTAACAAGTAACCCTCGGCCTCGAGTGATGGCTGGGGGTTATTTTTGTGCTGCGATTAGGTGGGATTGAATCTATAAGACTTTAGAACCGGTTGGGGAAAATATTTTAATAGTCTGTCAAGGTTCGACAACCTTTTCAGGATACAATATGTATCATATTGTTCGAAAGCGATTACATATATAGGTCAATAGTCTTGTGTGGAAGCGGAAGACGATGTAAAAAAATAGTGGAGGTCGGAAAATGTGACTTCGATGACAACGAGGGATATTGGCAGTGAGCAGGAATGGATCCATTTATTGATGGAGGCAAAAGATATGGGAGTGTCCATCGAGGAAGTTAGACGGTTCTTGCAATCTTATAAGGTTATACAACAAAACAATCCGGATTGGTCATAAACTACTCCGGATTTTCATTATTTTTTTTCCATTTTTGAAACTCTAGAAATTCCTTGAACTGACTTTTACTAATGCCGGAGTCCATTGCTTCTCGTAATAGGAGCTGCCAGTCATTATCAAGCAATTGCTCAGTCTGCGTAGGATCATTGTATAGAATAGAGTGAATCGATACTTCCAGGGCAGATGCTACTTTCTCGAGAAACTGAATAGAAGGATTAGACTGTAAGCCTCGTTCTACATTACTTATATAAGATTTGGCGACATCAGCCCGTTCAGCAAGCTCGGATATGGACATGCCCTTGTCGCTTCGCAGTTGTTGGATTCGTTTTCCGATTTCATCAATCATGTTCATGCATCCTTATCTTAAAAAATAATAGAAATTGCTTTGTATTTATTATCATCTTACGGACATTAACTATTTTTGTAAAGAAACATATAGCATTTTCATGAAATCCGGCCATGGGGCCGGGTTTTTTTGTTTGATTAGGAAAGGTGGCAAGATACCGTTCTTTATAAAGAACGAAAATAGAAGATATAATGAGAAAATGAGTGATTTTTGGATTAAAATTAGTCTCTTTGTTCTTAAATAAGAATATTGGGCGTTATTTCCAACTTTTCAATTATGGGAGATATAGGCTATATTGAGTGTGCAAGTTGTTCTTAATAACGAACAAAAACGTTCTTAGTGAAGGCGGGTGTGCTCTTGCAGCGAAGATGGAACAGAGTTAAGCGAAGTAGGAAAGAGCGTATTCCGAAGATCCTTTTTGTAGTCATGAATACCCTTTCTATTGTGTTCCTGCTATTCATTATGACGGCGAGCCAAGCAGGAACAACCTTCGGGAATTTCACAGCAACAGCTGAGGTAACAGGAGAGATTGGGATCTGCTCGGTGTTTCCGGATGAAGTGGATCAGCTGTTAGGACAAGCTGAACAGCATGTCCGTGAGGGTGATGCGGAATATGCAGACATATCGGGTTATACAGGATCACTTGATGAAGCTGCTGGGAATTTAGATCTGTCAACGGTATCTGATGAGCAGTTAGGGACATTAGGTGATGGAATTAATTCGCAAATCAGCGATATTGCAGAAATGTTAAATCGTCTAGCCGAGCGTTCGAGCACGAACGTATCCGCATGGGAAGATGCTCAAGGTGAGCTTCATTCCTCTTCCGTGATCCTCACTGAACTGTCCGATTATATGTCGAGTGTCAGCTTGAACTGCCTCACACCTAGAGATCCATCAGTATTGTCCAGCTTCCTAGCCTTGATGAATGAAAGCAGCATAGCTTCAGAGGCATTGGAGTCACGAGCTCGGGAAATCTATGAAGCGTTATCCGGCAGACCAGTATATACCGTCTCTGCAGAACCCATTGCAGAATCACATGCAGTCCTGTCGCCAGTGTCACCCGTTAGTGAGGAAGCCGAAGCCGGCTATGAAGCTGTACAAGCTTCCATTCATGATGCCAGCGCTTCTTATATACAGCAGCAAACTAGCTTACAGCAACAGCTTGCACAAGTAAATGCGGAAATAGCAGCAAGAGAGAAAGCAAAGGCGGAAGCCGAGGCTGCAGCAGCGGGTGAAGAGCAGGCTGTAGATCAAGAAGAGGGACAAGCTGTAGAACAAAGTCCTGATGGAACGGCTGCTCCTGAGAGCCATCCAGAAATCTCTGAACCAGATCAACAGCAGGTATCTGATAATACTTCACCTCCAGAGATTGCAGAAGAAAGTTCATCAAACTCCAATGAACCAGGTGGTGTAACGAATGAAACTAATGAAATCAATCATGAGTAAGGCAGTGACGCTATTGCTGCTGGTCGTATTCCTTCTAGTTGCCTTCTCCGTGATTGTCTCCAAGGCATCTGGCGGAGAGCCTAAGCTGCTAGGCTACGAGATCAAGATTGTATTGTCTGGCTCCATGGAACCGGGGATTCATACAGGCTCCATCATTACGATCAAGCCGGGCGGGGATATGAACCGCTTCAATGTCGGCGATGTCGTTACTTATAAAGATAGTGAAGAACGCTTGATTACGCACAGAGTTGCAGCCGTCGATACGAAGGATGGACAAAAAGTGTATACGACCAAGGGTGACAATAACCCCTCGGCTGACACAGCACCAGTACCGGCCAATCGTATCGTTGGACAGTATTCCGGATTGACCATTCCTTATGTGGGATATGGGATGAACTTTGCCAATTCTAAGATAGGCGGCCTCATGCTGCTGCTCGTTCCAGGCCTTCTCTTGATTCTCTACTCCATCATTACCATCTTGAAGGCGTTCGCTGAACTGGAGAAAAAGAAGAACGAGCCGAGCACACCTAACCCTAATCCGGAAGCTTTATCGTAACCTGATTGTCCTTCTTGTGCCAGCGCACAAGGATAACAATATAAAAAACAAACCTCAAAATGAGGAAACCTTGGGAGGAAACAAAAAAATGGGAATCAAAGCTAAATTGGGTCTTGGTATGGCAACAGCAGCACTGGGTATTTCGTTGGTAGGCGGAGGTACTTTCGCATATTTCACTGATACTGCTGTAAAAACAGGTACATTTGCATCAGGATATATTGATCTTAATGCCGGTACAGCGACATCAGAAAACATCACTTTCTCTAAATTAGCTCCTGGAGATCACATGACTAAATCATTTACACTCAAAAACGATGGAACAGTTGATATTGCATCAGCGATTTTGCATACAAAGTATACAGTTACTGATGACAATGGATCGCTTAATGGACATGGTGGGACTAACACGGCGGATTTAGGCCGATATATCAAAGTCGAGTTTTTAACAAACCTTGATAAATCTGATAATGTTGTATTAACAACAAACTTATACGATCTTCAAAATGCAGGTCCAGATGCACTTGAGAATCTTGATGTTCTGAAGTTTCTTGGCTTCCCAATAGAAGAGCTTTCTGGTCTGAAGGTTGGTAATACGGATACATTCACTGTGCGTTTCACATTCGTTGATGAGGGTGATCAAAGCCAATTCCAAAACGATACTCTTAATTTGGAATGGTCCTTTGAAGCAAGATCCAAAGGCGGCAAAGAACTCTTTTAATTAATAAACAGGCTTCGCGAATGTAGCGAAGCCTGTTTTTATCATTTGTTTAAAGTAATTTTGATTAAAACTTAACTAGCCTATGTCCAAGCCCAAAAGAATCCGTCTCGATCCCAAGCGATACGGCCGCCGTGCTGCTTGCGGAAGGCCTTTTTTACTTCTTTCTCGAGAGAGACGTTACCCTTATCATTTACAAATACATATTGTTCTCCGAAGTGTTGTTTAACGTGCTCAATGGCTTCCTCCTGGCGAAGCATCCCCCGGAATTTAATCTCGTTAATCATCCATTCGGCGATTTGGTTCTCTGTTGTTGTATCCACGTTCAATATGACCTCCATTTAGCTGCTAACTAGTTCCCGTTATTATACCATCATTGAGCGTTTTCTTTGCTATTTCGAGCTGAGGTGGTGGATGGGAGTCTCTTTATCTGGAATAGTGAGGTTTTACACCTTATTCAAACGTCGCCCCTCACTAACAGTGAGTCTAGCCTCACTGTTGCCTCAAAAGTTACTCGAACACCATCGTTTACGGCGAGGAGGCAGTGGAAGCTGCGATAGCTGGAGGGCAGGGTGGTGAAACTAAAAAATAAAAATAAAGATAAAAATAAAAATAAAAAGAGCTGCATTCTCTTTCGAGAAAGCAGCTCTCATCAACTCTATTTACCGTTGGATCGGTTCAATCCGGTACGATCCTGCCGCGCCGTCAGTCGGCTCGATCGACCATCCGAACGACAGCGCTGTTTTCACACGTTCTAGTTGTTCGGGTGTTAGCTGTGCCGTTACGGCTTCTTGTCCGGCTTCGAGCTCAAGCTGAGGCTCTTCGCCAAAGGCAACCCAGATCCAGCTGCGAATACCACGAACGGTATTGTACTTGATCTGGTAGCCGTTACGTACCGCAGTTTCGAACGTCTCCGGTTCTTTTTGAGCAAAAGCAGCCAGATCGCTGTAGTTAAATTGGAAGATGCTATCGTCCGTTGGGAGATCAACTCCACCTGTTACTTTTGCAATAATCTCGTCGTTGGACCAGCCATGTCCCTTACGGAGCGACTCCACGAGTAATGCATCCCATTGCGACAGCTTCACGATATTCGTCATTAGGTTTCAGCCTCCCTTAGCTAGCTCGTATGCCTTACGGCAGTGCTACAAAATGCCCCGGACTTACTTCTCTCAGCACCGCAGCTTCTTCGGCTGCAGCGTCCGGTGTATAAATAACCCGTTCGACTACTGCACGAGGATCCGGTACCGGAATCGCGGACAGCAGCGCTTTTGTATACGGATGTAGAGGGTTCTCGTACAGCTCATCACTGTCCGCTACTTCCACAAGACGTCCGTGATACATCACACCGATCCGGTCCGAGATATGCCGAACCATCGACAGGTCATGGGCGATAAATAAATACGTCAGGCCAAATTCAGCCTGTAAATCTTCAAGCATGTTAACAACCTGTGCCTGCACCGATACGTCCAGCGCAGAGATAGGTTCATCACAAACAACGAAGTCGGGACGTACGGATAAAGCGCGGGCAATCGAGATCCGCTGGCGTTGACCACCGCTGAACTCATGAGGGAAACGGGTCAGATGCTCACGCTTCAGACCAACCTTCTCGAGCAATGAGCCAACGGCTTCTTTTCGCTCATCCAAATTCTTATATAGACCATGAATATTCATCGGCTCGCCGATCAGGTCCAACACGCTCATGCCGGGGTTCAGCGAGGAATAGGGGTCTTGGAAAATCGACTGGATGCGCCGGCGGAACGGCTTCAGCTGTTTCTCGCCAAGCTTGGCCAGATCATGTCCGTCGAACTTCACCGTTCCATCCGTGTAATCGTACAGACGCAGAATGCAACGGCCAACCGTTGATTTACCGCTGCCCGACTCGCCAACAAGACCAAAAGTCTCACCTTGGCGGATCTGGAAGCTGACACCGTCAACAGCCTTCAATACTTCCGAAGTACGGCCCCAAGCATCACGGCTCTTCACAAAATGTTTCTTAAGCTGGTGGACGTCCACCAGCACTTTTTTATCCTCTGACATGTGCAGCGCTCCCTTCAAGCTCCGGATGGCGCGCGAGTTCGGCTTGAACTTCAGCATCGTTCAACCAGCAGAGGGCACGATGGCCTTCGTTGATTTCAAAATGCGGAGGAAGCTCCGCACATTTTGGCATCGCATGCGGACAGCGCTCCATGAATGGGCAGCCCGAAGGTGGGTCAAGCAGATCCGGTGGTGTGCCTTCAATCGGCACTAGCCGCTCACGCGAGCCGCCTTGTCGCTTCGGAACAGAGCGAAGCAGGCCTTGGGTGTATGGATGCTTGGAGCGGTAGAAGATGTCTTCCACTGTTCCTTCTTCCATGACCATGCCGCCATACATCACGATAACACGGCTGCATACCTGCGCGACAACACCAAGATCATGGGTGATCAGCGCGATGGACGCGCTGGTTTTATCTTTTAATTCTTTGAGCAGATCGAGGATCTGCGCTTGAATCGTTACGTCGAGAGCCGTCGTTGGCTCATCGGCGATAAGCAGCTCCGGCTGGCAGGATAATGCCATCGCGATCATGACGCGCTGGCGCATGCCGCCGCTGAATTCATGCGGATACTGCTGGACGCGCCGCTCAGGTTCGGTAATACCAACCTGACGAAGCATTTCCACCGCTTCTTTCAAAGCGGCTTCTTTGCTAAGACCACGATGCCGGCGAATGACTTCGGTCATCTGCTGGCCGATCTTTTTGACCGGATTAAGAGAGGTCATCGGATCCTGGAATACCATTGCGATCCGGTTGCCGCGGATCTGACGCCATTTGCGATCGGATAAACCACTCAGGTTCTCTCCGGCAAATGTAATATCTCCGCTGACAATTTGGCCTGGAGGCGGGATCATCGCCATAATTGCTTTGGCGGTAACACTTTTGCCGCTGCCGGATTCGCCAACGATGCCGATCGTTTCGCCTTGATCAATATGAAGGCTGACGCCGCGAACCGCTTTATTTTCTCCGCTGCGGGTATGGAATGATACTTGTAGGTTATTGACGGTTAGCAGCCTGTCTGCCATCTAACGTTCACTCCTCTCGGACGCGCACAGGGCAAGAAATGATTTAACGCTTGCCCAGCTTCGGCTCGAAGCCAACGCGCAAAATATCGCCTAGAATATTAAAGCTGAGCACCGTCAGCAGAATGAATAAACCTGGGAACAACGCAAGGTAAGGCGCCTGTGCGATATAGCCCTGCGCATTGTTAAGCATACTTCCCCAAGTTGCGTTAGGAGCTTGTACCCCAAATCCAAGGAAGCTTAGGGATGATTCCATCATAATTGCGGATGCCACGTTGTTCGTAGCGCCAACGATAATGACCGGAACAAGGCTAGGGAAGATATGACGGAAAATAATACCCCAGTGATTCTGACCGGAGGCTTTCGCATACAGCACATATTCGCGCTCCAGAATCGTCATTGTCTCCGCTCGTATGATGCGGGCCATGTTCATCCACATCAGGAGTCCAATAATGAGGACGATACTGGTCAGGTTCGGCTTCAGGAATACGCTGAGCAGGAGCATAACCAGGAACGATGGGATGGACAATATGACTTCCAGAAAACGCATCAGCAGATTATCGATCCAACCGCCGAAGTAGCCGCTGACAACGCCAACGATCACGCCGATTGAGGTCGCCAGAATCATAGCCGAGAAACCAACCATCAGGGATACTCGTCCGCCGTACAACGCACGGGCGAAGTAGTCGCGGCCGTAGTCGTCTGTGCCGAACCAATGCTCGGAGCTTGGCGACTTCAGTCGCTGCAGCGCATCCAGAGCATTCGGATCATGAGAGGAGAGGAAAGCAAAGACCGCTCCTAGTATAAAAATAACGAGAATCGCGATAGACACGATCCCCATTTTGCTGCGTACGAGCTCGAGGCCCGCATTTCGCCATTTGGTCCGATTCATGAGCTCACCTCGTTGATTTGATTCTCGGATCGGCGAATCCGTATAAAATATCCGCGAGCAAGTTGCCTATGATCAGGAACAAGGCGGAGAAGAGCGTAATACCCATAATAACGGGATAATCCATCCCTTTAACAGCTGTCATGCCAAGCGAGCCAATGCCCGGCCAGGAAAAGACTGTTTCCGTCACAATCGCGCCGGTAACAAGGTCCGCCATCGACATCCCAAGCAGCGTAATAACCGGCAGCAGGACATGTTTCATCACATGCCGGAACAGCACTTGCCGGCGAGTTGCGCCGAAGGCGTATTGAATTTGAACGTAATCTTCCTTCAGCTGACCAATCGTGCTGGAACGGATGTAACGCACATAGACCGACAAGAAGCCAAAGGCGAGAACTGTACAAGGCAGAATGCCGTGCTTAATGACATCCCAAGGAGAGTGGACACCAATCGTCCGCATACCCATAATCGGGAGCCAGTGCAGTTCAATTGCGAATAAATAGATAAGTAAAATAGCGAGATAGAACAATGGAACCGAAATGCCGACGTAAGAGATCATGTTGATCAGCTTATCCTGCCAGCGGTCACGGTTCGCACCGGCTGTGAGGCCAAGCGGAATAGCTAGCAGAACAGCAAGGGCAAGGGCGCAGCCCATCAGTCCTGCCGTTGCCGGCAAACGGTCTAGAATTTGGTCCATAACAGGCTGATGATTCACAAGCGAATAACCAAGGTTGCCTTGGAACAGCTCTTTGATCCATAACAAATATTGCATATAAGCAGGCTTATCGAGCCCTAAGTTATGACGGATGCGTTCAATGTCCTCGGGATGCATGTTAGGCGTCACGAAGGAAAGAACAGGATCCCCGGGAGCCAGCTTAATTAAGGCAAAGCAGGCGATCGAGACGAAGAGCAGCAATGGAATCGTCTGCAGTAAGCGTCTAGCGATGAGTTGTCTCATACGATTGTCTCCTATGCTGTTTACGGCAAAAAATAAACTGGGTTACCCCCAATGTCATTAAGTTAGTTTCATGTAATGACATTGGGGTAGCCCCAGCTATTTTTTGCCTGTATCGATATTCGATTTAATTTTAAAGCAGAGATTAGAAGTTTTATTTCATGTACAGCTTGGACGGATCTTCGAAAATAACGACTGGTTTCAGAACCGCTTGATCGAGGCCGCCGAAACGTTTGTCGATGGCTACGATTGTTTTTGTATAGCCAACAGGGTAGATAACCGCGTCATCCGCAATGATTTGTTGCAGCTTTTGGTAAGCTTCGCCGCGTTTTGTCGCGTCTGCTTCACCAGCACCTTGATTGAACAATTCATCTACTTCAGGGTTCGAATAACGAGCATAGTTCGAGTTAGAGCCACTTGTGAACAGGATACGGTAAGCATCTGGGTCGTAACCCATGATGTAGCCTGCATAGCTCAGTTCATAGTCTTTTGCCTTCAGGTCCACGAATTTCTGACTGTACGCCGAAGCGTCCATGCTTTGCAGTTCAACCGTGATACCAACAGCCTTCAGCTTTTGCTGAATGTACAGAGCAGCGGCTTCTTGCGCTTTGTTGCCGCTTGATACGATAAAGCGAAGCTTCAGGTTGCTTTCGCCAGCGGAAGCCAGCAGTTCTTTTGCTTTATTTACATCATTATCGTAAGAAGTAACGTCGTTCGTGTGGAACAGGCCGTCTGGTGTTACGAACGATTTGGCTTGATCGGCATAGTCGCTCGAGCCGTATATGGTTTGGATCAGCTCTTCACGGTTCAGTGCGTAAGAGATCGCTTGACGAACTTCTTTTTTCTTCAGAGCGCCAGTGTCGCTGTCTTCATTAAAGAGCAGGTAAGCAAGGCGGCCTTCGCTGTAAGCTTGAATATCGAAGTTGCCAGTGCTTTCGATTGTCGATACGTCTTGTGGATCCAGGTATTTCACGTTAATTTCGCCATTTTGAAGAGCCAGGTTCGCTGCATTCGCATCTTTTGCTACACGATAAGTGATCGAATCCAGATGCGGTTTGCCTGCGAAGTAGTTATCGAAACGCTCAAGCGTTACATACTCGCCTGTTTTGTATTCTTTGAACTTGAAGGCACCCGAACCTACTGGTGTATTGTTCTTTGTGCTTTTCTCAATATTCGCTTCGCCTTCGAAAATATGCTTAGGAATCGGAGTCAATTGCACAAGTGTTGCTTCGAACGCCGGGTTAACTTGCGGCAGTTGGAATTTAACTGTCGTATCGTCAACTTTCACTGCTTTGACCGGCTTGCCGCCGATGATCAGGTTCTCGCGGAAGAAGCTGTTTTGCTTCTCGTCGAGAATCGTATCGAAAGTGAAGACTACGTCGTCTGCTGTGAGCGGCTGGCCATCATRCCAAGTAAGACCACTTTTCAGCTTCAATGTATAAGTCAGGTTGTCAGCCGAAGGCTCAAGGCTGTCAGCCAGGTAGAATGTTTTCTTGCCGTTGTTCACTTGGAACAGTGGAGCGTACAGGGCTTGGTCAATTGTTAGGCTGACACGGTCGCCTGCATAAATTGGGTTAAGAACGACAGGATCGGCTTGTACACCAAGGATCAGGCTGCCGCCGTCTTTTGGTTGATCGGCTGCTGCCGTGTTCGTTGGCGATGCTTCGGAGTTGCCTGCATTATTGCCATTGTTGTTGCCGCTGCAAGCACTGATTACTACTGCAAGAATAATGAGGGTAAGTAAAGCGGGTATGCTTTTGCGCATGATTCCATCCTCCAGTTTTGTCTGAGCTGTTTCTAATGAAATTTATATTACATCGGATTACTCGGAATTACAACCTTTTAATTTCCACAACTGAAATTTTCAAAATCAAAAAAATTTGTTTTGCGATAAATCCTTCCTTTAACCGCGGCCGCTCATCGTGAATAAGCTTCGATATAGGATTAATTATATTTCTCTCATTATGCTCCAAAATAGTAGAGCTGTCGATGCAAGGAACCCCCTCTTATGGCGGGATATTACAAGGTTTCCCTAATCTTGGGTGATGTTATTCATAAAATTAATGTAACCTTTAGCGCGGAGGATTCGTTAGTAGTGTTGAGCAATGCTTACGAAGTAAGAATTGCGGGGCGAAGTAAGAATTGCCTCAAAACGGCCTAACGCGGCCACTCAACAAATTGCAATTCTTTAGCTCAGGCTTACGAAATAAGAATTGCCTCAAAATGGCCTAATGCGGCCACTCAACAAATTGCAATTCTTTAGCTAAGGCTTACGAAGTAAGAATTGCCTCAAAATGGCCTAACGCGGCCACTCAACAAATTGCAATTCTTTTTAGGAGGAAATCAGTAATGAAAAACAAGAACATAACGACAAAGTGGACCGTCCTGCTGAGCAGTACCGTACTTGCAGCTTGTCTATTGTCAGCGTGCAACGACAACAACAATTCGAATGTGAATGCATCACCGACGCCAAGCGCGACAGTATCGGCATCACCAACGCCAAGCGAATCGCCTGAAGCACAAACAAAACAAGGAAAAGGCGTGTTTGTCGGCTTGGCCGACTCCCATACGGTTGAGGTTACAGTGGATGGCGAGGCAGCTGCCTACCAGCTGGGAGAAGGAATGGATGAGGCGGTTAACACTCTGAAAGAAGGCGATAATGTTACCTTCGAGTATACCGAAGCAGCCATCGAAGGGGATGCGACAGCCAAGCTATTGACCATTACGAAGATTGAGAAATCGGCTGATAATACACCTGCGATAGAGCTTCCAGCTACGAAAGACTTCAAGTTCCAGCTGGAAGGCAATGAAGAGACCCGTACGGGTACACTTGCAAAAGGTGATGGTTATGCGCTGTATATTTTCGAACAGTTCAAATTCGATGCTGCAGCAGGCAAACTGATCATGAATGTCGACAACAACTATTATGTAGAGATCAGCAAGCTGCCGGAAGGCTTCAAGCTGGAGGATATTAAGGCAGATGGGGAAAAAGAGCTTGCTGCAGTAGGCGATGTGCAGAAGATTGATCCTAAGGATTCTAACTCGATGCTGGGTGACTTCGACCTGATGCTTAAAGCTTCCGGCGATAAGCTGACGAAAGAAGTTATCGTGAAGACGGTAGACGGCACAAGCTTCTTATTTAAAGTAAACATGCCGGTCGGTGAGCCTACCGAAGGCTTCGGTCCACTGGCGTTTGCTTCGATGGGTTCAATTGTAGGGCAATAAGGGTAATAGTAGATGAACAGCCTCCGGGGAGCAGCATGGTGCTCATCGGGGGCTGTTTTTTTGTGTGACTGGGCTCGTACGCGTCATTATGCTGCATAATGTGCAGTTTTAGCGAATGAGCTTCTTAATTATAGAGTAACTGATTGTACACTAATGGCGCGCTATCCGCTTCCGCCAACTAACTATGCTAAATAACTCGAGCTCCACTGCACGATATGCAGCATTTTCGGCTTAAATGACGGGTACGGTCATAATATCCTGCACCGAGTGCAGGATATCTCGGGAATATTGGTCAGAATGGACCGTTTGGAGAGGTATATGCTGCGTTCCGTGCAGGATAATCCTAGTTACTGGCCTGATACGCACCAATATGCTGCATAATGTGCAACATAGGCGGATGAGCTCATTAACCATAGAGTCACTGAATATGCAACGTATGCGATTGAGCTAGGGGCAGTTGGATTTCATCCAACGAAATGACAAGAAGATGTTGCATGCCGTAGCTGTGTTGGATTCCATCCAACGTAAATGAACAAACTGGTGGCGGAGTGAGCGAAATCGTTGGATTCTACTGTATAAAATCCAACGTACGAAAGATAAGGCAGTCCAGTAGGAGGAATACGTTGGACAAAATCCAACTACACGCGAAGAATGGGTTAGGTTAGGGAAGCAGCGAAAGTGCAGCACGAGCCCGAGAGCGAGTACAAGCACGCATGAGCGAGGGGCTCAAGTAAGTAAAAAGCGTTCAAGGAGCTTTCTTGCTCCTTGAACGCTTTGTTAATGATGCTGCCTGAACTCGCTCGGCGAGACTTGGAAGTGCTTCTTGAACACGCTCGAGAAGTAGGTGGAGTCGTCGAAGCCGACGGTCTGGCAAATCTCTGATATTTTCATATCGGTGTTCCGCAGCAGTACCTGTGCCTTCTGAAGCTTCAGCTTGGTAACATAACCGGTGAATGTCTCGCCGGTTTCTTTCTTGAACAATGTACTTAAGTAACTAGGGTTCAGGTGGATACATTCGGCTACCTGTTTGATGGATAGTTCGCTGTTCAAATAATGCTCTTCAATATAGTCAATCGCTTGCTGAATGCTGTTCACATAAGGATTGGCCTGCTGCTTCCACCGCTCGAGCCGGACTGTGAAATCGCGACAGGTATCCTTGAACCAGCACTGCAGTTCGCCGTTATTATGAAGCTGATCGATCATCTGCAGCAGCATGTCCACCGGTTTGCTTTGATTCGAGAATAGCCCGAGTACTTCAGAGATTTGATCCAGCACAAGGGTATGGTTAATCACGTTAAGCTTAACTTCAGTAAGCTGAAGAGCGCCCACTTTCTGGCCTATCTTCTCGAAATAATCCTGCAGCGCAAGATGATCGCCGGAGATAATTAATGACATTACTTCATTTTTCACAGCTTCAACCGCTTGATGTTTGTTGCTCTTAGCCTCAGGCTGTGGCATTCCCGCCGGCTGCACGCGATGCTCGCAATAGCCGGTATAGGCAGACATAAGAAGATGGATATCCGAGCTTGATCCAAGGAGAGTGCTCTCGATCTCGATACCGAGATACTCCCGAACGGCAACCGCTGCATTATCACGCCAAGATTCGGCTGCCTGTTCAGAGGAGGACAGCGACAGGATAAACTGGTCTTCCTTCAGAATAAGCAGCTTGGCCTCTGAATCCTCGCTGAAGGCTAGCTCCTGGATGATGTTATAGATCCCGTATTGCAGTACATACAGATCGTCGGCACGGTAGTTTTTCACTGCAGGGAAGTAGTCGGTTATCGTAATCAGCCACAGCTGGCTGCATTGGAACAGATGAACGAAATGAGAAGTCAGCTCCTGATTCATCTGATACTTGAGTAAGATAGAACGGAGCAGATGCTCCTTCGTAGTCTGCTGCTCCTTGCGTTTCACTCTCAGCCGCTTGAAAGCACTATCCAGAATGCCCGAAATATCTTCATCTGAACAGGGCTTGAGCAAGAAGTCCATAGCCCCATATCGTATAGCGGACTGCGCATATTGAAAGTCTTGAAAGCCAGTTATAATAATGAACAGCGTATCGAGGTTATGGCTGTGAATCCGCTCGGCGAGCTCAATCCCGTTCATAACCGGCATATGAATATCCATCAGAATAAGGTCAGGCTTCAGCTCCACGGCTTTTCTCCAGCCTTCTTCGCCGGTCTCTGCTTCTCCAATCACAGTCCAGTTCGCCATACTTTGGCTGATGAAAAACTTTAATCCTTCACGAAAATTAGGCTGATCCTCAACGATTAAGACAGTTCCCTTCATACGAATCCCTCCTTACTACTGATCGGTAAAATGTAACTGACAGTTGTTCCGACATCGACCCTGCTTACGAACTGCAAGCCGTAAGGTGCCCCGTACACAAGCAGAATCCGCCGCACCGCGTTATGAATACCTAGATGATTGCCGCTATGGATGTCCCGTTCACTGGCCGCTAATTTGCGCAGCATCTCGGGTTCAATACCTCTGCCGTTATCCGTTATATCTACTCTCAGATGATCCTGCTCCTGATAAGCATGGATTCGCAGCAGCTTCTTGTCCGCTTTTGTTTTATTGGCAAAAGCGTGGACAAAGACATTCTCAACCGCTGGCTGCAGAACCAGTCTTTGAATTTCCGTCGACAGCAGATGCTCGTCCGTCTGAATATCCAGCTCCAGCTCGGGATGGAACAGCTCCATCTGAATCTTTATATAGCTCCGAAGCTGCTCGAGCTCCTCCCGTAATGTGCTTGTCTGCTCGATAGGCTTCAAGGAATATTGCAGGATTTTGGACAGCGACTGGATGATGCCAGCTGTGTCCTTCACATTCTGGAGATAAAGCTTCCAGTAGATTTCGTTCAATATATTATATAGAAAATGCGGATTCAACTGCGCCTGAATTGCCCTCAGCTCGGCTTCCTTCTCCCGCAGCTGCTTCAGCAGCACCTCATCAATCAGCTTCTGAATATGGTCGGCCATATCGTTAAACGACTCTCCGAGAAAGGCAAGTTCATCCTTGGAGCGAACTTCGACACGGGCATTCATGTGACCTGAACGGAGCCGCCTCATCCCGGACACCAGATTGCCCAGAGGACGAAGCAGCCTGGTACTGGTGAGCGTCAGAAGCAGACTGGCCAGCAGAATACTGAACAGGCCGGATATGGCGATCGTCTTCAATATATCTGCGTTCCGCTTGTCCAGCGCATCGAGCCCTAAGCCGCTGATCAGCTTGAAGATACCGGAATCGGAAATGTTTTTTACAAACAGATAATTGCCTTGCTCGGTAGCTTGGACAACAGATGCCTGCTCATCCTCGTCGTGCTGCAGTGGAATGATTTCAGGCTTCGGCTCGGCGTAAGTATCGTCCTGATTCTGCTCGCTAAACAAAAGGCGGTCCTTGCGGTCAAGCAGATAGACAATGCTGTCATCTTGTCCAATATCGTCGATCACCTCGGAGAAAAAACCTTCGTCCAGCACCAGCACTAATATCCCGTACGTTTGCTGGAAGGTGCTTTTCATTTGGCGTGCCGCTATAATCATGTTCCTGTAACCACTTGGATCCGCTGTGCTCGGAAGCTTCAACCTGAACCAGGTCAACGCCCCGTTCGTCCCAGCCAGCTCTTGATTAATGAGGCTGCGGGTAGGCTGATCCAGCATCGAGACAGCTCCGAAATTCGCATTATAATAGCTTTCACCGCGCAGATTGTAGATGAACATCGCACGGACATGGGGTGCATCCAGCTTGGCCTGCGAGACCATTTCATACATGAGCTGAAGCTGTTCGACTTTATCTTCGTTTTTCAAGGAATTCGTCAGGATGGACACAACAGTAGGGTGGAAGACGATGGACTGCGAGACACGCTCCACCTCGTGAATATTCTGATTGATCCGCTGAAGCGCCTGCTTGTTATTTTGCAGAAATTGGCTTCGGATTTCCTCGCGGAACATCTTCTGATTGGACCGGTATACGATAATCCCGGTAATAGAGGAAGTGAGAATAACGATGAGCGACAAGCTGAGAATAAGCTTTACGACAAGACTTCGGGTTTGAAAAGGTAAGTTGAACATAGCTGCCGTCCTCCGTTAACACAAGATCTAATTTAAACAAAGGTTCCTCTAATTAAAGTTAAAGAAGTACATTTTGTAACCGGATACACTAGTTACAGGTCAAAGGTTAACAGAAACTCGAAAGGAGGGAAAACATGAAATCAGCATCTAAGTTCAAAAAAAATGTGCCTCTTCTGTTGATGTTCGCTCCGGCACTTGCATATTACTTGATTTTTAGATACTTGCCAATAGGAGGGCTGATCATCTCCTTTGAGAACTACAACTTCTTTGATGGGGTGTTCCACAGTCCTTGGGTAGGCTTTAAAAACTTCGAAATGCTATTCAGCAATGATAAAACGCTTCGGATTATATGGAATACACTTTGGCTGAGCGTGCTTAATCTGGTGGTAGGGTTCCCGGTACCGATTGTCCTGGCACTCATGATTAATAGCGTTAGACGTACATGGTATAAAAAATTCGTCCAGACAGTCGTTTATCTGCCCCATTTCTTCTCCTGGGTTATCGTAGGCGGCATGGTCATCACACTGTTCTCGATGGAATCCAGCTTCCTGAACCATTGGATTGAAGACAAATACGGCGAGCCGTATCCGTTCCTTTACAAAACCCTCTCCTGGGTCACGATCTTTGTAGGCTCCGGCGTGTGGAAGGAGATGGGCTTCAGCACCATTATTTATTTGGCAGCTCTTACATCCATTTCTCCAGCACTTTATGAAGCGGCTTCGATTGACGGGGCAAGCAAATGGAAACAAACCTGGAATGTTACGCTACCAGGAATTAGAGGCACAATCATCTTAGTGCTAATTCTCTCCATGGGACGAGTCTTAGAGGTTGGTTTCGATCAAATCTACAACCTTCGTAACGCAATGGTATCCGATATTTCGGAGGTTATTAGTACTTATATTTATACACTTGGTATTCAGGGCGGACAATTCAGCCTGACAACGGCATTAGGTCTGTTCGAATCGGTTGTAGCCTTTATTCTTATTCTGGCCGCAAATCTGTTGGCTAAGAAGTTCGATAACAATTTGTTCTGAGGTGAGCGAGGATGAGAGAATCTACTGGAGATAAAATAACAAGAATAGGGATTTCGGTTCTCCTGCTGCTCATTTCGATCTCGTGTCTGGCACCGGTGATCAACATTCTGTCCATTTCCTTCAGCGGCAAGCAGGCCGTTGAGTCAGGCAAAGTATTGCTCTGGCCCATCGATGTTACGCTGCAGAGTTATTCAGCTCTATTTGAAGGAACGCGGGTGCTGGCCTCACTTTGGAACGGGGTTGTTATGACAGTTGGCGGCGTCATCATCTCGATGGTCTTTACCATCTGTGCGGCTTATCCGCTGTCGAAAGGCTATTTCTACGGCAGAAGAACCTTTACGCTGATGCTGCTGTTCACGATGGTCTTCACCGGCGGCTTAATTCCTACTTATCTGGTTGTGAAGAGCCTGGGTCTGATAGACTCGTATTGGTCGATTTGGATGCCAGGGGCGGTCAGCACGTATAATATGCTCATTATGCGTTCTTACTTTGAAGGCATTGAACCGGAGATTGAAGAGGCGGCACGAATTGACGGCTGTAAGGAAATGACACTGTTATTCAGGATTATTCTTCCTTTGTCCATGCCGGTCATTGCAACACTAGTCCTGTTCTATGGCGTAGGCTATTGGAACAATTTCATGAACGTACTCATTTATATCAACTCGACCGAAAAATATACAATTACCGTTCTTATTCAGCAGATGATTGCAAGTCAGTCCTTGCTGACCGAATCGCTTGCGAATGATACGACTGCCCTGGAACTTGTGCCTGAAGGAATCAAGTCGGCCGGTATCATTGTACTGATTCTGCCAATGGTTCTAATCTATCCGTTCTTGCAGAAGTATTTTGTCAAAGGCGTCATGCTTGGGTCTGTGAAAGGTTAACTTTACATTATGGCGATGGGGGAATAGATATATGGTAAAGATGACGAAGAGAAATGCTTTAATAGCAGGTGCATCGTTAACACTGCTTGCGGTTCTGGCAGCTTGCGGAAATAATGACAATGCGAATAACAGTGCACAGTCGGGCGACAGTGGCAGCGGTAAAAAGCCAACGATCAGCGCAACGGTATACGACCGTGGATTGATTGCAGCGTCCGAAGGCACGATGGAGAAAAACCGCTGGACCAAGTGGATTAACGAGAACGGTCCAACGAATGTGAAATTTACGGCTGTTCCACGGACAGAGTCAAAGCAAAAGCTGAATACACTGTTTGCATCCGGCAGTGCACCGGATCTGATCTTCGAATTCGACCCAAATATTAAGAACCCGCTATATGATCAGAAGCAGCTTATGCCGCTGGACGATATGATCAACCAATACAGCACGACTTACAAGAAGCTTCTGGAGGACAATCCGGCTCTGAAATCAGCAGCTACCAAGTCGGACGGGAAGATGTATGAGTTCGGCAAGTTAAATGAAGCAATTCCGCAGAATGTTATCGTTATTCGCCAGGACTGGCTGGACAAGCTGAAATTAACAACTCCGAAAACAACCGAGGAGCTGTATCAGGTGGCGAAGGCATTCGCCGAGCAGGACCCGGATGGCAATGGCCAAAAGGATACGTATGGCTTGAATATCGGCCCAGGTATTACGGATATTTTCGGGGGAACTGGCTTGAATAATTCCTATGTTGACGAGAGCGGTAAGCTGGTGCGTACATGGGATAACTTCGAGCAATATATTGCTTTCGCTAAACAACTGTATGATGAAGGAATTATTGATAAAGACTTTATTACCGACAACAACGGAGCAAAGGCTCGCCAGGACTTCCTGAACGGGAAGACAGGCATCTATTTCGTACAGGCAAACACGAACATGTGGAACCGTCTGTGGATTACGGATTATGCGACGTTGAAGGCAAATGTACCAGGAGCAGATCTTGAGATTGTACCAAATCCAAAATCTCCGCTTGGCCAGTACACAGTCTGGATTAACAATCCGGTGCAGCTGACAGCGGTTGTGAATCGCAATGCCAAGGATCCAAAAGCGATTATGGAATATGTCGACTTCCTGTCAACACCAGAGACTGGCAGAACACTGACAAACGGCATTGAGGGCGAGCATTGGCAAGCAGGGGCAACCGGCTGTCCGAATCCAATTGATCAAGAGAAGAACAAGACCGAGCTAGGCTACCTGGGTCAAGACTATAATATGATCTTCTCGGTTGTAAGCGGCGGCAAATGTTCGTTCATCGCAAGCAGCTTTAATCCGGATAAGCCGGATGAGAAGCTCGCGAAGGATAAGTTCAAGGAAAACATGGAAATTCTCTATAACATGATTGATCAAGGTGCCAAGTTCCCTGGCCTGACACACGTAGAGCATTTGCCTACTGTTCCGCAAGACCTGCTGGTGGACCAACAGAATGCGAATACTGAGATCGGCAACCTCACCACGAAAGCGATTGTAAGCGGCGCAAGCTATACACCTGAAAAGGCTATAACCGAGATGCAAGGCCTTTGGAAGAAATACAATGGTGAAAAGATTGATGCGTTCTACCAAGAATGGTATACCGCGAATAAAGATACCGTGCTGATGCCAGATGATATTTTCCAGATCGTGAAGGATCAGAAGACAATTCAAGAAGATATCTTGAAATAGGATAGCTTGAAACAAACAGCCCCCGGGAGCGTGATGCTCTCCGGGGGCTGTTTGTTTCACAGCATGGTTGATTGCCTTTAGATTCCAAGGGTTCTCAATCGTTCCAGCTGCAAGAAATGATGTCTGTAATGCATCTCTACTAAAAAAAACCACTCTGCAGCGTTTAATGCTCCGAAATTGGGATGGGGGATTGTATTTTCTTGAGGTGCTTGAGCTAATGCGGGTTCAGTACGTCTCATCCTTTCCAATACACCTTGAAGTCCTTCAATTAGCTGCTCTTTGCTCTCTGGCTGCTGTGGGGTGTACTGCGGAGAAGCTGGGACCCGTATCCGAATGGGCGGAAAGCTTCCAAGCTCAAAGGCTTTCTTGCCGTTCTCTGTTTTTTCCTCTGTGCCCACCGATACCGCATCGTTTCCTGCTATGCATTGATCAACATTATGAAGATGCATGTTTCGAGCCGATTGAATCAAATGGACATACATTTGTCCGATTGACCATTCATCCTCGCTTGGCTTTGCGAGTAATTGCCCCATACTGAAGTCACCCAGTTCATCTATATACCGTTCAACCGCTGCTTCGAACGCCTGCAATGCTTCCGTTGTGCTTCTCATATCAATAACACTCCTCATTTGTTTCGGGATAACTCCACTATAAAAAAACGCTACTGACAACAGTATGTCAGTAGCGTTTTAACATTTTTTCGGCTACTTCCCGAATGCGGCGGCGTAACGATTCCGGTTCCAGCACCTCGACATGATCTCCCCAGCTGAGGATAAGCTGCAGCAGCTCCTCCGGTGTTCTAACGCGGAAGCGGACCAATAGACCATCCTTGTGCTCCTCGACTGATTCGATATAAAAACTACCGGTCTCCGCGATTTTATCGGCGATTTCCGGATTGGCCCGAATCAGCACATGCTCATTGCGGTCATCCCGCGGGCGGTAGTGGCTCAGGTTAAACCCGAGCGGCAAGGTAAATGGTTTGTCCAGCACGGCTAGTTCTGTCATACGCGACAACCGGAAATGACGGATGTCCTGCCGCAGGTCGCAGTGCCCGATTAACATCCAATGGCCTTGAACGAGCGCTAGTCCGTACGGAGCGACCTCGCGCTTGCTCTCCCGATTGCCATCCGGCTCTGGTGTGTTTTTCTTGTACGAAAAGCTTATTTTTCGCCGCTCCAAGATGGCACGTCGAGCTAGACCGAGATTGTCCTTTTCCCTTAAGCCGGTTTTTGGTTCGCCAGCGTGAAGAAGCCGCATCGTTTCCCGAACGCGCGTTGATTCCTCCCGCACCAGCTCCGGCAGAATAGCTTCAATTTTACTCCTGGCAGCCTTAGCCACTCTTCCGTAATCGCCATCCAGCCGCTGTTCGATAAAGTCTGCACCCATGAGCAGGGCTACCGCTTCTTCAGCCGAGAACCCAATTGGAGGTAGAAAATATCCTTCCATTAAGGAATAGCCATGACCCGGAGCTCCAAAGATCGGAACTCCCATTTCGCTCAGAGCTTGAATATCTCGATAGATGGTCCGTACGCTTGTCTCAAATAGAGAAGCCATATCTTCGGCTCTCAATATCTTGTTCCGCTGCAGTTCAAGCATGATGGCAAGCTGCCGATCGGTTTTGTTCATTTCTTTTCCTCCGGTGATCCATATAAGGCCATTATAGTGGAAAGAATCCAAGGTATGAAGCAGAGAGCATGGTTCTTTTTACTCCTCGGAATGAAGAAAAACTTTCATAACGTGAAAAATAATAGTTTTTTACTAAAACTCCACATAGCCGTAACATGCCACTTACAAATGAGCACTATGATCTTTCTTGAGAGAACAAACATACGAGGATGAGGCCATAACCATAGAGAGCCCATCTATCTAGGAGGAAGTTATCCTTATGCTCATGTCGAAGAAGAAGCCAGCTCTGGTCCTGCTTACGGTCGTATCCGCTATGACGATCATGTCCGCTTGTGGGGACAACAAAAGCTCGAACACGTTATCAAACGCGGTACCAGCTAACACAGAAAACAGCACCAATGCGAATGCCTCGGCGGCACCAGCCGAACAGTCCACTGCTCCAGCAGCAGAGTCGCTTGATGAACTATATGCGAAGGCGAAGGAAGAAGGCAAAGTGATTGTCTACTCCACCTCCGGCCGTGCGAACGATGCAGCCGAGACCTTCATGAAGCAATACCCGGAGATCAAAGTGGAAGTGAGCAAGGTCAAGTCCGACGAGATGATGGACAAGGTGACGAAGGAGCAGGACGCAGGACAGTTTAACCCGGACGTTATTATTACGAAGGAAGTAAGCGGAGCGGTGGAAGAAGAGATGGTTATGCAAGGCCGCTACCTCAAATACCTGCCGGAAGAAATCGCACCAATGGTGGATGAGCCTTACCGCACACAAGCAGAAGCTTATGCCAACTATGTGGAATTCCGCACGCTTTTCTATAACGAGTCTACATACTCGGCACCTCCTGTTACAAACTGGTGGGATCTGACGACTCCAGAGTTCAAGGGCAAAGTGTACACAGCTGATCCGCTCAGCTCCCCAGCTTTCATGGACTTGTTCACGACTATGGTCATCAATAGTGACGACATGGCGGCGGCTTACAAAGAGAAGTTTGGTAAAGATCTCGTCTTGAACGGGACGGAAAATGCCGGCTACGAGTTCATCCAAGAGCTGTTCGATAACGGTCTGATCGTCCTTAAAGGCAGTGATGATGTACTTGATGCGATTGGCAAAACAAAAAGCGACGCCCTCGGCCTAGCCGTATCCGGCGACGTATCGAAGAACGAAGAGAACGGCTGGACGATCGCGCCGATCTACGATATTAAGCCAAAGACGTCCGTTCCGGACTCCGGCTATTTCTTTATTGCGAACAAAGCACCGCATGAAGCGGCTGCGAAGCTGTTCATCCGTTGGATGATGGGCGAGAAGGACGGCACGGGCGCTGGCCTTGATCCGTTCAACGAAGTAGGCTCATGGGTTCCGCGTTCCGATGTGAAGACGAAGAATGACATCTCATTCGAAGACCTGAACCTGTGGCTGTTCGACGGCGATAAGCTGTACAACACAGCTCCGAAAGTACGTGACTTCTGGATTAAACAAAAATAATGGCAGCAAGGTGGAGAGAGAATTGGCGCAGCGAACACGATTCCATAACCAAGCCCGAAACTGGCTGGCGAATCCCGTTCATCTGATCGGGATCGCCGCCCTCCTCTTTTTGGCGTATACGATTGTATGGCCTGTCCTGAAAATCATGTATACGACCTTCATATGGAGACAGCAGGATGTCCGTCTGACGGGTGAAGCGAATCCGGGACATTTCACGCTGTATCATTGGGACCGCGTTCTGGCCAGCGATATGAGCATGAACTTGTTTTATAAGCCGATCTTGAATTCGCTTGGCGTCGGCTTCGCCGTCTCTGCGCTCTCCATGCTGATTGGATGCGGGCTTGCGTGGCTGGTGGTCAGAACGAATATCCCTTGGAAAAAGACAATCTCTTTCCTCGCGGTTATTCCGTATCTGCTGCCTTCGTGGATTATTTCGCAAGCGTGGCTCACCTTCTTCAAAAATGGCAAAATCGGCGGGACACCCGGCATTCTTGAAGCACTTGTCCATGTGTCTCCACCGGATTGGCTGTCTTACGGTTTTGTACCGATTGTGGTTTCCCTGTCGATTCACGACAGTGTGTTCTTCTTCCTGATCGTTGGGGCGGCGTTAAGCTCGATGAACAGTCAACTGGAGGAAGCGGCTAATGTGTCGGGGGCGAAAAGGATGACGATCCTGCGGCGAATTGTTTTCCCGCTTGTGATGCCGTCGATCCTGTCGGGGTTCATCCTTATTTTCACCAAGGCGATTAGCTCCTACGGGGTTCCGGCGTTGCTTGGCACGCCTGTGAACTTCTATATGATCTCGACGATACTGTATTCCAGTATGCGTTCCCGGCTGACTACTGAAGCGAATGTCCTTAGCCTGACGCTTATGATCATCTCGATCTTGACGATTTATTTGAACCAGAAGGTGATCGGAAGACGGCGCAGCTTCGTAACCGTCACGGGCAAAGACAGCGCCAGAACATTAACGTCCCTTGGACGCTGGCGTTACCCGGCGGCGAGCGCGACTACCATCGGAATGATCATCATCTCCGTTGTCCCGCTGCTTGTACTGCTGATTCAATCCTTCATGCTGAAGGAAGGCAATTATTCGCTGAGCAACCTAACGATGCACTACTGGTGGGGCGGCTCCGATCCGGACATTAATACGGGGGAGAAGGGCGTCCTGCAAAATCCTATTTTCATGCTTGCGCTGAAAAACTCTCTGAAAATCGCAGGGGTAGCATCCATTATTGCTGCCGTTATTGGACTGATCTTAGGCTACGTGGTAGCCCGGGGCAGACAGACCTGGCTGGGGCGGGCAGTGGATCAAGTATCCTTCCTGCCCTATCTCATTCCGGGCATCTCGCTTGCCGCAATCTATATCTCGATGTTTGCGAAGCCAACCTTTATTATTCCGGCCTTATACGGAACAGTGACGCTCTTGATCTTAATTACCGTTGTGAAGGAGCTACCATTCACCGTGAAGGCGGGCAGCGCCTCGATGATGCAGATCGGCAAGGAGTTGGAGGAAGCAGCGCAGATCAGTGGAGCCTCCTGGTTCACACGGTTCCGAAGGATTTTGCTGCCGCTTAATCGCAAGAGCTTAGTGTCGGCATTTCTCCTCGTCTTCATCGGTGCGATGAAGGAGATGGAGCTAATCATCATGCTTATCACACCACGAACAGAGACGCTGACGACGATTACCTTTTACTATGCCGAAAAAGGCTATGAGCAGCTGACCAACGTCATTCTGATGATCATCATTGCGATTGTCATTACGGTATATTTCCTCGCCGTGAAGTTCGGCAAAGCCGATCTAACGCAAGGGATTGGAGGACAATGAACATGAATGCAATCGAACTGCAAGGCATCCGCGTTGCGCTGGATGGGAAGCAGGTTCTTCAAGATATTGATCTTACCATTAAACAAGGGGATTTCATGACCTTCCTTGGTCCTTCTGGCTGTGGCAAAACAACGCTGCTCCGCACCATCGCCGGGCTCCAGCATGCCGATGCCGGGACAATCACGATCAGTGGGCGCGAGGTAGCGAACGGGGAGAAACGGTTCCATATGGAGCCGTCGGCTAGAAGGCTGAGCCTTGTTTTTCAAAGCTATGCGTTATGGCCGCATATGACCGTATTCGAAAATGTCGCGTTTGGCCTGCAGGTGCGGAAGCTGGCGAAAGCCGAAATTCGGCGGAGTGTGGAAGCTGCGCTGGATAAAATGCGAATCGCCGAGCTTGCCGCGCGTTACCCAAGTGAGCTGTCCGGTGGACAGCAGCAGCGGGTTGCTATTGCGAGGGCGATCGTAACAGAGCCAGATATTTTGCTGCTGGATGAGCCGTTATCTAATCTGGATGCCAAGCTGCGCGTTGAGATGCGCGCCGAGCTGAAACGGCTCCATCAGGAGCTGAACACGACGGTGATTTACGTAACACATGACCAGCATGAAGCGATGACGTTGTCGACGCAGGTCGCGGTATTTTTCGGCGGACAGATCGTGCAATTAGATAAGCCGCGTCAATTGTATAAACATCCGAAGACGCTGCAGGTTGCCGAGTTCATCGGTAATGGAGGCATGCAGATGAACCAGCTGGAAGGGGTCATCCGGACAGGAGGCGGAGTCTGGGGACGACACCGGCTGGAGACACCAATCGCTGTTATGCCGCTGGCGGAGGGCGATGGCGTGAACGAAGGTCTGGAAGAAGGACAGGAAGTTGTCCTGACGATAAGGCCCGAGGATATCAAGCTGTATGAGACGAACCAACCGGGGAGCCTTGGTGTAAGTGTATCGGCAGTATTTCCATCCGGAGCGGAGACGTTGGTACAGCTGGATACCGGAGGGTGGCAGCTTATGGCCCGTGTGATCGGGGAGACCGAATACGAGCCGGGAGATACTTTGTTCGCGGTGCTGCGTGAGCAGCAGATGAATGTATACGACAAGAAGACAGGCGTTCTAATGGAATTAAGCTACGCAACTACTAACAACCAACTGGGGGAATCAAGTCATGAAGATCGACTTTCATATTCACGTTAAACTTTCGAAAAAAACCAATTTCGAGATCGAGCATTTCAACAGCATGATTAATGAAGCAAAAGCACATGGTCTCGACGCTATTACGCTCACCGAGCACTTCAACACGCACCGCTTCGAGGACGTATACGGCACACTTGATCAGCTCTACCCATGTAATAACCACTATTATAATGTAGACGGTTTTAAACTCTTCACAGGTATGGAAGTCGATGTAGCCGAAGGCGGCCATATCCTCGTCAGCGGACCAAAGGATAAATTACTTGAAGTACATGCGGTACTGAAGGAGAATCATCTGACAGCTGATCGTTTTATCGGCCTGGAGCAATTGTTCGACCTCTGCCATCCACGTGGCCTCATGGTCATCGGCGGCCATCCATTCCGTGAATCCAACCATTTGTATCATATCGATAAGGAACTGCTGAAACGCTTCGACGCGTTTGATTTAAACGGAAAAGATCTTTATGAGATTGGTATCCAGGAAAATATCGCGAAAGTACTGACGCTTGGCGAAGAGCTTGGTGTTCCAGTTATCGCAGGAAGTGACGCGCACCAGATGTTCCAAGTAGGCTGTGTTCATAACGATTTTGCAGGAAACTTTGAGACCGTGGCTGAGTTGAAGGAAGCGATCCGTGCCGGCGGATACAAACGTGTGATCTCGCCAAACCTCAATCTACAAGTTCGCACGGCGAACTACGTGAAGAAGCTGCTGAAGAAGAAAGTTGAAGTAGTAGTCTAACAGGGAGCGGACGGGGGAGAGGTACAGTGGCTATGATGCTATTTGATGAAACGAAGCTGACCCGCGGCCATCAACGGATCGCGGATTATATAAGTAAGAACATGGACGACGTACCGTTCATGGTAGAAGAAAATATCGCAGCAGCCTGCGGCGTAAGTATCTCCACCGTCTCTCGCTTCTGGGCTGAAGTAGGCTCGAAGAATCTGAAAGAATTCAAGCAGCGCGTCAAAGACGAGGCGCTGCTTTCTCCTGCTCGGAAGCTGCAGTCTGCTTTTGATAAAGTAGGCGGAGAAAGCGGTGCAGCTGCTAATGTGCTGGGTGTGGCAGATTACCTTCAACAATCCGCTGATCGTATCGATCAGGAGTCGTTCGATGCTGCTGTAGGATTATTGGCTGAAGCGGGAACCGTCCATATCTACGGGCCTGGATCTGCTGAATGCTTAACCGCATTAATGGACTTTAGATTATCTCGCTTCGGCGCGGACGTTCGCCGCTTAGATCGCGGTGGCCATGAGCTATTCGAAAGCATGGTACCAATCAAGCCACAGGACGTCATCGTCATCTTCGGCTTCGTCTCCGAATCCCCAGAGATGGCCGTGCTTCTCGACTTCGCCCACGACCGCGGCTGCCGCACCCTCCTCATCACCGACCTCGCCGTCAGCCCCATGCTCGCCAAAGCCGACATCTCCCTCTTCACCGCCCGCGGCCAGCTCTGGGAGTTCCACTCGATGGTGGCGCCGATTGCCGTCATCGAGGCGCTGATTGTCGCGGTAGGGAAAGAGCGGGAGCAAGCTGCGCTTGCTGGGAGTGAGGAGCTGCACCGGTTGAGGCGGAAGTATTCGAAGGTGCTGCCGAAGCGGGTTTGAGGGCAAAAGTGATAAGAAGAATATATTTTATATTTTGAACTAGAGAAGTTCTTTTCTAGTTCTTTTTGTCTGTGTTAATAAATGGAAGGAATTAGTTGGGGTAGTAACGAATATTTCACAAGATTAAAAATAACTACAACGGACACACCAGGATTAGTGAAATAATAGTATAGATAAGGATTGATGAATTTGAGGATTGAAGACCAATTAAAAGCTATTAAAGAAGAGTTAAGAAAAGATGAATT
Organism: Paenibacillus sp. YAF4_2; assembly: GCF_052113225.1. Classification (NCBI taxonomy): domain Bacteria; kingdom Bacillati; phylum Bacillota; class Bacilli; order Caryophanales; family Paenibacillaceae; genus Paenibacillus; species Paenibacillus sp. YAF4_2. The sequence continues at coordinate 104,315 of NZ_JBFRCT010000005.1, forward strand.
TAATTTGCCTATTACTTATACTAGTTTGACTTATAAAGAGCTAATAAAAAATAAAAATCATTACTTTATTGAAGGGGCTAACCAGTTAAAATTAATAAATGTTCTTTCAGATGCTGAGATAAAAGTGATCAATAAAGTATGCGATGCAATTGAAAACTCACTCAATAAATATTATGAAGGACAACCTTCTGAAGCATATAATTTAATAAAACCAGCTATTGATCAAATAAGCTGTTATTTTGATAGTTTCCGATTATTTAATATAAGTGAAGGACCTAGATTATATAGAATAAGAAAAAATCAGAGCATGCTAACAAATAAAAAAGACTTATTTCATATTCCATTTGAAGAACGGACGCTTGTATCCACTCAAAGATATAGTATTCCAGGCTTTCCCTGCCTATATATGGGAAGTTCGATTTATACATGTTTAGAGGAATTGAGATCGGTTGGTACTACACAGGATGTATATGTTTCTTCATTTAAGATAAATAAAGGAGTAAGTTTTATTGATTTAGGTTGTCCCCCTAGAGTAGCGACGGCGACAGTAGATTCATTAATTAATAGTCCAGTTGAAAGATTTAATACATTAAAAGCAATATATGTTTGTTGGCCATTAATTGCTGCATGTTCCGTTCAGGTAAAAGAGGATAGTCGACCATTTAAACCTGAGTATATTATTCCTCAGCTTTTGCTGCAATGGGTTAGGAATTCGACACAATTTGAAGGGATTAGATTTTTTACATCTCGAAGCAGTAATTATAATAGAAGTGTTCGTTTGTATCAAAACTATGTATTCCCTGTAAAGGAAAATAAGGAACAGGGATATTGTGATAAACTAGTTGAAAACTTTAAATTAACTAACCCTATTAGTTTTAATCAGTTTCAGACAAGCTTTGATATTGAGTCCAACAAGGCTGTATATTTAGGAAAGGGGAGAAAGGGGACAATAGACTATAAAGGTGAAGGGACAGATTATCGAGGTTTGTATTATTCTTATTTAGAGGAAGAGTTAGAAAACCTTGATTACATGACTTTATATTGAGTGATTTTATGTTCTAGAACCTATTTGTATTTAACATACTTTCTATATGAGGTGTCCCCAATGAAACAAGGTCTCTACGAACAACTTATCAACAACGTAACCTTACAGCAGCTAACTTCACTGGACACCTCCGCCTTTGATATAGGCAAAGAACCATTAGATCCAGAAGAAGCAAGAAAGCTGCTTTCTAACTATATCGCTACCGTAACTCGTAGAGCCTTAAAGGCTGTTCGAGAGAACTCTGACACCGACGAAGAGGCAGTGCTCGCACAGGTTCGCGCGTGTAACGACATTATTTCCACCCTCAAAAACGTATTAGACCAGCAAGACTATGATGAGTTGCAGCTCGCTGAACAAGGAGAAGTACTAACCTATGTTTATGCGAAGCTCAACTCTATTCGTGCTGTTAAGGAAGAGAAGGTGCTTCGGCCAACCACTCCTTTATCGCAAAGCTCACTCTTCACAGGCTCTCATGCTGAGCCGAATATGTTAAGTGAATTAAAGCATGAGATCCTGACTTCGGATCGCATCGATTTCTTGGTGTCCTTCATCAAGTGGAGCGGCCTTCGTTGCATGATCGAGCAACTCGAGCAGTTTACGGCTAGAGGCGGGAAGCTGCGGGTCATCACGACTACATATATGGAAGCAACGGACTATAAGGCGATTATGGAGCTTAGCAAGCTGCCGAATACGGAGATCAAAATCTCTTACGACTCCACCCGGACAAGGCTTCATGCGAAGGCTTATGTTTTCAAGCGCGACACCGGTTTTACGACGGCATATGTGGGTTCTTCGAATCTTTCCAACCCAGCTCTAACAAGTGGCTTGGAATGGAACTTGAAGGTGACGGAGAAGGATTCCTACGACGTCCTCAAGAAAATCGAAGCGACTTTCGAGAGCTATTGGAATGATCGAGAATTCTCTGCATTCTCAGGAGACAACCCTATCCATGAGGAACAACTCAAACAAGCCCTGGGCAAAAATCACTCCAAAGACCAAGCCCAAGATGCGATGTTCTTCAAGTTCAGCATCCAGCCTTATGATTATCAGAAGGAGATTCTTGAGAAGCTGGAGGCAGAGCGGACGTTATACGGCAGGCATAAAAACTTGCTTGTAGCAGCAACTGGTGTCGGAAAAACCGTCATTTCAGCTTTTGACTATAGACGATTCGCTCAGCGTAACCCGCAACGAGCGCGACTTCTGTTCGTTGCTCATCGCGAGGAGATTCTGAAGCAGAGCTTGGATACGTTCCGTTTTATCCTAAAGGATTTGAATTTTGGGGACTTGCATGTAGGAGGTAATCAAGCAAAGGCGCTTGATCATCTTTTCATAAGTATTCAGAGCCTGAACTCAATGAAGCTAACGGAGATTACGACGCCGGATTACTATGATTTTATTATCGTGGACGAATTCCATCATGCGGCAGCACCATCTTATCAGAAGCTGCTCGCGCATTATCAGCCTCAAATCCTATTGGGCTTAACGGCTACGCCGGAACGGATGGATGGCAAGGATGTTCTACGCTATTTCGATGATACGATTGCTGCTGAGATCCGTCTGACGGATGCGATTGATCGGAAGCTGCTTTGTCCTTTTCAATATTTTGGCGTGAGTGATCATGTGGATCTCTCGCAGGTGAAGTGGACGAGACGTGGGTATGACCAGGCGGAGCTTGAGAACCTGTTCACAAACAACAAAATCCGTGCGACCCAAATCCTTAACAGCTTGAAGAAGTATGTGACCGATCTTAATGAGGTAAAAGGGCTTGGTTTCTGCGTTGGAGTCGAGCATGCACTTTATATGGCGAAGGTATTCAATGAAGCTGGTCTTCCTTCCATTGCTTTGCATGGTGGTTCGAGTGATGAGGATCGGGATCAGGTAAAGGGCAGACTTGTTTGTGGCGAGATCAAAATGATCTTTGTCGTAGACCTCTATAACGAAGGCGTAGATATTCCAGAAGTGAACACGGTTCTGTTCCTTCGTCCAACGGAAAGCTTGACCGTATTCCTCCAGCAGCTAGGTCGGGGATTACGCCTGGCAGAAGGCAAAGAATGCTTAACGGTGCTAGATTTTATCGGACAAGCTCATAAGGAATATAACTTCCAGGACAAGCTTCGAGCCTTACTCGGCAAGACGAAGCATTCTGTTCAACACTACGTGGAGAATGGCTTCTCTAGTCTCCCGAGAGGCAGTTTTATTCAACTGGAAAAGGTTGCTCGGGATTACATTCTGAAGAGCTTGAAGCAAGCGACTAATAACCGTCGAAGCTTAATTCATAAGATGAAGTATTTTGAAGGGGACACGGGGCAAAAGCTTACCATCGCAAGCTTCCTCCGTTATCACGGACTTAGCATTCAGGAGTTATATGGTGGCCGGACAGGTAATCGTACTTTCTGTGGCTTAATGGTAGAAGCAGAGCTTATGGGACCATTTGAATTCAAAAACGGAGAGTATTTAACGAAGCGAATTCCTGCATTGTTAAGCTTAAATTCACGAAGATTATTGCGATTCCTCATTGCGTATCTCTCTGGGGAAAAACAAACCGTTACCGATGAAGAGCAGCTTATGCTGAACCTGTTCTATTATACGTTTTATCGGTCTGAGCCTAAGAAGCATGGCTTCGAGACAATAGAGCATGGCATTCAGTCCATTGTGGCCAGTCCACAGTTCCGTGAGGAGATAATAGAGATTCTTCAATATAACGATTCGCATATTAGCTTCGTTGATGAGTCGAATACCTTCCCGTATGCTTGTCCGTTAGACGTGCATTGCAGTTATTCCACGGATCAGGTGCTGGCTGCGTTTGGCTATTGGAATGAGGAGAAGTCACCAGCCTTTCGTGAGGGCGTTAAATATTTCGATGATAAAGAAACGGATATTTTCTTCATCACGTTAAATAAGTCAGATAAAGATTTTTCTCCGTCTACGCTGTATGAGGACTATGCGATTAATGAGCGGTTGTTCCATTGGCAAACGCAGAGCCGTACGTCTGAAGAGTCGAAAACCGCACAAAGATATATTCATCATCGTCAGCTCGGGACTCGTATTTGCTTATTTGTTCGGGAATACAAGGAAGAGAGTAACTACACTTCTCCGTTTGTTTTCCTGGGCGAAGCGGAGTACGTCAGACATGAAGGCAATAAGCCAATGAGCTTCGTATGGAGGCTCAAGACAGAAATGCCGCCAGCCCTTGTGCCAGCGGCGAATAAAGCGATTGTTTAGGACGTGAATGACATGATCGAGGTTGCTGCAGCTATTATAGAAAACGGGCAAGGACAGATTTTGATCGCGAGAAGGAAGCAAGGGAAATCTCAAGCTGGCATGTGGGAATTCCCTGGCGGCAAGATTGAAGTAGGCGAAACGGCAGAAGATTGCCTAAAGCGGGAGCTGCTTGAGGAGATGCACATCGGGATCAACCCTTACGCGTATTTCGGGGTCAATGATCATCACTATGGCTCAACGCATATTCGGCTCATTGCATATAAAGCGACTTTCATGAGCGGTGAGATTGAATTGGTTGATCATGATGAGTACCGTTGGATCAGTAGTGTGGAGCTCAAGGAGTTTACTTTTGCCCCGGCAGATATTCCGTTCGTAGAGAAGCTGGAGGAAGGGAAATAGCATGGAGGCTAATGAGCTTAAGGACAAGATTGCGAACCTATCGATCTGGAAAAAGAACGGGCAGCGAGCTCCGCATAAGCCATTGTTAATCCTGTTAAGCTTAGCCCAGTTCCAACAGCAACATACAATTTTGCCTTATGAGATGGTTAGGGAGAAGCTGAAAAAGCTGCTTATCGAGTTTGGTCCGGCTAGAAAGTCTTATCATCCAGAAGAGCCTTTTGTCAGGCTTTCGACCGACGGAATATGGGAGCTTAGTCAGTCCGTAGATAAGAAGAGCTTTTCGGACAAGCTTCTGCTGTCTGAGCATGTATCTGGTGGATTCAACAGCGATGTGTTGAAGCTGCTTCATAATAATAGCTTGCTATCTCAGGAGCTTGCGGAAATGCTGTTAACGGAACATTTTCCAGATAGTATTCATCAAGATATTCTAGACGAGATAGGACTCGACTTCTCCATTAAGCGGAAAAGACCACGTGATCCGAACTTTAGAGACCGCATTCTGAGGGCATATGAATATAGCTGCGCGGTGTGCGGCTTTAATGTGCGGTTAGGTAATAATTTGGTCGCCATAGATGCTGCTCATATCCAATGGCATCAAGCCGGTGGGCCAGACGTTGAGGATAACGGAATCGCGTTATGCTCTTTGCACCATAAGTTGTTCGACCGTGGCGTATTTACGATAACCGATGAGAGGGAACTGCTCGTTGCGGAGCAGGCTCATGGAACCAATGGCTTTAATGAGTGGCTGATGAGATATCATGGTCACAAGGTTCGCGAACCGATTAACCCGGACTACATGCCGAAGGATGACTTCGTTCACTGGCATTTTCGTGAGGTGTTTAGAGGTCCGGCGAGATATAAGGTGTAGGAGATTCGTTATAAAAGCTTAGCCAGTGATATTCTGATGGTTGAGCTTTTCTTTTAAATGAATGATCTACAGAATAATCCAATAGAGTAGGTGAATAAATGTTCAAAAGAAAATGGCCATTTGAGGATCCGAAAAATGTAGCCATCTTGACTATCGATAAAATAATGAAGCGTGAAGGCCCAGTTCTGTATGTGACACATGATGAAGAAGATGGAATGTGGCAGTTCCTTGATGGTGAAGATGTAATTGAAGAGGAGGCACGTATATTATCGTTAAAACAAATGGTCGATATTGATCCAAGTTTAATTCAACTCTCAGACCTTCCCCTTGGTTGGATAGCATGGAGAGATACTCAAGATAGTGAGTGGGTTAGAGCACGAAGATAAACATTGTAATTGAACGTAGGGAGATCGACTATGGAGACGATACGGTCAGTCAAAGCTATTATTTCATGGGATAGAGATCCAACCAAGTATGAGCTTAATATTTGGCTGCGTGATCTAATTGTGCACTTTGGGATTATTGAGGGTAGACAGTTGATGGGAGATGCTTGGACTGTATCAGTTAGAGTTACAGGTTTTATTGAGGGTACTTGGGATACGTATGCGGATGTAGGATTTATAGTTGATGAAGCTCCCTGGCATGAACTTGTCAGTGGGTACACCTTTAGGCTATGGGCAGGTAAAGAGATTGCGACTGTTAAGATCCTATAGTTTACTTATGGAAGTCGCATAGTCTGCGGCTTTTTTTGTTTTATATATTGTTTCCATAAGAATAAGGGTCGCGTGACCTTTTTTAGTTTGTATGCGTTTTATGGTTTAATCGTTAAAGTTAGTATGTTATTATGTGGGTATTAATCAGTCTATGTGTATACTAACTAATCTCTTTTTGAAAGCGAATACAACTCATACTTATCCTTAATCAGTAGAAGGGGACTACGATCATGGAAAAGATTATTCGATTGCGGTGCGAGTATAATCAGAATCCTATTGGTGTGCAAACTAGCGAGCCTCGTTTTAGTTGGGAACTCGACACCACCAAACGCGGCAGAAGGCAGGCTGCTTATCAAATTATCGTATCTGAGAACGAAAAGGATGCACTTGCTGGGATCGGCGAGCTATGGGATTCCGGAAAAGTCGCTTCTGCGGAAACCTTCCACATTACATATGCGGGCAAGCCGCTGGTTAGCGGTCAACGCTGTTTCTGGACGGTCAGATGTTGGGATCAAGACGGAGAGTTATTTGAGGTTGATGCACCCGCTTTTTTTGAAATGGGTATTCTCAGCCCTGATGAATGGACTGCACAATGGATTGGGGCAGATGAGAAGATCGCAGCTCCATTATTCAGGAATACCTTTCACATTGAGAAAGCAGTCAAGCAGGCTACCGTGTTCGTGTCGGGACTTGGTTACTTTGAGCTTTATATGAATGGCAATCAGATGGGGGACCACGTCCTTGTTCCGAACTGGACGGATTATGATGATCGCCAAATCGAGGGATTGCTGTATCCTTTCGATGATCGTACTTCCAAGCGGGTCAATTATATGCAATATGCTGTGACCGGCAACATCCAGCAGGGAGAGAATGCGATTGGAGTCATGCTGGGGAACGGTTTCTACAATCAGACGGAGAGAACGGTTGAAGGAACAATGAGCTACGGCGCTCCCCGGCTGATATTGCAACTGGTCGTTACGTATGAGGATGGTACAGTTGACTGCATTCGTAGCGATGAAAGCTGGAAAAGTAGCGCTGGGCCGATTGTGTTCAATAACGTTTTCTACGGAGAAAAATATGATGCGAGGCTCGAACAGCCTGGCTGGAACGAAACTAATTTTGATGATTCATCTTGGGACAATGCCCGCCTGGTCCGTGCTCCGAGAGGACAGCTAACAGCACAGATGTCTCCCCCGGATAAAAAAATTAGCACGATCGTTCCGGTCTCCCGTGTCGAAGTGCGACCAAATGTCTATGTCTTTGATTTCGCTCAAAACTTCTCCGGTTGGGTGCGCATTCGCATGCAGCAAGGAAATGCCGGGCAGCAGATCACGCTGAGGTTTGCAGAGAATTGCAGCGATAATGGCGGACTTGACACGTTAAGCTGTGGAGGAGACGACCAAGTCCAGGCCGATACTTACATAATGAAGGGCCAAGGAATAGAGCAATACGAACCACGATTCGTCTGGCATGGTTTTCGTTATGTGGAGCTCACCGGATATCCCGGCATACCAGCGCTGACGGATCTCGATGGCGTAGTTGTGCATGCCTCTGTCGAACCCATTGGCGAATTCACCTGCTCTGAACCATTACTGAATAAGGTGCAGAACGCTTATCGTTGGTCGCAGCTTACCAATATGCATGGAGGCGTGCCAAGCGATTGTCCGCATCGAGAGCGGCTCGGATACACAGGTGACGGGCATTTAACCGCTGAAGCGGCTGGCTATAACTTTGATATGGCTGCATTTTATACGAAATGGATTGGAGATATTAGTGATTCTCAGAACAAAGAGACAGGCTTTGTCCCGCACACAGCTCCGTTTAATGGAGGCGGAGGCGGCGTAGCTTGGGGATCGGCCTATATCATCATGCCATGGATGATGTATCGCACGTATGGAGATCGGCGCTTGCTCACTGAACATTATGAAGGTATGAAAAGCTGGATCAGTTATTTGGGCACGCGCAATCGAGGAGGCTATTTGGTCGAGTTTGAAGAGCCCGACAGCTGGTTTTTGGGCGATTGGTGTATCCCTGGGGAGAATAAGCTGCCCCCTCTGCTCGTGAGCACTTTCTATTGTGCCTATACGGTGAACATCATGTCCAAGATTGCTGGAGTGCTGGGTCAAAAAGAAGATCAAGAGCAGTACACGGAGCTGTTTGGTCATATATGCACATCGTTTAATGAGACGTTCTTTAATCCCGAAACGGCGTGCTACTCCATTGGGCAGCAGGGTGCCGATCTGTTCCCGTTCGTTCTGGGCTGTGTTCCCGAAGGGTATGAAGATAAAGTGTGGCAGCGGGTATTGAAGCATTACCGTGAAGATCTACGCGGGCATTTGGATACCGGTATATTTGGCACCTCCTTCTTGTTCGACCTGCTGAGTGAACGAGGAGAGACGGATTTAGCATTGGGAATGGTGCTGACTAGAGAATATCCCGGCTACGGATATATGATCGAAAATGGTGCCACCACCCTATGGGAATCATGGGACGGACATGACTCCCATAATCACCCGATGTTCGGGAGTGTCAGCGCTTGGTGTTACAAGCATTTGGCCGGATTAGCTCCACATTCAGAAGCCGTCGCATTCGACCAAGCTGTCTTCAAGCCGTTTCGCGTTGAGGGCTTAAGCCATGCATTTGCTTCGATCCATACGATTCGCGGACAGTATACCGTTCGTTGGTCCACAGAAAACAGCGGCAGCTGGGAATGCGAGATAAAGATACCGCCCAATTGCTCCGCAGAGGTCTATTTTCCGATAAAAAGTCATGGTGCCCTTATATCGTCGATTTTCGAGCAAGGAAGCAATCAGACCATTTGGCCACGATCCGATTCGGATAATCTAGCCGATTCAATCCAATTGAGGCTGGATACGAATGATGTGGTTGTCGTTCTTGGTTCAGGCAGCTACGCGTTTCAAGTGACAGTTTAAGCAGGAGTATATTGTGCCTGAACCATCCTTTGGTTCAGGCCTTTTTTTGTGCGAACATTCCGGTAAAAACAATTAATCCCGCCTATTGCAGCATGGTAGAAGCTATAATCAAATTAATGGAAATTAAAGTGAATTGAAGAAGGTGCAATAAAAACCATGCTAATAAAAGCGATGGAAGAAAGCTTAAGTAAACTAATGACCAAAATCCTTAGGCACACTCCTGGGGAGTTTGGCGTTGTCTTGGAGCCTGAGGACGGTTCATGTTCAATACGTACTTTATTAGAAGCCATACAGGCTCAGCCCAAATGGGCGAGCATTTCAATGGATGATATCGAGCAGGTAGTTCGTAACTCGGAAAAGCAGCGTTTTGCCATTGAGGGTGAGCGCATAAGGGCAAGGTATGGTCATAGTCATGAAAGAGTGCAATATCCAGCCGGAGAACCTCCTGCGATTCTATACCACGGTACGAATAAGAAAGCTCTTGCCTCTATTTTAATGGAAGGGCTGAATCCGATACATCGGCAGTATGTTCATTTGTCGGAGAGCACAAATTTTGCAACACTAGCGGGGAGTCGAAGGGGAGAGTTAGTCTTATTAAAAATCGATACATTGCATGTGAAGCGATCAGGGATCGAATTTTATTTTGCTGGCAACGAAGTATGGTTGGCTGATCGAGTACCGCCTGAGTGTTGCTTGGTTATACTATCCAACGATGAAGAGGAGCATTGAAGCCATGAGTGATCCAATTATAGATATCGGCGTTAATTTGATGCACCGTTCCTTTCACCAAGATCGTGATCAAGTCGTTGCAAGAGCAGTAGAAAACAACGTTACACCATTGATCATTACAGGGACGAGCCTCAGAAACAGTATCGACGCAGCCAGCTATGCCGGGCAGAATGCCAAAAAGCTGTACTCCACAGCAGGAGTGCATCCCCATGATGCGAAGAGCTGTAATGAAGAAACAATCATAAAGCTTCGGGAATTAGCGGCGCTGCCGCAGGTCGTCGCGGTTGGGGAATGTGGGCTAGACTATAACCGAGATTTCTCACCAAGGGATGTGCAGCGGAAGTGGTTCGGCGAACAAATTCGTTTGGCACAGGAGCTAGATATGCCCTTGTTTCTCCATGAGCGGGAAGCATTTGGAGATTTTATAGGGATGCTTAAAGAGCATGCCGTGCAAAAAGCAGTCGTTCATTGTTTTACCGGTAATCAGTCTGAGCTGAAGGCCTATCTGGATCTGGGATTCCATATTGGGATAACGGGTTGGATTTGTGATGAACGCAGAGGTAAGCATCTGAAGGAGCTTGTACAAATGATTCCGCTCGATCGGCTTATGATTGAGACGGATGCACCGTTCCTGACCCCTCGAGATCTGAAGGTAAAACCGGTGGATGGAAGGAATGAGCCTGCAATCCTTCCGCATAATTTGCAAGCGGTAGCTCATTGCATAGGTAAACCGGCAGATGAGGTAGCGAAAGCCACAACGCAGACGGCAAAAGAGTTTTTCCGTATCTAATGAAAAAACACAAGCGCCGGGCTTCCCTTGACCGACGCTTGTGCTTATTTCCTTCTATATTGCTTTTCCCAGTCGTTGATGACTTCGGCTCGAGTCATTTCTTGATCCCGTGAGCAGTCAGATGTCTCCCATTCGAGAATGGCTTGTTGCTTGGTTTTGTAAAAACGGTAATCGCAAATATCCCAGGAACAGTAGAGCTTTCGATACCACTTACCGTTCTGAATGTTATCTGTAAAGCGGCGTACCGCTTTGGCTGCTTTTCGTTTAGCCCAGATTGAATTTGGTGTAGTCTGTTCGGTCCATGCTGGTGATTTTTTATAACTTTTGCTCATTACTCTCTAACCTCCTTGGGGGAAGCTAGAGCCCGTCTAATATTTTCATTGTTCACCTCAATCTGAAGTTAGCTGTGCATATATAAACGCTGTCGATCGAAAAATGTTTCTTCTATAGAAAGGTGGTTAATGCTATAAAATATTTTAAATCCAGTTTGTGGTCAGCGATAAATTCATCCAATCCAGAAGAGCAAGAGAGAGCGGAAGCAGAGTGGAGGGAGAATGACAAACAATACTGGGCAGAGTACTCGAAGTTAGAAGACAGGCTGGACAAAGAACTATTTGAGTTCTTCCGTACATTTAGTTTTCATGATTATGACTTGAAGGAATATAAGATCGTTCAATCGCAGCATAATGACAAGAAGATCGTGGACTTGTCTATCGTCGTGACGGGTGCCAGTGACGAGTGGATTCTCAAATATAACAATATAAGCAGAGTTGGAATAACGATGGAACCATCCGATCGCTTAGGTCACAGAGGTTTTGACGATTGGGGCTACGATGAGCTGCTAATTGTAGACGAAAAGACTCTTTCACACGAGATCCTCTTTGCTTCGGGGGCTGAGTTACTTGTACATTTTCCGTACAAAGGACTAATCGTAAAACAGAATTAATTCTCCCTTTTTTGCTATACTGGGACTAACTTCCGAATACAAGGAGGACCCTCATGAACTGCTCCTTTGATTTTCTTTATCATTTTGTCCGGGAGGCGGACAGCTTTATCGACTTCCATACGCATGCCAGTTATGAGATAGTCTATTACATCAGCGGCAGCGGAACGACGCAAATCGGTAAATCCGTCTATGCATATGCGCCTGGAACGTTTACAATCATTCCCCCACACACGAAGCATAATGAATATCGCCATACCGAAAGCGAAGTGTTGTTCGCCTGCTTCTCCTACGATAACGCCATGTTTAACCTCATTAATGGACTGTATATTGATCATGACCACAAGCTAGAGCATTTGCTTCGGGCGATGCAGGAGGAGCTTGGCAGCAAGCGCAATTATTATCATCTGACGCTGCACGGCCTTCTTTGCCAGGCTATTGCGGAGATTGGCCGCTTGGTAGATACCACAGACAGTGCTGGAACAACGAACGATAAAGTTAACTATGCTAAAAACTTTCTGGAGCAGTATGCGTCGGAATCTATTGATCTTCAGGCGATTGCCAGCAGCTTAGGGTATAGCTACGACCATTTTCGCCATTTCTTCAAAAAGGAAACCGGCTACTCACCTAACCAGTTCGTGATACGGAAGCGGGTGGAGAATGCCAAGGCGCTGCTTCTTCACACCGAGAAGTCGATGATCGAGATTGCCCATGAATGCGGGTTTAGCAACGCGCCTCAGTTCAGTATGCTGTTCAGTAAACATACCGGTGTAGCTCCCCGTGCTTTTCGAATGGATAACCAGATCGTATAAGAATACAGCCGAATTCGGCTAGTTTCAGCCAGCCTCTCTATTTATGATGAGAATAGATATACTATTCTGAGCAAAATGGAGTGATTGCCATGAACTATCCTGTCATTTCTGATTCTATACGTTTAAGCCGACTTGCGCCTCCTGCAGGCCAAGTGCGCGCTGTACTTGATACCGATACGTTTAACGAGATTGATGATCAGTTTGCTCTTGTCTATGCGCTGCTTTCACCGGAACGAATTAAGCTGGATGCGATCTACGCGGCACCTTTCTGGAACGATCTGTCCGATGGACCAAAGGACGGCATGGAGAAGAGCTATGAAGAGATAGGCAGAATCCTGACTCGGCTGGGCCGCGAGGAGGAAGGCTATGTTTTCCGCGGTTCGGACAGTTATTTACCTGGAGCAGCAACTCCAGTAGACAGCCCGGCAGCCCGTGATCTTGTCCAAAAGGCGCTTGCAGCACCTGATGATGAGCCGCTCTATGTGATCGCGATTGGAGCAATAACGAACATTGCATCGGCGATTCTGCTCGAGCCTTCTATTATAAGTAAGATCGTTGTCGTCTGGCTTGGCGGCCATCAGCTGTCCTGGCGAGATACGAAGGAATTCAATCTGGCTCAAGATATTCATGCCTCGCGGGTGATGTTCGACAGCGGGGTGCCGCTGGTTCTTGTTCCGTGCCATGGTGTTGCTTCGCATCTGATTACGACGCTGCCAGAAATTAAACATTTTGTGCAAGGCCAAGGAGAGATTGGTGCTTTCCTCACGGAACGGTACGAAGGTTGCTGCAGTGATCATTACGGGTATTCCCGCGTCATCTGGGATTTATCTGCCGTCGCTTATCTGGTAGATCCGTCTCTAGTTCCTGCTGATCTTGTTCACAGTCCTGTGTTGACCGATCAGGTAACGTGGAGCGTGGATACACGCAGGCATCTGATTCGCTGCGCCAGCGCGGTGCACCGTGACGGTATCTTCAAGGATCTCTTCCGTAAGCTGGAGCATGCCGCCGCGGAAACGAAGCTGCAGGAAACGGGTGCGTAGACGTTGGAGCAAAATCGTGTGCTAAACGTCGGCAGTATTGGATTTTGGTAGTTTCGGATGATTATGGAAGCACTTCAATGAACGTAAGTGGATAAAGAAGGACCGGCATGTCACTTTCATAAAAGGACTGCATCGGTCCTTTTCTATTTTTCAGCGGATGAAATAGACAGGAGGGGAAGACGTGCGCACCAAAAAATCTCACTCGCTCAAGAGGCGGGCTTATTTTTTTCTCATCTTAAGCTCGTTAATACCACTTTCCCTGATCGGCTATATTTCGTATCTCTCTCTCTATTCCCTTCATAACGAGAATATCGACGACGGCGTACGCAGTAATGTGAAGCAGCTTCAGATCAGCATGAATAATGTGTTCAACAACTTGGAGGATGCTGCGCTTCAGCTTGCCATGTACAACGGGAAGGTTGCGGATGATATCGAAACTTTCATGAATACGGACGACTTTATGACCAAGTATGAGATGAAAAAAGCGGTTATCGACAATATCTCTCCGATCAATGCCGCAAAGCCCGATCTTGGCCTCATTTTCTTCTATTATGCGAATAAGAACCAGGTACTGTTCGAGAACCAGAGCGTTAAGGAAGCATTTAGTCCGAAGATTCTTCCTGAACTAGGGAGTGGCATTAACGCTACCTATTACGGACCACATGAGACGGGGCGCGCCTCGGGAGATTCGATGGTATTCTCGATTGCACGCAAGGTGAATTTGATCGATGGGGCGGACATGTACGTTTATATGGAGACTAGCCTGAAGCTGTTCGAGGACTTGCTGCAGTCGCAGCAGTATAAGCTGTCGGTCTCTAGCATTTTGCTTAATCAGGAAGGGCGCGTTATGTACAGTCAGCTTGAGGATCAGTTCCCGATCGGGCAGCAGATAGCGGTGAATAAGCTGAATGCAACCGGCAAGTCGGCGACGATCAAGCAAGGCTACTATGTCTACTCCCAGCAAGGAGAGCAAGGCTGGTACATACTAGCTGCCGTCAATAAAAAAGAATACAGCGCCGATGTGTACCAATGGATGAATAAGTTCGTTCTGCTGTCGCTGCTCTCCATCTTGATCAGCCTGCTGCTGGGGTTCTCGATCTGGCGAATTGTGTACAAGCCGCTTCGCATGATTAACAAGGAAATTTTGCTCGTGACGCGCAGTAAATTCAATACGAAGGCAAAAACAACAGGCATTATCGAGTTCGATGGCGTACTCGAGCAATTTTATATGATGCGGGGCAGGCTGTCCGAGCTGTTCAAGGAACTAGAGGAGAAGGAACGGAAGAAACGAATCGTGGAAGTTGAGAAGCTGATGCATCAGATCAATCCGCATTTTTTACATAACACCTTGAACACCGTGCAGTGGCTGGCGCGCATGAACGGGCAGCATGAAATCGACCGGCTGGTCGCCTTGTTCACCCGTGTGTTGCATTACAATCTCGGAAAGGAAGGCGGTATCGTTCAACTGATTGAGGAGATTGCCGTCCTGCAGGACTATATTGATTTGCAGCGTATCCGGTACGCCTACCATTTTGATGTGCAGCTTCAGGTAGATCGGAATCTTGCAGATGTTCAGGTTCCGCGCTTTATTATGCAGCCGATCGTGGAGAACGCGATCTATCATGGTCTGAAGGACGAAAGCGGCTGTATTCGTATCGACGTCTATCAGGAGGAAGGCTTCCTCATTATTGTAGTGAAGGATAACGGAGAGGGAATGAGTGAAGAGGACATTAGACGATTGCTCGTGGAGCAGTCAGATGCGCATAAGAAAGTCGGGATGGGTATTGGGCTGAGCTATGTCAAACATATGCTTGATGTCTATTATGGCGATGTAGCTTCAATGAACATTATCGGTACGAAAGGAAGCGGCACGACATTTGAGCTGCGGATTCCCATATACGGTCCGTATAAAAAGGAGGCGCCTAATGATCCATACGTTAATTTTGGATGACGAAATATACGCTAGAAAAGGATTAATATCCGTGCTGCCCTGGGAGAAGCATGGGTTCAAAATCATCGGTGAAGCAAGCAGCGGCGAGAAGGCGTTGGAATTCCTTCGGAATCATGAGACGGATGTCGTATTTACCGATCTGACCATGCCCGGCATGTCGGGCTTTGAATTTATGAAGGAGGCGCTTAAGGAGCATCGCGAGTTAAAGGCTGTTGTGCTGACCTGCCATCAGGATTTTGGCTGTATTCAAGATGCATTACGACTTGGCGCGATTGATTATATTGTGAAAACCCAGCTGGAGAAGGAGAAACTGGAGGAGGTGCTGGAGCGGATTGCGACGCGAGTGAAGCATGGTCAGCCTAGCCATCATCACCATGATCTATTCCCGGATCACAACAACGAGAGTCGTAAAAAGTATTCCGATGAAGTGGTCAGCAGCATCCGCCATGCAGTGAAATTCATTAATGATCATGTGCTGGGAGGCATTCATCAGGAGGAAGCAGCCCGTGCAGCCAATATGAGCAGAGGCTACTTCAGCACCTGCTTCAAGGATATTGTCGGCACGCCGTTTGGCGATTATGTCCGCAGCCGTAAGATCATGAAGGCGGAGGAGCTGCTGCTTCAGACGACCAAACCGATCTATTGGATTGCTGATCAGCTTGGCTTCCAGGACGAGAAATACTTCAGCAAGCTGTTCCGCGAGCAGATTGGCAGAACGCCGACCGAATATCGGGAGCAAGGCGGCAAGCCATGAATGAAGCTGGCGCATAACCGGCAGGGAGAGAATTTTATGCTGACTTAGTAGGATGATTGTCATCTCTTTGGAAAATTCCGGCTACATTTTCCCCCTCTTCTAATGATCGTTATCTATCTCTCACCACAAATGAAAGCGCTTATAATCAAGGTGTGAAACGCCATAATGGTTCCAAAAGGGGGATTAAGGTGAAACGGACGCTCAAGGCAGGGGTATCAACTTCATTACTCGTGGCACTAATGTTGTCGGCGGCATGCAGCAATTCGAATAATCAAGGAAGCGGAGAATCGCCGAAGAATAGTGCAGCCAATAATGCGGCCGCAACGGCAACCGCAGCGCCGGCTGAGAAGCCGGATCCTTACAGTAAGATGCCGGAATTGGTTGAGTTTACGACAGGCAATACGATATCAACAGAGGTAAATATGCCGGCAGGAGAGAGCTTTGAGAACAATGATGTGCAGAAGTGGTTCGAAGAGAATCTGAATGTGAAGCCGAAGCTGGCTTGGACAACAAGCGACCAGAACTTCGCCTTCGAGCAAAAAGTTAATTTGCTGATCGCAGCTAATACCATCCCCGATGTCCTCACAATTAACGTAGAGCCAAACGGCCTGAACATCCTTAGCAAGCTTGTGAAGGCAGGCATGGTGGAGGACCTGACGCAGGTATACAACGATTACGCTTCCCCTTATTTAAGAGACAGCATGAAGCTTGGCGGCGATGATGTGTTTGACCCGGTTACTTTCGACGGCAAGCTATACGCCATTCCTTCCTTATCGGATATCGAAACGGCTATCCCAGTTGTATGGACGCGCAAAGATTGGCTGGATCAAGCCGGGCTTCAGGAGCCGCAGACGCTTGACGATGTTGAGACGGCATTAAAGGCCTTCAAGGCAATGGGCAAGTCAGGCCAGCTGCCAACTCAGCAAAATATCTACAATTCAGATACGGCTTCGTTCGATTTTGTATTCGGCGCTTATAACTCCTATCCGGGTCAGTGGATCAAAGGGGATGACGGCAGTATCGTATACGGCTCGATTCAGCCTCAAGTGAAGGATGCTCTAGCCCGTCTGGCCAAATGGTACAGCGAAGGACTTGTTGCGAAGGACTTCATGATGAACGACAGCAATAAAGCTGTGGAGGCGGTTGCCAAAGGATCAGCGGGAATTTTTGACGGTTCCTGGTGGGCGCCATGGTATCCGCTGCCGGATTCGGTGAAGAACGATCATAACGCTGTTTGGCAGGACACTGTCCTGAAGGGCGAAGACGGTATCGCGCATGCAAGAGGATACGGCAAGATCAGATCATTTGTCGTCATTAAGAAAGGCTTCAAGCACCCAGAGGCGATTATGAAGGTGCTTAATGTCGCCCAAGATGCTAATGCGAAGAAGCTGGACTGGTACAACAAGCTTACCTTCGAAGCAGGCGGCAAATATACGGACGCGAAGATGGGGCTGCTCCCAGTATCGATAAGTGCGAAGAATCCACATGAAATTTCCAACCGCTATAAGGATATTATGGCTGTGCTGAACGGTGAGAAGGATGTAAGTACGGCTGAACCGGAGACACAGGCACAGGTGAAGACCATTCAGACGTATCAGGCGGCAGCGGATCCATTCGCCGATATGGCACTTTGGAGCGGGGCGAACAATTTCTATGTAGGTGCTGCCGGTCTCTCCAAAAATCCGGTTCAGCAGACGCTGCCAGCTTTTATCGGTACGACGGATCTGATGCAGAAGAAGAAAACAGCTCTTGATGATCTGGAGAAGCAGACGTTCCTCGAGATTATTACCGGCAAAAAAACGGTGGATGACTTCGACAGCTTCGTCACGAAGTGGAAAAGCATGGGCGGCGATGAAATTACGGCTGAAGTGAACACAATCGCCAGCAAATAATAGCCATTCAAACAAGTGCTGGGAAAGCACGCTTATACTCAGCACTTGTTTGGTACGAATAGAGGTGGAGCGAATTGCTAAAGCCAACGCGAAATAAAGAAGTGATCCACTATCATATCATGCTGTTTCCGGTTATTTTATTTCTGGTTATATTCAGTATCTATCCGACGCTTGGCTCAATTATGGCGTTCAAGAGCTTTGATCCGACCAAAGGCATATGGGGTTCGCCATGGGCAGGCTTGGAAAATTTCAGAAGCTTGTTCGAGATTCCGGACTTCAAGCGGATTACCGTCAATACGATTACGATTTCTGTCGTGAAGATCATCTTAAACGTCTCTTGTGCACTCGCGTTCGCCTTGCTGCTGAATGAGACGAGAGTCAGATGGTTTAAGCGTTCGGTACAGACCGTTGTGTACTTACCTTTCTTCTTGTCGTGGGTCATCATGGCCGGTATCTTCAAAGATTTCTTCTCCGTAGAGGGATTAATCAACGGGCTTATCGGGCGATTGTCCGACAACGAGCCGATATTGTTCTTCACCAGCAAGTCATGGTTCATGATCATTATTTATTTGACCGACGTGTGGAAAGGCTTCGGATTTAATGCGATCGTCTTTCTGGCAGCCTTAACAAGCATTAATCCAAGTCTCTATGAAGCGGCTGAGGTTGACGGTGCATCAAGGTGGCGCAAATTGAGTCATATTACGCTGCCGAGTATAAGACCAACCATCGTCCTGATCTTGATCTTGAGCCTGCAAGGCATATTGAGCGGCGGCTTTGACCAGATTTTTAACCTTTATAATCCGCTCGTCTACTCGGTTTCGGATATTTATGATACGTACATTTATCGGATGGGATTCCAGAACAACCAATATGAATTCGCTACTGCTGTAGGGCTTTTCAGATCAGCGGTTGCCTTTATATTTATTTTCTTATCGCAATGGCTGGCTGAGAAATATGGCGATTATAAGGTGTTCTAGAAGGACGGGGTGAACGTTAATGCTGACCATCAAAAAAACGAAGCAGGATTATATAACAGATACCATCATTTACTTCATCTTGATTCTGCTGGCTGTTACAACCCTTATCCCGCTGTTTAATATTCTCGCCGTATCCCTTAGTGACAGTGCGAAGGCAACAGCAGGGCTTGTGACGGTCTATCCGCTAGGATTTAATATGACGACGTATACGACGATTTTCAAAGATCATGCGATATTGACTGCGATAGGTGTATCATTCAAGCGGGTTGTTCTTGCTTTAATTGTAGATATGGTTCTAGTTGTACTTGCGGCATACCCGCTATCCAGAAGCAGCAAAGTCTTTCCTTTTCGGGGCGTCTATATGTGGATTGTGGTCGGTACGATGCTGTTCGGGCCAAGTATGATCCCGATGTTTTTCACTGTAAAAGACTTGCATCTCCTTGGGACGATATGGGCGCTTGTTCTCCCTGGTGCGGTTGGCCAGTTCTATGTCATTCTTATGATTAATTATTTCCGGTCCATTCCGATGGAGCTGGAGGAATCGGCAAGCATTGATGGCGCGAGCCCTTGGCGCAGACTTCTGCAGATCTACCTTCCGCTATCCAAGCCCATTGTGGCGACGATTGCTCTCTTTGTTGTCGTGAACAACTGGAATGCTTATTATGATGGTCTCATTTACTCGATTAATACGGATGATTACCCGCTGCAAACCTATATTCAACAGCTTGTCGTTAATCTGGATATGTCGATCCGCGATGTGGATCAAGTGAAGAGCCTGCTGACCGTATCCAATCGGAGCTTAACGGCAGCCAAGCTTGTCATTACGATGGTCCCGATCTTGCTCATTTATCCGTTCATGCAGAAATACTTTATTAGCGGCATTATGATCGGTTCGGTGAAAGAGTAGCAGCTTCTTCTTTATATAGAAGGAATGTATCAAATATAAATGAATAAGGGAGTGCTTAACATGCCGAAAGTACTGACGAACAAGCAGGTCCAACATTTTAAAGAAAAGGGCTGGGTTAAGGTCGAGCAGGCATATCCAAGGGAAGAAGCACTTAAGGTACAGGATTTTCTATGGAATGAGCTGCTGGAGAAGCATGATGTGAAACGTGATGACCCTAGCACCTGGAAGCAGCCTGTCATTCGTCTTGGCGATTACTACGAGTCGGTGACAGATGGCTGCAATACAGACCGGCTGACGGCAGCAATTGAGGATTTGCTTGGCGAAGACAGGTGGCAGCTTGGCCGGACGAAGCATAAGGCGATGTGGGGCGGCTTCATTATTAACTTCGGACCGGAGGTGCCGGGCGGCTGGCATTATGACGGCAGTCACTTCCGCCATTATCTGGACAGCTGGGAGCAAGGACTCCTTCTTGTCTGCTTGTTTTCGGATGTGCGAAAAGGCGGCTCGGGCACATTAGTGGCAGAAGGCTCGCATCATATTGTAGCGAAGATGCTGGAGCAGCATCCGGAAGGCCTTGGTCTTGGAGAAGCGATTCAAGAATGCAACAAGCACCCATGGCTGGAAAAGCTTGTAGTAAGTCATAAGGCATCTGAGAACAAAGCTGGCGCCAGCTTGCAGGAGAAGAAGGAATACCTCACAGCGTTTATGGATTCTGCTTACGAAGATCCAGAAGGGTATTCACTTCGTGTCGTAGAAACGACAGGTGGACCAGGGGATATTGTCATCTGCCATCCGTTTCTGTATCACGCTCCTTCCAATAATGAGCTTGGGGTGCCGCGCTTTATGTGCAACCGGGTAGCTCCGACCAAAGAGCGAATGAAGCTGAACCGCGAGAATCCAGCTGATTATTCGGTCGTAGAGCAAATGATCCGTTCATCCCTTGGACTTAATGATAACGATGAATGTACTTGGGCGAGAAGGGAATTATAAAGATAAGCCAGGGGGAGAGCAGGAGAGGAGTCTTGCTCTTCCTTTAAGGCTTTGGAAAATGCAGCTCAGAATAGGGTTCCAAGTGGACGGTGTTCGCCATAAAAAAATTTTTTCCTAATGGGACCCATTGGTATTAGCTATTTCCATTTGGATGTGGTACAATGTGTTTATAAACGTGACCTGAATTCACATCTCGTAGAGGGTTATTTTTACGAAATGAAATAATCTTGTACGATATGTGAATTTTTTATTTGTTAGTTCAAAGAATAAGAATGTCATGTAAATCATATATAAGGTGGTAATTACAAATGGAACAAGGTACAGTAAAATGGTTTAACGCAGAAAAAGGTTTTGGCTTTATCGAAGTTGAAGGCGGCAACGATGTATTCGTACATTTCAGCGCTATTCAAGGCGACGGTTTCAAATCGTTGGACGAAGGTCAACGCGTTGAATTCAACATCGTTCAAGGCAACCGTGGTCCACAAGCAGAAAACGTTGTAAAACTGTAGTATTGCTGAAGAATGCCCCGAACTTCCGGTTTGGGGCTTTTTTTCATTGCCATTACAGATTAGAAGAAAAGAGGGATTATATTGTATTCTCGGAAAAAAACGGCCGAAGAACTGCCTACTGAGCTAACAGTGGTATGGTCATGCTCGAGTGAGCAATGCAAGGGATGGATGAGGGATAATTTCTCACTGTCCGAAGCTCCCGTATGCTTCCTATGCCAATCCCCTATGATCAAAGAAGAGAGAATGCTGGCTATTGTAGATAATACAAGCTACAGCCAACGCAAATAGATGCCCATTAGCAGGCTGAACAAGAGGAAGCATTTCCTATTTTAGGAGGTGCTTTTTTTTGCGTTCTCATGTTCTCGCCGCACTTCTTCCTACCCCAACAACGATCCGAGCTAAACCATAAATCATTAAATACCCCGTACTGATGATAAAAGTTGGCGATTCCAGCACGGAATGAATCTCTGTCATATACACGGTGTTGTCCATAATTGTCCTTGTTGCTGCTGTTGCTATCACAGTGGATGCGAGGAAGATCGCGATTGCGGCCAGGCTGCTGAGCAATTTCCTGCCCGTCTCACTCCGATAACTGATCCAGCCAACAAGGATGGCTGCTATTGCCAGCCCTGCTCCAATGATAATACTCATCTCATCACCTCTTCCTTACAGCTTTAGGCAAAAGTGTCTATCTTATGCGGCTTAAATTGACAGTATATATGAGAATCTTTATCATATTAGAGGACTAAATACATAGAATAAATAGGTGTAATACGGGCCTTAGGTCCATGTGATAAATGAAATGGAGGTCGGAGACGTTGTTTGATTGGACGATCGTGAAGGTGTATTACCATATTTCGCCTGAAGGGGCGGAGCATCCGATGTATGAGATTCCGACAACGAGCTTTTTTGATCCGGCAATCCTGCAAGAGGCGCTTCGAATAAGCGGAGAGACTGTGCAGGCAACCTCGAAAGCGCTGCCAGCTTCTTTTATCGGAACATCCATATGCAAAGTGAGTATTGTTCAGCTGTTGTTCGTATCGATGTACAATCGTTTACTGGATATGTACCCGGATAATATCAATTACCAGGTGGAAATGCATGATGATCATGCCCATCTTGGTTATAAAATAAAAGAACTCCGCTCTGTAGCGGTTCCCGTCGAACCGGAAGAGCGCAAGGTTTTCCTGCTCCAGCATTGGGAGGAGTATTTCACTAATTTTGTTACACCTGCGGTGGAGCTGATCGCTGCAGCTGGCGATTTGAAGCCGGATGCGATCTGGCAGCAGTTCAGCGGTCATCTCAGGATGATGCAGGACTTTATCGCTGACCATATGAACATGCAGCAGCTTACGGAGCAATTGTTGGAGGACGGCAAGTTACTTACGGAGTTCCTGGATCCAGCCTTGTTCAACCGAAGACGGAATCCTTATTACCTGCAAAATCCCCGTTATGTGGAGAATCCGTATAAGCCAGAGGAGAAGTGGCTGATGCATTCCTCCTGCTGTAAGTATGACCGCCGTGAGAACGGGATGAAATGCTACACCTGCCCGCGAATGACTAACGAAGAGCGGGAAGAGCAGAGATGCGAGATACTCGCCATTGCCGCCGTGCATTAATCTCCATATACATAATTAGCAAGAAGAATGAGTATCTCGATCATGAGATGCTCTTTTTTATTTGCCACTATCCTAGTTGTATCTTGAGCCGATTCGTGAACGCTTTAATAATCCTGGATTGTGACTTATTCTTTGCTCTTATCCAGCCAAGCGGCACTGGGGAGTCTCCCGGATGGCGGATATTTATTACTCTAAAACCTTCGAGGTAAGGCTCATCACGGTTCACGAAGGTGAAGTCTACGCCTAACGTGATGGCCATCTCTTCGCGTAAGGCTTGTCTAATGGCAGAAGTATTATTGGTTGTAAACATGATGTTCATTGGGCCGTATTGGTTGGCGAGACGATTGACGTACCAGCTGATGTAGTCTTCCTTGTAGAGGGCAAGCGGGTACCGTTGCAGCTCCTCAGGGGTAACGTATTTCCGTAAGGCGAGCGAACTGCTTTGGCTCACACAGCAGAGCATAGACGTATCGACGACCTTCGTAAAGACGAAGTCGTTCACACGGGCCTCCAAATCCTCGTATAAAATAATGAGCCCAAGATCAATTTTATCCTGATGAATGCTGTTCAGCATATCGAGTGAATGGGTCTCCTCGATCACTACCTTCACTTTCGGATAGTCCTGCTTGAATGCGGCAATTGTCTTGACCAGCAGAGACATTGGTCCAGGTATTGTAGCGATACGAAGCTCACCGCTGATCGTATTGGTGAAGCTTTGCGCTTCCTCACGGAGCTCTTTCACCTTCTCAATAATTTCACTTGCTTTATCAATAAGAATAATGCCTTCTGCAATCGGGAAGGTGCCTTGCCGGGAGCGGGTGAACAGCTTTACACCAAGCTCATTCTCCAAATGCGTAATGGATTGGCTGATGGCGGGCAGTGTGACATGCAGATTGTTCGAAGCAGCAGAGATTGATTTAACCTTAGCGACCTCCAGGATGTATTCCAGCTGATCAATGTTCATTAGTGTTGTTCCTCAATCGATGTGCTGTTCAATAATGCTGGTATTTATGTCATTAAGCCACTCTTCGATACGACTGTAGAGGACTGGAACCGCCTCATGAACATTAATGTAACGAGTGTATTTCTTGGCATGAAACATGTCATTCCGGTGATGCTGAAGCAGCAGAAGGGCTCAGTTATTAATGCTTCATCGATCGCTGGTATCGGTGGTTCGCCAAACCATGTCCTGTACGGGGCAAGCAAAGGTGCGGTACGTACGATGTCGAAGGATGTGGCGATGGAATTCGCAACGCAAGGTGTGCGGGTCAACTCGATCCACCCAGGGTACATTAATACGGCTATGGTTGATTATGCAGCGGCAGCAACACACAGCGACAAAGAAAAGCTCGGACAAGTCGTATCGCCAATGGGTCGTGTGGGAACGGTAGATGAGGTATCGAATCTCGTCTTATTCCTTGCATCGGATGAATCGGCTTATATGACGGGGACAGAAATGGTTATCGACGGCGGGGCAATGGCTCGTTAAGGTCTTATCTTCTATATTTAATAAAAGGTGGTTATCCTATGCGTTTCCAAAATAAAGTAGCAATTGTTACCGGTGGGGCAAGTGGTATTGGGGAAGCAACTGTTCGTGAATTCGCAGCCGAAGGTGCGAAAGTCGTCATCGCAGATTTTTCGGACCGTGGAGCTGCAGTATCGGAAGAGCTGAACAAACAAGGCTATGATACCTTCTTCGTAAAGACGAATGTTGCTGATGAAGCCAATGTGAAAGCAATGGTTGCAGCCACCGTTAAGAAATACGGCAAGCTTGACATACTTTTCGCTAATGCAGGCATCGGTGGGCAAGGCGTTACACATGAGTTGTCTACGAAGGATTGGCATCGGATGATTGATATTAACCTGACAGGTGTATTCCTCTGCAACAAGTATACGATTGATCAAATGCTGAAGCAGGGTACAGGCGGAGCAATCGTGAACTGCGGCTCGATTCACAGCCATGTGGCTCGTGGTCCGATTCCGGCTTACTCGGCTGCCAAAGGCGGCGTGAAACTGCTGACGCAAAGTACAGCGATTGCTTATGCGCAGAAGGGCATACGTGTGAATGCCATCTGTCCGGGTTATATCGAGACGCCTCTGATTGCAGGCAGCAGTGAAGAGGCACATCAATACCTCACAAATCTGCATCCAATGGGCCGTCTCGGAAAGCCGGAAGAGATTGCGAAGTCAGTCCTTTTCCTTGCAAGTGATGATGCGTCGTTTGTTACAGGAACAACCTTGACGGTTGATGGTGGATATACAGCGCAATAAATAGCCAGATAAAAAAGCCATAGCTTTGCGGATACGCATAGCTAACCCGATTAATTTACTTCGCATCCTGCTCAGTATCATCATTCCGGATGACCATGTCGAGTTTGTCCCGGAAGTTTTACCATCATAGGCAACGAATTTTTGATTCTGTCCCTTTGAATGGTACAATAGACCATAAATGTATCCGAGGGGGCAAGAGTCAGATGAGTGAGCAACAATTAAATGAGCAGGAATTAGTGAAATATCTCGCAGAGCGTTCGAAAGTGTCTGCGGAAACAATCAGCCTCGTGCTGAAGCATGAGGCTGCCTTTATTGATAAAGCGCAAAGCTCGGCGAAAGGGCAAGTCGTTGATATCGACAGCGATGAACTGGTTGATTATGTGCTGAAGCAGCGTGATGTGAAGCTGGATGAGATCACAATTGAGACGATCCTCGATATGGAAATGGATTATCTTGTTGAGCATGGCTTCGCCGATCAAGAAGACTAATTAGAGTAGACAAAGAAAAGCCATCTGCTAACAAATAGCAGATGGCTTTTTATTATGGCTTACATAGCAGCCTGTTCATTATCTATAGCAGAGTTGGCTTGTTCCATCTCCACAGCCGCCGCCAGTTTGCGGGCAGCCATACGATCATAATACGGCATGAGCCGTGATGACACGAAGGCCACAATTGGTGCGGTTAGAATAACCCCGATGCTGCCGGTCATCCCTTGCAGCACCTCGATCGTGACGAGATTCATATTAACAAGCTGATTAAATGGCACTTTGTAAGCATACAGGACAAGCAGTGACATGAGGGAGGATCCGGTGAAGGCAAGGATCAGTGTTGTTGCCATCGTTCCCATCATATCGCGGCCAACGTTCATGCCGGCCATAAACAAAGCCTTTGGACCAAGTTCCCGGTTAGTGGTATACACTTCATGCACAGCGGAGGCAATTGAGATGCCAATATCCATGATTGCACCCAGCGCTGCAATTAGAACGCCGGCGAACAAGAGGCCTTGCACATGCAGTCCTGTATTGTCCGCAACTAGTAGAAGTGTCTCCGAGTCATTCGTATTGAATCCATTGATATGAAGAAGGTGTCCTGCCAAGGTTGCTATGCCGGCTGCTAGGATAACACCAATCATCGTGCCGATAATGGCGGACAGCGATTTGGAGCTCCAGCCGTCAAGTAATAGCAGCGTAACGATAATCGTTGTGGTGACGACAATGATGGCAGCGAGCATAGGTGAATAGCCGCGGTAGAGCATCGGCAGGAAGAGAAAAAAGATACTGCCGAAGGTGAAGAGCAGGGCGACTGCTGACTTCAGCCCTTTTTTACCCCCGATTGCCCATAAAATCGCTAGGAAGATAGCAATCATGCCATACAAATAGGGAGCCCGATAGTAGTTGTAGACGGTAACGTTGTAATTGGACTCGTTTGCTGTTGCGATATTGACCGTCAGCGTGGTCCCGGCCTTGGCATGAACGTTAAACATCGTGCTGAGGTAGTTCGTAACAGGTACAACCTCGCCTTTATGCTCTCCCGACAGAATTTTAAGCGACAGCTCCTGCGTGCCGCGGTATAGTCCATCAATATTAGGATCCTTCTCGAGTTGTTCCTTCGTAATATCGACCACGCGTGCTTTCTCATAGCGCTCATAGGAGCTGCCTGTCTGTTGATTAAAGGTGAACTCGTCCATAAGATTGAAACGGTAGACCGATGCTGCAAACACCAATAGTAATAAGATAAAAACTCCTGCTCTGAATTTCGGCTGCGCCATCCTGCTCCACAGTACGTTCACTTGAGGCTCCCTCCGTGTCCTTCATATCCATTTGTCCCAATCATAATCATCGTTTGTTAATTAGGGATTAATTTACAATTACTTCAAGAAAGGAATACAACTCCATTAACAATTGAGCTTTACGATAGGACAAAGATTAGTCATGTACTGGAGGTTGTTTCGATGAATCACAAGTGGATTCGCCAGCTATTTGCTTCAAGTATGCTCGCAATATTGACGCTCATCGCCATGCTTGGCCACGGTACTTCCGCATCGGCCCACAGCGGCAATAGTGTTGCCTATTCCGACATTCAGATGGAGGATGGATCGATCGCGTATGATTTACGAATTGATATGTATGATCTGCGCTTGGCAACAGCGCCGAATGATCCGGATGTAGGTGACTTTTCCCAAGAGATCTTGCAGAAGTTTGTCACGGAGCATAAGTCGGATGTAGAGTCCTATCTGCTTGATAAGATCCGCCTTTATGCAGACAGCCTGCCGCTTGATGGAGCGCTTCTGGCGCTTGAAGTTACGGAAGCGCGTGATCAGCCTTATGCGGAAGCGAAGCTTAGGTTTGATGTATCCTCCAAGCCGGAACATTTTGTCCTGGATTATCAGCCGATCTACGATGATGTAGACCAGTGGCATATCAACTATGTCACGATGGCTCTTAAGCAGGATGGCAGTGATAAGCAAAGCTATGCTTTGAACTTTGACAACCGGGAAGTGGAGCTGGGCAAGATTAGTCTGTTCCGTGCCGTGAAGCAGTTTTTTGTTCTTGGAATTGAGCATCTGATTACGGGTTATGACCACATTCTGTTCGTGCTTAGTCTTTTGATTGGCGCACGTTCCATCAAGCAGATCCTTACTGTAGTCACAGCTTTCACAGCTGCACATACGGTAACGCTCCTGCTCGCTGGCTTTGGGGTCATTAATCTGCCAGGAAAGCTCGTAGAATCGGTTATTGCGTTAAGTATTATCTATGTGGCACTGAATAGCATTTTGAACAAAAATGCGAGCAAGCATAATATGTTCCTTGCTTTTGGCTTTGGTCTTATTCATGGATGCGGTTTTGCAGCTACTTTGTCGGAGATGAGACTGGACGGCGGCCAACTGGCAGCGTCGCTTCTGACCTTTAACGTGGGTATTGAATTCGGGCAGTTGATAATCGTACTGCTTATGTATCCGGTTATTCATTACGCCCGTCGCATAAGGTGGACAATGCCGGCGATGTCAGCTGCGATCTCGGTGTTTGGCCTGATCTGGCTGATCCAAAGAGCGTTCCTTTAATGCCGTAAATGAATAGAGATTATATAGTTTTCATTAATTTCTTACATCTTTTTACAAATACTTCACTACCAAGATAATATTGCCATTACATAATACCCTTAAGGTTTGGTAGATGCCTCATTAGACAAGCTCTAGGGCTGAGGGCAATCAAAAAGTGGGAGGGTATTACATTGTTTAACGTTTTGAAGCAACACAAAGGCGTGCGCAAAGGAATGTATTCCGTACTTGTGGCAACCGTCCTGGCAACGTCGCTTGCTGCGTCGCTGGTTCATGCAGCGGATGAGCCGGACACAGGGATGACGACACAAGCAGTAGATCCTTATTCGGTGAGCAACATTTTGCTTAATCCGGGGGCTGATGAGTCGCAGGTGAACCTGACTTGGTACTCGGCAGCATCGCTGCCAGTGGGTACGGTTGTTCAGATCGCGAAGCAGACAGATGTTGTAGACGGTGTATTCCCGGCAGCAACGGCAGCTTCGTTCAACGGAGCGGCGAAGGCTGCGGTAGCAGGCTTTTATTCCAACAAAGTAACGGTAACAGGGCTGAGTGAGTCGACGGATTATGTATACCGCGTAGGTGACGGCTTGGACGAGCACTGGAGCCAGGCATATAACTTCAGCACAAAGGACTCCCATGATTTCAGCGTGATGTTCGTAGGTGACCCGCAGATTGGTGCAGGTGGTAATGCGACGACGGATGGAGCAGGCTGGGCGAATACCCTGAACAAAGCCAGTCAAATGTTCCCGGATATGAGCTACATTATGTCTGCTGGTGACCAAGTGAACACGGCATCCAGCGAAGCAGAGTATACCAAATTCTTGGAACCAACGCAGCTGCGTACTCTGCCGGTTGCAACAGTTGTCGGCAACCATGATGGTGCAGTAAACTACCAGTATCACTACAACCAGCCGAATGAATCGACGGCATACGGTACAACGGTTGCCGGCGGTGACTATTACTATACGTATGGCGAGACTTTGTTCATGGTCCTTAACTCCAACTCCTCGAACAGCGCATCGCATGAACAGTTTATGAAAGATGCCATTGATGCGAACCCGAATGCAAGATGGAAAATCGTAACGTTCCACCACTCCATCTACAGCGCAGCATCCCATGCGACGGATACAGAAATTTTGAACCTGCGTAAAGTGTTGTTCCCCGTATTCGATAAGCTGGACATCGACCTTGTATTCATGGGCCATGACCATTCCTACGTGAAAACGTACCAAATGGAAGGTGACCAAGCGCTTAAGGGACAATCGATGGATAATGGCGTATTCGCTAACCCGAAAGGCATTATGTACCTGACAGCGAACTCCGCTTCCGGCAGTAAATATTATGATCTGAAAACAACGCTTAATGATTACTACTCCGATGTGAAAAGCCAGCTGAAAGTTCCTACCTTCTCGATGATCAACATCGACCACAACACGATTTCAGTAGACACATACCGCACTGATACGATGGCAAAAGTCGATACGTACACAATGGTGCATACGGACATGACAGGTCTTGATGTAACAGCTCCAACGAAAAAGAACTACGCATTAGGCGAGCTGCTTGACACAACTGGACTTGCTGTAAGCAAGATCAACCTTGACGGTTCGAAAACACCACTGTCGCTGAATGATGTAACGATCACAGGTTTTGATTCGGTAACAGAAGGCACAAAGCATGTTACTGTAACGTACACGGTTGTAGGGGTTCCTTACACTGCACAATTCGACGTAAAAGTCGGTAAGATGGTGAAGATTTACGCGAAGACGGATACGGTTATTCGCGAAGAAAGCCCACAGGTGGATTTCTATCTGGCGGCTGGCAAATTAAATAATGTGAATACAGTTGACGTGACGTTCAAATACGATGCGACTAAGTTCACTTTCGATGCGAAAACCGGTGCGCAGCTTCTGGATGAAACCAATGGTTTCCTGCAGGCGAATGAAGCCGTGCCTGGTACTGTAAGGATTATCGCAGGCTTCCAAGAGCAGCCGCTTACACTTTCCGATTTCACGGATCTGATCAAGCTGACCTTCAAGCCGATTAATCCAAATGTCGATAACATTCAAGCGGACGTTCAGCTCGATAATGTGGTGGTGAACAGCAGCTCGGAGAACTATGATTTCTCGGCTATTTTCAGCAACGAGCCATCCTCCATACTGATCCGTTCCTACAAAGACATTACTGACCTGTACAAAGATGGAACGTTGACTTCCGCAGACTTGTCAGTTGCGGTTGACCATTACCGTGCAGCCTCGACGGACACGGACTGGTCGCAAGCAAAGCTTGCAGACGTAAACTTTGACGGCAAGGTTGATTTAACGGACTTTACGATTATCATTCTTCATATTTTCCAAGGCAAATAAGAATCTTGATCCACAGCAGGGAAGGGCGTTAACCCGCCTTTTCCTGTATTTTATAAACCATGAGGAGTTCATGATGATGAAAATGAAATTGTTAGCAGGTCTTCTAATCATCTGCTGTCTGATTCTCCCGATTAGCGCCTTTGCGGCTGAATCTTCTACCGCTCAATTCTCGAAGCAAGCCATTGAAGTCGGCAAGAATGCCTCCTCCTTCTCGGTCGATCTTGTGTTAAGCTCGCAATCTCCCTTCAGCAGTGCTGAATTTGGCATCAAGACGGACAGCCATGTGAAGCTGAAATTGGTTACCTATTCGCAGGCAATCGGCAACGCATCCAAAGTATCCATTAAGGAAAAAGACGGTATCAGTTATTTTGGTTTCTTTGATACAACGAATCATTTTACAGGCAGCTTTACGGCATGTACGCTAACTTTTGAATATACGGACAACACGGCTTCTACTGTTACACTGGCTGAGACAAGTCTCACCAGGCTGAATGGCACAGGAGGGGCGACAAGTGAAGCCCTCACTCCAAACCAAACCTTGCAAATTACGCGTTCGGCAAGCGATTCGACACCTGGCAGCGGTACGCCTGGGCCGGGCAATACAGATAATTCGGGAGACCAATCAACTGATCTGTACTCCCAAGTCATTGACAATGTAGCAGCCCTTGAAGCTTTGGAGAAGGCAACTACGAATAGCCAGAATGTGAAGACGATTAAGTTCGAGGTTACAAGCTCGGAGATTGGTGATGCGAAGGAAATTGCGTATCAGCTGCCTTACTCGCTGCTGAATGCAGACGAGAAACGTGAAGTTCAGATCAGCACACCGTTTGGAACGGTGACGATTCCGGATCATGTCATTCCTGCCGGCCAGCTTGGCGCGGCTCAAAGCTTGACCCTTCATGTGAAACAAGTTGATCCGACCTCCTTATCGGCTGCTGTTCAGCAGCAGGTAGGCATTCGTCCAGTGCTGGAGCTGCATTTTGAGCTGGATGGCAAGGCAATCGAGTGGAGCAATGAGCAAGCTCCTGTACAGGTAAGTGTTCCATTTACCTTGTCTCCTACAGAGAAGATCGCGGCGGATCTGATTGTTGCTGCCTATATTGATGGAAACGGACAGCTGCATATTGTGCCAACGGGACGTTTCCACATGGAGGATGGCGTGATGAGCTTCTCCACAACACATTTCAGTTTGTATACGATTGTGAACCAGAGCAAGACTTTTACGGATACGACATCTTCGTGGGCACGTCAGGATATTGAAGCACTGGCGATTCGCGGAATCATTAACGGCACTACAGCAAATACGTTCTCCCCGAATGCCAATATTACGAGAGCGGACTTTACGAAGCTTCTTGTTGGTGTACTTGGCAAGCAAGCAGAGTCGGCAGGAGCTGGCTTCAAGGACGTAACGTCCAAAGCTTATTACTATGAGTCGGTGATGACTGCGCAGGCGCTTGGTCTTGCGAGTGGTTCCGGCGACGGCAAGTTTAATCCAAGCGCATCCATTTCGCGTCAGGATATGATGGTGCTGCTGGATCGTGCTTTCACAGCGGCTGGTCATCCTCTTAAGGAGTCCGCATCCCTGTCAGGCTTCAAGGATGCAGGTAAGGTAGCGGGTTACGCAAAGCCGAGCGTCGCGAAGCTGATTGCGTCGGGCATCATTAACGGCAGCAACGGTAACCTGACTCCTCAGAACAACCTGACTCGCGCAGAGGCGGCAAAAGTGCTTCATATGTTGTTTAACGAGTTATATTAAACGCAACCCCAACCGAGTGTAGTTTCTCGGTTGGGGTTGTCGTTGTCCGATTAGGTTCATAGAAAATCGATCAGACAAGGCTATTTTTGAGAAGATAAGGTCCCCAAGGGGCCTTATCTTCCTGTGCGAAGGCAAAAACAAAGCACTTAAGGTCCTTAAAGGATCTTAAGTGCTTTTTTGAACGTCGGGAAACCGAGCATATTTGGCTATATTCGAGAAGTTAAGGTCCCTAAGGGTCTTTAACTTGCTCTATGAAGGGAGAAATGTAGTGTTTAAGGTCTCTTAAGGGTCTTAAACGATTTTGAATTTGAGCTATCCGCGAACGACAACAGAGCCGTCTGCCGAATTTGCATTTACCTGAAGCTTAAGAATGTCGCCGAAGAACGTAATCGGCACGTACAAGGAGCCTTTGATCAGGCTTGGTGCGGTGCCTAATTTAATTGGAGCCATTTTGTTAATAAAGTAGCTGTTCTTGCCGGCTGTAACGGATGTCCATTGTGCATCACGGGACACTTCTGCACTTTGCGACTTATTGCTCCAGGTTACTTTGTACCCAAGGGCTTCAGCTGTTTTACGTAGTGGGACGAGTTGCGTGTTATTCGGGCCAGCAGTCAGTTCTTTGTTGGACAAGGTAAGGGAAGGACCTGTCGTTGTTGTTTCGTCTACCGGAATGTTGATGATCCCTCCGGCATAAGGTGCGATTTCGTATTGTTGGAAGACCAGGTTGACGATTCCTTTACCGTCTATGAAGTAAGTATGATTGGCATCAATTTTGAAGGTTGTGATTGCATTCCAGAAGAAGTTCTCTGGATTTTTGTTGATGGTATAACGGACCGCGTTGTTTGCAGCTGCAATACCACCTTCGCCAAGCGCTTGCTCAAGCGTAAGCTTGGAAGCTTCCTTACCATTTAAGATATTGAAGCCTTCCACGCCAGTGCCGCCATGAGCACCACCAGTATACTCGTAGGTAGCAACGGTAAACGAAAGAATGCCATTAGCGGATGAGCTGCCATCAGCTTTGAGCTCATAGGATACGTTCAATTCATAGGCATGGAATGGATAATCATTTTCTTCCGCAGCCTTCTTGTCCTCGGCAGCCAGAGCTTTCAGCCGGTCGATTTCCTTGGTTGCGTTCTCTTTAATAGCGGTATTGAGTTTATCTTGATAGGAGGTATCCAGCATACCGCTTATAACAGGTACGGAAATTTTCACGGTAAGCAGCTCGGACGTTTCCTCAATAACATTTGATGTAACTTTAACGGCTTGTGTATCTGGAAGCGTTGCACTGATTGGGACAGCTGTAATCGGTCCGGATGTAGCAACGATAGGTGCGACTGTTGTTTCCTGCGCCATAGCAAGTGCAGGAGTAAATGCGAGCAGGCAAGATCCTGCTACAGCAATTGTAAGCATTTTGAATGGTTTTTTCATGGCGAGTGGCCTCCTAAGGTATGTTCGAAGAATGAAGACACCAAGTAGACGGAAGAGGAGCTGAAAAAGTTTCAAGGTTAATTATTATTCCGACTTTGTGCTTATACTGCCGCCAAAAGCAATACGGTAACCGTCAGCATCTTTCATCGTGAACTCGCTCCAATGGTCCGAATAATGGGGCCCATTAACGATTTCTACGGCTTTGGCTCGGCACTCTTCCACGAGCAGATCGACGGCATCCGTATACGCAAATACATCAAAGTATAAGCCGCCAGCTGCTGCAGATGAGGGTCTTACATCCTCTTTGTTTAGGGAAGGGTGCAAAATAAAAGTAACGTTACCTCTTGATACATGGACATGTCCACCAATCTCTTCATAAGAAAATCCCAAATTCCTATAGAACTCAGAAGCCGTATGTATATCATTAACCAATAAAACGATAGATGAACCCGATAAATTGGCTGTAACTGCAGCATCACTCATAAACACATCTCCTCTAGAAATTGGTGTATTAATACAATAACCACCAAGATCATACAATAGGGCGCTTGTTCCAGCAATAAGGCAGTTCTGGTTGAAGTGGATAGTGGACATGATGGTGGGAGTAAAAATAGGGAGCTTAATTGTTAATACGATAGGATTTAACTGATGAAGGAAGTAGCAGAGCGGGGAGAAAGAAACTGAGGTAGGAAGGTGGTCAACTGGAGGGCGGAGCGGTGGTCGATGTTGTATTTTGTGCAGTGTATTTACCTGAAGGTCTGCAGCGTCGGAGCTATGTTGTATTTTATCCAGCGTAATTGATGCGTGGATGCTCAGATGAAGCTTCCACCAGCATATATCCTGTATAAAATACAGTCTAGTTCGCGCGAACAACGTGATAGAGGGATTTATGTTGTACAAATTCCAGTGTAGATGGGCCTCCATTGAAGGTGGCAGGTAGGGTGTGGTATAGGGTATTGGTGATTGCAGATGTTGAAGTGAAGTAGCTTGAGCGGATCGTGCGAAAGCGATATTTAACTGTATTAAATAAAGGCTTTTTGTCTTGGGTTTTTGAAGCGGTGCTTGGCCGCGAGTGAGGGGGGGCGAAGCGGAGCAAGAGACATGCTCTTGAGAAGCGGAGCGCTCGCCTTTGTGCCCTGGATTTCTACCGCCGAAGCGGTAAAATTCAAAGAAATCCAGGGCACAACAGCGATCGAAAGAGTATGTCTCTTGCGCAGCGAAGCAGCTATCCCCGAGCAAACCCTATCGCCCAGCCCGCCGCGGCAACTCCCCAAACAACAAAGCCGCCCCCGGCATGAAACGTGCAGCCCCAGCCACAATCAGCCAACTGACGCCAAGCGCAAGGCAGAAGCCTGCGGCATACCACAGATGATAATACACGGAGATGCCGCTCTCAGGCGGGAACTTCCGATAGTAGAACAGCAGTAGTGGATGGATCAGATAGATGCCAAACGAAAATACCGCGATCGAATCAAAGATACGGAGCTCCTTTTTCGGCAGGAATCGATGCAAGCTTGGTGCAATATGCAGCAGCATGATGGCGCTGGTGATCGAATAGAACATTTTCAGTACATCAAGCATGAGCGGCGAATAGATAGTCCCGTTCATCCGGATATCGTAGAAAATGATGAGCATTGCGATCAGGCTGCCGAGCCATACGCCAAAAGAAGCCAGCCATACGGATACACGCTCAGGTGTGGCCCCTTCCTTCGACCATTGAAGCCATCCGCGCAGCTGCGGATAGTAGATGCCCAGTATAGCCCCGAGCATATATTGCATGGCATACGAAGGTGCCCAGCTCATCAGATTGGTCAGATGCAGATATTGCTCATTCCATGTAAAGAAGGCAAGCTGGATAACGAGCCCCAAGGGGACAGCCCACTTAATCAGCCTAGGGAAACGCCGAAACACAAACAGCAGCAACGGGAACAAAACATACAGCTGAGCCATAATAAAGACGTAATACAGATGCGTATAAGCTTTACCGGTTGCCAGCTTGATTAGAAAGCTTCGGATGGTCTCGTCTGTAGGCATATTTGGTGTGTAGGCATTGTAATACAAGACAAAATAAATGATCGAGAACAGCACATAAGGGATGATGACGTAGGTGATTCTTTTTCGATAAAAACGGCTGATGAGCGCACCATTGAGTGGACGCGGATAATAGCTGTAGAACAGAACAAAGCTGCTTAAAAATACGAATGCCGGTGTTGCAAAAGACATCGATATATTCAAGAAATGATATATGAAATAATAGTCTGATTCCTTCATATTCAAAGTGGCAAAGGAAGTCGAGTGAATCATAATGACGGCGATAATTAGAAGCGCGCGGACAAGCTGAATTTCGGGCAAGCGGCTTCTTTTTTCATCCTCTTTTGTAACGGATTTAATCATAATATTACTCCTGTCTGGTTGTCATTCTGCATGGAGCAAGGCATTACCAAAGGGTAGTTGTAAATTGCCCTATTTGTCAATAGTTGTTGCATGCAGCCAGATTGTTGATGTTTTCGGCAACAATCGCTATGTTGCTCGATATTGGCAATCGATATAATGGTGAAAGAAGCAGAAATGATCCTATTGGAGGGTATCCGCGTGACTAAGATTACGGCACTACTCGAGCAAATGACGCTGGAAGAAAAGATTTTTCAATTGATGCAGCTGACCCCGAATTTTTTAAGTGAAGATGATGCCAATCTGACAGGCCCGCTGGCTTGGATGGGTGTAACGGAGAGCATGGTGAATAATGTTGGCTCCGTGCTTAGCGCCGTTGGTGCCAAAGAAACGATTGCCCTGCAGAAAAAATATATGGAGAACAGCCGACTTGGTATTCCACTTCTGTTAATGGCGGACATAATCCATGGCTACCGCACGATTTTCCCAGTTACGCTGGCGATTGCGAGCACTTGGGATATGGAGCTGGCAGAACGCAGTGCTGCTATCGCGGCAAAAGAATCAGCCGTCACCGGCATTCATGTGACGTTCGCGCCGATGGTGGACTTGGTTCGCGATCCACGCTGGGGCCGCGTGATGGAGTCGACGGGTGAAGATCCGTTCCTCAACAGCGAATATGCACGGGCATTCGTCCGTGGCTTCCAAGGGGAGGATCTCACTGGTGATATGGACCGGGTAGCTGCTTGCGTGAAGCACTTTGCAGCCTACGGTGCTGCCGAAGGCGGGCGTGATTACAACACGGTGAACATGTCGGAAAGACAGCTCCGTGAGTCTTATCTGCCAGCATACAAAGCTGCGCTTGATGAAGGCTGCGAGATGGTTATGACGGCTTTTAATACGGTGGATGGCATTCCGGCGACCGGCAACAAATGGCTGATGCGTAATCTGCTTCGTGATGAGTGGGGTTTTGACGGCATGCTCATCTCTGACTGGGGTGCAGTGAGTGAGATGATCCCTCATGGTGTTGCCGCAGACGGGGCGGAGGCTGCACAGAAGGCGATTGAAGCTGGCGTTGATATGGAAATGATGACGTCTAACTACGCGAATCATCTGAAGGAGCTCGTGGAAGCGGGGAAAGTTGACATCTCGCTTATCGATGAGTGTGTCCTTCGTGTCCTGAAGCTGAAGGACAAGTTGGGTCTCTTCGAGAACCCTTACCGCGCAGCTAGTGAAGAACGGGAAAAAGAAGTGCTGCTCTGCGATGAGCATCGTGCTGCTGCACGCGAGATTGCGGCGAAATCATGTGTCCTGCTGAAGAATGAGCAGGCTCTGCCGCTACGCAGCGGGCAAAAGCTGGCGCTCATCGGGCCTTTCGCTGAGAGCGGCGATATTCTTGGACCTTGGTCGATTTGGGGTAAGCAGGAGGAAGCGGTTCAGCTTCATGCTGGTTTATCCGCACGTACCGATCTGATTGCCACAGCCAAAGGCTGCGACATCGATTCTGGTTCGGAAGAGCAGCTCCAGGAAGCAGTCAACGTCGCAGCCGATGCTGACATCATCATCCTGGCACTTGGCGAAAGCTCTGAGATGAGCGGGGAAGCGGGAAGCCGCGGCGATATCCGTCTGCCGCAGGCTCAACTGAAGCTGATCCAGAAGCTGAAGCCGCTTGGCAAGCCGATGGTTGTTGTACTGTTCAACGGCAGACCGCTGGATCTGCATGGCGTTATCGAGGAGGTGGATGCACTTCTTGAAGCTTGGTTCCCTGGTACGGAAGGCGGCAATGCAATCGCAGACGTCCTGTTCGGTGATGTGAATCCATCGGGACGTCTGACGATGTCATTCCCTTACTCGGTTGGTCAAGTACCTATTTACTATAACAACTACAATACGGGTCGTCCGCTCACCCCGCAGAATGCGAATGAGCGTTATGTTTCGAAGTATCTGGACATGCCAAATGCGCCTCTTCTGCCGTTTGGCTACGGCCTCAGCTATACAAGCTTCACGTACGGTGAAGTGAGTCTGTCGACAGACGAACTGCATGCTGAAGACACACTTCAAGTATCGGTTGAGGTAAGTAATACAGGCTCGGTTGCCGGGGAAGAGGTTGTTCAGCTGTATGTGCGTGATATTGCTGGTGAGGTTGTACGTCCACTTAAGGAGCTGAAGGGCTTCCGTAAGCTGCAATTGCAGCCTGGTGAGACGGTGAAGGTAACATTCTCAATTAACGAAGAGCAGCTTTGTTATTACCACACGGATCTGCAGCTGAAGAGTGATGCTGGCGAATTCCATGTCTTTGTTGGTCCTAACAGCCGCGATCTGGAAGCAAAGGCTTTCCGGTTTGTGAAATAAAAGTTTTTTCGAAAAAAGAACGAATCAGCCGGATGGCTGGTTCGTTCTTTTTAGTTGCTTAATGACCCTGTAGGATCATGTCTCCTGCACAATAGCAGATCTGCTCCCTTATTAAGGGAATTATCTCCTTGGAACAAGGTAAAAGAAAGCATGGCTGGCTTTTTAGGACATTCTGCAAGCGATTCAAGAATGTATCCGCATTCATGACGGTTAAAGCCTGATTTCTGCGTTTATTTGAAATATTATCGCTGTTTACAGATAAGGGAGAGAGGACTATGATCAATTAGCAACTTCATATGTTCATATTCGCTGAGTTTCCGAAGTAGTCGGAAAGCAGGGGAACCAATTGCGATAACTGCCATTATAGTTACCGCCGGGGTGAATCAGCATAGCTGCCGTTCAGGCAGAGAGCTGTAGGGCGATTCTCTAGACGCCCGAATCCGTCAGCTAACCTTGTAAGCGTTGATAGAGAGGGTGAACTTCGGTTTTTTATGACCGCGGGAGGATACTCTGCGGTCTTTTTTTCGTGTAAAAAAAAGCAAACATGGTTACATTAGCACTGACAAGTGATGAGTAGCCCGAGTATCCAAGCGTATGTTGTTTAACTTCATTGTTGGCGGTGACCTGTGTGTTTACTCTTATCAAAAGATTACTGATCGGGCGTCCCTTAAAGTCCACGGAATTAGGGGAACAGAAACTCATTAAGACAAAAGCGCTTGCGATCCTGTCTTCGGATGCTTTATCGTCCGTTGCTTACGGTCCTGAGCAAATTTTGTTAGTCTTGATGACCGTGAGCGCTGCGGCGTTTTGGTATTCCATTCCGATTGGTATCGGGGTGCTTGTCTTATTAACGGCACTTATTTTGTCTTACCGGCAAATTATATTTGCTTATCCGCATGGCGGCGGAGCCTATGTGGTGTCGAAGGAAAATCTCGGGGTATTCCCAGGGCTGATATCGGGCGGCTCCTTGCTGGTCGATTATATTCTGACGGTAGCAGTAAGTGTATCGGCGGGTACGGATGCGATTACTTCAGCATTTCCAAGCCTGCATACCCATACCGTGTTGATCGCCGTATTTTTCGTCCTTTGTATCACCATATTGAACCTGCGGGGCGTGACCGAATCGGCATCGATCCTCGCATATCCTGTTTATTTATTCGTACTGGCGATTTTCATTATGATTGGCGTCGGTGTATATAAAATCGCTTCAGGTGATGTATCACCTGAGCTGCATACATCCCTTGGCACACCGGTAGCGGGCATCAGCTTGTTCCTGCTGCTTCGGGCCTTTGCTTCGGGCAGCTCGGCCTTGACTGGGGTGGAAGCGATCTCGAATGCGATTCCTAACTTCAAGGATCCAGCGCCAAACAACGCTGCGAAAACCTTGCTGGCCATGGGCGCGCTGCTGTCAGTTCTGTTCGCTGGCATCGTCTTCCTTGCTTACTACTACGGTGTTGCACCAAGGGAAGATGTGACGGTTACCTCGCAAATTGCAGAGAGTATATTTGGACGCGGCGTTATGTATTATTTTATCCAAGGCACAACGGCCTTGATCTTGATTCTGGCAGCGAATACCGGCTACTCGGCGTTCCCGCTGCTTGCGGTTAACCTCGCGAAGGATAAGTTCATTCCGCGAATGTTTACGGTCCGCGGT
This sequence comes from Paenibacillus sp. YAF4_2, assembly GCF_052113225.1. NCBI lineage: Bacteria > Bacillati > Bacillota > Bacilli > Caryophanales > Paenibacillaceae > Paenibacillus > Paenibacillus sp. YAF4_2. The sequence goes on from NZ_JBFRCT010000005.1 coordinate 144,681, forward strand.
GACCGTCTTGGTTATTCGAACGGTATTATCAGCCTTGGTATCTTGTCTATCATTCTGATTATAGCTTTCCAAGGAAAGACGGAGCACTTGATTCCACTGTATGCGGTTGGTGTATTCGTACCGTTCACCTTGTCGCAGACGGGTATGTTGGTGAAATGGATCCGTCAGCGGCCAAAAGGCTGGGTTCCCAAGTTTATTATTAACTCGATTGGTGCACTGATTAGCTTTATCGTATCGATGATGTTCTTCTTGACCAAGTTCGAGCAGGTATGGTCGATTCTGATTTTCCTGCCATTGATTATCTTCGTCTTCCACCGGATTAAGAAGCATTACGAGGCTGTTGGCGAACAGCTGCGACTGGCGACCTGCGAGCCTGTAGTCCCCATTGAAGGCAATGTTATGATATTACCGGTGGCTGGTATAACGCATGTCGTGGAGCACTCCATTCTATATGCGAAGTCCTTGAAGGCAGAGCAGATTATTGCTGTATACGTCCCGTTCGAGAAAGAGGATGAGACGATCTTCGAGGAGAAGTGGAAGAAATTCCAGCCGGACGTCAGACTGGTGACGCTGCATTCGCCCTATCGTTCGATAACGAGTCCACTCTTCAAGTTTATTGATACGGTGCAGCGCAAGGCCAGCGAGAACCATTACCAGGTAACGGTCATTATTCCGCAGTTTATTCCGAAGAAGGGCTGGCAGAACATTTTGCATAACCAAACGAGCTTAATGCTCCGTACCCAGCTTCTTTACCGCAAGGATGTCGTGATTACAACCGTGCCTTACCATTTGAAAAAATAACAAAAAGCCTTAGCCTCCGGATTTCCGGGGCTAAGGCTTTTTTTATGCCTGTTATAGCTCTAACCCAGTGCCTTGCTTGAACCGTTTGATGACCATATGCGTGTTGACGTTGACGATGCCCTCCAGCACATAAATCTTCTTGAATAAGAAATGCTCCAGTGATTGCTCATCCTTCAGCAGGGCATGCATATGCAGGGAGCTGGGTCCGGTCATCTGGTAGATGCTGATCACCTCAGGCTCATCGGATAGCAGAGCGCCGGCCTGCTCAACGAATCGCGGCTCTACCTCAACCTCGAAGAACGCGGAGATCGTTTTGCCTAGCCGGGTAGTGTTCAGTCGTACGGTGAAATTCTCGATAATGCCGTTATCGACCATCCCGTCCACACGCTTCTGAATAGCCACCCTCGATAAATTCAGATGCTCGCCGATCTTGGCATAGGACATCCGTCCATTGTCGTGCAGCAGTCGAATAATCTCCTGATCCGTCTCGTCCATATGAGGCAAATGCATAGGATCTCTCCTTCAACGGTCTATTTTTGCGAAATTTCACGTTACGGAACTTTGTGCTAGTTACATGTTAAGTATTGGTTTCGATTTTGATGGATTTTATGTCACTTAATATAACACTAGTAACCATAATGGTCTATAGACGATTATCAATTAGGCCAAAAAAGCCCAAATCAGGTTACGATATGGTTGACGCTCCCTAGAGCCTCTCTTATACTAATGTCATAAAACATTACATAAAAATCGAAATCGAAACCGATAAGCACCAAAATGGTTACGAATACTTCGAATACCAAGTCATTCAACTTACATGAGGGTGTGATGGGCATGAAAAGACAACTGATTCGTAACGGTACTGTCATGACGATGAATGATGAGATGCAGGTGATCCCGAATGGTTATGTTCTTCTGGAGGGGGACCACATTCAAGAGGTTGGAGAGTGGCCGTCAGACGGCTCGAAAGATGCGCTGCTAAGGCAGGTTGATTGCGTCATTGATGCAGCGGGTAAAGCGATCATTCCTGGTCTTGTGAACGGACACACTCATTTGTTTCAGACTTTTATTCGAGGAGTATCTGATGACTTGCCTCTCTCGCAGTGGCTGCGGCAGATCATATGGCCGGCGTCCCTCGCAATGGAGGAAGAGGATTTCTATCTCGCTGCGATGATTGGCTGTATCGAGAATTTGAAATCCGGTGCGACTTATATCATGGATCATCATTACGTTCACACTCACTCCGGCAATGATCATGGTGTTCTCAGAGCGATGGAGGAGTCGGGTATTCGGGGGCATATGGCAAGAGGTGGCGTTGATCTTAGCTATGAGCCTCGTCTCAGAGAGTCTATAGAGGATATTTTCAATAACACGGATAAGCTTCTGGATCACTGGCAAGGAGCCGCTGATGGCCGGATCGCGATTGCAATGGGTCCCCTTAATTTGTATGGCTGCTCGGAAGAGTTCTTGAAGCAGGCGGCCAAATACAGCGAGCGGAATGGACTCATCACCCACATTCATGTCGCGGAAACGAAGGATCAGATTGACAATACAATGGAACGTTTTGGCCTTCGTAATCTTGAACTGGTTGAAGCGGTTGGCATGCTTGGCCGGCATACGCAGGTCGTGCATGGCATCTGGCTGAATGACGCAGAGCTGGATCTTCTTCAGAAGCATGATGCAACAGTTATTCATTGCCCAGTCTCCAATATGTATCTGGCTTCCGGGGTGGCGCGTGTTCCCGAGATGCTGGATAGAGGCATTAATGTCGCACTTGGTACTGACGGTCCGGGAAGCAACAACTGCCAGGATAATTTGGAGGTGCTCAAGTTTACAGCTTGTCTGCACAAGGTGGATCAGCTGGATTCAACTTTGCTGCCGCCGATGCAGGTGCTTGAGATGGCTACTCGTAATGGGGCCAAGGCAGTCGGGAGGGAGCAAGATCTGGGAAGCCTCGAACCAGGCAAGAAGGCAGATATTGTAATTATCGAATTGCAGAAAGCGCATATTGCACCAATCCACCGCGTTAGCTCGGCGATTGTGTATAACGCCAATGGCAATGACGTGGACTCCGTATTCGTGAACGGCGAGCTGGTTGTTCATCGCGGGAAATGCGTTCTGGTAGATGAAGAGGAGATTATTCGCAGGGCGCAGGCAAGAGTAGACTCGTTAAGGCGAAAGCTGAGCGCAGCGTTTCCCGTATTTGGCATCGTTCAATAAAGAGGGCGGAGGCTGGTCATACATGAAGGAAGCAAGAGGCAGTAATGAATCGATGGAGAAGTGGATCAAAGCGGTTGTTGAGATTGGCTTCTATGCCGGTGCGGTTATTGTCGCGCTGCTTGCTGGAGGACTGGTCATGGCGGCAGCAGGCGTATCACCGCTTGAAGCCTACCGGCTCATCTGGGATGGTGCCATCGGCGATGCGAACAGCGTCAGGGAAACGCTGATCAAAGCGACACCACTCTTATTCGCCGGCTTATGTTACACCTTTGCTTATCGCTGCGGGTTATTCAATATCGGGGCAGAAGGTCAAATTTACATCGGTGCCCTTACGGGTACGATGGCTGCTCTCTATATTCCGGGTTTGCCGGCTTATGCTCATCTGCCGCTTTGTATCGCAGCAGGGGCGGTTGGCGGCGCGATCTGGTCGGGCATCGCAGGGGCGCTCAAGATCTTCCGAGGAGCCAGCGAGATTATTAATACGATCATGCTGAACTATATGGGTATCTACCTTGTCAGCTACATGGTGACGGGTCCGATGCAGGACCCTTCCGGAACGCTGCCTCAGACTGCGAGACTGCCAGATTCGGCGCTGCTTGCAAAGCTGTTTGATTCCCGTCTGCATTATGGATTTGTGATCGCCGTTTTTCTTGCTTTTGTCTTGTATTTCATCTTGAACCGGACGGTATGGGGCTATGAGATCCGGTCGGTTGGCTTCAATAAACAAGCGACGAAGGTGATGGGTATTCCGGTGAACCGTAATGTGCTGCTTGTGATGATGTTAAGTGGTGCTATTGCCGGCGTAGGGGGTTATGTAGAAATTGCAGGTGTGCAGAACCGGCTGTTCCAGAATTTCTCGCCGGGGTTTGGCTACGACGGTATTGCAGTGGCACTTGTAGGTGGAGCTCATCCGCTTGGCAATATTGGCTCGGCCTTGTTGTTCGGAGGTCTAAGAAGCGGGGCGAATGCGATGCAGAGACTGACCGGCACATCGACTTCACTCGTCTATGTCATTCAGGCAACCATTATTGTGCTTGTTGTCTGTAACCGCTATTGGTTCGGCGGACTGAAGAGAAGGCTTATTGCTTCCTTGTTAGAGAGGCTTGGAGGTAAAGAGCGGAAAGCGGCGTCGCCGTCTAAGGTCACACTTAGTCTAAATGATGGGGAGGGGAGCTAAATGAGCGAGGAGGTCATCGTCAGTTATTTGGCTTCGGCCATTCGCTTATCTGTTCCACTGCTGCTTGCGGCAATCGGCATCCTGTTCATGTCACGGAGCGGCATTCTGAATATCGGGATGGAAGGAATGGTGCTCATCGGGGCATTAACGGGCGTGGTTGGTGCTTATTATCTGGGCAGTGCAGGTGCAGGAGTGCTGCTTGCGATTGTGATAACCGGCCTCGTTGGGCTGTTGTTTGGTTTTCTTGTCATTACGACAGGGGCAGATCAGGTCGTTATTGGAACGGCACTTAACTTGTTTGGCCTTGGCATCACGACCGTATTCGGGAGAAGCCTTTTGGGACTTGGTCAAGAGGCGGTGCAGGTGAATGGCATTCCCAGCCTGCCGATTCCACTGCTTAAGGACATCCCCTATATTGGTGAAGCCTTGTTTGACCAGAATGTGCTGTCCTATGCTTCTTATCTGTTGATCCCGGTTGTGACGTTTATTTTCTACAAAACGAATTGGGGGCTGCAGGTAAGGGCGGTTGGTGAGAATCCTCTGGCGGCTGATACGCTTGGTGTTCGTGTCCATCGTACGAGGTATATGTGCTGTGTTATCGGAGGCATGCTGGCCGGTCTTGCAGGCTGCTCCTTGTCGCTTGGTATTCTGAATCAGTTCACGGAAAATATGGTGGCTGGACGAGGATTTATTGCACTGTCTGCAGTAATCTTCGGTAAATGGACGCCACTTGGCACGATGGGAGCCTCCCTCTTGTTTGGCGGGGCGGACGCGCTGCAGCTTCGTTTTCAGACGTTTGGCATTAAAATTCCGTACCAGTTCATGCTGATGTTCCCTTATGTACTCACGATGGTTGCCCTCGCCTGGTTCTCTGGCAAGAGCAAGCAGCCGGCGGCTACCGCCGCTTCCTATAAAAGCCTCGCTGACCGCAGCAGTTAGGAGTGAAAAGATGGAGCTTATTCTGGAAACGCGAAACCTGGTTAAGCGATTTGGTGCTTTTGTTGCCAATGATCAATTAAATCTATCGATTCAAAAAGGAGAAATCCACGCGATATTAGGTGAGAACGGAGCGGGCAAGAGCACGCTCATGAATATGCTTTCGGGCATGCTTGCACCGGATGAAGGAGAGATTCTTTTCAAAGGCCATCCGGTAAAGTTCACCTCCCCAAGGCAGGCGGTAAACGCAGGTATTGGGATGGTGCATCAGCATTTTATGCTGATTCCTGCCTTAACGGTAGCAGAGAATGTACTGCTAGGCATGAAGCGAGGCCGCAGTCCTTTCTTCCGGTTCAAGCAGGCATGTGCGGAGATTCGCAGCTTATCAGACCGGTTTGGACTTAATGTTAACCCGGAGCTTCGGGTAAGTGAGTTATCCGTCGGGCAACAGCAGCGGGTCGAGATTATAAAGACCCTGTTTCGGGGAGCGGAGTTTATTATTTTGGATGAACCAACAGCGGTGCTGACTCCTCCTGAGGTGAAGGATTTGTTCAAGGTACTTCGGACGTTGAAGGGGCAGGGAAAGACGGTCATCTTCATCAGCCACAAGCTGCAGGAAGTGCAGGAGATCTGTGATAGAGTGACGGTGCTTCGGCTTGGTAAGCTGATCGGAACGCAGAGCCTTGAGGGGACGCTCACCTCTGATCTAGCCCGGATGATGGTTGGCCGTGATGTAGCGGCGCCGGTGCGTGGGGCTGCCAGCCTGGATGGACCGGTTCGTCTACAGGTAGAAGGTGTTCATGCGCGTGAGAATGGTGTTTCGGTGCTGCACAATATCTCATTTTGCATCCGGCAGGGTGAGATTCTGGGTATCGCTGGTGTTGATGGCAACGGGCAGAGGGAGCTAAGTGAAGTGTTGTTTGGACTGAGGGCCAAAGACTCCGGCACGATTGTGCTGGACGGGGAGGAGCTGCAGCGCCAGTATCCGCGGAGTATGACGGAGCGGGGAGTAGCCTACATACCTGAGGACCGGCATAAGGAAGGACTTATGCTGCAGATGAGTATTGAGGAGAATCTGATTGCCAAGGAATATCGTAAATCTCGGTTCAGTAAAGGCGGCATCATCAGCCGAAAGAAGATGCGGGAGAACGCGGAGGAGCAGATCCGAAGCTTTTCCATTAAGACAGCGGGGGCTTCTGTTCCGGTTGGAAGGCTGTCGGGAGGCAATCAGCAGAAGGTAATCCTTGCCCGCGAGCTGATGCTCAATCCCAAAGTATTGGTGGCCATGCAGCCTACACGCGGGATGGATGTTGGGGCTGCGGAGTATGTGCATAAGCGGATCCTTGAGGCGCTGGAACAGGGCTGCTCCATATTGCTCATCTCCACGGAGCTGGAGGAAATTATGGCTTTGTCTGACCGAGTCGCGGTGTTATACAAGGGCGAGCTGCTTGACACGATGGATAGGGATAATGCGGATCTGGATCGCATCGGTATGCTGATGGCAGGTGTCCGGCCGGATTCTTCTTTTGCCATATAGAGGTAGGGTAGAAATCATTCCAATTGGAGGGGTTAGGATGAGAGTGAGAAGGTTCGGGAAATCATTAGCGGTACTGTGTATTTGCTTGGTGATGGTAGTGGTGACAGCCTGTGGCGGCAAAAATTCGGCGGGCAGCAGTAATGCCGGCAGTGAAAGCAGCAGTGGAGAGAAGCCGCTGAAGGTCGCTCTCTTAACTCCGGGACCTATTAATGACAATGGATGGAATGCTACGGCTTATGCAGGATTAATGAAGATAAAAGAGGAGCTTGGTGCAGAAACGGCTTACTCCGAAAAGGTTGGAACTTCAGATGCAGCGGAATTTATTCGTGGTTATGCGGATGACGGCTATGACGTTATTATCGGGCATGGCTTCGAGTACGGCGATGTGATGAAGGAGATTGCACCGGATTACACGGATACTTGGTTCCTCGTGAACAGCGCGACGATCACACAAGAACCTAACCTGACCTCGCTCAGCTTGAACAATAAGGAACAAGGCTATCTGATGGGCTCGATTGCAGCTTTGATGTCGAAGTCGGGTACGGTAGCAGCGATTGGCGGCTCCGAGATTCCTCCAATTACGAACTCGGTAGCAGGCTTTGAGCTTGGCGCGAAGGAAATGATTCCTTCTATTAATGTACTGACCACGATGCTGGGCAGCGACAATGATGTAGCGAAGGCGAAGGAAACAGCGATTTCATTTATTGAGAAAGGCGCCGATGTCGTGATGACGAACGCAAACCAAGCAGGGCTAGGTGGAATTGAAGCAGCTCAGCAAAAAGGCGTTTACGCCATTGGCTCCAATCAGGACCAGAACAGCAGCGGCCCCGACACGGTTGTAACAAGTGTAATCCAGGACTACCCGGAAGCGATGAAGGTTGTTGTGGAGCGGATTAAGAACAAACAGATGAAGGCTGAATCACAGCTACTTGGCGTGAAGGATGGTGCGATCTATCTGGCTCCGTTCCATGGCTTTGAAGATAAATTGTCGCAAGAGATCAAGGACAAGATTAATGCTGTTGTGGAGTTGCTCAAATCCGGCGAGAAGGTTATTAGCACCGAATAGTCAGAGGCAGGCAGATCCAATCCAATACCAGGGGAGAGTGGCTGATATGCTAACGGAAACAGTGAGGGATACCGTACTGGAAAGCGAATGGCACCCGGTCTATATTGCAAAAGATTTGAAGGAAGCACCGGTATCGGTCATTGTGCTTGGTGAGCGGGTAGCCGTCTTCCGTGCCGCAAGCGGCAGTGTGCATGCGCTTCGCGACCTGTGTGTGCACCGCGGTGCAATGCTGTCGAAGGGCAGAGTGGAAAGGGAAACGCTGGTCTGCCCTTACCACGGCTGGAAATACGACGGCAGCGGTGCATGTGTATGTATACCGGCGCAGGCGAAGACAGACAAGATTCCTCCAAGGGCAAGAGCAACGAAATATCATGCGGTCGAGAAATACGGACTCGTATGGGTGTGCATTGGTGAGCCGACGAGCGACCTGCCTTACTTTGAAGAATTCGAAAATGCTGATTACCGTCCGCTTCCATGTGGTCCTTATACCGTGCATGCAGCCGGAACACGAGTGATTGAGAATTTTACAGACTTCGCCCATCTTATGTTTGTTCACGGCGGTCTGCTCGGCCACCCCGATTATGCGGAGCTGCCAGACTTTAAAGTGTTCAAAGAGAAAGACCGCGTCTACACCAGTGATGTTCCAATTTTCCAGCCGATCGCGCATTCCGGTTCTGATATGGCGGAAGGAACGACTTATGTATACGTGAAGGAAGTGTTCCGTCCACTCGCGGCGCGCTTGTCCAAGCGGGATGCGGCAACCGGGCAAACCTTATGGATTCTGCTGACTGTCCTGCCTGTCGCGGAGAAGGAGTGTACCGTCTATATGTCAGTCTCCCGCAACTATGGCTTTGATGTACCGGATGAACAGTTTATCAAGTTCCAGGATACGGTGTTTGATCAGGATGCTTGGATTATCGAGACGCAAAAGCCGGAGCTGCTGCCGCTTGATCTTCAGCTGGAGCTGAATCATAAGGCGGATACCTTGTCAGTCGCCTATCGCCGCTGGCTGATCGAGCTGGGCGTTACTTTTGGAACGACTTAATTATATAAAATAAGCTGTCCCCAGGTTGCGATTGGGGACAGCTTATTTTTGCTTGGGCTTATTGCTAGCTTAACGATGCTGCACATCGTTAAGCTAGCTGAATAGCTGTGAAGTTGGTCGCTTAACGATGCCGCGCATCGTTAAGGAACTGAAAATCGGCCGGAACTGGTCGGAAAAGCGTGAAATGAGCCTGCTTAACGATACGCGGTATCGTTAAGCACTCTAAAAAGCAGCTGTAGAGACGTCTTAACGATGCTTCACATCGTTAAGGAGTTGGAAACCGCCCGGATTTGGCCGGAAATGCATGAAATGAGCTAGCCGAGTTAATTCTTTTCCGTAACCTCTCCAATTCTTCCTTGCTTCGATGGCCAGAATACCCGTTTGCCGATCCATACCGTCAAGGCCGGTACGAGGAAGGAGCGGACGATAAAGGTATCAAGCAGGACGCCGATTGCGGTTACCGTGCCAAATTGAACGAGTACTTGAATTGGCAAAGTGGCAAGGACGGCGAAGGTGCCTGCCAGAATAAGTCCGGCTGAAGTGATAACGCCGCCTGTCTGCGCAACGCCTTCGGTAATTGCTTGGTTAAGCGGCATCGACTTGCTCTTCTTCCAGATGCTCGACACCATAAAGATGTTGTAGTCCTCACCCAGTGCGACGAGGAAGACGAAGGCATACAGCGGAATGAGGCCTTGAATGGCATCTGCGCCAAAGAAATAATGCAGAACGAGCCAACCGATTCCAAGTGCACTGAAGTAGGAGAGAAGCACCGTTCCCATCAAGTAAAGCATTGCTACAAATGAACGAAGGTAGACGAGCAGGAGCAGAGCGATCATCCCGATAATAACAGGAATAATTCGATAAGCATCATCGCCAGTCACCTGACGTGTATCATACTGTTCAGCCGTAGCGCCTGCTATCCATACTTTATCGGAGGCATCCGAGATGCCTGCTTCCTCAAGGGTCTGTTCAGCAGCAGCACGTATCGTCGGAATCATATCCAACGCTTCAATAGAGTATGGGTTCATCGCAAGCTCAACATTATAGGACACAATATTGGCATCACGCGTATTCTGAACAGGTTCAGATACATCGCTGATATTCACTAATTTCCCAAACTTCTGGTCAAACGGCAGCTCCTTTCCGTCTGCCTGCACCAGTACTTGAACCTTCGCCAGGCTGCCCTCCGAGAAATGATCACCAATCAACGTAAACCCTTCACGTGATGGCATATCTTCTGGGAAAGTGGACAGAGTATCATACGTGAATTTGATTTGAGTCGCAAAAGCTGCCGTTATACCGAGCACGATTAGCGTTGTGATCGCGATCGTTTTTGGCCGCTTCACAATCGCGTCGCCTAAGCGCATACCAAAGCTGGATTTTGTTTTGGCCGCAGGAAGCGGCTTGTTTTTCTGAGCGGCACGGGCAGCCTGCATTTCCGGTGTACGAGGTACAAACGGGAAGAACGAGGCACGGCCGAGAATAGCGAGCAAAGCCGGTACAAGTGTAACGCTCGCGATCATCATAATGAGAATCGACAAGCTGAACGGCACGGCGAAGCGGTGAATCGCACCGTATTGCGCCAGCAGCAGGGCGAGCAGCGACATCACGACCGTTAAGCCACTCATCGTAATCGCGCCGCCGGAGTCGCTGAGCGCTTTGAGCAATGCCTTCTTTTTATCAGATTCCATTGTTAAAACACTGCGGAAACGAGCGATGAGGAAGAGGCAGTAATCTGTTCCTGCGCCGAAGAGCAGCACCGTCATAATGGATAAGCCTTGTGAATCATAGGATATCCAGCCCTCGTCGGCCATCCAGCCGAGAATCGGTCCGGTCAAGCCATATGCGAAGCCCACGGCTACAAGAGGGATAAGAGCAAGAATAGGAGAACGGTAGATTAATAATAGAATGATCAGGACAAGTAAAGTTGTTGCGATCAACAGGGATACGTCAGCGCCTTTGAACAAAGAGGTTGCATCTACGCCAATCCCGGCAGGTCCGGTGATGCGGCCGACAAGTCCTTCATCTTCTAAGCTCGTATCAAAAGGTTTAGTTGTAAACAGGGTGTTCGCGTCACCCTCAAGCTGCTCCAAGCTGATCTTTAAGTCATCAGATGAAGCATTTTTATCAAAAACAACCGTTTGAAGCATCGTTGTACCATCTTCAGACAGCATGGCCTTCAGAGCTGGCAGCGGCATCTCATGAAGAGGTGGCAGCTCCGTCTGATAAGGCAGCGGTTCATCGGCTAGCTTCTTAGATAAAGCTTGAATCTGCGTGATATCCTCATCGGACAGGCCCGTGGACCGGTGCCAAGCGATAATAGCCGGAATCCCGTTATGCTCATTCAAGGCATCGGCTTGAACAGACGGGGCGCTGCTTTCCAGATTGGCAGCGGCATCGTCCTTATGATCACTTGATGACGGCAGGAAAGCATTCGCAAGACCAACGATTACGATCCATAATACAAGCGTAATCCATCGTCCGCGTTTGCCGCTGACACCGTCAGCGATCCGTTTTAATCCATTCATCTTTTCTCATCTCCCTATAAGCTATAAATTAGTTTCTCTCTTGTCTACCTTCTTCTGATGCGAGCCCGAATAGTAGAATATCGACCGTCTTTGCAGCCAATGCCTCTACCGGAACTGGACTGACGCTGCCTTTTGGAACAGGATTGTTGCTGCCTCCCGGTTTGCGTTGAATGACGCTAAGCAGGAAGAAAGCAGATGGAATCGGGTCGAGTCCAAAACTCTTGCTGTCCCGGAGACTGCCGTTTTTTTGCCCTTCTTCAAACAAGGCAGCAATCGGCAGCAGATAGCTTTCCTGCCACCACTTTGTAATAAGCTGCTGCGTTTCCGGACGAAGCTCATTGCGGATATCTCTTTCCATCTGGCTTAGATCATCGGGCATGTATTGCAGGATGTAGGCAACAAGCTTGATTAATCGATCCCGCACGGTCCCGTCTCCGGTAATGATTTCATTCATTGCTGCTTTCGTTTCTTCCGTAACGGTACGCAATACCTCGGTATAAAGCGCTTCTTTGTCCGCAAAATAATGGTACATCGCTGGCTGTGTTAAGCCGCAGGCTTCGGCGATCTGGCGGGTCGTTACCGATCGGTAGCCATGCTCCATGAATAGGTCATGTGCTGTTTTGATAATCAAGGAGCGGGTTGCTTCGTCGAGCGGTTGTTTTTTTCTTCGTGCCATAGCTGGATTCCCTTCTGTCAAAAATACTTTAGTAGTTAATTTATCGTTTGATAAATTAAAGTTGTTGAATAGATCTTATCAATTGATAAATTAAAAAGCAAGCAAATAGCGGCGAGTTCAAGCATTAGCCACATATAACTTCAAGATCGCAATGTTCCTCATTTCTAACGAACCCTAGTATGCTTATTTCGCTCAAATATAGCCTCGTGGAATTCTAACGAACCGTAGACACGCTATTCCGTGAAAAAGCGCTCAATATTGCCCGATTTTGCCGAATAACGATACTGTGATTCGTTAGATTTCAGAAGCAGCCTTAATGAGGCAAATAAGCATCCTACGATTCGTTAGCACGTTGAGGAAAGCGATCTGGCAGGGAGGGGACATAGTTGGCGAGAGGTGCGAAGTGGAGAAAACGAGCAAATGGTGAATAAGACAAAATGCAGGTATGCAGAGGAGAAGTAGGTGCGGAGGACTCACGCTGGCGCATGAAAAAAGGGATTATCCCCAAAGCCATTGGCCTTGGGGATAATCCCTACTTCTCAACTATTAGAAATCAAAGTTGTCCGGATCCGGACCAACGCGTTTGTCTTCATTCAAGGCATCAATTTGAGCGATCTCGTCAGCTGACAGCTCGAAATCAAATACGTTGCCGTTCTCGATAATGCGAGCTTCTTTAATCGATTTCGGAATTGTTACGACACCGTTCTGAAGATCCCAGCGCAGAATCACTTGCGCAACGGACTTGCCGTGGCGGCTTGCGATTTCCGTTAATACCGGATGGTCAAGCAAACCACCCTGCATCAGCGGAGACCATGCTTCGAGCTGAATGTTGTTCTCACGTGTGAAGGCACGAAGGTCATTTTGCGCCAGCAGCGGATGATATTCCACTTGGTCGACCATCGGTACAAGCTCAGCGTCCTTCATCAGATCCTGCAGGTGATGAACGTGGAAGTTGCTGACGCCAATCGCTTTAACGCGGCCTTGCTTGTAGAGGGTCTCAAGTGCACGCCATGCGTCTTTGTATTTACCTACAACTGGCCAGTGGATGAGATACAGATCCAGATATTCAAGACCCAGCTTGTTCAGGCTTGTCTCAAAAGCAGCCAGCGTTGATTCGTAGCCCAGATCAGCGTTCCATACCTTCGATGTAATGAACAAATCTTCCCTTGCCACGCCATATTCGGTCATAGCTTCGCTGATACCTTGGCCTACGCCTGTTTCGTTATCATAAATAGCAGCTGTATCAATGCTTCGGTATCTATTCTTAATCGCGTCTTTAACGGAGTTAACAACTACGCTGCCATCCTCTACTTTAAATACGCCAAGACCAAGCCAAGGCATAGCTACACCGTTGTGAAGAACTACTTTATCGTTTAAATGTTGTGCTGTTGTCATGAGAGATCCTCCTAAAATGAATTATCACACCAATGGCCGTATTTATGCCACTTGTGATGATTCATGCTTCGTAAGCATAATTGTTTTACTTCACCTCATTAAGAAGCGGAAGCTTGAAGCTGTTGTTCACCCTCTGTTTCTTTCTTTTCCAGCGTACGGCTCCAGGCCGTCAGAATCACAGCTCCGAGCACCATGATTGCGCCGATCCAAGGGGTATGGATAAGGCCAAGCTCGTCGGTAATAATACCTCCGATATAAGCTCCGATGGCGATACCGGCGTTGAAGGCCGAGATGTTAAGGGCAGAGACGACATCAATGGATTTTGGCATATACCGTTCTGCGAGCAGTACGACATACATTTGAAGACCAGGGACATTCATGAAGGCTAGTAAGCCCATCAGTGTAATCGTTACTAATGCAGCGGCGGCATACGGTGCAGTAAACGTCAGAATGAGCAGGATAACAGCCTGCAGAATAAACATGACGAGCAGCGCTGTAAGGGGCTTGCGATTCGCCGCTTTGCCTCCGATCAGATTACCAATGGCAATCGCAATACCGTACAGGACCAGAATACCCGCAATGGTACTCTCTTTAAACCCAGTAACATCATGGAGCAGCGGTGACAGATAAGTAAACACAACAAATGTGCCGCCATATCCAAGCATAGTTATGGAAAAAGCCAGCAGCAGCCTGCCATTCTTCAGCACCTTGAACGGCTCGCTTAGCTTCGTCCGGTTTCCTTTTCGCAAATTGGATGGGACAAGCAGCATATTCGAAATTAAGGCGATTACGCCAATTGCCGCAATAGCGATAAAAGCAGTCCGCCAACCCATATGCTGGCCAAGCAGTGTACCAAGCGGTACCCCGGTAACGGTAGCAACCGTTAGGCCGGAGAACATCATCGCAATAGCGCTCGCCCGGCGATCCTCCGAGACCAGCTCGGCGGCAATGGTAGAGCCAATCGACATAAACACGCCATGCGAGAAGGAAGAGATAACGCGGGCAATGAGCAGCATCGTAATGCTATGCGCGCTGGCAGCTAGTCCATTGCCAAGGATGAAGACGATCATAATGGCGATCAGCAGCGTCTTGCGCGGCACCCTCGAAGTCAGGGCTGTTAGCAGCGGAGCCCCTACGGTTACGCCAACTGCATATAAAGTAACGGATAAACCCGCTGTTGTAACGGATATGTCCAGATCTTCCGAAATTAGTGGCAATAGTCCAACACTGATAAATTCCGTTGTTCCAATTGCAAATGAGCTGATGGCAAGCGCGAGAAGCGCCAACGCTGTGCGGCTCTGTGCGGTAACCATATGTGCACTCTCCGTTTTCATATTGTTGTATTGACCGGCCGGTAAGTGCTATTATGGAGGCAATGCATCGATATGACTAGTACGCACTATTTTGTGATATAGATACCAAAAAGTAATATAGGCACTTAAAAGTACCTATTGAACAGGAGGGACAGCAATGGGAACAAAAAAATACAACATCTCCGTAGAAGCAACACTTGATGTCATCGGAGGGAAATGGAAATGCGTGATCCTGTGCCATCTCACGCACGGGAAGAAGAGAACCAGTGATTTCAAACGGCTGATGCCATCCATTACACAAAAGATGCTGACGCAGCAATTAAGAGAGCTGGAGCAGGACGGCATTCTGAATCGGATTGTGTATAATCAGGTTCCACCAAAAGTGGAATACGAACTGACGGCATATGGAGATAGTCTTCGCCCGATTCTGGATTCCTTATGCAATTGGGGCGAGCACCATATTATTAAGGAATATGGCAGTAAGGCAGCTATGTTAGAAGATAACGTACTTAATAATTTAAATGATTAATAATAAAAAGGACGAAGCAGCTTTAAGCGGGCTGCTTCGTCCTTTTGCTTTGAACGTTATTCCTCGTGATCGGAGATCAGAACAGTAACCGGATCGGATTGGACCGTACCTGGAATGAGCGCGCCGCTTGGTGAGACGTAATTGAAGGCAAGACTTGCTCTATTCACCGTCAGCGGATTCTCTGGTTCAAACACGGCTTGAGCGGCAAAGGTAACGCGGATCGTCTGGAAGCCTCCGATTGATCCAAGCGGAATGCCTGTTGCTGGATTGGCGACAGATGAGCTTACACCATCAATGGTGACACTCCCCGGGATAAACGACAGACCTGCAGGCACGATATCCTGGAGCACCGCATTACTTAGCATCGTAAATTCGGGATTATTAACGATAAGCGTGAAGATGACCGAATCACCAACAAACACTTCACTGACATTGACGGACTTTGTAACAGTTGGCGGCCTCAACACGGTGACGGTAACTGGATTTGTAAGTATGGTTTGGTCCACGAGCTGACCGTTCGGCAGTTCGAATTGCAATAAAATATCGCCTCGATTCACAAGCACGCCGGTTGGCGGATAAGACTCAACCTTCAGTATAAAAGTCACGATATTCGTTATCCCAGCGATCATTGTTCCGAGAAACAGCCCTTTATAATGGTCAGCTCCTGGTACGGAGAACCCGTTCACAGTCAAGCTGTTTGCTACGAAGGAGGAGCCCGGCGGCAAAGTATCAAACCAAGTAGCCAGGGCATTATAGGAACCTGCATTTTTCAGTTCGATCGTATAGTTGATGGTTTCTCCCACAAAGGCGGTAGACTGAAGTGCGTTCTTCCTAGCTGTAATGATCGGCTGTGTAACCCTTATTGACACGGTTTTGGATATTGCCGGAGTGCCGTCGATATCATCTTCCTCGAATCGGACCGTTGCGACATCGTCGATTCTTGGGAAAGGTGCAGGAATGGATGTGACCTGGGACTGAAAAGTAACGGTTGAAGTAGCACCAGGAGCCAGCGTACCGATATTTATGCCAGTCGTAAGATCTCCGATAGCAGGGACACGGTTTACCTGTATGGATCCTGGAACTACTGACGTCCCCGAAGTAACGCTGTCTGTCACAATAACATTGGTGGCCGGAATAGCTCCGTTATTCGTGACATCAATCCTATAGGAAATAATTTGACCAACAATAGCGGTTGCGACATCTGCCGACTTCACCACATCAAGCGTATACAGTGGATTTTCTATGAGAACAACATTGGAAGTACCCGTTCTTGCGAGTGGTGTTCGGCCCGGCGGTGTATAAGTAAACGTCGCATTCGCTTGGTTGACATAAAATTGGGTTGGAGGCACGGTTATTAGAATGACGTTATAGGAGACAACAACAGCTTCACCTGGTGCAATAGGTCCAACAGGGATACCTGTGATTGGGCTGACAGCCGGAACCGAAATACCGTTAATCCATACCGACCCGGCTACAAAGGAGCTGTATGCGTTAAGCGGATCAAATAGGATCGGCACAATTTCAATATTGCCTGTATTCGTTACGGTAACCGAGTAATTGACGATATCCCCCACGTTTGCTTCTGCGACGCCAGCCCGCTTGACTAAAGTGATACCAGGCTGCACGACCGGTTCCGTGACTTCATTGGAGTAGGAGGTACCTGTAAAGGTGCCTGAGGTGAAGTTTTCCACGGCCTGATTGACAAGCACAGGCGGATTAGGCAGGGAATCAACCCTCACTTGGAAGGTTTGGATGATGCTTGTATTGGCAGGCAGAACAGCAACGGCAATACCGGCTATCGGACTAGCGTTAGGAAAAGGTATACCATCAATCGTTACACTTCCCGGGATAAAGGAACTGCCGACAGGTATATTGTCCGTTAAAATAACGTTGGTCAAAGGAGTTGCGTTATTGTTGGTTGCCGTAACCGTATACGTAAGGATATCGCCTACGACAACGCTTGGCAGATCAGCTGTTTTGACCGTCGTCAGCATTGGAGAGGAGACGGGGATGTCAACAGGGTTAGAAGGCTGCACACCTTTTATAATCCGCCCATTGGGCAGGGTGACAACATAGGCTGTCTCAAACAAGTTGTGAATAATGTTATTAGGCGGAACGGTATCCACAAGAAGCTGATACGTAATAGTAACGACTTGAACAAGAGCAAGGACGCCGATATCAATGCCGAGGTTTGGATTATCACCAGACTGATTGACGCCGTCTACAAATACGCTTCCGCTTACAAAGCTGGTCCCGACGGGAATTGGATCGGTGACAACCCCGGCAAACGGAATATTACCGACATTGGTAATCGTCAGGGTGTACGTAATAATATCGCCAACTAAAGCAGCAGCCAGATTTGCTTCTTTTTCCAGTACAAGCAGGGGAAGGAAGACAGGAATCTGCACAATCTCGGAGGGAACAACCGTTGAGATTGGAGGGGCATCCGGCGTCGCTTGGAATGTATAAGCAACCGTTGCCTGATCTCTCAGAATCGGCGGAGTAGGCAAGGAGACAACCAGCACCCTGAACTTGACGGTAACGATTTGCCCTGCCGTGAGGGTACCAAGCGGCACACCAAGCACAGGGTCTTCATCGACCACCATTCCGTTTACCGTTACGCTTCCCGGAACTAACTCCGTATTGTTAATCGCTGTATCAAACATGACAACGGAGGTCGTATTGACTGCTCCGACATTGGTGATGACCACGGTGTACTCCACAGTATCGCCTATAACCGTAGCTGTGGAATCAGCCGTTTTAACCACTGTAATCTGTGGCTCCTGAATATCAATTTGCAGGCCGACGGAGTCAACCAGATAACCGTCTCCGCTTGTTGTTAATCGGAATACTCCGGAGGTCTGGGCGTTAAGTAGGGTAGAGGACACAGTCACATTCGTAATATCCCAGCCTTGCCGCCCTCCTATAATATTGGAGCCTGGGGAACCGTTCACCTGGTTACGTGTGCCGAAGGTTCCACTCGTATCGAGCGTACCGTCATTTTTATTGATTTGCGAAGCAAAGAAGTTGTTGGCAAAGTTATTTGGCCCGGATAGGACCACTAAACTGCCAGCAGTAGGTCCAAATAACATTCGATCACCAGACTTGTTCGCATCTCCTTCCTGTGCCCCAACCAAAGCTCTGCCATTAAGGGCCCCGGCAAATGGAGTAGCAAAACCGGTAATGACAGTATCGACCGGTCCCTGTGAAGCTTGAATGACGGTTGCTCCAACTCGTAAAGAGAGATTTCTCAGCGGCTGAGTCGCATCCTGATAGAAGACTGCCAAGGTCCATCCCGCATGGTTGGAGGTGGGGTCAGGTATAACAATCGTTCCGACCACGCCGCCTGTCGTATACGTTCCTGCGCCGCCAGCGGATACAAGTGATGTGACATCCGCTGAACGGACATAGGCGTTTGTTCCCACACTAAGCGCAACCTCTTGAGCTGTAGCCGGATCAGGGCTGATGCTGAAGGTTCCGGCAGGGGTCGTCAAGCTGACGGCATTATTAATGAATGCACTCAGGTTCACGCCGTTGTTAATATACGTTCCACCCCAGATCAGCTCGGCATAGAGCACGGTTGCCCCTGGCGGCAGGGTTAATATGGCCGATGAACTGTCCAGCGTAAAGTTTCCCGTAGTCCCTGCGGGATAAGTACCGAAGGTGAACCCTGTATTGGTCGTTACAAAAGCCCCGATACTATCCACTGTACCCGGTGCACCTACCGTCTCCGATCTGCTTAATCCCAAGGTGTTTCCTGTAAAAGTTGCGGCTCCTGTCCGATTAAGAAAGAATCGATTCACAAAAGACATCTTAGCTTGGCCTCCTTTGTACGCAATGTACGCAATGTACGCAAATACTGATACCTATGATTAATTAGGTTAAATAGACTAGAAGAGTCCCGCCCATGATTGTCCTTTTTTGCTGAAAAAGAAGTCTTATTCCATCTGCATCATTTTTCTTCCATTAAATAGGAGGTTTGTATGCTCCTCGATGGAATAAGCTGTCCAGGCATTATGTCCTGATCCCGCGAATCGGCAACTCTGGCTACCGGGTGCTGAGGTGAATGCTCTTTTTATTTTAGACATACATAAATTTGACGATGGTCAGACAGGTACAGTATAATCAAACTACTAATTTAGTAATTTAGTAAATAACATAAATGAAAACAAAAGACGGAGGAATAGAGATGAAGATCCCTACAACTTTAAAACATAAGCCAGTTATCGTATCCGAAAATTACGAGAAGGTTGATGGCAGGTATGCCGAAAATACCGATGCGAAGGGGCTGTCCCTTGGTCTTGCCCAGTGGAATGATAGAGGAAAGGTAGAAATCTCGGCCAAAGTATGGCGTTATACGGGGGAGAAATGGTCACGCCAATCCGAAGAACTGCCGCTTCACCGCGTTCTCGATCTTGCGATCCTTGTCACACGTTCGATGCAGCATTTCCGTGAGGACTCATATCGGTATGAGAATCTATACGATCCGAACCATCCAACGCTGGACCGGATTGGCCTGCAGGGAGACGCGATGACGGTAGAGGTATGCACGGATAATGAGAAAATTAATCAGGATATTAAGCTGTTCAGCCAGGCACTTAGTGATGATGATGAGCTGAACGGTGAGCGTCTGCGCACGTTGTCCCGCATTTTGAAAGAGCTTGGATATTAATAGATGTTCGTCCTTCTGACGGAGGATGTTAATCTTCTTCCACTTGATGCTTCATGAGAATGTTAGTCATGGCGCGGAATGCCATTTCATAGAATAAGGCATACCGTAAAAGGAAGTGAAGCCATGAGGAGTTATCAGTGGATCAAGTGGCGTAGATTCCTCCTCAGGCTCGTAGTCCTCGTCATCTTGGTTTCGCTTATCTGGGCTGGAGGACCGCCGGTTTGGGGAGTCACGCTTAGCATTGCAGGCTTTGTGCTCAGTATGCTGTACGCCGTTTTCTTCATGATTATCCAGTTCGTCGCCTTATTCTGGTTTCTTGCGAGAGGGCGGACATACTGGATTTTGCCGGGGGAGACCGGCGCCACTTGGGATGATTACCGGGGCAACCCGGAAATTGTGGAGAATGCCAAGCGGATTGTCAGCCTGCTGAAAGGCGTGAAGGATTTCAAGAAGATGGGCGGCGAAGCCATTCGAGGCCTCTTGCTCTGCGGACCGCCAGGAACGGGGAAATCTTATCTGGCGCAAGTTATTGCCAACGAGGCTCAGGTACCGTTCGCTTACGCTTCAGCTCCCAGCTTCCAGAACATGTTTTTTGGCGTCGGCAACATGAAGGTTATGCGCATCTACAAAAAGGCCCGTAAGCTTGCCACTATGTATGGGGCGTGCATTATTTTCATTGATGAAGTGGATGCCATTGGCATGAGCCGGCAGGGCGGCGGTGGCGGAGGTATGGGGATGCTCGGTATGGGTGGCGGAACAGGACTCCTTAACGAGCTGCTTCTGCAGATGGACCCACCGAACCTCGACAGCTCGAAGTTCAAGAAATTTCTTCGGCAGCTCGGCTTGCTGCGGAAGAAGGCAGAACGCCCGCCTGTCCTTACTATTGCCGCAACGAACCTGCCCGATGTGCTCGATCAGGCCTTGCTGCGCCCGGGACGCTTCGACCGTCAGCTATGGGTGGATTCGCCGGATTATGACGGACGTGTAGACGTATTTGGCTACTATCTCAAGAAGGTGAAATGCGATCCGACGCTTACACCAGAGAAAGCCGCGCTTGATACGATCGGATACAGTCCGGCGCAGATTAAGCATATTGTTAATGAAGCTGTCGTTATTGCGCATCAGCGGGGTGCGCAGGTAGCAGGCTATGAGGATTTCCGTGCTGCGATGGAGACCTATGAATGGGGTCTCAAGCAGCCGCTTCGCTCGATGAAGGATGATGAGAAGCGGAACGTCGCTTATCATGAAGCAGGGCATGCGGTCGCCCAGTTTCTGCTTAAGCCTCATGACCGGGTATGGAAGGTTACCATTATCCGCCGGGGTGGATCGCTTGGGCTTGCGGCTACGAAGCCGATGCATGAGCGGTATAACCGGAGTGACAGTGAGATTCTGGCCCATATCCAGGTCTGTCTTGCTGCCCGTGCGGTAGAGGAAGAGTTTCTCGGGAAGAAGCTGAACGGAGTTACCTCCGATCTCAGGCAGGCAACGGAGAGTGCGGGGGCTTATCTTGGCATGGTCGGGATGGGCGATGAGCTGTACAGCTTCCTCGCAGCCGGATCGAGATTGGATGCGCTCAAGGCACTCCGTCCTCAGATTAATGAGCTGCTGAAGGATCAAATGCAGCAGGTGAAGAAGCTGGTCAAGGATCATGCGGACTTTGTTCATCGCATTGCCGAGGATCTGCTGCGGTATGGCGATTTGACGGGTGAGGAGATCGAGCAGATCTACAAGGATTTGTACGGCAGAGCCCGTCCGGAGCCGTCTGAGGTGAAGCTGTCCGTCACGGCTGCGGTCAAGGGATCGAAATCGCCAGCAGCTGAGTTGGTTGCGGAGGAAGATGAAGAGGAAGAGGACAAGGAAACGTCGGATTCCGATCCTGAACATCGGGAACCTGAATCGTAAGTGTTAGGAAGACCCAGCCCATGCGGCTGGGTCTTTTGCAGTTCCGATGTTACAATAAGAGGCATAGCAAGAGAGGAGCGGTTGTAACTTGATAAAAGGTGTATTTTTTGATGTAGACGATACGTTATACGATCATCTATCCCCTTTCCGTCAAGCCGTATCGGCGATTGTGGGCGAGCGGGAAGGATTTCCTTATGAAGAGGCGTATCACCGGATGCGTTATTACAGTGATAAATTGTCACTGGAGATGGGCGGAGCAGGCGTCATGGAGAGCGGGGCAAGCACGGAGCTGATGCGCCGCCGCAGATTCGAATTATCCCTTGCGGAATTTGGGATTACGCTGAGCGAAGAGCAGGCCTCCGCCATGCAAGCTGCATATATCGGATGTCAGTTTAACATTACGATGTTCGAAGGGGCCAAGGAGCTGATCGAACGGCTGGTGAAGGCCGGTTATGTAGTAGGTTTGCTGACTAATGGCGCAGAGAATCATCAACTGAAGAAAATTCGGGCTATGGAGCTGGATCATCTTATCCCGCCGGAGCGGCAGTTCATATCTGGCAAGGTTGGATGGGACAAGCCGGATACGAGAGTGTTTGCCCATGTTAATGAAATGACCAGAACGAGGCCGGAGAACAGCATCTATATTGGTGATTCCTGGCGTAATGACGTTATCGGCGCATTGGAAGCGGGCTGGTCAGTCATCTGGTTCAACCACCGCGGAGCAAATCCGGAATCGATGGAGCATGTCCCAACCCATACTGCGGTTAGCTATGAACAATTAGCCCGGCTGCTGCTATAGAAAGAAGACCCGGATCGGAGGTTCCGGGTCTCTTTGCTTACTTGCCGTGTTTTTTGTGAGCTTTTTTAACGATTTTATGCAGCTCAGCTTGTGTGAAGCGCTGAGCAGCGACCAGGTTGCCTTCAGCGTCCTTGCCCCAAGCGGATACAAGAACTTTTTTGCTGAACGTTACGAAACGAACTTCGTATTGTACAAGTTCGGCTACATCAAGAACGGCAAAACCTGAAGAAAGAGGAGCAAGGCTTAATGTTCTTGTTTCAACAAGTTCTTTATGGCCGTTCAGACGATACAGGCGAATGATGACTCTGGCGCGTTTGCAGTTGCTGTTGTTTAGCGCTTTAGCATACACCGTTTCAGAAGCGCCAGGGGTGGCGCCGCCACCAATTGTGTTCTCAACTGGACCAGTAGAATATACATAGATAAATCCCATTATTTTATCACTACCTTTCATTTGAAGATTAATAGCCTTCATCATCCGTAAATAATTGGAAATCTGATTGCCGGCCTATCGATAATCCTCTTTATTAGATAGGATAATGAATTCTACTATGCTATTAAGTTATGCTCGGGGCGGAAGAAGTTACTAGATTCGAGACCACTAATCTATGAAATGGACACTTAACCCAGCCTATTTATAAGGGTGAAGGAGTTCAATTGCTATTTTCCACATGCTGTGGTATAGTCGCCGCAATTACGAAGAAGGAAGGGATCAGCTGTGAGCAGACCAAAGCTTGTCGTCATTGGCAGCTTAAATATGGATATTGTTGTGGAGACCAAAGCTTATCCGCAGGTAGGAGAGACGATTACCGGAGAGCGCGTTCGCTTTATCCCGGGCGGTAAGGGAGCGAATCAGGCGGTTGCAGGAGCACGTCTCGGCGCTCATACGGCGATGATCGGAGCGGTAGGAGATGATGCCTTTGGCGAAGAGCTGCTTGCGAGCCTTCAGAAGGACGGTATAGATATTACTGGTGTACGGAGGGTTTCTGGCACAGCGTCCGGTATTGCATCCATTTACGTGGCAGAAGGGGACAACAGTATCGTTGTGGTTCCTGGGGCAAACGGACTTGTGGAGCCGACAGATATCGACCGCTGCGAGGACAAGCTGAAGGAGGCAGATATCGTGCTGCTGCAGCTTGAAATTCCGGTGGAGACGGTGCTGTATGCAGCACGTAAAGCGAAGTCGCTTGGCAAGCTTGTTGTTCTTAATCCTGCACCTGCCCAGGAGCTGCCGGAAGAACTGTTTGGTCTGGTCGATTACTTTACGCCAAACCGGACGGAGCTTAGCGGATATACCGCAATGAGTGCAGACGGAAATTCACTTGAGCCAGCCATTCACCGGATGATGGAGCTTGGCGCTGCACATGTTGTGACGACGCTTGGTGCTAGCGGCTCGGCTTACCTGGATGAAGTTGAGGGTCAGCTAATCAGGGTTGCAGGCTATCGAATGCCGGTTGTCGATACCACTGGAGCAGGAGATTGCTATAATGCTGCACTAGCCGTAGCACTAGCTTCCGGCCGGACACTTAGGGATGCGGTGGATTATGCCTCAATGGCATCGGCGCTGGCGGTTACCAAATTTGGAGCGCAGACCGGTATGCCAACAGAGGACGAAGTCGCTCGCTTTGCAAAAGAACAAGGCAATTAATCACGTCGCGGACAGCGTTTTCGCCGGATAGGGATATGGCGGCACAATTGCGGAATAATACCTGTGATGCCATCCTAAGGAGGAGTAACGCCATTGCTATGAGACGACTCATATTGGGTGCGGCGGTAACGGCGCTTTTATGCGGTTTTACTGCCCCGGAAGTAACCAAAAACAGAGCTTATTATGAAAGCCGCGGCGAGATCATTTGGGAAGTGCCAGGTGAGAGCAAGAAGATCGCTCTTACGTTTGATGACGGTCCATACCCGGAAACAACGGAGCTGATTCTGGATCTTCTGAAGGAATATCATGCGAAGGCTACCTTCTTCGTTGTGGGTACCCGGGTAGAAAGCTTCCCGGAGACGGTGAAGAGGGAAATCGCAGAGGGGCATGAGGTCGCGAACCATACGTTTAACCATGTGTATTTCCTGCAGAAAAAGAACACCGAAACGATGCAAAGTGAAATCGTCCGGACAGAGCAGGCTTTAGAGCAGTTGACAGGCAAGAAGCCCTTATTGTTCCGCCCGCCGGGCGGTTTTTATAATGAGCGAATGATTGCCATTGCCAAGAAGTACGGCTACACCACAGTGTTATGGTCCTGGCATCAGGATACGAATGACTGGCGCGCCCCCGGCGTGCACAAAATCGTAAACAAAGTGCTGAACAACGCCCGTAATGGGGACATAATTCTGCTACACGACTATGTTCCGCGCTCGATGCAGACTGTTGAAGCTTTGAAGCTGATTTTACCGGAGCTGCAGAAGCGAGGGTTCGAGATGGTCACGGTTTCAGACCTGATTCATGATCGCGATAGTGTATTGAATCCTTATTAAACCGCAGTTAAAATGAAGAGGGAAAGGTTGAACCTTTCCCTGCTTTGAGGCATAGTTTGAACGGTGAGCCATACAATATTGTAAGCGCTATCAGTTTTGTGGAGGATGCCAAAATACTCGGGAAAAGGTGGTATTGCGATGGGAACTCGTCTTTGGTGGGAACAAGCAGTTAGACAACGTTTTCCGCATATTCGATATGTCACCATTCGCAGCTGTGGTCATCATAAAGCGATTATTTATGCATGGGACGACCAGCTTGCGTTGTCCGAAGAAGATGCCGCCAAGCTGCACCGTTATGCAAGCGAGTGGATGTCACCTGATATTTGCGTAATGGTAAAGCCCTATGACGAGGCGGCGAAGGATCAAGTGCCTAGCGATTCACCTGATGAGGATCTCCGAAAGACTGCGCTGCGGGGCAAATTGGACCAGTCGGCCGTGTTTACGGTCTTGAACAATTTGTTTGCAGGGGTTGTTGTCTCCTTCAACCGGTATGATGTTCGTACGGGAACTGTGCATTTGGCCGCTTACAGCCACTCTCCTTTCACAGATAATGCGAAGAGCAAAATCCGTTATTATGCCGAAGAATTGATGCCAATTGGTTCAACAGTGGATGTAACCTATTACGGGTGATTAATAGGGGATGGCAAGCCGAAGTCCGGCTGACATTCCGGTTGGAAGGGGACCGGCAGCGGTCCTTTTTTTCTGTCGCAGGAAGATTCCATATCCTGTATAATCTTTGGTACATGCTTGTGGAAGTGGAAACTTTGGCAAGGGGGATCTGATGGCGGGATGAGACTGAAACGGTGGCGGACCATCAAATACGCTGCAACAGCCGCATATCTTGTTTTGATCATATTAGGCGTAACGGGGAATATCCCGAGCCGTGTATCGACTAGTCTGGTTGTGATCTTGTTAGGCATCGTCTTGTTTATTCAAGGGTATGAGGATGCCAAGCGGGGAAGAGTTGGCAGCATGCTGTTTTCCATAATTGGCGGAATTATTTGTATATCGGCGCTCACGCTCATCTTGATTCTGACGGAGTTTAGTTAACGGTAGAAATGGACGAGCTTAACGATGCGGGACATCGTTAGGCTCAAAAAAAATTTAGGTCTTTACTTGTATACAAGAATACAAGTAAAGTAGAAGATAGAAATCATACAGGAAA
Source organism: Paenibacillus sp. YAF4_2 (assembly GCF_052113225.1). Taxonomy (NCBI): domain Bacteria; kingdom Bacillati; phylum Bacillota; class Bacilli; order Caryophanales; family Paenibacillaceae; genus Paenibacillus; species Paenibacillus sp. YAF4_2. The sequence goes on from NZ_JBFRCT010000005.1 coordinate 170,917, forward strand.
GGAGGCGGCATAGATGACGTTATTATCGCCGCTGCAGCCGCAGAAGCAGCGCAAGACGCTAGGCGACCAGATCTATGAATCGATCCGGGAGAGCATCGTTTCGTTCCGGCTTGCACCGGGCACGATGATTTACGAGAATGAGCTGGCCGACACGATGAAGGTAAGCCGCACACCGGTGCGGGAAGCCATCCGGCTGCTCGTCAGCGAACAGCTTCTGGAGGTGCTGCCGCAGCGGGGGACGCGAATCGCGCTTATCTCTGCGCGTAAGGTTAGCGAGGCCCGTTTTATCCGGGAACAGCTTGAGCTTGGGGCCTTCAAGCTTGCAGCTGCCAAATGGGGCGAACGTGATCGATCCGCTGCAAGCGCTTCGATCGAAGCAATGCTGAAGCAGCAGCAGGCTGCATCGGATGCAAAAGATATTGCACAGTTTCTGCAGCTGGATGAGGCTTTTCACCGCGCTATTCTTGAGCTTGCCGGTAATGATACGCTGCTGCAGATGATCTATTACATGCGCGGGCATCTCAATCGGGCAAGGTATCTGGCTATAGACCAATTTGGCCATACAGATCGTGTAATAGAGGAGCACCGTCTCTTGTATGAAGCGATTCGTGCGGGAAGCGAGCAGCTAGTGGCTGAGCGGCTTGCGCAGCATATTCGTAAGCTGGACAACGAGCTGCCGCAGTTGCGGAAAGCTCATCCGGATTATTTTATAGACTAACGATAGCGAACAATCTTGGGGAGGGTGAATGGACATTGAAAATGACATTTCGTTGGTATGGGGAAGGTAATGACTCTGTAACACTTACGCAAATTAAACAAATTCCAGGTGTTGAGGGACTCGTGTGGGCACTGCATGACGTTCCAGCTGGCGAAGAATGGCCAATGGATAAAATCATGGCTTATAAGAAGCTTGCCGACGAGAATGGCTTCCATCTGGAAGTCGTCGAAAGCGTAAACGTACACGATGACATTAAGCTTGGCCGGCCTACAAGAGACAAATATATCGAGAACTACAAACGCACGATCGAGAAGCTGGCGACAGTTGGCGTTAAAGTCATCTGCTACAACTTTATGCCGATTTTCGATTGGATGCGGACCGATCTGTTTAAAGAAATGGAAGATGGCTCTACTGCGCTATTCTTCGATAAAGCCAAAATCCTAAGCATGAGTGCGGAAGAGCTGGTAGAGAGCATTGCCGGAAATTCTTCCTATTCGATGCCAGGCTGGGAACCGGAGCGCCTGAAGCATCTTGCGCCTTTGTTCGAGGCTTATAAGGACGTGAAGGAAGAGGATCTTTTCAACAACCTTCAATACTTCCTGGAGCAGGTCATTCCTGTAGCCGAGAAGCATGATATCAAGATGGCCATCCACCCGGATGATCCTCCTTACTCGGTATTTGGCCTACCGCGCATCGTGACGAATCGCGATAATCTGGCGAGACTGCTGAAGCTGGTGGACAGCCCTTCGAACGGCTTGACGCTGTGCAGCGGTTCGCTTGGCGCGAATCCAGATAACGATATTCCAGCGCTCGTACGTGAATTTGCGGACCGGATTCCTTTTGCGCATATCCGTAACGTACGCGTGTATGAGAATGGTGATTTTATCGAGACTTCCCACAAATCGAGTGACGGTACCGTCGATATTGCCGAAGTGGTAAGGGCGTACCACGAGAGTGGATTCCAAGGTTATGTGCGTCCAGACCATGGCCGTCATATTTGGGATGAAGAGTGCCGCCCTGGCTACGGTCTGTATGACCGCGCGCTTGGCATCATGTATCTGTGGGGAGTATGGGATGGACTTGAACGTAATAGAAAGGGGAATGCCTAACATGGTACCTAATCATGAGAATCTAGCAGGAAAAGTTGCAGTTATCACCGGAGGAAGCGGTGTGCTCTGCGCGGAGATGGCCAGAGAGCTTGGACGCCAGGGTGTGAGGGTTGCGATCCTGAATCGGACCGCGGAAAAAGGCGAAGCCGTAGCACGTGATATTCGCGAAGCAGGCGGAACAGCGATTGCTGTTGCCTGTAACGTGGTGGATGCGGAGAGCGTGAAGCAGGCTAGCGCGATTGTACTTGAGTCACTCGGCAGCTGTGATATTCTGATCAACGGTGCCGGCGGCAACCATCCGGACGGCATTACGACCAAGGAAACTTTCCATCCAGACGATCTGGAGAACCCGGACGTTACGACCTTTTTTGATTTGAAAAAAGAGGGCTTTGGTTTCGTATTCGACCTGAACCTTCTTGGCACACTTATTCCGACACAAATATTTGCGAAGCAAATGATCAATAAGCCGGGTGCAACGGTGATCAATATGTCCTCGATGAGTGCACCAAGCCCAATGACGAAGGTTCCTGCATACAGCGCAGCAAAAGCTGCAATCAATAACTTTACGCAATGGCTCGCTGTTCATATGGCGGATGTCGGCATTCGCGTAAATGCGATTGCTCCGGGCTTTTTCCTGACGGAACAAAACCGCAAGCTGCTCACCAATGAAGACGGCTCTTTAACAGATCGTTCGAATAAAATCATTACGCACACTCCGATGCGCCGTTTCGGCAAACCGGAAGATTTGCTTGGCACTTTAGTGTGGCTGGCTGATGACAGTGTATCCGGCTTTGTAACGGGGATTACAGTTCCGGTCGACGGCGGCTTTATGGCTTACTCTGGCGTGTAATGTTATGATAAAGGATGCAGTTTAGTTAAAATTGGAAGGAGTGGCGATTGTGAAATACCGGAGACTCGGAAGTACAGATCTTAACGTATCTGTCATTGGCATCGGAACATGGCAGTTCGGAGGAGAATGGGGACGTGAGTATACGCAAAGTGAAGCGGATGCGGTCCTCGACAAAGGGCATGAGCTTGGCATCAACCTGATTGACACAGCAGAATGTTACGGCGATCATCTCTCAGAATCTCTTATTGGCGATTATATCAGCCGCCGCAATCGTGAGGACTGGATACTTGCAACGAAGTTCGGTCATCACTTCCATGAACGGTTTACTCGTACGGATGTATTCGACCCGGCGGGTGTAATCGAGCAGCTGGATGCATCTTTAAAGGCATTAAAAACAGACTACATTGATCTTTATCAGTTCCATTCCGGGCCTGACCATCTCTTCGATAACGATGAATTGTGGACGACACTGGACAAGCAGGTGCAGGCGGGAAAAATCCGCTTCCTCGGTACCTCGATAGGCAGTAACGCGAACATTCATCAGACGGAAGCTTCTTCGAAAGTAGGCTCCCGCGCGATTCAAGTCGTGTACAACCGCCTTGACCGTGTGCCGGAAGAGCAGGTATTCCCGTCTTGTCAGCGCCAGGACCTTGGTGTTCTTGCACGTGTTCCGCTCGCCAGCGGTTACTTGAGCGGCAAGTACAAGCCGGGAGCGGTATTCAGCAGTACCGACGTGCGTCATCGGCATGATGCCGAGAGTACGCAGGAGAAGCTGAAGGAAGTTGAGCGTATTCAGCGCGAGGAAGTGCCGCAAGGCATGGACATGGCAAGCTGGGCATTGGCGTGGTGCCTCAAGCATCCGGCCGTTACGGCTGTTATCCCGGGCTGCAAAGATCCAGAGCAGGTAGCGTCCAACGCGCTCGCAGCACAGCTCGCAAGTGAGCCGCATCCGCAAGACGTGAAGCTGACGAAGTAATTAAACAGGGCCGGCCCATCTTAGGTGAACGGCGCCTCTTGTTAGATACCATCTGACACGAGGCGCTGCTCGGGGGCTGGCTCTTTTCTATTTTTGGCTGAAGGAGAGTTACATATGGTTAGAGTGTGGATAGTCGTATGCCTGGTGGTGATGATACTTGCAGGCTGTGGTCAAAGTAAGGACCAGACACCGGCACCAGTGCCGGATTATACGCCGTTTCTGACGGCAGATGAAGGGGATTTGCAGCTTGTCGCCTTAGTGAAGGAGAAAGTGCAGGAAGAAACGAAGGCCGTTAATGATATGGTGGCAGCCATGGCCGGCCGGTTCACGCCCGTGATCTACGATGTACAAACGGAGGAAGGGAAAAAGGCTGTGCAGCAGCTGCAGACGGAAGAGAGTTACCCAGCTTATTTTCTGTTCAACAATCAGCAGTTGTTGGCTCAGGGACATGACTTAGCGCAGATCGCTCAGGCTGCGATGGATTACACTGATCGATTGTCTATAGGGGGATAGCAGCAGCTAATTGATCATAGCTGTTTAGCTGTAAGGCCGGAATCCGTCTTACAGTGGCAGCCATCGAGCAGGCAGGACAAATAGACAAGCCAAAAAGGACCTAACCCGGCTTCACTCGGCCTGACTTCCGCGGGATGAATGCGGAGCAACAGCGAGAGTGGAGGGAGTTAGGTCCTTTGTTTTACCCGTTTCAGAAGAAAAAGAACGAACGGAAGCCACGTTTCTTACGTTTGCCATCTGTCTCCATGGACTGTGCAATCTCGAAGGCTGCACTCTGCTGCTCTGGGTTACGGATCGCTTCGATAGTAGCAGCCAGCTCAGTCAGCGACTTGCGAAGCTCCTCTAATTCTTTGCGATGATGGAGCAGCTGGACGGTAACGACTTCATCGGCCTTTTGGGACAGGGCGTTCTCTATGGCATTAAGACGCTCGAGCATCGGATCTGGTTCATCGAATAGGTGAGATGAGGGACGGATAGGGGCAGTAGGGACGGTTACTTGCGAAGCTTCATGCGATTGGTCAGCATCGCTTGCATGTGGTGCAATAGTCATTATGCTATTACCGCCAGCACCAGCTGCAGCATGCTCAATGCCTGTAGTAATCTCTGCTGTGGCTAAATCAACTTCACCAGGACCAGCATTACGAACATTACCTGCACGATCAACGACGAGTACACTAGAGTTAGCATTACGACCTAAAGCAGCGGTACGCTCAACAGTAGAACCAGCATTACTACCACCAGCACCATTCGCCAACGTATCAGCTTGAACCGGAGCCCCAGCTCCAACCACTTCTGCTGCTAACGCAGCCAATGCTTCTTCTTCCGCCAGCGTAGGAAGCTTAATGTCGTACAGCGCTGTGCCGGCATCGAGCTGGCCTTTCACCTGCCGAAGCTTGTTCATCGCGGGAGCATCAAAGATGTAGTGTCCGAACATGTCCTTCCGGAAGGATGCAGGGAAGGTGGACACCCAACGTCTGATGGTTGTTTCGCTGACGACGAGCTGCTGGGCAGCCTCTTTTGTTTTGAGTAACGTCATTTCATCACCTCATTCATTTGTCACTAGTGAGACTTATTCGTCCCCGCGAGCCAACTCCCTGCCAGCCTGACAAAGGTAGTGGTATATCGCTAAAAGAAGTGCTGATCCGATTGAATTCGCCTAAACGGGGACAATTCGTCAGCCGCTGAGGACTGTGGAACTGGAAGTTCGACGATTTGCCAGGAAGGCGAACGTTTTCGACGTCATTAAACCAATAGTTCGTGAATAGACGACAAATTTCGCAAAAAAGGATTGACACCATCTGCCTGCTCCTTTAATCTTATGAAGGTTAATTGAACAACTCTAATCAGCTACATTCGTATATCCTCATCAATATGGCGTGAGGGTCTCTACAAGGAGCCAAAAATCCTAACTACGAATAAGGGATACGTGTATCTACTATCCTCAATTCGCGGCGTAGGATTTTTTTATTTTCCCATATTTACTAATTCGCCGCCAACAAGGAGACAATAGGTAAGAGCGTACCCAGACATTACGAACAACTCGGAGGGAACGAACAATGGAACGCCTGTTTAAATTGAAGGAGCGGGGCACGTCGGTAACGACGGAATTGCTCGCGGGAGTAACGACTTTTCTAACGATGGTCTATATCGTAATCGTAAATCCCGGCGTATTAAGTGAAGCGGGAATGGACTTCCACGGTGTCTTTATCGCAACGGTTCTTGCAAGTATCGTAGCAACGCTTATTATGGGGCTTTTCTCGAACTATCCAATCGCACTGGCACCTGGTATGGGCCTTAACGCGTATTTTGCTTTCACCGTGGTAGGGGGAGAAGGTGTATCGTGGCAGACAGCGCTTGGCGCCGTGTTTGTGGCAGGGGTTATCTTCATCCTGCTGTCGCTGACATCCTTCCGCTATATGCTGCTGGATGCCATCCCAACAAGCCTGAAGCATGCAATTACAGCCGGGATTGGCTTATTTATTACGTTTATTGGTCTGCAAAATGCAAAAATCGTCGTCGCTTCGCCAGCAACGCTCATTACGATGGGTGATCTGTCGCAGCCGATGACATTGCTTACGATTGTTGGCCTTATCATCTCGCTTGTCCTGATGGCCTACCGGGTCAAAGGCTTCCTGTTCATTGGCATGATCATTACCGCGATTATCGCGGCGATCACCGGTGAGATGCATCTGCCGGATACCTGGGCGTCGCTTCCTACGGGACTTAATGCAACATTTTTCCAACTGGATATTGGCGGCGTGTTCAAAAATGGTCTTTATGCCGTTATCTTCACGTTCCTGCTTATTACCCTGTTCGATACAACCGGCACCATGCTTGGCGTAGCCGAGCAGGCTGGCCTGTTGAAAGATAATAAATTCCCGCGTTCGCGCGGCGCTTTACTTGCCGATGCGATCGGAACAACCACAGGTGCCCTTCTGGGTACTAGCCCAACATCCGCTTATGTCGAGTCGAGCTCAGGTGTTGCTGTTGGTGGCAGAACGGGGCTTACAGCAATCACAGTTTGTGTGCTGCTCGCGCTGACGCTCTTCTTCTCCCCTACGGTAGCCGTGCTGGCGGGCATCCCGGCAATCACGGCTCCTGCACTGATTATCGTAGGCTTCCTGATGATCAACGTGCTGCGCAAGATCGAATGGAATGACATTGAAGAGGCATTCCCTGCGTTTCTAATCGTTGTTCTTATGCCGCTTACGTACAGTATTGCAACAGGGATTGGCGTCGGCTTTATCGTGTATCCGATTCTGAAGCTAATCCGTGGCAAAGGCAAAGACGTTCATCCGATTTTTTACGTATTTGCGGTACTGTTCTTTATCCAGCTTGCGTTCTTTAGCCACTAAGCAGCAAGCGGCAGCAGAGCACCAATTATACCCCTCACACGTACAATAACCCATGGCATGATCATGGGAGGGGTAATACAATGCTTCTGATTTCGGGCAGTGACGCCGGACAGGTTAACCCGTTTGCGTTAACGCCGGTGGAGCGTGAAGTGCTGCAGGGTAAGCAAAACAGTCCAGTCGTTTATCGCTATGATTCAATGGATGAGCTTTATTTCGAGCTGAGACTAAGGGATCGGATCGTGAATGCGGCCAGGATGCTGCAGGACAGCCGGGCTGACTTTGCGGTATTCCGTCATTCCAGATGCAACGAGCAATACTGGACACGGACGGACAACGGCGGATTTCAGATGAATCCAGATGTTCGGCCGTCCGATGCGATTAATGATATTTTTCAAAATGGCGAGGAATATGGGTTCGAATGTGCAACGGCAATCGTAATCGTGTTGTATAAGGCCGTGCTGGATACGATCGGGGAGCAGATGTTCAACTCGCTGTTCAACCCTTTATATTTGCGGGACTGGAATCACGACAGCGATTTGTGGTTCATTACAACACATAACAAGAATGAAGCGCTGCCGGGTGATGTGATGTACTTCCGTAATCCGGACTTTGACAAGGATACACCCGAATGGCAAGGGGAAAATGTTGTGAAGCTGTCGGAAAATCTCTTCTTCGGCCATGGCATCGGGATCGAGTCGGGCGATGAGATTGTTACTGCCCTTAACAAAATGCGCGAGACCGGCAGCATGGAGTCTGCCTATCTGGACGATCTGGTCGTTCATCCGAACTTCAAGCATCTGCAGACCATTGCGTCCCGTCAAAGCCGCTTTGCATTAAGACTTGGGAATTTGTAACGGAATCAGCGTACCGAGCGCATGTTTTTGCGGAAAAGCTGAGGCGCTTCACCGGTAATTTTCTTGAATAGCCGCGAAAAATAAAATACATCGCTGTAGCCAAGCGCTCCAGCGATTTCCTTAACCGTCTGCTCGGTATTGAGCAGGCGGTTTTTGGCTTCCGCCATCTTCAGCCGATGGACGTATTCATGCAGGGCGAAGCCCGTGTATTCACTGACGGTACGACGAAGTGTCGACAACGCCCAGTGATGACGCTCAGCAAAAGCTGCAGGGTCGAACGGCTCATGAAGCGTGGCGGACAAAGCCTCTAACAGCTGGGCAAGCCTTGTTGTCTTGCCCCCGGCGGGGGAAGCTTGGCAGAGCTGCACCCAATCATAGACGAGTGATTCAAGCAGAAGGGAAGCGCGGTCGGCGTTGGCAGGTGTACCACTTTCCATTAACGCGAAGATCCGGTCGATCCGGTTCTGCGACGAGGCATCCTCACCCGGATGCATGACCGTATTCTGCTGAATTGGCCAATGGCCCAGCCATTCCTGCGACCTTGTCCCTTCAATTGTAAAATAGTACTCATCCCAATAACCGCCTGGGTCTGGACCATAATCATAGTGGACACCAGGCTGGAACAAGAAGAGGCTGCCCTCTGTCACGCGCTGCTGTTCTCCATGGTTCACCCGATAAGTGCCCGATCCTCCCGCAATATAAACGATCGCCCAATAGGTGAAAACAGCCCCTTGCCGATAATGAGTGCGGCCGGGCAAATAGCCTGCATTCCGAATGACGAGAGAACGAACGGACAGCTTGGCAGGATCAAGCGTCAAATCGACAACGCGGAGGGGCTTTGGGCTGATCATATAATCCATGAATTGAGCCATGCTGTTCATTCCTCTCTTTTTAATCTCATGATAAATTGAACATAGATCTGATTGCAACTGATTATAGGAAACATGGAGGAGATGCTGGCAATGGCGAAATTAAAGGTTGGAGTTATTGGAGCAGGGTCGATTTCGAGTTCACATTTGCATGCTTATTCGGTTCATCCTGAGGTGGAGCTCACAGCAATTGCGGATATGAACGGAGAGCGTGCGCAGGAGAAGGCTGCAGCTTATGGCATCCCTCATGTTTATGATAACTATATAGAACTGCTGACTAATCCGGACATTGATGCAGTAAGCATCTGCACCTGGAATAATAGTCATGCCGAAATTGCTGTTTCTGCGCTGCTCGCCGGCAAACATGTGTTATGCGAGAAACCGCTTGCCCAGACTGTGGAACAAGCACTAACCGTGCAGGAAGCGGTGAAGCGTTCCGGCAAACTGCTGCTTGTTGGCTTTGTACGCCGCTATGCCGATCAAGCACAGCTTGTGAAACAATATGCAGAGAGCGGGCAGCTTGGAGAAATCTATTATGCGAAAGCATCCGCTATCCGCCGTCTTGGCAATCCTGGCGGGTGGTTCTCGGATGCCACGCGTTCGGGCGGCGGCCCGCTGATTGATATCGGAGTACATATGATTGATTTGTGCTGGTATCTGATGGGCAAGCCAAAGCCGGTCTCCGTGAGCGGGAATACGTACAGGAAGCTGGGCAACCGGTCGCATATTGAAGGTTTAAGCTTTTATAAGGCAGCGGACTACAATGCTTCGCTTAACGATGTCGAGGATATGGCCAATGCGCTGATCCGCTTCGAGAACGGTGCTTCGCTGTACGTGGATATCAGCTATACACTGCATGCCGCTCAGAACGAGATGAGCAGCAAAATTTACGGAACCAAAGGCGGAGCGGAGCTTGATCCGAAGCTGGTGATCGTAACCGAGCAGTTCAACAAAATCGTGAATATCGAGCCGCAGCTGGATCATCTGGACTTCCAGTTCCAGGACAGCTTTAATCAGGAGATTGCGCATTTTGTAGATTGCTGCTTCGGAAAAGCCGAGCCGATCAGTCCAGTAGAGGATGGCGTTGAGCTGATGCGGATGCTTGAGGCGGTCTATCAGTCATCCGCGCTTGGGGCAGAGGTTATATTGGAATCAGATGCAGTGTCTGAAGCAGCAGCTGCAATGAAGGAGGGCGTATAAACGATGACGGATCTGGTGAGAACAAAGATTAGCAATCCAATCGGCGTTATTGTCGAGAGCTTCGGAATTGGTCTGCAAGAAGGTTTGAAGAAGGCTGTGGAGGTTGGCGCAGAAGGCGTACAGATCTACGCGGTCAGCGGCGAGACCGATCCTGCGAACTTGTCGGCTTCGGCACGGCGTGAGCTGAAGGATCAAATTGATTCGCTGGGATTAACCATATCCGCCTTGTGCGGTGATCTTGGCGGCCATGGTTTCCAAGACGCGGCAGCGAATCCGGCTAAGATCGAGAAGTCGAAGCGGATTCTGGAGCTGGCACTTGATCTAGGAACGAACATCGTGACAACGCATATTGGCATTGTACCCGAGGACACAGAATCGGCGATTTATGCCGCGATGCAGAGCTCATGTGAAGTGCTGAGCAGCTATGCGAGCAGCATGGGGGCGTATTTTGCAATCGAGACAGGACCGGAGCCTGCTGCGCGATTGAAATCGTTCCTCGATTCGTTATCGACAAACGGCGTGTCGGTCAATTTTGACCCGGCAAATATGGTGATGGTAACGGGAGATGATCCGGTCCAAGGTGTGTATTTGCTGAAGGATTACATTGTGCATACCCATGCGAAGGATGGACTGAAGCTGGCGGCTGAAGTAGATCCTCGTCAGGTGTACGGCTACTTGGGTTATAACAAGATGGACCATAACGTTATCGCCGATATGGTAACGGACGGGGCTTTATTCCGTGAAGTACCGCTTGGTGAAGGCAGTGTTCCTTTTGACCGTTACCTGAAGGCGCTTCAGGATATCGGGTTCAACGGTTATTTGACGATTGAGCGCGAAGTTGGGCAGCAGCCGGAAGAGGATATCCGCAAGGCTGTTGAGTTCCTGCGGGCTTTTCGCTAGGCAAGTGGCCTCAAGATAGCTTGTCTTGATAGGTCGCTCACTATGCCCATAGCTGGCAGATTTCAGTGAAAACCGTTGCAAAATGTTAATATTTACGCCGCATAAAGCCCCCTATTGTCCGTTAATATAGAGGTAATAGCGAGAAGGGGGTAGTTACAGATGAACGTTCCTGTTGGAGTATGGATTTTTGCCGGCATCATCGTTGTTTTGCTCACCTGGATGACCCTTTGGGTCACAAAGAAAGCATATTCGAAAAAATGGGACGACTCCGATGTCTAGTCGGACCGTACGGTTATAAGTGAGAGCTGCCTGAAGTGAACAACACTTGGGCAGCTCTTTTTCGTTGTGGGGTTGCGAGCAGCTTAGCGATGGGGCACATCGTTAAGGTAGGCGGAAACGTGCGAAGGTGGCTTGAAAGTAGTGGTTTGTTGAGCTAAACGATGCGGCGCATCGTTAAGGAGTGGAAAAGGCAGGTTGGGAGAGGGCTATACGATGCGGCACATCGTTAAGGTATGCGAAAACGTGCGAAAGTGAGTGAAAAGTAGCTGGTTTGATGGGCTAAACGATGTGGGACATCGTTAAGGAGACGAAAAGGCAGGTTGGGGGAGAGCTATACGATGCGAGACATAGTTAAGGTAGGCGGAAACGTGCGGAAATGTCTTGAAAGCAGCTGGTTAGTTGAGCTAAATGATGTGGGACATCGTTAGGCGTTAGAATGCTAAATTCGTTTTAGGAATGATTGGAAGATGTTATGATATTGAGCAGTCTCTAATTCTGGTTAAGCTGAGGTGATCCTTCTGACTCCGCTGTTACTCTTTTCTTTCGCTTTCATTATTTTTGTAATGCTACTGCCTACTACTATTATCGCTTTATGGGATAAGAAAGACTGGATGGTTGGCCTTTTAGCCTTGCAAATAACCGCTGTGGGGATTGGTGTTGTTCTCAAATACAGTGCTACTACGGTATTATTAACGGGCTATTTCCTCGTGGCGTTTGGCATAATGCTTACCTTAAGCTTATTTTTCAGAAAAGAGAATAAGTAGAAAAAGGGAGTCCCCTGCGCCGAACGGCATGAGGGACTCCCTTTCTTGTTAGTTAACCCTGGAACTCAAGCAGAGCCGGGTCGAAGGCAGGAACGAGGCCTTCTTCGGCTGCACGGGTGAGCAGGGAATGGATAGCGGCATAACCGCTGCTGCCAAGGTTACCGGTGAAGTCATTCACATACAGGTTAATGTGCTGCTGGGCAACGGACGGGTCCATTTCCTGTGCATGCTGCATGACATAGTCCTTCGACGCTTCGGGATGCTTCCAGGCATACTCGACGGATTGTTCGATCCAGCTCGAGATGGATGCCAGATCCAGCGATCGGCGGGCGATAATGGCACCAAGCGGGATCGGCAGTCCGGTATCGGACTCCCACCAGCTGCCGAGATCAACCAGCATAGACAAGTCGTAGTTCTGGTAAGTGAAGCGTGCTTCATGAATGACAAGCCCCGCATCGATCTTGCCATCGCGTACAGCAGGCATAATCTCATGGAATGGCATAACGATGATTTCGCCAACGCCGCCTGGCACATTTTGAGCAGCCCATAGACGGAACAGCAGATAAGCAGTCGAACGCTCGCTTGGCACGGCAACCTTTTTACCGCTTAAAGTAGACGGATTTTCAAGCTTCTCTTTCGTCAAAACAAGCGGGCCGCAGCCCCGGCCAAGTGCGCCGCCGCAAGGCAAAAGCGCATAGTCTTTGAGCACCCATGGCAGAGCAGCATAGGAGATTTTGAGCACATCCAGATCACTGTCGCCGCTGGCTGCCAGGTTGTTGGTAATGTCGATATCGGCATAAGTCACTTCAAATTCCGGCGCGCCGGGAATCAGTCCATGCGTCAAGGCATGGAACACAAACGTGTCATTGGGACACGGGGAAAAAGCAATTTTCATTCGATAACCTCCCGTAATACGGAGCTTGCAGCTTCAAGAGACTGCAGAGCGTCCTTGATCCGCCAAGCGCTGCGGTCACGCGGGCCAACCGGATTCGAGATGGCTCGAAGCTCCAGCACTGGAAGACCAGCCCGGCGAGCAGCAGCGGCAACACCAAAGCCTTCCATCGCTTCCGCGGCAGCACCAGAAATACGCTCGGTGAGCGCAACAGCCGTCTCGGCTGATCCGGTTACTGTAGACAAAGTAAGGACTGGGCCTAATGTTGTCTGTAACCCGGCTTTTTGAAGCGCCGAAGTTAAACGCTCAGCGAGCGTCACATCTACTTCAATAACTGAGGAGCCAAAACCAAGCTTGTCCACGCTGTGGAAGCCTTCCGGTGTTTCGGCACCAAGATCGGCGGCGATAATCGTATTCGAGACGACAAGCGAGCCAACCACGGCACGCTCCTTGAATCCACCGGCGATACCAGCGGAAATTACAAGGCGATAAGCACCAGGACCTGCTAGTGTTAGCACCGTTGCTGTGCTGACAGCTGCTTCAACCGGGCCAACACCTGCTTCCATCACCTCAAAGCGGTTGTCTCCGTGAAGACCGCGCAGGACGGCATCTCGTTCAACCGCAACTGCGGTCATGACGAGTATTTTTCCATTTTCGCTCATACTGCAAACTCCTTTGATATTAAATGAAACGCGCCGCCAAAGGACGGCAAAACATTTCACTTTGGCGATAAAATCTACCTCGTAACGCGGTCGCTCATCTTCGATAAGCTTCAATAATGATTTTCTCACTACTAAAGTAATTATAGACCTGTTAGAAGGGTGTTGTCATTTTTTCGAACGTCCGTTATCGCTTGCGAACCTCAAAAAACTCGCATTCCTGCCTGGTGTAGTAGACGAGGTCGCTTACGCTGGACTGAATGACAACGATGTTGTCGTCGAATCGGACCACGGCGCCGCCGCTGTTCACAATATAATCATCCTTAAAGACACGTACCGGATATTGCCGTTTAACGGCCTCTTCGAAGTCCGGATCGGTAGACAGTTTACGGTTCATAGCCACTATTCTTTTTTCCCCTTTCGCGATTAGTGAATTCGTTAAAAACAGTGTAGGCTTAAATGAGCCTGTTGTCCATGCGGAGCACAGAGCTTGGTTTATGTATTCTAAGAGGGTACAATATAGAGAGCATTTTATAGAAGCAGGAGGAAATAATTCATGACCTTACATAATGAGAAACTTACTGTATTTATCGGATCTTACGCAGAAGCTTCGGCCAGCGGCGTGTACCGGTATGAATTTGATACGACGGAAGGGACGCTTACTCTGCTGGATCAAGCAGCGGGGCTGAAGAACCCAACCTTCCTTAATGTAGACGTGGCTAACCGCAGATTATACGCGATCGCAGAAGGTGTAGACGCTGAAGGGGCGAAGGTTGGCGATGGTGTTGCTTTTTCGATCGAGGGAAGCGAACTTGCTGAATTAAACCGGAAGCTTGCGATTACAGCACCTTCCTGCCATATTCAGCGTGATGCGGACAGCGAATTTGTGCTGCTCTGCAGCTACCATGGAGGCCGGATCAGCCTTGTTTCCTTGACGGAAAATGGTGAGATCGGCGAGCTTCTCGACATTCAGCAGCATGAAGGAACTGGTCCGCATCCGAACCAAAATCAGCCGCATCCGCATAGCACGAATTTCAGCCCGGATGGTAAATATATTTTTGTACCGGATCTTGGTATTGACCGGATTGTGGCTTATACCCTGGATAAAGAAAACCGCAAGCTGGTTCGCCATGGCGAGACCGTTGTGCATCCCGGCGCGGGCCCGCGTCATATGACTTTCCATCCGAATGGTCAGTTTGCTTTTGTCATTAACGAGCTGGACTCGACAATCATTGCTTACCGTTACGATTCGGAAAAAGGTGCTCTGGAAGCGCTGCAGACGGTATCCACTTTGCCTGAGGGTTATACAGAAGCGAACGGCTGCGCAGAGATTGCGATTTCGGAAGATGGCCGGTTCTTGTACGGCTCTAACCGCGGTCATGACAGTCTTGTTGTGTTTGCGGTTGATGGGGACAGCGGCCAGCTTACACTGGTTGGACATGTGTCGACGGAAGGCAAACATCCACGGCATTTTGCGCTGGTACCAGGCGGCCAATTTGCGATTACGGTGAACAAGGATACGAATAATGCAGCGGTGTTCCGTATTGCGGAGTCGGGTATGCCGGTATATACGGGTTATTCGATCGAGATCGCTGGGCCGGTGTGCGTCATTCCTGTTCAGCTATAATATTGCGTGCGTAGGGGGAGAGGTCGGTTATGCAGATTCCTGAGCATTTGAGCGAGACGATTAAATCCGTTCATGGCGAAAAAGGCAAGCTGTGGCTGGCGGATTTCGATCAGCTTTTGCATCATTGTGAGAAGCAGTGGGGGATGACGGTAGAGCTGCCATCTCCTTTTACGTTATCGTTTAATTTTGTAGCCCCGGCTGTGCTCCGGGATGGGACGGCTGCCGTGCTTAAGCTTGGCGTGCCTTGCCGGGAATTCCGCACGGAGCTTGCGGCGCTGCGATTATATGATGGCCGCGGCGCGGTGCGTGTGCTGGCCGCGGATGAGGAGCGAGGCGCGCTATTGATTGAGCGCGTGAGCCCGGGTATGATGCTGGCGGAGTCGGAGCTTGGTGACGACGATAGGACATTGGCGGCCGCCGAGGTGATGCGGCGGATCTTTGTTCCCGCGCCGGACGGGGGAGAATTCCCGTCCGTAGCGGACTGGGCCGCGGGCCTTGGCCGGCTGCGTCAGCGGTATGGCGGCGGCACGGGGCCGCTGCCGGAGCGCGTGGTCAGCCGCGCGGAAGCAGTGTTTGATCGGCTGCTCGGAGAGCGCAGCCGGATGCAGTTGCTGCTCCATGGTGACTTGCACCATGGGAATATTTTGTCTTCGGGAGATGGGCAGCCGGGATGGCTGGCCATTGACCCGAAGGGTGTGGTTGGGGAGGCGGAATACGGGACGATTCCGCTGCTCTTGAACCAGCTGCCGCCGAAGGGGCAGCGGGATGTGATTCGGCGCCGCGTGGAGCTATTGTGCGGCGCGCTTGGTCTTGACCACGCCAGGATACTGGCGTGGGGGTTCGCCCATGTGGTGCTGTCTGCCGCATGGTGCGACGAAGATGGCGTCGGCGATATCGACGGCACGCTGAAAGTAGCGTACTGGTTCGAAGAGCTGCTCGCAGAGTTGCCATCCAGCTAACCCCCACGGCACACTTCCCTCAATAAGTCGGAAAAACCATACTACAGATGGGGAAAGAGTAGTAGTCTAGTTGCTGCGTTGAGCCCAATAAGACGGAAAAACCGTACTGCAGACGGTAAACGAGCAGTCTAGTAGGCTCATTGAGCCCAATAAGACGGAAAAACCGTACTACAGGCGGGGAAAGAGTAGTCTAGTAGGCTCATTGAGCCAAATAAGTCGGAAAAACCGTACTACAGAGCCGAATGAGCAGTCTAGTAGGCTCATTGAGCCCAATAAGACGGAAAAACCGTACTACAGGCAGGGAAATGACCTATTTAGTAGGTGCATCAAGCCTAATAAGACGGAAAAACCGTACTACAGGCGGTAAGCGAGCAGTCTAGAGGACACCTCGAGCCCAATATGTCGGTTAACCCGTACTACAGTGGTAGGCCGAGCAGTTTACATAGAACGATACCTTAAAGCCGACCTCGCGTCGGCTTTTTTCAATCCAAATAAAAAAATCCGCGTGGAAATAGTTGACATTTCCAGTGAAATGAATTAATTTATTGATAAATAAATAAACGAGGTAGCCTATGACGCCAAGAGAAAAAGACTTCACTGCTATATCGAACCGGAAAGATCAGATCCTGGATGCTGCCGCCTCGCTGTTTGCGAATAATGGATTTTATAAGACGACAACGGCTATGGTAGCGGCAGAGGTAGGGGTGACCCAGCCTTATGTGTTCCATTTCTTCAAGACGAAGGAGGGGTTATACCTGGCCGTACTTGAGAGAGCACAGAGTCGGCTAATGCATGCTTTTGCAACGGTTGACGCTCCGCCGGAAAGACTGGCTTATCAGATGGGCAATGCATTTAACGAGCTGATGGCGACACACCGTGATGAGATTCTGTTATGTATGCAGTCGTTTGCAACACCTGAGCCGAATATTCGGGAGATCGTGAAAGACAAATTTGCTGAGATTCATACGGTTGTCACCGAACGCTTCGAACGTGCCGGTCTGCCGAATCCGAGCGCGCAGGCTTCATCCTTTATCGCATGTGGAATGGTCATTACGTTGTCCGAGGTGCTGCAGCTT
Source organism: Paenibacillus sp. YAF4_2 (assembly GCF_052113225.1). Classification (NCBI taxonomy): domain Bacteria; kingdom Bacillati; phylum Bacillota; class Bacilli; order Caryophanales; family Paenibacillaceae; genus Paenibacillus; species Paenibacillus sp. YAF4_2. The sequence continues at coordinate 188,017 of NZ_JBFRCT010000005.1, forward strand.
CCGGTACTAGGACAGCTTGGGCAAACAGGAATGCAATAAAACGCTATTTACATTGATTCTCACCTCTAGACGCGGTCGCATATTTTCGATAGGCCACGGTAGAGGTTTTTTACCGAGTACATTTATTTATCAATAAATAAAGTTCCAATAAAAGGAGAGAATTACATGCTATCTACTGGTTCACGGGTTAGGCTGCTAGTTGTCACTTGTATTGCCCTATTTATGGCGATGCTCGACAATCTGGTTATTGGGGTGGCGCTGCCATCCATCCAGGAAGATTTCCACGCTGGTATGTCCGATCTGCAATGGTTTCTCAATGCCTACACCCTAGCTTTTGCCGTACTGCTTATTCCATTTAGTGTGCTGGGAGACCGGTTTGGCCGTAAAAAGATGTTCCTGCTCGGTGTCGTCCTATTCACCTTAGGCTCGCTTGCTTCTGCTCTAAGTACCAGCTCAATTGAACTTTCGCTGTCACGGGCTTTGCAGGGTATTGGCGGTGCGGCGATCATCCCGCTTAGCCTGACGCTGGTGAATGCAGCATTTCCTCCTGAGAAACGTGCCGCGGCTATCGGCCTATGGTCTGGCATATCCGGATTAGGGCTGTCCATTGGTCCTTTGGTCGGTGGTATTATTGTCAACGGAGCTCCTTGGCAGATGGTCTTCTGGATTAACGTACCGATTGGGATTGTTGCAGTTATTTTCGGGGCATTTTGGTTGACGGAATCGAAGGGAGAACGCAAGCCTTTGGACCTGCTGGGTATTGTACTGCTGGGCACTTCCTTGTTTGGCATTGTATTCGGATTAATGCGTGGCAACTCGGAAGGCTGGGGAACAGTTGATGTCTGGGGATCGATGGCAGGCGGGGCAGTCCTTCTGCTGGCGTTCTACCTGTGGGAGCGCAGCCGGAAGCAGCCGTTCGTGCAATTCGAATATTTCCGTAACCGGACGTACAGTGCCTACTTGTCGGCTGGTTTTTGGATGAATGCGGGGATCTTTGGTGCGATCTTCCTGCTGACTTTGTTCCTGCAGCAAGCTCAAGGTTATTCTGCTCTTGGGGCAGGGGTAAGGGAAATGGCATGGACCGTATGTACGATGATTTGTGCGCCGGTTGCGGGATTACTAGTCGGACGTTACGGTACCAAACGAATCCTGCTCTTTGGACTATTGCTGCAGACAGCTGCGATGATCTATATTGCAATACTTATTATCAATCAAGGCGCAGTCTTCCCGTTTGCCATTCTAGTCCCAGCAATGGTTGCGGCAGGCGCAGGTATGGGCTTCAGCTTTACGCCGTTATCCCACGGTATTCTTACATCTGTTCCGGAAAATGCGGCAGGTGAAGCAAGTGGCTTAAGCAATGCGTCGCGTGAGCTTGGCGGTGTGTTTGGCGTAGCGATCAGCGGTCTTGTCTTTGAGAGTGGTGGGGCTATTACTTCACCGGAGGCTTTTGGTGACCATCTCGTTCCTGCACTATTCGTGCTGGCCGGTATGCTGGCTTTGGGCTTCTTGTCGGTTGCTCTCTTCATTAGAGGAAAGCATAAGCAGTCCTCCTCCAAGGAATCTACGACTAACGTTCGAGTCGAAACAAGCAATTAATATTGTGTATTTAAAAAGAGCCTAGTCAGGTCCAATTGGATCTGACTAGGCTTCTTCTGTATGTTGGATTTCCTCCAGTAAAACAAAGCTCATACAGCCAACTGCTACTCTACACTGGATTTCCTCCACTATAATAGCCTCATTTTGACGTTCTCAAAAGGAATTCATTCGATTCTGTTGGATGAAATCCAGTCTAGCTTTATGAGGATGTCCCGAGGAGTAATTATAGTGTAGAAAATCCAACGTAGCGCGCTAGTTAGGTGAAATGTGAGAGAGGTGGGTGAAAGGACAGATGGTTCGAATAGAAGAACGTCAGGTAGTTAGTTGAGCATGGTGCTCCAATGAAGGATACAGGGGGTGATAATGGAGAAAAAAAGCGGTTGGATGATATGACAAATGGATAAAGTCGTGCTTAAACGGCTGGCAATTGAGTGAGAAAAGCATCCAAACGAGTGAGAATGAGCGCGAAATTATAATGGGTGTTGTCATAAAACCCCTCCTACAGGCGGCCTAGGGGACTCCCAAAAAGGGTTGCTGCTGCGCTCAAACCAATTGTCCAATGTCCTACCGCTGGACTAGGTTATTTACAATTAGTTCAAAGGAGATGGCAAGCAACTAGCGTAATAACAGTTTTTTTCGACCACTAGTATCCTTTATGAAGAAAAACGACATCAAATGTTCATGAATTGCCATTGCTCAAGCCTTCATTTACTGCTTGATTCTGCCTAATCAGGGTCAATAGACTATAAAATAAGGACAAACCTAGGCCAACTGGCAGGAAATCGGGAGGGTTGTCCTTTATGAGAATACTCTTATCATTTTTGACCTGCCGGGCAATATCCCGATTCTGCTACTGTCTGTGGCAAAAGTCCTTGCATTTTACTCGGCATTAACCTCCGCACACATTTTTTCCTCATGCTTCCATATTCCGCAGAGCGCGCTGTTACGCGGAAAATCACGATTTTTGCGAAATCCTGACTCTATGCCAATGGATGTGTTTTGGATACCTAGAAATACATCGATTTTGATCGAATAATTCATCAATTTACTGGAAATAATTCTCTCTTTTTCATTAATTCATGATGAGAAATATGAAAAGCTAGGAAATTCAGCATGCAATAATAATCAAAAAATGATAACAGCCGCCTAATTGAAAATATTACCTTCTTCCCTCATTGTCAGGGGGACCCTTGTGACATAATCAAAGTCGAATGTTGATGAAAGGGATGGAGGTTATTGTCGTTTTGAGCAGCCAATTGGATTTAAAGGAAATAGTGTGGCTCGTTCGGAAAAAGCTTTGGCTCGTCATTATCGTGACCATTATTGGTGCGACAGCGGCGGGAGCCTATAGTGCATGGGTGATGAAGCCTGTCTATCAAGCCTATACGAAACTGATCGTCAACTCGACAGCGGGTCAGGCGGGATCGTTCAAGCTGGATCTGAATATGATCAACACAAATTTAAGCTTAATTAATACGTACAAGGAAATTATCCGTACCCCGGCCATTATGGACCTAGTGGTACAGAAACATCCTGAGCTCGGGCTGACGACGGATCAGCTTATGCATAATATCCGGTTCAGCTCGGTAAATGGGACGCAGGTTGTTACCATTTCTTACTTGGACACGGACTACAAAAGAGCAGCACAAGTGGTTAACACAGTCTCCTATGTATTTCAACAGCAAATTCCACTCATTATGAAGGTCGACAACGTGTACATCCTTCATACAGCAGACCTCGATGATCAGCCTGTGAAGGTAAAGCCGGATACGAAGCTGAACACGGCAATCGGTTTTGTCGCAGCATTCCTACTCTCGGTTACACTTGTTCTGGCCCTTAACTATTTCGATGATACGATCCGCACGGAAGCGGATGTGGAACGGTATCTTGGCCTTCCTACGCTGGCAGCCATACCGAATATTAAGCAAGGTGATTTGAAGCCGAAAACACACTCTATAAGTAAGACGACGAGTACAGGGAAGGACGGTGAGAAGAATGTCACGCAGTGATCTTAAACTTCGCCCGGTTGTAGCCGACGCAAATCCGACTTCTCCGATCTCAGAAGCATACCGAACCTTACGTACGAATCTGCAATATGCCGAGACGGATCGTCCACTGCAGCTGCTCATGGTGACTTCGGCGGGACCAAAGGAAGGCAAATCAACAACGATCATGAATTTGGCGGTTACTTATGCGCAGATGGAAAAGCGAACGATTCTTGTTGATGCGGATCTTCGGAAGCCTACAGCCCATTTCACTTTTGGCTTAAGTAATCGAACGGGATTGTCGCATGTCTTATCCGGACAGGCAGATCTGAGAGAAGTGGTGAAGGAAAGCCGTATACCGGGGCTTGATGTGATGACCTCCGGGCCGATTCCGCCAAATCCTTCGGAGCTGTTAGGTTCATCTCGAATGGATGCACTGCTCGATCAGCTTCGTGAGCAGTACGATATCGTCTTGATCGATACCCCGCCGGTACTTGCAGTTGCGGATGCGCAGGTTGTGTCCTCCAAGAGTGACGGTGTGCTGCTTGTCGTGAATGCTCGTACCGGTAAAAGACAGCATGCAATCAAAGCACGGAATGCACTGCAATTCGTGCAGGCAAGAATCGTTGGTATTGCCCTCAATCAAACCGCTCACCGCGATGCGGGACCTTATTACGAATACGTGGAACGGACGTGAGAGGACCACAACCTAAAGCGGTATAGACCTGATTAGAACAAGTTGATGCTTATGAAGCAAGAATTACTTCACAATTCTTTAAGCAGATGCTTGCTTCACAATTCTTTTAAGGAGGAATTCATTGTGCTGGCTCATTATCGGACAAAAGTCATTGTAGCGGGGGATTTGGCAGCTATGCTTGTCAGCTTCGCTATAGCGTATGCGCTTGAACCATCAGCTCCGCAAGGCGGGGCTATTGCCTGGCTGGCTTATGCAGCTTTAGCAGCAGTCGTCGGGTTCTGGAGGCTTCATCGGATGCGGCTTCACCGCCGGATCTGGCAGTATACCGGTATCTCCGACATGCTCTGCATGCTGCAGGTCGCACTGGCTGCGGCTATTATCCCGTTTGCTGCTTGGTGGGTGATGCAAGGTGAAGCATATACGCTCTTGATGCTGCATCACGCAGCAGGCATCTTCTTGCTTATGGCTGGCCCGCGCCTTACCTGGCGTATCTTCTGCGATAAATACAGCGTAAGAAAGCCCGCTGTTGATAGCCGCCGTGCCTTGATCATCGGTGCAGGCAGCTGCGGTACGCTGATCGCGAAGGAAATGCAGCAGAACGATGGCGTAAGCGTAACGCCGGTAGGTTTTATTGATGACGACCCATATAAGCACCTGATGGATGTCCTTGGTCTACCTGTTCTAGGCAACCGCCGGGAGATTGCTTGCGTCGTGGAATCACATCATATTGACGAAATTATTATCGCGATGCCGTCGGTATCGAAGTCGCAAATCTCTGAGCTTGTTAACCTTTGCAAAACAACGAAAGCCAAGCTGAAGATTGTACCGGATCTGCAGGATATGATCGATAACCGCGGTGCGGCAGGCCGGATGCGGGATGTCAGCGTTGAAGACCTGCTCGGGCGTGACCCGATCCGTACGGATCTCGAGCATATTGCCGGCTATGTTCAAAATAAAGTGGTGCTCGTAACAGGTGCTGGTGGTTCAATCGGCTCAGAGCTTTGCCGCCAGATCGCGCCTTTCGCGCCAAGCAAGCTGCTGCTTCTTGGCCACGGCGAGAACAGTATTTATACGATTGAGATGGAAATGCGCAGTCTTTTCCCTCATCTGCCGATCGAAACAGTTATTGCAGATGTGCAGGACCGGACGCGTATCGATAGCGTATTTGCTAAATTCAAGCCGCAGGTTGTCTTCCATGCCGCAGCGCATAAGCATGTGCCGCTGATGGAGCGTAACCCTGCAGAAGCGATTAAGAACAACGTATTTGGTACCAAAAATGTAGCCGAATGCGCAGATGCATATGGAGCAGAGCGTTTCGTGCTCATCTCCACAGATAAAGCCGTTAACCCAACAAGCGTCATGGGAACAACGAAACGGATCGCCGAGATGTTCATTCAAAGTCTCGACATGCACAGCAATACGAAGTTTGTAGCGGTGCGATTCGGCAACGTGCTTGGCAGCCGCGGCAGCGTTATTCCGCGGTTCAAGGAGCAGATTGTGAAAGGTGGCCCGGTGACGGTTACGCATCCTGAGATGGTGCGGTATTTCATGACAATCCCGGAAGCCGTTCAGCTTGTTATCCAAGCAGGCTCATTCGCCAAAGGCGGCGAGGTATTCATTCTCGATATGGGCAAGCCGGTTAAAATTTACGATCTGGCTGTTGACCTGATCCGCTTGTCTGGCTACGAGCCGCATGTCGATATCGACATTACGTTCTCCGGTATGCGTGAAGGCGAGAAGCTGTATGAAGAGCTGCTGACAAATGAAGAAGGTCTTACTTCGACGATACACAATCGAATCTTCATCGGCAGACCTGTACAGCTCAACCGTAAAGATCTTGATTTCGAAATTCGCAAGATGGAAAAGGTGCTTGGACAGCATCCGGATGATATCCGTGCGGTTCTGCAGCATCTGGTGCCAACTTACCGGAACGGCGGCGCCACAGCTGTTGGTTAATGAATTCTTTTCAGCAATTCTTTTTAGGAGAGTGCAGCATGAAGGACGGCGAAAAATCGGGCGCTTCAGCCATCAAGTCTGTCCGAACGCTTATAACAACTCGGCTTAGCCGGGGAGGAGGCGCCAGCTTCCTAATCAATTCGATTGGCATGGGACTGGCGATGCTGCTGCAGATCGCACTGGCAAGACTTCTTGGTGTAGCAGATTACGGTATTTATGCCTTCGTAACGACAGTTGTTACGTTTATGGTGTTTCCGGCGAAGCTTGGCTTTGATACGGCAACGGTTAAGCTCGTCTCTGCCTACCGGGTAAAGGGAGACTGGCCTCTGATTAAAGGCCTCTTGCGCCGCAGTAATCAGATAGGCTTCACCCTCTCCATTCTTACTGCGATCATTGGCATTGCGGTTGTGGCTTGGATGGACTGGGGCAGTGGGAAGCAAAGCGAAACCGCTGATCATGCGAAGACGATTGCTTATATCGCTGGTTTTGCCGCCATTCCGCTTCTGACGCTTGCAACCTTACGTCAAAGTGCATTGCAAGCGATGAAGGACGCGTTGTTCGCACAGCTGCCGGAGAAGATTATCCGGCCGGTGCTGACCATCGGCTTTGTCGCTGCACTTGGGGCAGCGGGCGTGAAGCTTGGCGCTGCTCTGGCGCTGCTCTGCTATCTGCTCGCAACAGCGGTCACCTACGTGATTGGTGCCGTTGTGCTGAAGAAGCGGATCGGCACACAGACCGCGGCAGTTGTTCCTAGCTTTGAGACACGGGGCTGGCTGCGATTATCATCGTCGTTAATGGTTAATGCCGGCATGTATTTAATCCTTGGACAATTAAATGTGTTAATGATGGGGTTTATGCGGGGAGAGACGGAGTCGGGCTTATTCTCCGCAGCAGTTCGATTGGCTGTACTGGTATCGTTCATGCTGACGGCGGTCAATATGACGGCTTCGCCGCTTGTATCGGAAATGTACGCGAAAGGCGACATGAACGGACTGCAGCGGGTGTGCAGACGGACAGGCCGAATTGGTTTTGCATTCGCGGCTGTCGTTTTTGCCTACTTCGTCATCTTCGGACATTGGACGCTAGGATTGTTCGGCGCCGAGTTCACGAAGGCGTACCCGTCGCTGCTCATTCTGGCCTTTGGCCAACTGTTCAGTGCTTACTGCGGGCAGAACGGTACGGTAGCTACTATGACCGGACGCCAGAACTCATTGACTAAAATACTTATTGCTGCAGCGGTAGTGAATGCAGGCCTTAACGCGCTGCTTATTCCGCAGCTTGGCATGCTGGGCGGCGCACTTGCTGCTACTTTATCTCTTATCGTCTGGAACTCAGCGGCCGTGCTGCTCGTCAGTCGTAAGCCTGGTGTGCAGACGCTTGCCTGGGCGCCAAGATTATCACTTGTTAGAAAGAGGGGGAATTACTCGTGAAGAAAGTATTGCTGGCGGGGGTTCCGAAGTCGCCAAATTTAGGGGACGGCCTCATTGCCTATACGTTAAATCGCATTATCGCTATGCGCGGCAAGCATCAGGTTATCCATTTTGATCTGCTGGATGGCCGCTGTGATCAATCGATGCCGATCTACTCGGCTCGTGGTGGTCTGCATTATGCGATTGCTGGTGCTCCAGCAGCAAAGGCGGCGCAAGCCGCTTCGGCACCAGCCCTTAAGCTGAACAGTGCCGGCTCAAGCAAGAAGATGACGCCGGATGCCCTTCGCCGCTTGAAGGCTTATTGGCTGCATCGCAGCAAGAACGAGAAGCTGAACGGCGAACTGAAGAAGGCAGTTAGTGAGTCGGAAGCGGTATTTATTGGGGGCGGACACCTGCTGATCGATACGTATTGGACGTTCCCGCTGGCTGTCCGTCGTGTGGCGGAAGAAGCCAAACGTCAAGGCAAGCCACTTCATATTCTGCTTGTTGGTGCACGTGGACCTTGGAGTGCGCAAGCAAAGCGCTGGCTGCTTGGGGTTTGCCGGTATGCCGCTTCTATTGCTGTGAGGGATGAGGACTCGCGGCGTTTTCTGCTTCAACTGGATCCAAGGCTGGAGAGTAAGACGGTTACTTTGGCTGACCCCGCGCTGTTCACGCCAGAAGCCTTTGGTTTGACGGAGGTATCCGCTGGTGTTGAAAGACCAGGGAAACGGAAGATTGGCCTCGGTATTATGGATCCCCATGAGATGAATCGTCACTGTGAGCTCCGCTGGGAACGTGAAGACTGTGCCGATTGGTGGGCTGCTGCAGCGAAGGAGGCTCTTGCAGCCGGTCATGAGGTAAGCTTGTTCACCAACGGTGCAGCATCAGATAACGCTTTTGTTGAGCAATTTGTAAAGCCTCGGTTGAAAGGTGTACCGGGTGTCGAGATGACGCCGTATCCAACAACAGTTGAGCAGCTTGTTGGCACGATTGCCGCCTGCCATACCGTTATTGCGCAGCGTCTTCATGCCTGCATCCCGTCGCTTGCGATGGGCAAGCCGACATACGGACTTATCTGGGACCGGAAGCTTGAAAATATTTTCGCCGATCTCGGCATGTCCAGCCAGCTAATCGACTTCCGTGAAAGCAGGCAGCAGCTTGCTGCGGCAGTGGAAGGCAGGATGGCCGATTCGGCAGAAGCCATTAATGATAAAAAACTGCAGCTCTATGAACATATCGGGAGAATACTGCCATGAGCCATAACAAAATCAAAGTGCTGCACGTCGTTGGACGCATGCATCCAGGCGGCATCGAGACGTTGCTGATGAATGTTTATCGGAATATTGATCGGGACAAGTACGAATTCCATTTTGCCGTACAGTCGCCGGAGCCTTCTTTCTATGATGAGGAGATCCGAGAGCTTGGCGGGACAATCTTCGTTCAGCCGCCGCCGAAGGACGGAATTCGTTCCTTCCGCAAACAGCTGATGGAGAACATGAACAAGTACGGGCCTTATGCTGCGGTTCATAGTCATGTATTTGGCTTCAGCGGCTATGTGCTCAAGCTGGCTGACAAGCTCGGTGTACCTGTGAGGATCAGCCATAGTCATAACACAAGCGACAGTAAGTCATCCTCGCCGCTGCGTAATATCTACCGGTCGTATATGCGAGGACTGATCCGCCGTCACTCTACGGACATGCTGGGCTGCTCACGCGCTGCTTGTGAATCGCTCTTTGGCTCAAGCTGCTGGAAGGATGGACGGGTTGATGTATTCCCGAATGCAATAACACTTGCTCCTTATGAGTCACTCGTTCAGGAGAACCGTCAGGAATTGCGCCGTCGCTTCGGGGTATCGGATGATGAATTGTTGATTGGTCATATCGGCCGGTTCAGCAAACAAAAGAATCATGCGCTGCTGCTTGATAGCTTTGCCTTCCTCGTGAAGCAGCGTCCGAAGTCGCGTCTCTTGCTTTGCGGAGACGGTCCGCTAAAACCTGAGATGGAACGTAAGGCGAAGGAGCTTGGAGTAGCAGACAAAGTCAGCTTCCTTGGCCTTCGTAAGGATGTACCGGAGCTGCTAGGTGCGCTGGACGCATTCGTGCTTCCATCCTTGTACGAAGGACTTGGCATTGTGCTCATTGAAGCTCAGGCGGCAGGAGTACCATGCTTGATCTCGGAAGGTGTACCACGTGAAGCGGATCTGCGGATTGGTCTAATCGAGCGGCTTGCGGTGAATGATTCACCGGAGCGCTGGGCAGAAGCAATGGCTAGTCTGGCAGAGCGCAAAGGCCATGGCGGCGGGGAATGGCAGGCAAGAGCGGCAGCATTAGGAGAGCGCGGCTACGATATTCGCGTAAGCGCGGCGAAGCTGGAGCGATTGTATGCAGGCTGATCGTTTTATCGATTCGCGGAAGGTCATGCTGCTCGGCTATTCCGTCCTCCTGATCCTGACGGCGAAGTGGGCTTTTGCCGCGGATGAAAAACTGTCGCTGATTCTATACTGCGGGCTGCTGCTTCCGTTCTTCGTGCTCATGCGCTGGCCGAATGCGCCGGTGCTGCTGATGGTAAGCTTCACCGCCACGCTGGCGGGTAAAGCAATCTATGCGGCAACCGTTAATCCGCTTGCCGGACCAGATGAGATTCATTACTACGAGCAGGTAACGACCTTCGAGAAGCTGTCGCAATTTATGCCGTATGCGATGGAGCAGGTACAGAACGGCTGGATGAACATTTCCGCCTATCCGGTATTCGGCATGCTCTATATGCCATTCTTCAAATGGCTGGAGCTGGATGATCCGCTGGCGATTATTTTGTTCAATACCGTGATATTGATCCTGATCGTGAATAACGCCTACAAGCTGAACGAAAGCCGCTTTGCTTACGCGCTTCCTGATCCGGACAATGCGAGACAGCCGTTTATTCTGATCTCAGTCATCGGGCTGATGCTTAGTCCGTCGCTGATGTACATGTCCTCTTTGTTTGCAAAAGACATTACCTGCGTATGGCTGGGGCTGCTAGGGGCGATGCTGCTGCTTCGCAAAAGGTGGCTGTTGTTCATCATCGTTGTGCTGTACTCCACTGGGCTTCGGGATTACGCGGTAATATATACACTTTGTTTTTATTTCTTATATACGCAGCGGATTCGTACTGCAATTGGCGTCATGCTTGCCGCCGCGGGGCTTTTGTTTATGCAGATTGGACCTCTTGGCATCATCAACGCCGGGATGCTGTCGGTCTTCTTGTTCATTAGTCCAAACCCGATTAATTTCAGCAACTGGGAGCCGGAGCTTTTGCTTCGGACACTGGAAGCAGTGTTTATGGGGATTATCCTCATGATCTCGGTCTATCAGGCCATCGTCTACAAAGAGACACGGAAGTTTTATCTGATGGCTGCGGTGCTTATCTTCACTTATGCCTGCGCGCTGGTGTTGGTCGGATACGTGACGATTACGGGCCGAGAGCTCGACTACGGTGTAGGGACAATCGGGGATAACATGGTGCGCAAGAAGCTTCCTGTTCTGCCATTGATCTACACCATCAGCGGTTATGCGCTTGTATGGTGCCGCAAAATCTTTATTCTGAAACATCGGAAAATTCAGTTATTAGAAGCTGAACAAAAAGGTGAGCTGCAGCAGCTTAATACGGCTGGTATGCCGCTTGGAGGAACAAAATCTCCTGCTTGGCATGGACGGCTTGCTGGAGGAAAGGGGGACGATGGACATGCAGGAACAAGAACAACATAGGGCAGGTGAATGGACGAGAAATCGCTTGGAACGCAGCAGCGTGCATAAGACGAAGAAACGGGGCCGCGATCAGTTCGGTAAGTTCCGGGGGATTCTTCGCTTGACGGAAAAGGTACTGAAGCCGCTGCCGAGGCCGCTGCTTCAGTGGATGTGGGTACTAAGTGATTGGCTACCGGATCTGCCGGGTGTGGCTATGCGGTACGTCTTGCTAAGACGACTCGCCAAACGCTGCGGCGATAACGTGTTGATCGGACGCTCCGTGGAGCTCCGTTATCCGGAGCGGCTTGTAATCGGCTCGAATGTGAGTATCCATAAGCAATGCTATATCGATGCTTATGGCGGACTTATTATCGAGGACGAAGTATCGATTGCGCATCAATCGTCGCTTGTCTCGTTCCAGCACACCTGGAACGACCCATCGCTTCCGATCCGCGACAATCCCGTGCTGGGCTCGGCCATTCGCATTGGCCGAGATGTCTGGATCGGCTGCGGCGTCCGCATCCTCGCCGGCGTAGAGATCGGCGCGCGAGCGGTCATTGCTGCAGGCGCGGTTGTCACCAAGCCGGTCGCCGCAGGCATGCTGGCGGCCGGAGTGCCAGCCCGCCCCGTGAAGAGTATCGGGGCGGCAGCGGGTTCCGCGCCGCATGGAGGCGCGGAAGGCGACTAAGGCCGGAGCGCCAAAAGCTGAGTAGGAAGCGTGGGTCTGAGTTCGCGCAAACATCGAAGGTAACTAGTAACCTTAACGGAATACAAAGGCCAGCCCGAGGCGGTAAACCCGCCGCTGGGCAGGCAAATAAGACCTTGCGAGGGCGTTATTCGCCCCGCGCAGGGAAAGAACAGGGCCAATAAGACCCCCGCAGGGTCTTATCAGGGCCCCAAGGCCAGCCCGAGGCGATAAACCCGCCGCTGGGCAGGCAAATAAGACCTTGCGAGGGCGTTATTCGCCCCACGCAGGGCAAGAACAGGGCCAATAAGACCCCGGCAGGGTCTTATCGCGGCCCCAAGGCCAGCCCGAGGCGGCGAACCCGCCGCTGGGCTGACAAATAAGACCCTGCGAGGGCGCTATTCGCCCCGCGCAGGTCACTAGAAGGAGGGAACAGCAATGAACGTGCTTTGGGCACATGACCATACGTTTTATTTTAACGAATCGGGGAAATTTTTCTCTGGCGGCAAGCTGCCTTATGCAGTGTGGGAACGGTATCTTGGCGTTTTCGACCAGATAACGGTCGCCTGTCGGGGTAAGAAGGCATCAACAGATGCCGATATGGCGGGCAAAACGTTATCGAGCGGACCAAACGTCGACTTCCTTGTACTCCCGTCACTCAGCAATCCAGTCAATAAAATGACGAAGCGGGGCTACATCGAGCAATTGCTGAAAGAGGCAATCGGCAAGGTCGATGCCGTTATCGCACGTGTACCAAGTGAGATTGGAGCTGAGGCAATTCGGGTTGCACGTCTAATGGGCAAGCCTTATGCCGTTGAGGTTGTTGCTTGCGCTTGGGACGGCTTATGGAATTATGGCAACCTGCAGGGCAAATTGTATGCACCGTTCTCGCTGAATCAGACACGGGCCATCGTCAAAGACGCACCTTACGCGCTCTATGTAACGGAGAAGTTCCTGCAGCAGCGTTACCCGAACAACGGTGGACAAACGGAATCCTGCTCGAACGTGGAAATTCCTGAGCCAGGTGATGAAGTGCTGACACGGAGACTGGAGCGTCTTCAGGCAATGAGCCCGGATGCACCACTTACGATTGGCCTGATCGGCTCGTTGAACGGCCGTACGAAAGGGATCGACATCGCTCTTCGTGCGATTGCAAAAGCGAAATCACAGCTGCCGGCAACACGCTTCCGCGTCCTTGGCGACGGAGACCCAGCGCGCTGGCAAGCAATGGCGGACAAGCTTGGCATCGGCAGTCTTGTATCGTTCGAGGGTGTACTTCCAAGCGGTGGAGCTGTATTCGAATGGCTGGACGGCATCGATCTTTATCTGCAGCCAAGCTATCAGGAAGGGCTGCCGCGGGCAACGATTGAAGCGATGAGCCGAGGATGCCCGGTGCTTGGATCTACCGCAGGCGGTATTCCGGAGCTGATTCACGACAGCTGTCTGCATCGTCCGGGGCAGGTCGGCATCCTTTCAGAGCAGATCAAGCGGGCGACATTCGACCGCAGATGGCTGAAAGAGCAGGCGGAGCGGAACTTTGGCCGGTCACGGCAGTTCACGAAGCAGCTTCTGGATGCGAAGCGGCAGGCGTTCTGGCAGTCTTTTGGCGATGCGGTAAAGCAAGGCTCGATCAAAGAAACCATTCCAGTGGAGCAAGTCCGCGTTGAACGTGTAGAGCGTACTGAACAAAGCGACAGCAGAGAAAGGGTGGAAGCGTTATGACGATTTTGGTAACGGGAGCGGCTGGTTTTATCGGCTTCCATTTGAGCGCGAGATTGCTGAAGGAAGGTAAGCGTGTCGTCGGATTAGATAATTTCAACGACTACTATGATGTGCAGTTGAAACGGGATCGTTTCGCCCAGCTGCTCGCATCGCCATCTTTTGTAGGCGCCGAGCAGGATCTGGCTGATTACGAAGGGCTGCTTAACCTTATTCGTGCAGAGGGAGTAACAACGATCGTTCACTTGGCTGCACAAGCGGGAGTACGGTACAGCATTACCAATCCTTTTGCTTATCTGGAGACGAATCTGCAAGGCTTTGGCCATGTGCTGGAAGCATCACGTCAAGCGGGCATCAAGCATCTGATCTACGCTTCCTCAAGCTCTGTCTACGGTGCAAATGTGAGCATGCCGTTCTCGGTGAACGACAATGTCGATCATCCTGTCAGCCTTTATGCAGCTACGAAAAAATCTAACGAGCTTATGGCGCATGCCTACAGCCATCTCTATAATCTGCCGACGACGGGCCTTCGGTTCTTCACCGTTTACGGTCCATGGGGCCGCCCGGATATGGCGTACTTCAGCTTCACACAGAAGATCATGAAGGGCGAGCCGATTCAAGTGTTTAACGACGGCAAGATGCAGCGTGATTTTACGTACATCGATGACATTGTGGAAGGCATTTACCGTTTGCTCGATCATGCGCCGCAGCCGAATCCCGAATGGGACCGTGTGCAGCCGGATCCAGCAACCAGCTATGCGCCTTACAAGGTGTACAACATTGGCAACAACCAGCCGGTTGAGCTGATGAAGTTCATCAATACGATTGAGGACAAGCTGGGGCATAAGGCGGTTATGGAGTTTAAGCCGATGCAGCCAGGTGATGTAATGGCGACTTACGCGGATATTGACGGTCTGATGGCAGACGTGGACTTCCGTCCGGAGACGACGATTGAGGAAGGCATCGAGCGTTTTGCGCAGTGGTACAAGTCATATTATGGCGGCGAAGCGACAAGCCTGGAAACGGCGGTAAAGGCGGCGGGAAGATGACGCAAAAGATAGCCCATATATGCACTTCCGGCATCAGCCACAAAATTATGGGCGACAAGCTTCGGCTGCTTCAGCAGCAGGAAGGGGTTGAGGTGACGTTCATCACTTCCCCTGAAGGGGTGGATGAAGGGCTGATGAAAGAAAAAGCCTATCCGTTCGAGTGGAAGCTCCTTCCGATGGCGCGTACCATTCAGCCTGCTGCAGACCTGCGTTCGATTATCGCCATGTATAAGCTGTTCCGCCGTGAGCGGTACGATATTGTGCATACCCATACTGCAAAAGCGGGGCTGATCGGACGTATCGCAGCGAAGCTTGCCGGTGTTCCGGTTGTTATTCATACGAGTCACGGATTGCCATTCTATGAAGGGCAGCCGAAGAAAACGTATTTTGTATATAAAATGCTCGAGAAGTTTGGCGCATTATGCAGCCATGCACTGGCTTCGCAGAACGAGGAGGACGCAGGTGTGCTGCGGAAGCTGGCGCCTTGGCGGCCGGTGTTCGTGGAGGGCAACGGTGTTGACCTCGAGCGGCTGGACAAGCTGGCAAGCGCGGTTACCCCGGAACAGACAGCGGAGCTTCGGATGAAGAATGGCATTGATCTGGAGGAAAAGGTCCTGTTCATGGCGGCTCGTTTTGAACCGGTGAAGGATCATTTTCTGCTGCTGGATGCTCTGACTGAATTGAAATGTGCGAATGCGCTGAACTGGGTGACGGTGCTGGCGGGACAAGGTCCACTGGAGCCGGCGATGAAGCGGTATGTGGAGGAAAGCGGACTGTCTGATGATGTGATCTTTGTTGGGCAGCAGTCTTCTATTATTCCGTGGCTTGTGATGGCCGATGCGGTTACGCTGACCTCGGAAAAAGAAGGCATTCCTCGCTCCCTGATGGAAGCGATGGCGCTTGGCAAACCGATTGTTGCCACCGATGTGCTTGGCACAAGGGAGCTTGTGGCGCATGGCGAGACGGGGCTGCTTGTTCCCTACCGCGATCCGATGCAGCTTGGTGAAGCACTTGGAACGATGATGAACTCACCAGATCTTCGCCTCAAGATGGGTGAAGCTGGACGCCGCCGAGTTGAAGCGGCATTCACGGAGGCACGGGTAGTCGAGCGGCTGATGCAGCTCTACCGCAGCACGGAGCGGCGGCAGGAACGTGCGCGTAAGGTGTCTTTTAAGCTGAACGCATTTGGCAAAAGGCTGTTTGACCTGGTAGCAAGTGTGCCGGCAGCGCTATTGCTGTCGCCGGTTATTGCGGTAGTCGCCCTGCTCGTGAAGCTGAAGCTTGGCTCGCCTGTAATGTTCAGGCAACAGCGGCCGGGGCGGTATGGCAACCCTTTCTATGTAATGAAGTTCCGAACGATGCGGGATGCTTGCGATCGGTCGGGGCAACCGCTGCCCGATGAAGCAAGGCTGACGTCCTTCGGCAAGCTGCTTCGCAAGCTGAGCCTGGATGAGCTGCCACAGCTGTTTAATGTGATTCGCGGCGATATGAGCTTGGTAGGGCCGCGTCCTTTGTTAATGGAATATCTGCCGCTTTATACCGAAGAGCAGGCGCATCGCCATGATGTTCGGCCGGGTATTACCGGCTGGGCGCAGGTGAATGGACGTAATACCGTCTCCTGGGAAGATAAGTTCAAGCTTGATCTGACGTATGTCGAGCGGCAAAGTATATGGTTTGATTTTCGCATATTGGTACGCACTGTGGGGAAGGTGCTGAAGCGTGATGGAATCTCAAGCGCAGGTCAGGCCACCGTTCAAAAATTTACAGGATCACGGGAAATGGGGAATGCATCATGATTAGCGGTCATACGGAGCAATACCGGGTAATGGAGGAGCCTGCGAGGCGTCCACTTATCGTAGTAGGTATGGGCGGACATGGGCGAGTGCTGATGGATATTGCCCGCGTCTCACAGACCTACCGGCTGGCGGCCGTACTGGATGACCGCTTTTCAGGAGTGGAGCTGCGAGGCGGACTGCCTTATGGTCCGATCTCAACGCTGAAGCATTTTCTAGCAGATGAGCCGGGCATGCATGTGGTGATCGGGATCGGTGACAACCGGACTCGGAGAGCTATCGTAGAAAAGCTCGCTTTGCCCGAGTCCTCTTACGCGGTGCTTGTGCATCCTGCGGCTGTTGTCGCGGAGGATGCTCGCATCGGGCTTGGCGCCGTCGTAATGCCCGGCGCTGTTATTGGGCCCGGCGCCGCTGTTGGCGCTCACGCCATCATTAACTCCGGCGCCGTCGTCGAGCACGACGCGCTGGTTGGTCCGTTCGCGCATGTATCGCCGAACGCGACTATGGCCGGTGCCGCCGCCGCAGAGGAAGGCGCACATATCGGCAGCGGCGCGGTGCTCATTCCGCGCATCCGCGTTGGCAGCTGGTCCGTGCTAGGTGCCGGCGGCGTTGCCGTCCGAGATATCCCCGGCGGCAAGACCGCCATGGGCGTGCCGGCACGGGTCGTGACGCCGCGCCGCAGCATTGAGCAAGCGCTGTAAGACACATAAGCAACAACAATTCGAGGAGTGATCACGACGTGAACAGTCGAATCTATTTATCCCCGCCGCATTTGGGAACGCGGGAGCGCGAGTATGTGGAGGATGCCTTCCGCACGAACTGGATCGCGCCGCTTGGACCAAATGTCGACGAATTCGAGCGCGAGCTTGCCGAGCGGGTTGGGGCGAAAGGGGCAGTAGCACTGTCCTCTGGCACAGCCGCAATTCATATGGCGCTTAAGCTGCTTGGCGTTGGACGCGGCGACCGCGTCTTCGTCTCCTCGCTTACTTTTATAGCAAGCGTTAACCCGGTACTGTACGAGGGAGGTATCCCCGTATTTATCGATTGCGATCCACAAACCTGGACAATGTCGCCGCAAGCACTGGAGCGGGCTTTCGAAGAAGCACATCGCAACAAGCAATTGCCTAGAGCTGTCATTGTCGTCCATCTGTATGGGCAGAACGCTGACATGGATGCGATTAACGAAATATGCGCCAAGTACCGTGTTCCGGTTATTGAAGACGCAGCGGAATCCCTTGGTACGACCTACAAGCAGAAATCCAGCGGAACCCACGGCAAGTTCGGGATCTACTCCTTTAATGGCAATAAAATCATCACGACATCAGGCGGCGGCATGCTCGTCTCTGATGATACAGCAGCGCTTGCTAAGGCACGTTTCTGGGCAACGCAGTCCCGTGAACAGGCACCTCATTATGAGCATGCGGAGCTGGGCTATAACTATCGGCTCAGCAACGTGCTTGCGGGCATTGGCCGCGGACAGCTGCAGGTGCTCGATGATCGGGTGAATGCACGTCGTGCCGTATTTGATCGTTACAAAGAAGCATTCGCTGAACTCGAAGGCGTAACCATGATGCCTGAAGCCGAATACGGCCGGGCAACACGCTGGCTGACTACAATGACGATAGATCCAATCCTTACAGGCTGCACACCATCCGATCTTCTGGATCGACTTACCGATGAAAATATCGAAGCACGCCCGGTGTGGAAGCCGATGCACCGCCAGCCGCTTCTGCAATATTACCCTTATTATCCGCATGAGCAGGGCAGCAGCGTGTCGGACACGCTGTTCGAGCAAGGCATCTGCCTGCCCTCCGGCTCCAGTCTCACTTTGGAAGAGCAAGATCGCGTTATTTCCTGCATCAAGCAAACTATTCAAGCTAATTCGAGGAGGATGTTGTCTCATGAAAGTGCGTAAAGCGATAATTCCAGCTGCGGGTCTTGGCACCCGTTTCTTGCCTGCAACGAAAGCTCAACCGAAGGAAATGCTGCCGATCGTGGACAAGCCGACGATCCAATACATTATCGAAGAAGCGATTGCTTCCGGCATCGAGGACATTCTGATCATCAGCGGCCGCGGCAAGCGGGCGATTGAAGACCATTTTGACAAAACGTTCGAGCTTGAAGATATGTTGGCGAAGAAAGGCAAGACAAAGGAGCTTGAGCAGATCCGCGGCATCTCCGAGATGGCGAACATTCATTACATCCGTCAAAAAGAACCTAAAGGCCTCGGCCACGCGATCTGGTGCGCACGCAGCTTTGTTGGCAACGAGCCGTTTGCCGTTCTGCTTGGTGACGATATTGTCCAATCCGAGGACCCTTGTCTCAGCCAGCTCATTCGTGTCCATGACCGTTATCAGTCCTCCGTTGTTGGCGTGCAGCGCGTAGCTGATGAAGATGTATCGAAATACGGCATCATCGCTCCTCGCGGTTCGTCGATCGAGCCGTCCGTCTTCTTCCTTGATGGTCTAGTTGAGAAGCCTTCGAAAAAAGCTGCTCCTTCCAACTATGCTATCATGGGCCGTTACATCCTAACGCCGGAGATCTTCGATATTCTCGAGCATCAATCTCCAGGTGCGGGCGACGAAATTCAACTGACTGATGCGATTAAAAAGCTGAATGATCAGCGCAACGTACTTGCTTATAACTTTGAAGGCGTCCGTTATGACGTAGGCGATAAGTTTGGCTTTATCAAGGCACAACTAGACTTTGCGCTGCAGCGCGATGATCTGCAGAAGGATGTGCTGGGCTACCTGCAGCAGGTGTACGAGAAACATTTTATTACAAAGGCGGCGAACTAATATGCGGAAAATAACAGTTATCGGTACCGGCTATGTGGGTCTCGTCTCGGGGACTTGTTTTGCAGAAGTGGGTAACCGGGTCATCTGCTGTGACGTTGATCAGCGTAAAATCGACCTGCTGAACGAGGGTATCATTCCGATCTATGAGCCAGGTCTCGAAGAGATGTCACTTCGCAACAAGGCGGAGGGCCGCCTGCTGTTTACGACCGAAGTTGGTGAAGCCATTGAAGCTTCAGATATCGTCTACATTGCAGTGGGTACACCGATGTCGGAGACCGGCGAAGCGGACATGCGTTATGTGATGTCAGCGGCGAAGAAAATCGGCGAGCATCTGAATGGCCACAAAATCATCGTGAACAAAAGCACCGTACCCGTTGGTACTGGCGAGCTGGTACGCGAGGTTGTCCAGGCGAATAAGAAATATCCTTGGACAAGCTTTGATGTGGTGTCCAATCCGGAGTTTCTCCGTGAAGGGACGGCGCTCTCGGATTGCATGAACATGGACCGTGCCATTATCGGCTCGGATAATGCAGAGGCGGCGGAACAAATCGCACAGCTGCATGCACCTTTTAACACGCGGATCTTCAAGACCGATCTGGAAAGCGCGGAGATGATCAAGTACGCGGCAAACACGTTCCTCGCGACGAAAATTTCGTTCATTAATGCGATTGCGAACATTTGTGAGAAGGTTGGCGCCGACGTCGAAGACGTAGCCAAAGGGATGGGCATGGACAGCCGAATCGGCGAAAAATTCCTGCAGGCCGGTATCGGCTACGGCGGCTCTTGCTTCCCGAAAGATACGTACGCGTTAGCGCATATTGCGGATAAGTCGGGTTATGATTTTGAGCTGCTCAAGTCCGTTATTAAGACGAACCAGCGCCAGCGTTTTATCGTACTGGACAAGCTTCGTGAGACACTTGGCGGACTAGCTGGCAAGCAAATTGCCGTACTGGGGCTGGCGTTCAAGCCTAACACAGACGACATGCGCGAAGCGCCGTCTCTGACGATTATTCCAGAGCTTCTGAAGCAGGGTGCGGTTGTGCGGACATTTGATCCGATTGCGACAGAAGTTGCACGCAAGCTGCTGCCTGCAGATGTGGCGTATATGGAGTCGGCGGAACTAGCTGCGGCAGGCTGTGATGCTTGTGTCATTTTGACAGAGTGGGATGAGGTTCTGTCCATGGATCTTGCGAAGGTTCGCGACCGGATGAAGCAGCCGATCGTCATTGACGGAAGGAACAGCTTTGATCCGAAGATAATGGAGCAGCACGGATTTGTGTACTACTCGGTAGGTCGCCGTCCGGTGAACCGCCTTGAAGCAGAGCGCAAATCTGTGAATTTGTAAGGCGAGCCTTAGGTGAACCTCTAACGAACTGCTAATCCTGATCTCGAAAGGGGGTGAGCGCTTGAATGACGGTCCGCTTCGGCCGGGCGGATGGAGTGCAGGTTTACCTTATAAACGAAAATACAGGAAATGCAGAGAATGCAGGAGGAGGAAGGTATGAAAAAGAAATTCCGGGCAATGATTACGCTGGCTGCTACGGCATTGCTTGTGCCGGCGCTGATCGTGAACGCGTCGAGCGCAGCAGCGGCATCCAAAGCGCCAACAGCTGCCGTTAAAACGAGCTTTTTCTCGCAATCGTCGTTCCAGCCGCTTGCCAATACGTTCATTCAGAAGGTGATCCAGAATTTTGCGCAAGAGGTGCAAAAGGTAGTGGACAAAGCCCAGAATGGCAAAGGCAACAACGGTAACAGTGGCAACACTGGCAATAGCGGCAACAACGGCAATGGCAATGGCAACAGTGGCAACAACGGTAACAACGGTAATGGCAATGGCAACAGTGGCAACAACGGTAATGGCAATGGCAACAGCGGCAACAACGGTAATGGTAATGGCAACAGTGGCAACAACGGTAATGGCAATGGTAACAGCGGCAACAACGGTAACGGCAATGGCAACAACGGTAATGGCAATGGCAACAGCGGCAACAACGGTAATGGCAATGGCAACAATGGCAACAACGGTAACGGCAATGGCAACAACGGTAACAACGGTAACAACGGTAACAACGGTAATGGCAATGGCAACAGCGGCAACAACGGTAATGGCAATGGCAACAATGGTAACGGCAACAACGAAAAGAAAATTCAGCAGGTGTACAATGACACTTCTGCGAAGCTGTTCCAGCTGCGCAACCAGTGCCAGGCCGGCCTGACGGATATCGCGGTACAATTCACTACGTTAACGTCTACTCATGAGAAGACAGAATTGTACAAAACAGGTACGGCTGCATTCAACAGCTGCACAGGTCAGTACAAAACGATCATGAATGATGCTGGCGGGCAAATTACCGCTCTTGGCGGCGAGCCTTCAATCCTTGAACCAATGCAAAAACGGTACACAGAAGAAATCATCTCTGGCCGTGCACAGCTTAATGCAATCGTAGGTAAATAATATTTACCGTACTTAAGAGAACCGCGTAATGGGGCAGCCTATTGCGCGGTTTTTTCTATGCTCTTTTTCGATTGGCGGCAGGAAGGCTATAATGGTTACGGAAACGAAACGGAGGTTATCGTAATGATCATCAGAGAACTGCAGGCGAAGGATAACGCCGCAATTGAACAAATCATCAGAGAATGCCTGATTGAATTCGGAGGCAACCGGGAGGGGCTGGCTTGGGCAGACGAGAGTCTAAGTCACCTATCCGATTACTATAATCAGGAAGGCCGGGCTTATTGGGTTATTGAGCAGGAGGGGCAGGTCGTTGGCGGCTGCGGGATTGCGGAATTTAACGGATCTAATGAAGTATGTGAGCTGCAGAAAATGTACCTCATGGGCCATACCCGCGGAACAGGGATTGCCGCAAAGCTTCTGGACACGGCATTAACATTTGCCAGGCTGCATTATAAGCAGTGCTACATAGAAACGCTGCAAAATATGCATGCTGCTAACCGCTTCTACGCCAAACATGGCTTCGAACTACTCGCTGCTCCACTTGCCGGCTCAGAGCATTTTGCCTGTGATGCCTGGTATATCATTAATCTGACTAAATAACAAAATACCGACCATATACGTACCATTTCACCGCTCTCTGCTTTCTATAAGACCCTCGCAGGGTCTTATCACGCCATACCCCACCAAAAACACACCATTACATCGCTCTCTGCTACCTATAAGACCCTCACAGGGTCTTATTCTCAAAAAACTATCCGCATTCTCTATGGATAAGACCCTCACAGGGTCTTATCACGCCATACCCCACCAAAAACGCACCATTACATCGCTCTCTGCTTTCTATAAGACCCTCACAGGGTCTTATTCTCAAAAAACTATCCGCATTCTCTATGGATAAGACCCTCGCAGGGTCTTATCACGCCATACCCCACCAAAAACGCACTATTTCATCGCTCTCTGCTACCTATAAGACCCTCACAGGGTCTTATTTTCATTGCTGCACACGGTCGCTTATTAACCCTTCCGGTATAAGATTCTTATACGATCAACCATTCGTATTCAATATATCAAAAGATATGGAAACGCTTTATAATCGGTCTTGCGCAAACAAAATATTCCATAAAAAGGGGTAAATGCATATGAACAAATACGGATTTCTAGGGGTGTCTTTTACCGTTGCAGCGATGCTGGTCGTATCTGGCTGCGGCAATGACTCGAACAATACAACAAATACAACATCGACGAATACACCAGCAGCTTCTAACAATACGGCATCGGCAAATGTGGAAGCAACATCTGCGGCGGAGGAGGGCGGACTCCAGTGGGATGACGCTGCTAAGGACTATGTGATGGAGCCGGAGATTGCTTCCGGAGAGCAGCCGCTGAAAATTTGGGTTGAATATGAGGATTACGGCAAAGCGCTGATCGAAGCGTTCAAGGTGAAATATCCAAATGTAAAAGTGGAGTATGAAGTCGTAGCTAAGGTGGATAGCGTGGAACGGATGTCGCTCGACGGCGAAGCGGGCAAAGGAGCTGACGTCTTCACGGCCAACTACGACAAGCTGGAACAAGCGATAGATAACGCAACAGCAGCTCCGCTTGGGAAAATCGAGGAGACGCTGAAGGAGAAAATGCCGGACACGTTTATCGATGTGGCGAGCAAGGACGGCCAAATGTACGGCGTGCCAATCTCGACAGAGTCGATTGCACTCTTTTATAACAAGACACTGCTGAAAGAGCTGACGGGCAGCGACAAGCCGGCAACGACTTGGGACGAAGTAATGGAGCTTGCTAAGACGTACAACGACAGCAACGCTAACCAATGGACGATCCGCTTCCTGGCGGGGCAGCTCTACTATGCTTACCCGGTATTGTCTTCGCTTGGCTGGCATTTGTACGAAGACAATAACCTCGACGAGCCGCATTTCGACTCGGAGGCGCTTACGAAAGGTCTGGATTACTACAAGTCCCTCCGCAGTATCTGGGATGTCAATTCCGCTGACGCAACATGGGATTCGATTGAAAATGAATTCGTTAAAGGCAAGACACCTTATGTCATTACTGGACCTTGGGTATTCAAGGACTTTGATAAAGCGGCAACGGACAACAAATTCGATTATGGCGTAACAACGCTGCCTAAAGTCGCTTCGGGCGATAAAGCAGCTTCCCTGACAGGGATTTCAGTAGCGCTCGTATCCGGGTATTCGAAGTATCCGGCTGCTGCAAGAGTATTCGCTAACTTCATGGCTTCCGACGAAGGTGCTGCCGCATTGTACAAATCGATCGGCGCGATCCCAGCTTTGAAGGCTGATCATATTCAGAATGTCGAAGGCATCAATGGCAATGAGCATATCGCAGGCATCATCGCCCAATCGGAGAATGCCGATCTGACGCCGCAAATTCCAGAGTATATGTACACGTCCGGTAACGATCTGATCGTTAATGTATGGGATAATCTTCTGCCGGTAGCTGATGCACAGCAAAAAGCTGAAAAAGCTTATACCGACCTGAAAGCATTAGGGAAATAACCTGGTATGAACGACTCCCATAACAAACAGACGACGCCGGCTTGGGCAGCCGGTTTACTATCCGCTATCGTGTGGGGGGCCGGTCAATGGCTGAACCGTCAATATTTGAAAGGCCTCCTCTTCTTTCTTATTGGTGCAGGCAGCATAACAACTGAGCTTATAACCGGCCATTACAGCAGCATCTCATCAGGCTTTCGTCTTCGGGACAACGGCGGCTTCTTTCTAAAAGGCCTCTGGGGTCTTATCACATTAGGTACACAGCCGAGAAAAATGGGGATGACTGGGCTGACGCCTGGTGATCACTCCATCGTCTTAATGGCGAACGGGATCATTGCCTTATTCGTCCTTCTCATTCTGCTCTTCTTCTATGTTTGGAACATTCGAGATGCCGTGACTGCAAGACGCCGGATGAACGAATCCGGCACTCTGCAAAGCTCACTGCAGGCGATCAAGCAGCTGTGGGAATCGATGTATGCCTACATCGTGCTGTCTCCAGCGGCGCTGCTGACCTTGTTTATATGTGTATTGCCGATTGTATTCGGCGTGCTGATTGCTTTTACCGATTACAGCCGTAACAATACACCACCTACTAAGCTTGTTCATTGGGTTGGTTTCGACAACTTTGTAACGGTAACGCAAGTCTTCTCCTGGATGCACACGTTTCTGAGTGTCCTGCTCTGGACGTTCATATGGGCGATTCTGGCGACTATCACCACCTATTTCTTTGGCTTCTTCCAGGCGGTGCTGCTGAATAACTCGGCCGTGAAGTTCAAGAAGCTGTGGAGGAGCATCTATATTCTGCCTTGGGCGGTTCCGGCGATGATCTCGGCGCTGGTGTTCAAATCAATGTTCAATGGACAGTTTGGACCAATCAGCCAGTTCCTGCTCGATATAGGTCTAACGTCAGAGAGAATCTACTGGTTCACCGATCCGAATCATACGTACCTCGCACGAATCTTAGCGCTGTTAATTAACTTGTGGCTTGGCTTCCCGTACTTTATGGCGCTTATCGGAGGCACATTAACAACCGTTTCAGAGAGCTATTATGAGGCTGCTCGAATGGATGGCGCGACTTCTAACCAGACGTTCTGGAAGATCACGTTCCCGATTGTATACAGGGCAACGGCGCCGCTCTTAATGCTTTCTTTCGTCAGCAACTTCAACAACTTTGGAGTCATCTACTTCCTGACCGAAGGTGGTCCTGCCAATCCGGATTATAACTTCGCAGGCAACACTGACCTGTTAATTACCTGGTTGTATAAGCTAACGCTCGATAACAGGCTCTACAATATGGGGGCGGTCATGTCTATTATCGTCTTCCTGATCGTAGCGAGCTTCTCGCTCATCAATCTGCGGAAATCGAAATCGTTGGAGGAGCTGTAAGATGACATCGAAACGCACAAACCTCGCGGCGATCTTGAAAATGACACTGATCTACATCGAGCTCATCGTGGTAGCGATTATCGTTATTTATCCGCTGATCTGGATTGTTGGCTCCTCCTTCGGCAGCTCGAAGGGGCTAGCTAATGCTTCACCGATACCTGCTCACACAACTTTGAACAACTATATTGATCTCTTCCGGAACACGGATTTTCCGCTCTGGTATATGAACACGCTCAAAGTAGCGGCAGCCAATATGGTGTTTGGGGTTCTGCTCTCTACCTTAGGCGCTTACGCTTTCTCACGATTCAAGTTTAAAGGGAAGAAAGCGAGTCTGCTCACGATACTTATCCTGCAAATGTTTCCAGCCTTCTTGACAGCAATCGCTGTCTACATGCTATTCCTGAACTTTGGTCTGCTCGACAGCCTGACGGGGCTTGCAATTGTAGGCGTCGCGGCACAGCTGCCCTATAACATTTGGCTGCTCAAAGGATATATCGATAACATCTCAACGAGCTTTGACGAGGCCGCCTTGATCGACGGGGCATCACGCACGCAAATTTTTATCCGCATTATTATGCCGCTTGCATCGCCGATGCTGACTTTTGTAGCCGTATTGCAATTTGCTGCACCATGGATGGACTTTATTTTGCCGCGGCTGCTTATCTCCAGTGAAGAGAAGAAGACTGTTGCGATTGGCCTTTATTCCATGATCAGCGATCAGACGAAAAATGAATTCACCCTATTTGCGGCAGGCTCAGTCCTCGTCGCTATACCGATTGCCATTTTGTATATCATATTGCAGAAATATTTGATCAATGGCCTGACAGCTGGCGGAGACAAAGGATAGGAAGGACAGATACAGATGAAACCAACTTTTATTAAAGGCGCAGACGTTTCCATGCTGAAAGAGGTGGAAGAGCTGGGAGGAGCTTTCTTCCTCGATGGCAAGAAGAAAGACTTGTTTGAGATTATGCAGATCAAGGGGCTGAACGTCGTTCGTCTTCGCTTGTGGGTAAATCCTTATGACGAAGAAGGCTGTCCTTATATGGGCGGTACCAACGATCTGGAGACAACCATTGAGCTTGCGAAAAGAGCCAAGGAGCACGGTCTGCAATTTATGCTGAATATCCATTACAGCGATTTCTGGGCGGATCCGAAGAAGCAATCCAAGCCCAAGAGCTGGCAGGAGCTATCCTTCGCGCAGCTTGAAGAGAAAGTATACAGCTATACAAGAGAAGTGCTGGAAGTATGCCGGGCATGCGACGTGCTGCCGGAGCTGGTTCAGATCGGCAATGAGACGACCAACGGTATGCTCTGGCCGGATGGCCGAACACCACAGTATTTGTTCGAGCAGAAGAAATTCGAAGAGATGGAAGCAGGCGAGTGGAAGGCTTCCTTCGATCGGCTAGTAAGTCTATTAAATGCAGGAATCCGGGCAACAAGAGAAACCGGAGCAATGAAAATTATTTTGCATCTCGATGCCGGCGGCTCGAATGTGCTGTACCGCACCTGGTTTGATGAAATGGCTGCACGCGGCGTCGATTACGACATTATTGGCCTGTCTTATTACCCGATCTGGCACGGAAGTTTGGAGGAGCTGCGCTTCAATCTGGAAGATGTCAGCGCCCGCTATGACAAGGAAGTACTCGTCATCGAAACGGCTTATGGTCATACGGCGGATAGTCCAACCGGCGCGGATATTTTTACCGACGCATTGTCCAAGATTGCTGGCTATCCGGCAACAGTGGAAGGACAAGCGCAGTTCCTGTATGACTTGATGCGGACAGTCGATCAGGTGCCAGATGGCAAAGGGCTTGGCATTGTGTACTGGGAGCCGGCATGGCTGCCGGTAGAAGGCACAACCTGGGCAAGTCCTGAGGGAATGAAGTACGGCAATGATGTCGCTCCAATGGGGAATCACTGGGCCAATCAAGCATGGTTTGACTTCCAAGGAAAGGCTCTCGATTCAATAGATGTGTTTCACCAATTTGAATCCAAGAAGGAGAGTTAATCGTGAGAAAATGGTTGAAAGCAAGTGCATTACTCGTAGTTGCCGCTACGCTTCTGATGCCTAACATCGGCACTAAGAAGGTTGAGGCAGCTGGCACGTTCATCATGGGTGGGGACGTATCGATGCTAAGCGAGGTGGAACAGAAAGGCGGCAAGTTCTATGAGGGCGGCGTGCAGAAGGATGCCTTGCAAATTCTAAGCGCTCATGGAATGAACTATGTCCGGCTTCGGATCTGGGTAGATCCGTATGACAGTAATGGTAATCCATATGGCGGCGGTACCAATGATCTGGCCACGACGATTGCACTTGCGAAGCGGGCCAAAGCAAAGGGTATGGGTATTCTGTTAGACTTCCAGCTCAGTGATTTCTGGGCGGATCCAGGCACGCAGACGAAGCCAAAGGCTTGGCAAAGTCTGACGTACGCGCAGCTGAAGACAACTGTTCACGACTATACGAAGAGCGTTATTACGGCAATGAAAGCACAAGGTGTTATGCCGGGTATGGTTCAGATGGGCAACGAGGAAAGCTCCGGTATTCTATGGGATGACGGAAAAGTCGGCGGCACCATTACTGATTTTACGAAACTAGGAGAGCTGCTTACTTCCGGAATTAACGGCGTTAATGATGCACTTGCAACAGGTGAGGATATCGAAATTATTCTGCATTTGGATATGGGCGGCGACAACAGCCTGTATACGTGGTGGTTCGATAACATTATCGCGAAAGGTGTTAATTTTGATATTATCGGCTTGTCCTACTATCCGTTCTGGCATGGCACAATGGGGCAGCTGGCCTACAACCTGAACAATATCAGCAAGAAATACAATAAAGACGTTATGATCGTCGAAACCGCATACGGCTGGACACTGAATGACGGTGACGGACTTGGCGACTCCTTCTATACGACGGAAGAAAGCGTTGGCGGCTATCCGGCGACACCAGCTGGGCAAGTGGCTTATATGCGCGATCTGAAAGAGATTGTTAAGGATGTGCCTAATGGTCATGGCAGAGGGATCTTCTGGTGGGAACCAACCTGGCTGCCGGTAAGTGGCGCAAACTGGGGTTCTGCTGCAGGTGCGGCCTATAACAATGACACGGGCTTATTGGCTAACCCTTGGGATAACCAAACGTTGTTTGATTTCAGTGGTAATGCCTTGTCTTCCTTGTCCGTGTTCAATGAAGCTACACCAACGAACCTGCTTACAAACGGAAGCTTTGAGGCGAACGGTTATACCAGCACGCCTTCAGGCTGGAGTGTTTGGGCCAATACAACGGCTAATCTAAGCTCTATCAAGACGGAACAGCCGGGTGTAGTTGGCGATTATAAGCTGACCTTGTGGAATTCGGCAGCGTATAAAGCTTCAACGTATCAGGTGAAGACAGGTCTTACGAATGGTACTTATTCCTTAACAGCTTGGGTATTAAATAGCGGCGGGCAAAATTCAGCTTACATTTATGCCAAGAACTATGGAGGCACCGAGAAGCAGACGGCTCTGCCGGTCAACACAGCCTCATGGGTGAAGGTCAGAATCGACAACATCCAGGTGACCAATGGCCAAGCTGAGATTGGTATCTATTCGGATGCTAATGCGAACAACTGGATTAACATAGATAACGTGAAGTTTTTCAAATCGTACTAATTCATACTTCAGAAGAGCATTCTGTTTCCTTGTTCTTAAGGCAGGCAGAATGCTTTTTTCCTTGATTCAGCAAACTTTCAGTTTACAGGTACAGGAAATGATGGTTTTAATGCCGAAAAATACTTGGATTTGCTAGAATATAACTGCAGCTAGGTGGGATCACAGTTGAACTGGGACGATGAGAACATTCGATGCGTATTCAATTCCTTGGAGCGGTCGCTCCCTCTCTTTATTGAGACTATTGGATATAGTGCCTGGGAGCTCATGTTTGCCAGACCCGATGGTTATCCGTATTACCACTGGCTCTATACGATTAGTGGGGAGGGCAGCTTTGAAATGGAGGGGAAACTCTTTGCGCTGACAGCTGGGAAAGGTGTTCTGCTCACTCCCTTTACGCCCCATAAGTATCATCCTCTGTCGGATTCGGACCGCTGGTCTACGATCTACATTACATTCGGAGGTACCGCTGCATCCGCCATATTGGATGCGCTTAACATGAATATGTCAGCCATCTATACGGAGGAGGCCGATCAGGTATCGTTCGCGGATGTAGTTGGCGAAATGCTTCATAAGGCCGACCGGGATGCTGAATTCTCGGGCCTCGAATTCTCCACAGAGCTGTACCATTTTCTAATGCTGCTAAGAAAATTCGGAATGCGTAATGACCAGCCCTCGCTGTCGCAATACTATGATAAGCTGCGTCCGGTTGTACAATGGATGGAGAGCAATTGCTCGGCAAACGTTGGCCTGCCGGAAATCGTGAAGCAGGCTCAAATCAGCGTTTCTTATTTGAATGAGCTGTTCCGGGATGCCTTCGGCATGAGCCCGTATTCCTTCCTCATTCAGCTGCGGCTTCGGAAGGCGAAGAAGATCATGGTCACGAATCCTGGTATGGCCCTTAAGGAAGTGTCCTTGCTCGCCGGCTTTAACGACGTCAGTCATTTTGTCGCTACCTTCCGGAAGAAGGAAGGGATTACCCCTGCTAAATACCGCGAGCTGCATTTATCTGCGCAGGTGGAAGAATAGTACTATAAGGCTGCCGAGGGATCGGCAGCTTTTTTGTATGCGCATATTTCAAAACAATCTAAATATATTGTAATACGATAAATTTTGTGGTAAGTTCAATTTGAAAATAATGAAGTGAGGTGCATGTTGTGAAACGAGGGACAACACTCTTTTTAAAGGTCGCTGTTATTCTCATTGGAATCCCCATTCTGGCTTTGTGTATATTTGCGGTACCGGAGATTGCCAATTATACAGCCGAATTATACCCAGATGATACTTATCTCAAATACTTTGTGTTTATCGATTTGTATGCCGCGGCGATACCTTTTTATATTGCTTTGTACCAAGCGTTTAAACTGCTCGGCTATATTGATAAGGATCAAGCTTTCTCTGAATTATCTGTGCAAGTCTTAAAGAATATAAAATACTGTGCAATAATAATCAGTGGCATATATGTGCTAGGCTTGCCGCTCTTCTATCTTTTTGCTGAGAGAGACGATGCCCCAGGTGTCATAGTCATTGGATTGGTCATAATTTTTGCCTCCATGGTGATCGCCGTGTTTGCTGCCGTTCTCCAGAAGCTCTTGAAAGAGGCTATTGATATAAAATCAGAAAACGACTTAACGATCTGAGGTGATTAACTTGGCCATAATAATTAATATTGATGTCATGCTGGCTAAAAGGAAAATGAGTGTTACAGAGCTTTCGGACAGGGTCGGAATCACGATGGCTAATCTCTCCATTCTAAAAAATGCAAAGGCCAAAGCGATTCGACTATCTACTTTAGAAGCGATTTGCAAGG
Organism: Paenibacillus sp. YAF4_2; assembly: GCF_052113225.1. NCBI lineage: Bacteria > Bacillati > Bacillota > Bacilli > Caryophanales > Paenibacillaceae > Paenibacillus > Paenibacillus sp. YAF4_2. The sequence goes on from NZ_JBFRCT010000005.1 coordinate 219,253, forward strand.
CTTTGGATTGTCAGCCTGGCGATATTTTGGAATACAGAAGTGAGGAAGACTCACAAGGGTAATGCTGGTAATACTATAGGAACAACGACAAAGGCTGCCGGCATAATTGGTGGCTTTTTTTTGTGTTAAACTTTCTTCCCTGACATACAGTTGTCAGGGTGACCATCGTAAGATGAATGTATAAGTTAACTACAGAAACCGGAGGTAATTGAAATGATGGATTTGAATACGCATTGCCTGAGATTTTACGACTTTCACGTATGGGGGAATAAACGAATCTTTAATCGCTTAAAGGAGCTTCCGCGTCACCTATACAAACAGGAAATTCAAAGCGTGTTTCCATCGGTGGCGAAGGTTATGGTGCATATATACAAGGTTGATTGTGGTTGGCTGGATATCTTAATGGGTAAAAGTATGAGGGAGGCTATGGAAGCATCGGTTCCAATCGAGGCAGATGCAGAAGCTAAAAGTCTTGAAGAACTGGAGGCTATGTACGATGAATTGTCCATTAGATTCAGAGCCTATATTAGCCAGCATGAGGATCTTGAGAAAGAGGTAGTTCTGGATAATCCTTACGCTGGAATATTGAACACCAGATATTCAGAATTCGTTATACAAGTTGTGAATCATGGTACGTACCACCGAGGCAATATATCGGCTATGCTTCACCAAATGGGACACTCCTCTGTGATGACGGAATATGGGCTTTTTATGTACCATGAGGAATAGATAACTTACAAATTTTTCAAACAAACCATGCTATAATGGGTTTTATGTTCCATTACTCTACATAAAGGGAGTTGTTAATGATGTTTAAGCATATTGAGGATTTTGTAGCAGCTTGGCAGCATGAAACGGCAGCAACTGAACGAACGCTGGAGATGCTCACAGACGAGTCTCTGAGCCAACAGATTACAAGCGAGAATCGTACGCTTGGACGTCTTGCCTGGCATCTTGTACAGACGGTACACGAAATGCCAACGCGCACGGGATTGTCTTTCGAAGGACCAAGGGAAGATGAGCCGGTACCAGCATCTGCAGTAGACATTGTGGCAGCCTATAAGCGGACTTCGCAAGGACTCCTTGATGCTGTACAGTCCAGTTGGAAGGATGAGAATCTGCACCACTTGAGCGAGATGTACGGTGAACAATGGCCAAACGGTTTGACGCTTGATATCCTCGTCAAGCATGAGATTCATCATCGTGGTCAAATGACAGTCCTGATGCGTCAGGCCGGTCTTCGTACCCCGGAACTTTTCGGCCCAACGAAAGAACAGTGGGCAGAGTTCGGAATGCCGGCTCCGGTTATTTAGAGTAAAATGGATATCCCGCTTTGGCCGTTTGGTTGAAGCGGGATTTTTTAAATGGCCTCAAGAGCATTGGTTTCGTTTTCAAATATGAGTAGGCTATCCGGTACATTTTCTCTTTGTGCTGCGTGAGACTATAGAAGGCAGCATCCTCGACCCGGGTCGCGGCGGCATCCTTTTTTTGTGAAATATTGTCATATAGTCTTGACGATCTAGGACTCCAAGGGTACCATGGGATTTAATGTCATTGGAAGTAGAATACAGATAGCAGAACTGCTTTCGGAAAGGAGTTTAGTCTGTTATTTATCGAAAAAGAACGATTTCTGAGCGGATGGGAACAGTTTAACCGTCAGAAATGGAATTGTGAGACACAGCTGCTAAAATTCCAAGCGTCGAACTCTGACGCATATTGCGAGAGCTTGTTTTTTCTAGATAAAAGCGGAAAACTATTTTTGCCCCCGCTTAATCCCTATCATCCTACCTTATTCCAGCCGACGCCGAGCAGCAAGGCACAGCGAATTACGAAGCAATGGCATGAAACGGCGAATTTGCTTATTGATGAGCTTATTGCTAACGGCAGCTCGAACAGCTTTGTACTACCGCCCGAAATAACCGATATCCGGCCATTTCTTTGGCGGGGTTTCAAGGCCGATATTAAATATACGTATTATGTTAAGCTGCCTTATTCAATTGAAAGCGCAAGCCCGGCGATTCGCAACAAAATAAAGAAAGCGGACGCACAAGGCTATTATTCGACAAAGACAGAGGACATGTCCGCCGTTTACCAGTGTCTGGCGGGAACCGAGAAGCGTAAAGGGTTCAGCCATCAGCTGTCGGTGGACGATCTTGAGCTTGTGCGCGGTTTGCTCGGAGACGAAAGCTTTCGTTGCTACGTTTCTTATTCAAAAGAGGGTGAGCCGGTGAGTTCCAGCGTTACGATCGTGAATCATGAGGGGCGAGCTCTGGGATGGATTTCGGCAACCAAGAGCGAGCATCTGCGTAATGGCGTCGTTCAGCAGCTGCAAAACTGCGAATTTACCGATTTATCATCCATAGGCATTGAAGAATTTGATTTCTACGGAGCGAATCTTTCTTCCGTTGCCGCTTCTAAGGCGGATTGGGGTGGCGAGCTTCGCACCTTCTACGGGGTCAGGCTACCTGGTTATAAGGAAATTGTAAGAGCAGGACGTGATTGGTTGACATCGTCCCAATTGCTAAAGCGTTAATAAATGCTGGCTCTAAATAAGAGCGGCGCACCATTAGGACATGAAGCTGTCCCGGTGCGCCGCCTTTTGTATTATAAATAAATATGCTCAACTGTGTGCTCATCAATATAAAATGAATCTTCTTTATCTATGACTTTAGCCCCATCGAAATAAGGTTTGAGGCGTTTCACTACAATATGGGCATCCTCTAATGAGGAGTTCGACAGCAGGATGAGTACCTGGTTGTTCTTCGTCAGGCCGATATAGTCAGATTCTCGCAGCAGACCGTTTATCGTATCTAGCAGCGATTTATCGTCGATAATCCCGTCCGACAATGCGAGCAGTGCAAAATTAGCGTTAAATTTACGCTTGGCTTGCTGTCTGGAGCGCACCACAGCTGTAAATACTTCGGGTTTGAGTACCGGTTTATCCTCAATATAACGCTCCGTTTGGCTAAGATATAAGCTGCGGATATTGCGCGATAGGGAAGAGTTGATCAGCTCATGGTCGATATCGATGGCATCCAGTGCAGATCCGGGTTTAGTCTGCTCGGCTTGGCTGGCCTCTGTAACCTTAGCCTGAACATGCAAAGACTGCGAGAACCACGCGAAAGTACGCTGCAAGCCTTCCTCAAGCGAAAATTTTGGCACCCAACTTAGCGACTGCTTCAACAAGGAGTTGTCCAGCCTAGAGCGGTAAATATCTCCGTAGCGCGTCTCCTTTGTTACGACTGTGGCAGCGGGTTGCATTGACGTTAAAATCTCGATCAGCTGATTAACTGAATTTTCCGTATTAGTAGATAGATTCATAATTCCAGTCTGCTGGGACAAGCTTCCCATATAAATAACGTCAGCAACATCCTCGACATAGACGAAATCACGCGTCTGTCCGCCGTCGCCGTAGACGACAAGTTCTTTGCCATCACGCAACCGTTCCATGAAAATTGAAACGACGCCGCCCTCTCCTACAGAGCCTTGACGCGGTCCATAAACGTTGGCAAATCGGAAGCAAAGCGTGTTCAGCTCATAAAGCTCATTCCATTTGGTGCAATAGTATTCACCAAGCAGTTTGTTAATGCCGTACGGGGACACCGGCTGGCAAGGGATTTCCTCAGATAACGGAATCTGGTCGTTTAAGCCGTAGACAGCAGCTGAAGATGCAAAGATGAACTTCTTGACTTTGTGTTTGACTGAGAGCTGAAGGATGTTGGTGAGGCCCAGTATGTTCGATTTCGTATCGGCATAAGGGTTTTCCATGGAGGTAACGACGTTAATTTGGGCAGCCAAGTGGATGACCACATCGATTTCATGGTTCTGGAAAATTGATTCGCAGACGGTGCTTTCGACATCTGCAATATAAGAAGTGTGCCTGAACGGACAGTTTGTAACATTCCCGGATGACATGTTGTCGATAATGATTACTTCATGGCCTTCCTTGAAAAATTTCTCCGCTACGAAGGAGCCAATAAAGCCATAGCCGCCGGTTATTAATATTTTCAAATGTTCCACCTCATATAGTAGTAAACAAGAATAAATAGTCCTTTATTAAGAAACCCTTATAAGGGTTTCATATGGTCCTATTGAACTACAAAAAAACCTTCTCAGAGGACTTACAGTTTGGATGCTGGCTTTCAAACTCATCATACTGGTTTAGGAATTCATTGTAAACAGTTTCAAAAAAATGGGCTTAAAATCTATTGAAAACTGTTGCTATATTACTAGAGGCATGCTAATATTTAGTTAAATATTACTAATTTCATACACCTGATGTCGAAAAGGCAAACCGTGTGAAAATGCGGGACGCAAAGCTACAGGGGCTTGTGGATTTCATCCATGTGCCAGCCAGTTTCCAAAACTTTTCAGGTTCTTATTACAAGAGCCAATGACATTTCATTTGGCTCTTTTTTTGTTGTTAATTTACCATTTTATACCAATTAAATATATCGAAAACAACGATAACGGCAAACCAAGCGAAAGCTTGGGACGCAAAGCTACAGGGGCTAAATGGGAAACCATATGCCAGCCAGTTTCCGAAATGTTTTCAGGAATAGCTATAGGAAAATCCTGAAACATTGGGATTTTCCTATTTTTTTTATCAAAAATAACGAATCGGGGGCATGCGATATGATGAAGCAATGGGCTAAGAAAGTGGTGCTGATGGTAATGGCAATGGTTGTTGGCTTTTTGTTTCTTCAATTCATGCCCGTCCAGAAAGCATATGCAGCTGAGGTTCTTAATGTAAAATCTTTCGGAGCAAAAGGCGATGGCAAAACAGACGATACGACAGCGGTGACGAAAGCATTGTCGCAAGGCGCAACATCTAAAACGACGGTATACTTCCCAGCTGGCACTTATATCGTTAATCCTACGAATGCTCTTCAAGTAAGCGGTGGAATGAAAGTGACAGGCGACGGCGCAAGATCGATCATTAAAGCAAACGCGACATTCGGGTATGAACTGATGCACGTTGCAGGAAAAGATATCGAAATAAGCGGCCTTACGCTGGACGGCAACAAACTCGTTAACCGCGTCCTCGTTATCGAAGGCGGCAGCGAACGTGTAACCATTAAGAACATGGTTGTAGCTAACGCTTCGCACAGTACAAATAAAAGCAGCGATTTTTACTCGGGAGTTTTGTCAGGCATTCTCGTATACGGCAACACGAAATCGATAACAATCGACAACACGGAAGTTAAAAACATCGTTGCAGTCAATATGGTAAGCGGCAGCCTGGTTGCAAGAGGTATCTATGTAACAACAACTTGGGGCAAATCGGAAACGGCAGCGAGCAATGTAACGATCACAAACTCGTATATCCATGATATCGGACCTGCTGATGACGGTGACGGCATCTACTATGAAGATCCGAACATAGATAACAATAATGGCACGGATACAAATAGCGTTATTGCAAACAACAAATTCGAAAACACGGCTAAGCGCGCAATCAAAATTTATGCACAAGGCATTACGGTAAAAGGAAACACGATCGTTAACTCATATCTGTCGAATAACTACTACAAAGGTGCTGACAAAGGCCAGCTTGCTCCGGATATGTTCTCGGCAATCAGCATATATGGCAGCAACAACACGATTACGAACAACACGATTAGCGGTAAAGGCAGCTTTTACGGAGCAATTGAAGTCGGCGCTTCGAAAACAGTGAGTAACATTACTATTTCGGGTAACACGATTATTATGGGCTCAAAAAGTGTAGTAAGCGGCAAAACGGCAATCCGCCTCGGCAATATTTCGAACTTCACAATTATAGGCAACACGATCGAGAATGGGGAAAGAGGAATCTGGACTTGGCAAAATGCCGAGGACGGTACAATTTCGAATAACAAGATTGAAATGGTAAATGGCGGCGGCATCGACCTGACGACTTACCTTGAGCAATATATCCAAAAAAATATCACGTGCACGGCTAATACGATTCAAGCGACAAACTTCCTTATCCAATTGGCACCTACGAACGTAAACGTCGTTACCCTTTAATAAAGAAATAGAAAAAAGCCCCCGAGTCTAGCGCAGCGCGCAGGATTCGAGGGCTTTTTTAGTTTGATGACAATAGCCGACATTTGGCTTCATACGCAGAGATATTTTAAATGAAAGTTGTGTTAATATAAGGCTAATATCTCTTAGATTTACAGAATGCCAGAAAAGAATCGACAACTGGAATTAGAAAAATCAATTTCTATTTATTTACATCGAGAGATTGGGGGATTATAATACATCAGGATAGGCTTAATCTATCGTTTTCTGAGATGAAAATCGGCTATAGGATGCGGTTTTCTATTCCTTTTGAACTATTTTATATACATAAAGGGCGGATGCCTTCATGATGGTGGGTAAGGGTATTTTTGTCGTCTCCCTTGATTTTGAACTCTATTGGGGAGTAAGAGATATTTATGGAATAGAACGTTATAAGAGTGGCATGGCGAAAGAGCGGAATCTCATTCCGCAAATGCTGGAATGGTTTGAAGCTGGCGGCATTCATGCGACTTGGGCAACTGTGGGGCTGTTATTTTTTGAATCGCGGGAGGAGTTGCTGCAAGGATTGCCGGCATTAAAGCCTTCTTATGAGGAAACGAATTTGTCGCCTTATGCTCATATTGAGAGTGCTGAGCTGGGATTAAAAGAAGAAGATGATCCGTACCATTATGCGCTGTCACTGATTCGATTAATTAGGGAAACGAGTCATCAAACGGTATCAACGCATACGTTTTCGCATTATTATTGCAAGGAAACGGGACAAAACAAGGAGCAGTTTGCTGCTGATCTTGAGGCTTGCAAGGCTATTGCAGCGAAGCGGGGAATGAAGCTGGAAAGCATCGTATTTCCGCGGAATCAGGTGAATGAACAGTATTTATCGCTGCTGCTGCCGGCCGGTATTAATGTATATCGTGGCAATCCACAGCATCCAATTTATAAGCAGGGCTACAGTACTGGCGATTCGTCTTTCCGCAGAGCATATAGGCTGCTGGATACGTATTGGAATTTGTCAGGTTATCATACGTACCCGGCTTCGTCCGTCGGAGCAACGCTTCCGGTCAATCTGCCAGCAAGCCAGTTTTTACGTTCCTATTCCCATAAGCTCAAACGGCTCGAGCCGCTGCGACTGAAACGGATATTGGACGGGATGACCTACGCGGCGAAGCATAATGAGGTGTATCACTTATGGTGGCATCCTTATAATTTGGCTGACGAGCAGAATGCAAATATGCGTTTTCTAGAACGAATCATCAGTCACTATTGCAAGCTGAAGGTAGAATACGGAATGGAAAGCATGAATATGGAAGAGCTCCGCGATAGGGTGCTCGCAAGTGCAACATAGATAGTTATTCAATGATAGAGGTGAAACTGATGGATCTGGCGTTTTTGCTGCAAGCTGTTCGAAGATATTTTATTGCATTTTTTATAGTAATTGCTATTTGCATTGGCGGCGGATTTGCCGTTAATACATTCATGACTCCTTCCTATCAGGCATCAGCAAGCCTTGTAGCGAGTATTTCCGCGTCAGGCGACGCAGGTATTTATAATGAATTTTTGGCCAGCCAGCTATTGACAAAAACGTATGAAGATACGCTCAAGAGTTATTTTATAGCAAACAAAGTGAAAGAAAAATTAAATACTTCGCTGTCCGCAGCAGACTTGCTTAAGAAGGTGGAGACGAGAACCGATCCGGAGACGCTCGTCGTCAAACTGATGGTGAATGATACTAACCCAAAAGATGCAGTGGCAATTGCAAACGCTTTTGCTGAAACGTATGTGAGCGAATCGAAGTCGATACTCCAGTATGCGAATATGACGCTGCTTGATCGTGCCAATATTGAACAAGCCTCTATTCCGGTAAGTCCGAAGAAAGCTTTTAATCTAGCAATATCGTTGTTTATCGGGGTATTTCTAGGACTGAGTATCGCTCTTCTGTTGGAAACGAGAAGAATGGCAAGGAAGAGAAATAGGATGGAACTCAGCGCGGCTTATGAAGAGAGCTCTTAAGTTAACGGGTATCTATAATAAATGATAGGAAATGAGGAATGAAGATGATTCGCTTTGCAATCGTAGGCTGCGGTCATATCGCTAATAAACATATCGAAGCAATCAACCAAGCCAATGGTGCGGAGCTCATTGCGCTTTGCGATACGAATCCGGTAAGGCTGGAACAACTGAGAGAGACTACAGGAACTGCGGTTTATGCTGACATGAGGGAGATGCTGGCAAGCGAGCCTGCCATTGACGTTATTTGTATTTGCACGCCTAGCGGATTGCATGCGGGACTTGCCGCTGCAGCGGCGGAGGCGGGCAAACATATCGTTATCGAGAAGCCGTTGTCGCTTACGATAGAGGACGCGGATTTGATTACAGCTGCCGCGGAAGCAAACGGCATTAAGGCTGCAGTTGTTCATCCTAACCGCTATCGTCCGGCAATCCAGAAGCTTAAGCAGGCGCTTGAGTCGGAAGCTTTCGGTAAGCTGAGCCATGTGAACGCTACGGTTCGCTGGAATCGCGGTCAAGCGTATTATGACCAAGCCGCATGGCGGGGGACAAAAGCGATGGACGGCGGCGTTCTGATGAATCAGGCGATACATAGCCTCGATCTGCTGCAGTGGCTGTTCGGGCCGGTTGTACAATTAAAGTCAATGGTCGACACACGAATTCGGAACATTGAAGCTGAAGACGTAGCTGTAGCGACCTTACGGTTTGCCAGCGGGGCGCTTGGCGTTGTTGAAGCGTCGACGACGATTTACGAGAAGAATTTGGAAGAATCGATCAGTGTATTCGGCGAGGACGGTTATGCGGTGATCGGCGGGGTAACGGCAAATCTAGTCAAGCAGTGGAAGAGTGCGAGAATGGCTCAGGAGTCCATAGATGCGCTTATAGCCGAGGTAGACGCCGATCCAAACGGCGTATCCGGGCATCAATGCATTATTGAAGATATGATTGCAGCTATCAGGCACAACCGTAAGCCTGCAGTTACGGTTGAGGACGGCAAACAAGCCGTACAGCTTGTGATCGATTTCGTCGAGGACGGAAGCCTAGTATAAGGATGAACGCAGGAATCGGGAGGGAAATTATGATAACGGAATCGATTCAAACGAATGAGCTGAGCGAGCAACTTATCGACAAGTTGAATAAAAAGACGGCTGTCATTGGCGTAATCGGACTGGGGTATGTTGGTCTTCCTCTTGCCGTCGAGAAAGCGAAGGCAGGTTATAAGGTAATTGGCTTCGACGTACAGGAGAAGAAGATTGACATGGTCAACAGCGGTTTCAACTATATCGGCGACGTCGTTGATGAAGATCTTCGCTTTATGGTTGAGAATGGTCAGCTGCGGGCAACCTCCGACTACTCTTTTATTAGTGAGGTCGACGCGGTGGCAATTTGCGTGCCAACGCCGTTGGACGTTTATCAGCAGCCGGATACAAGTTATGTCGAAAGCTCGACGAAAGAGATTTCCAGATTCCTTCATAAAGGGATGCTGGTTGTGCTTGAAAGCACGACTTACCCGGGAACGACCGAAGAGCTTGTGAAACCGATTTTGGAAGCGACCGGCTTAACCTGCGGAACGGACTTTTTTCTCGCTTATTCTCCTGAACGGGTAGATCCGGGCAATAAGTCGTTTAATACGAAAAATACTCCGAAGGTAGTCGGCGGCATTACGTCTGCTTGCTCCAAGGTGGCACAAACGCTCTATGAGCAGGTGTTGGACGGCAGCGTACATGTCGTATCAAGCCCTTCCGTTGCCGAGATGGAGAAAATTTATGAGAACACATTCCGACACATTAACATCGCATTAGCCAATGAAATGGCCGTATTATGCGATCGCATGGGCATCAACGTTTGGGAAGTTATTGACGCGGCGAAGTCAAAGCCCTATGGATTTATGGCCTTTTATCCAGGACCGGGCTTGGGCGGTCACTGTATTCCAGTCGATCCTTTTTATTTGACGTGGAAGGCGAGAGAATTTAACTATCATACGAGATTAATAGAGCTGGCTGGCGAAATCAATAATTCGATGCCGGAATTCGTCGTTCAGAAAATCGGCGAAATTCTAAACCGTCAGAAGAAAGCGATCAACGGCGCTGTTGTCTATCTGCTGGGCGTTGCTTATAAGAAAGATATTGACGATTACCGCGAATCACCGGTTCTCAAGATCATTGAGGAGCTTGAAGAGCGTGGAGCTACGGTATGGATCAGTGATACACATATTCAGAATTTTAAAGCGAACGGAAAGCCGTACGAGTGCATAGGCTTGACCGAGGAGCGCGTCGCAGAGGCTGATATTACTGTCATTACGACGGATCATACCGGCTTTGATTACGAAATGATCGGCCGGGCGAGCAAGAGCTTGTTCGATACCCGCAACGGCATGAAAAACTACGACAAACCGGATAACTATTATTTGTTATAGCAGGGAGCTAATCGGATATGAACTATTACGCGCATGAAACCGCCGTTATTGATGAAGGCGCGGCAATCGGAGAAGGAACGAGCGTCTGGCATTTCGCCCACGTATGTGCCTCCTCTGTTATCGGCAGCCGCTGCAGTCTTGGGCAAAACGTATTTGTCGCTAACAAGGTGACGATCGGCAACGGTGTCAAAATCCAGAATAATGTGTCGATCTACGAAGGCGTTGAGCTGGAAGACTACGTATTTTGCGGGCCGAGCATGGTATTTACGAATGTGCGAACGCCAAGATCGGCCTTTCCACGCAATAAGAGCAGCGATTATTATAAGACCGTTGTTAAACGCGGCGCTTCAATTGGAGCAAACGCGACGGTTGTATGCGGCGTAACGATTGGAGAATGGGCCTTCATAGCGGCGGGAGCCGTCGTTAACCGCGATGTGCCAGCCTATGCTCTGTATGCAGGCGTTCCGGCAAAACATATCGGATGGGTATGTGAATGCGGCTCGACATTGAAATTTAACGGAAGCGACGCCGAATGCGGCGAATGCCGCCGAGGATACAGCTTAACGCAGGATCGCGTATGGAAAACAAAGGAGGCCCAATAATGAAAAAAATTCCGGTGCTGGATCTCAGCTATGAAATCCAGGAATTGAAGCCGCAGTTAATGAAAGCTTTCGAGGAAGTAATCGATAACGGGGCATTCATCATGGGTCCAAACGTTAAAACGTTTGAGCAGGAAGCCGCACGGTATTTGGGTGTTGAGCATGCCATTGCGCTCAATTCGGGTACAGATGCACTGGTCATTGCGCTGCTTGCCGCAGGGATCGGCGAGGGCGATGAGGTCATCACAACGCCGTTTACGTTTTTTGCTACGGCAGAAGCGATTAGCCAAGTACGGGCAACACCGGTATTTGTTGATATCGAGCTGGACACGTACAACATGGATTTGAATAAACTGGAGGCAGCCATTACGCCTAAGACGAAGGCTGTTATTCCGGTACATCTCTTTGGCCATTCGGTCGATATGGCCAGGCTGACAACAATCACAGGGAAGCATGGACTGATTGTTGTCGAGGATGTGGCGCAGGCTTTCGGTGCTGAATTTAAAGGCAAGAAGGTCGGCACGATCGGCGATGCCGGCTGCTATTCCTTTTTTCCATCGAAAAATCTTGGCGCTTATGGCGACGGCGGGCTGCTCGCTACGAACAATTCCGAGCTTGCGGAGAAGGCAGCTATGCTGCGCGTACACGGCTCGCGCAAAAAATATTACAACGAGGTCGTCGGCTTTAACTCCCGTCTCGACGAAATCCAGGCTGCGATCCTTCGAATCAAGCTGCCGCGGATTGATGAATGGAATGAAGGCCGCAGAGCTGCGGCCACGCGTTATGCCGAGCTGCTGAAAGACGTGAAAGGCATTGTAACGCCGACGGAACAAACATATGCGAAGCATGTCTTCCATCAGTATACGATTCGCGTGACGAACGGGAAGCGGGATGAATTGCAGGCGAAGCTGGACGCTGCCGGCGTAGGCACGATGGTGTACTACCCGGTTCCGGTCCATAAGCTGCCGATTTACGCTTCGCTGAATGTTGAAATGCCGGTATCGGAGAAGCTTGCGGAAGAAGTGTTATCTCTGCCGATATGGCCGCAGCTGGAGGCTTCCGTTCAACACTATATCGTCGAGCAAATTATCGAAGCTCTCCAGTAAGGGGGCGGCTATGTTAAACTACTTCAAAAAATTATCGGTAGATAAATTTCTGCGGAATATCGTCGTATTGGCGAGCGGAACGATCATCAGCCAAATCATTATATTGGCGACTCTGCCGATATTGACCCGTATGTACGATCCGGCAGAGTATGGCACCTATTCGCTGTATACGTCGTTTATATCAATCCTATTGATGACGGTATCGTTCTCTTACGAGAATGCGATAACGCTGCCGGAGGATGACAGGACGGCTTCGCATATGCTCAGCTTATCACTGCGGATATGCGTGATCGTCAGTATCGTAAGCGGCATCGTTATTTATTTTGTAGCGGCTCCGCTTGCAGTATGGATGCAGGAGCCGAGCATGAAGAACTATTTCCTGTTCATCATTATCGGTTTGTTCGGTGCCGGCTTCTATCAAATTCTAAATTATTGGTCGGTGCGCAAAAAGTACTTCAAGCAGCTGGCCAGAACGAAATATACGCAGAGTATCGGGCAAGTATCGTCGCAGCTAACATTCAGCCTGTTCCACCTAGGTCCGGTAGGCCTTATCATGGGTGAAATTATCGGCCGGTTCGGAGGACTTCTTCCGCAATGGAGATTGTGGAAAAGGGATGTCAAGAGCCAGGGGATCGAAAGCAGCTGGGAGGATCTGAAGGAAGGTGCTTACCGGTACAGGAGGTTCCCGAAATTTTCGATGGCCTCGAATATTTTGAACAGTATAGGCTTATATTTGCCGACGATTATGCTGGCCGCTTTTTATGGGCCGCAGGTTGCCGGGTGGTTCGCTCTTGGACAACGGATTCTCGGATCGCCGATGACTTTAATTCAGACTTCTGTTCGTCATGTGTACTTGTCTGAATCGTCCGAATACGTCAATCATGCGCCGGAAAAGCTGTATCCGCTGTTTCAGAAGACGGTCCGCAACGTGTTTTTACTTGGTCTGCTCATCATTATGGTCATGGTATTTGTAGTTCCATCGATCTTCTCTACGCTGTTCGGTGAGGAATGGGTAAAGTCCGGTGAGTTTATTCGTTTATTGTCCGTCATGTACTTGAGCCAGTTCGTAGCCAACTCGGTCGGGTCAACGATTGATGTTATGGAACGCCAGGATCTTCATCTATACAGGGAAATTATCCGGACAATTATTATTATCGGTGCGCTCCTGCTTGCCGAATATACGAATAAGAGCGCGGAGACGGCAGTGTTGTATTTCAGTATTGCATCGACAATCGGTTATGTACTGCATCTCGGCCTCTCATGGTTTTCAATTAAAAAAGTAAAAGGACGGTAAATTTACTTGAAGGAACGAGGGTTTAGAATTGTTAATTGTACGATCTCCAATAACACGCAAGCCCGAGAGAGAATACATTTACCAGGTCATTCTCAAGGAGTTTCTAGGAGTCGAATTCTCCGTCGTTTATGAAGAGCGGGAAGAAATTGAATTGTCGCACCGTGATGGCGGTGAAGAAAGCATACGGTTTCCCGATGTTTTTTTCCAGACGGACGACGCCGATTGGCTGAAGCCTGTCTCTATGCCGGTACGGCCGCTCAAGCGAATCAGGCTATTCGGCTATGAAGATTTGCCCGTTATATATGGGAGGCCCGGCACTGAAGGCGGATATGTGCAGGAGGAAGGACGGAGCCTGTTCTGCGGGATTGATTTGTTCGGCAGTTCTTTCTTTATGCTGACGCGATACGAAGAACTTGTAGAAACGAAGCGGGACAACCATAACCGGGCGTCTGCCAAAGATTCGATTGCTTGGCAGGAGCAGTTCTTGGATCGGCCAATCGTTAACGAATACGTCGATTGTTTAATGTACTTTATCAAGAAGCTGTGGCCCGCGATCGAGTTGAAGGCAAGGCGCCCGCGGCTGCTCGTCAGCCATGATGTCGATCTTCCTTATTATGTATATGGGCGAAGCCGGTTCAGCATTGTGAAGGAAGTGCTTGGCGACATCATCCGGCGCAAAGATTTCGAATCTGGCTTGCAAAAAGGAAAGATGCTGTTTACCGGCAAGCAAAACCTAAGCGCCGATCCGTACAATACGTTCGACTGGTTGATGAGTCATAGCGAGCGGGTCGGCAGTTGCAGCGCTTTTTATTTCATTCCCGAAGAGACAGAGCCGGGAATGGACGGCAACTATGAGATAGACGATCCTAGAATAATGGCACTTATGAAAGAGATGTGTGCGCGCGGGCATGAAATCGGATTTCATCCGAGCTATGACACTTTTGAGCATGGCGACCGCATACGCTCGCAGTTCCACAAGCTGCAGCAAATTGCCCGGTCGCTGCACATCCCGCAGCGACAATGGGGAGGACGCCAGCACTACCTACGATGGAGTGCGGCAGAGACGTGGCAGCATTGGGAAGATGCGGGCCTTGCTTACGACAGCACGTTAAGCTACGCAGATCATGTGGGATTTCGATGCGGCGTTTGCTATGAATATCCCGTGTTCAACGTTTTGACGCGCAAGCCGCTAAAGCTCCGGGAGCGTCCTTTAATCGTGATGGATCAAACGCTGCTGCAGCCGGAATATATGGGATTAAGTGACAGCCAGGCAATCGAGAAGATTCAATTATTGAGAAAACAATGTTTCAGGCATAATGGAGATTTTACGCTTCTGTGGCATAACAGCCAGCTTGTAAAAGCAGCGGAACGGCGCATCTTCCAAGCTGGCATGGAACAATGAAATAGCCATTGGCGTTAGAAGGTGAAGCGAGTGAAGATCGGTTATCTGATACATTGGAATGAAGGCCCCGAAAGCGGCGTGTTTAAGAAGGTTGTTAATCAAATGCAGGAATGGATCCGGCTAGGCAATGAGGTGTCTTTGTTTCTATTCACCCATCGTCCCGATATTAAGTGGGAGGCTGCCGCGATTGATGGAATTGAAATCGTTATCGAGCATTACAGCGGCTGGCGTGACCGCTTTGCCGGCTTCAAACGGCTGGCCGAAGCTGTGAATGCTTGGCATCCTGACGTCATCTATCATCGATTCGATTTATATTACGGTTCTTTGCCGCAGCTGTTGAGGCGTTTTCCATCCATTCTTGAGATTAATACGAATGATTTGACCGAGATGCGGATGGAGCGCAATGTACGCTACTATTATCATGTACTCACTCGGAGCAGGGTGCTGCGGGCAGCGAGCGGTTATGTGTTCGTGAGCGGAGAGCTTGCGAAGGAGCGTCATTTTGCCAAGTATGTACGCGATCGGACCATTATCGGCAATGGCATCAGGCTAGATGAGATTGCTCCTGTGCCGGTGGTATCCAATGAATCGCCCCGGTTCGTCTTTATCGGCTCGGCGGGGCAAACCTGGCATGGTGTGGACGCGATTGCGGCAATCGCTGCGATTCGTCCGCAATGGCAGTTCGATATTATCGGCGTGGAGGCCGCAGAGCTTGGAGCAAACGTGCCGTCCAATATGTCGTTTCACGGCAAATTAACGAGCTCACAATATCAGCCTCTTATGGATCGGGCGGATATTGCAATCGGCACGCTGGCACTTTACCGGAAGCAAATGCATGAGGCGTCCCCATTAAAGGTGCGGGAATATTTGGCCAATGGCTTGCCAGTCATTACGGCATATAAAGAAACTGATTTTACAGAAGCCGTGCCGTTTATATTGCGGCTTCCGAACGAGGCGAACAATACGATGGCGGGAATTGATGCCATTGACCGGTTTGTGGCTGAGTGGCGGGGAAAACGGGTTGACCGGGAGCTTATCCGGCATTTGGATACCGCATTGAAGGAAGCGCAGCGGGTGGCGTATATGAAGCATATAACAGAAATTGGGTGAGCAGGAGTGAACGCTGAAACATTATTAATTCTCGGCCTTGGGACGAGTGTCATGTTTTTCGTAACTCTGTGCATCGGGAAGCTGAACATGCGTATAGATGCTGGCTATGTATTCGGCTTAAGCATCTTTTTTGACGTATTCGGCTATTTTTATAAAGCATATTTGCCGGGTAATTCCTTCTTTCTCCTGTTGGGGGCCCCGCTGCTGCCTGCAATTGCCGCGCTTCTTCTGAAGCCGACGAGGTCCTGGTGTTTGTTCAGGGAGCAGGGCATCTGGCTGTGGTTTGCCTTCCTGCTCTACAGCGCTCTTTCCATGGCTTGGGCGGCATCCGATTCAAACGGTCTAATGAAGGAACAAATTTTGTTTATCCGCGGCATTATCCCCGGTCTCTACATGTATATCATTTATAAAAAATATAAGCGTTTCTCGTGGACCGTTGTCGCGCTTGCCGGTTTGTTCTATGCGATCGTACATTTGCTGATCGGCGAGTATTCAACGGAATACCCGGGCAGGCTGACACTGCCGGGAGGCAATCCGATCTTTGACTCCCGAATCGCCTTTATCACGATTGCTGTATGCCTGTGGGGACGCGGCATTCCTTGGTATATTCGGATTGTAACGATCGGCGTTGCACTTACATCGGGCCTCTATACGCAATCCCGCGGCCCACTTGCGGCATTTATCGTCGTTAACCTGTTTGTGTTTGCAGTCGTTCTCATTATGAAGTGGAGGAAGGGTGAGCTCCGGATTGCCAAGTATGCGACGCTAATCGTTTACGCAGTACTGATCGCTGGAGCAGGTCTCATTGTATTTGTTTCACAACCTCATGACTTTCTTGCTGGAAGCCGCCTGAACGTGCTGGTCGACAGCAGCCAGCTGAAAGCAGACGATAACTATCTCGGAAGGTTAAATTTACAAAAAGAAGCGATTGCTAGATTCGAGAATGAACCGTTTTTCGGCGCGGGATTAGGGGGCAGCTCGCCTAATATTACCCGGGATCACCCGCATAACATCCTTGTCGAGATGGCGAGCGAGCTTGGCGTTGCCGGGATGGCGCTGTGGCTCATGGCCTTTCTGTTCTCATGCTGGGCTGCTAAGCGAAATTGGATCACGCTCGTACTATTTCTCCAAACGTTCGGTTACGCACAGATGAGCGGAGATTTCGGCAATAACTATGAATATATAATAGTCGCATTCATCTCACTGGCTTTCCTGCCTGAGAGGGAAGCAGGGGGAGTTCATACCGTTGACAAAAATTCTCTTTCTTATAACCGGCTTTGATTATGCAGGAGCCGAAAATCAGGTCGTTCAGCTATGCAGAGGCTTCAAAGCAAAAGGCTGCTCCATTCAAATCATAAGCATGATTAAGCCAGTCGCTTATTTAGACGAGCTGAAGGAGCTTGACGTTCCCATAATGACGCTCGATATGCAAAAGGGCATTCCTGATCCACGGGCGCTTCTGAAGTTGAGAAAGCTCATTAAGGCGTTTAAGCCGGACATCGTCCATAGCCATCTGGTACATGCCAACATTATGGCGAGAGCCGTTCGTTTGCTTGTCCGAATTCCGGTGCTGATTTGCACGGCGCACAATATTAACGAAGGCGGCAAGCTTCGTGAATGGCTGTACCGGATAACTGACCCGCTATGCGAACTGACGACCAATGTAAGCCAGGAAGCAGTCAACCGGTACGTTGCGATAAAAGCGGCACCAGAGCATAAAATTATTTTCGTGCCTAATGGCATTAATATGGACAAGTTTGCCGGAAATCCGGATGACGGAGCCGCAATTCGTGAGGAGCTTCAACTTGGCAGTCGTTATATCTGGCTGGCAGTTGGCCGGTTCGTTCCGGAAAAGGATTACGGCAACATGCTTCAATCGTTTGCCGAGGTGCTGCGGACAAAGCCGGACAGCGCGCTGTTGATTGCGGGCATCGGACCTGAGCGGCTGGAGGCGGAGCAGTTGGCAGAGACGCTGGGCCTTGCCGAGCATGTACAGTTTCTAGGCATCCGCACAGATATACCGAAGCTGATGCATGCTGCGGACGGCTATTTGATGTCCTCGCAATGGGAGGGTCTTCCAATCGTATTGCTTGAGGCGGCGGCAAGCGCACTTCCTGTCGTGACGACCAATGTGGGCGGCAACAGCGAAGTAGTGCATGACGAGGTCAACGGCTATTTAGTTCCCCACTCTGATTCCAGACGGCTGGCAGCTGCGATGGATAAGCTCATGTCTCTGACGCCGGATGAACGTACGCGGATGGGAGAAAGCGGCAGGCAGTATGTGGAGAAGCATTACAATATGGACTATATCATTGAACGCTGGGAACAAATTTACGCCCAGTACAGAAGATAGCGTCAGCAGGTTTCGGAAGGAGGAACAACGAATGAGCACTCGGAAAGTCGCTTATGTGGCAACGGTATACTCGCATCTGGCTTCCTTTCATATCCCGTTTATGAAGGATTTGCAGGAGCAGGGTTATGAGGTCCATGCCTATGCGAGTCCTGACCACTGCACGGAAGATGTGCGGAGCGCCGGGTTTGAATGCCGGGATATCCCGTTTAGCCGAAATCCGCTCAAAGCCGGCAATGTAAAGGCAGTCGGAGAGCTGACCAAATGGTTTAAGAAAGAGAACTACGATTTGATTCATGTGCACACGCCTAATGCGAGCGTCATATGCCGCTTGGCCGCTTTGTTCGCCGGCAGCCGCAACGTCGTTTATACAGCGCATGGCTTCCATTTTTTTAAAGGCGCATCATTGCTGAATTGGCTTGTCTACTTCCCGGTCGAATGGACGATGTCCTTGCTGACGGATCGGCTCATCACGATTAATGTCGAAGACTACAGCCGTGCAGCGAAATTTCCCGTGCGGGGCAAGGTTGTGTACATGCCTGGCGTCGGTATCGATCTAAGCCGTTATCGCGCAATTGAGGAGGAACGGATTGCTGCTTTGAAGGAAGAGCTGCATATCGCCTCTAATTCGTTTGTCGTGCTTTGCATCGCTGAGCTGAATCGTAACAAAAATCAGGAGCAGCTTATCAGGGCGGTCCGAGAGCTGAAAGAACGGAAGGTGCCCGTCGTTGCCGTATTGGCAGGCACAGGGAATGCCGAAGAGGAATATAAAACGATGGTCAAGGAGCTCGGATTGGAGCAGGAGGTTCGTTTTCTAGGCTATCGCAAGGACGTGCCGGAGCTGCTGAATATGGCGGATACGCTTGTGCTGCTCTCCCATCGCGAAGGGCTGCCCAAAGTGCTGCTTGAAACGATGGGCGTAGGCAAGCCGATGGTCGTTACGGCAGTAAGAGGTAATCGGGATTTGGTCAAAAACGGACAAAACGGCTTTGTCGTTCCGGTCGGGGAATATATCGGAACGGCTCAGAGGCTGTACGAACTGTACAGCGATCAAGAATTGAGAGCCCGCTTGGGCCAAAACGGATATGAACAGGCTCATCAATATGATTTGATCGCAATCAAATCTCAGATGAGAGAAGTGTACGCCGGAATAGCCACTAAATAGCTTGTAAATAGAGAAAGAGGGGGCTAGATGATGATCAAGCTTTTCCGAATGAACGGAATCAAATTGGCACTACTGCTGCTGGATTGCTTCTTTGTTTTTGCCAGCTATATAATCGCCTATCGCTTCAAATTTCCGGATGGCATACCGGCGGACGAATGGGCTTCTTTTGTACAATATGCACCATGGCTGGGGTTGTTTACGGTCATAACGTATTACTTGTTCAATCTATATGATTTAGCGGGCCGCCAAAAACCGTCTAAATATTTATATAATTTAGTGCTCGCCCATTCTGCAATCGTCATAGAAGTTATCGTCCTCAATTACTGGGTAAAAACATTCAGCCTGCCGCGTACGATTGTTATTTCCGCATTTTTTATCCAACTGCTGCTCACGTTTGGATTGCGTCTGCTGCTCTTCTACGTGCAGATGAAGGGAATTGGAAGGAAGAACGCACTGATCATCGTACCGGAAGCTCAGCTGGACGAATCAATGCTGGAGAAGATTATACATAAAGGGAATGCCTGGTTTGATGTGAAGCAGGTTTTGCTTGCTCCTAAATCTGCTTTCAAAGGCGACGATAAAATGTGGGAAGATATTCATGTCATTCTGCTGGCCCCTGGATTATCCGCAGAAATGAAGACGGCACTCATGCGAACGGCAGGTCAGAATCAAATAGAAGTGCTGCTTATTCCGGAATTTTATGATCTGTATTTAATGGATGCAGAACCGCAGCAAATAGACGATCTAATGGTTTATTCGGTCGTTCCTCCGCAGCTGACGCATCTGGAGCACTTTGCGAAACGTACAATTGACTTGCTTATTTCCATTACGCTGCTCCTTATTGCCTCGCCAGTCATGCTGCTCATGTTCATCATCATACCGAGAACATCAAGAGGCAAAGCGCTTTTCGTGCAGGAGCGGGTCGGGTTGTACGGGAAGCCCTTCCAGCTGCTTAAATTCCGTAGCATGGTCGATAACGCAGAGAAAGGAACGGGGCCCGTGCTCGCAAGCGAACGCGATCCGAGAATTACGAGGTTCGGACAATTTATTCGTGCTACGCGGATAGATGAGTTGCCGCAGCTTATAAATGTCATTCGGAGCGATATGAGCCTGGTCGGACCGCGGCCCGAGCGTGACTTTTTCATCACCCAGTTCAAGGAAGAACTACCGCATTATAATTACCGGCTCATGGTTAAGCCCGGTCTGACCGGACTTGCGCAGGTAATGGCAAATTATACTACAACGCCATCTGATAAGCTGCGTTATGATTTAATGTATATTAAAACGTATTCGCCGCTGCTGGATTTGAAAATACTGTTTCAGACGATAATTGTGGTGCTCCAGAGGGAACAGTCAGCCGGAGTAAAAGCTAATGCTTCATCCATCAAAACAGAGACGCTTATCCGGAGAGCACGGCAAGAGGCTGCAGCTTCAAAGGAATAATGCGGGAGGGCATCGTCTATGAAACGTAAAACTTACAAATACGGGTTCGCAGCTTTAATCGCCATGGCCGCTCTGGGACTTGCTGCTTATTCGCTATTGTTCGAGGGTCATAGAGAAGCCGAGCCGCAAAAAATTAACCGTTACGAAAATTCTATTAATGTACGGGACGTCGGAGCGAAGGGTGATGGGAAAACGGATGATACGGCTGCAATTCAGCAGGCGATTGATTCGGCTGTGAAAAGTAATTTAATCGTGTATATGCCGAACGGTACGTATATCGTCGACCCGCAAACTCCGCTCATAATTCCTTCGGGAACGAAACTGTACGGCGATGGAGTAGAGACGGTTATTAAAGGGAAGCCGGGTGCGTTCGGCTGGGACTTATTGCGAATTAAAGGCAAGGGAATTAAAGTGCGCAACATCGGGTTGGACGGAAGCAATGCGGTCAATCGTGTTGTGGTCATTCAGGCAGGCAGCAATGACGTGATGATAGCGAACGCTTTTATCACTAACGCCTCGCAAAGCGATGATACAAGTAGTCCGTATTATTCACAAATGGTTGCGGGGATTGTCGTTTATGGTGAGACGGACCTTATTTCCATTGCTGACAGCGAAGTGTCGAATATCTCAGCCAAACATCCGACCAGTGGTACGTACATTGCCCATGGCATTCATGTGACAACAACATGGAAGGCGCAGGAAACGGCGCCGAAGCAGGTGGTCATCACCGGCAACTACATTCATGACGTAGGCCCGGCAGACAATTCCGATTGCATTTACTACGAGGACCCGAACCGCAAGACTGATCAGGCAGTGGCGACAGGGAGTATTATCCGCGATAACCGGTTTGCCAAATGTGCGAAGCGCGCCATTCAAATCTATGCTGACGGCGTGACCATTGAAGGCAATCAGATTACGAATGGTTATCTCAACAATAACTATTACATTGGCAGCGGCAAAACAGGTCAGCTGGCACCGGATATGTACGCGGGGATAAGTATTAATGCGGATGATGCAGTCGTACGCAACAATATGCTGAGTGGTACGGGCAGCTATTATGCCGCGCTTGAAATCGGGGTTTATGAGCCTATCAGCCATATTACGGTCGCAGGCAACAAGGTGACGATGGGCGTAGGGAGCAATATCAATGATACAACGGCGATACGGATCGGCAACGTAAACGGCTTCAGCATTACAGACAATACGCTCAGTCATGGCGCGAAAGGGATATGGACGTGGCTGAGTGCTTCGAACGGCGTAATTACAGGCAATGCCATCACAATGCCCGAAGGCGGCGGCATTGATCTCTCAACCTACCTGAACGAATATTTCCAAACAAAAATTACATGTCAGGATAATACGATAGATGCATATCTGTATCTGGTCCATTCAACGCAGAATAATAAAGAGATGAAGCTTGTTCGCAATGGGTAAAAAATAGAGGTGCTCCCTAATGGGGGAGCGCCTCTATTTTTAATTTACGTGCGGTAATATTATTGCTGCTAAGTACAACCTTAGAATTTGCATAGTTGGTATAGAGGGAGAATCGAATGCCAAAATCGGTTTTGTCGATCGAATTGGAAGTAATTGTGCCCACTTGGGTTAACGTAATCGGTGAGTAAATACCCGTCCAGGCATTGGAAATTTTATTCGATTCTACGTTGAAATTTGCAATCACACCAAGCCGGATCCCGTTCGTATTTTTTATCGTGGCACCAGAGCCGTTTGAAATGGTGTTGTTCTTAATTGTAATGTTGCTTAGTGATCCTAGATCGGCTTCGATGCCAGCATAATAGCTGCCGACGCCGTCAATGACATTATTCGTCACCGTCACATTGTTTGCATAGACCGAAATACCAGAGAACATATCCTGCGGCACCGCATCCGATACTGTAAACCGATACTTGTTATTGTTCAAATAAGAATTTATGACATGATTATTGGAGACCACAACGCCCGGCGCTGCGATTTTAATGCCGCGTTTAGCCGTATGGTCGAGCCTGTTATTGTCAACAAGCGAGTTGGAATCGCTTATCGTTGTTGACGGATAGTCGAAGTAGATACCGTCCGCATCGTTACGCGGTGTAATGTTCGTAATGTAATTATTTGTAATTTTTATCCTTTGTGCATAAGGCAGGTTATCCTGTGCATAGACCATGATCCCGCGGGCAACTGGATGCTTATGTATGGCTGATATGTTCTTGATGATCGAGTTGTCAATCGTAATATCCGAGGTTTGGCTGTAGATCAAAATGCCCGATATAAGCGCGCTGTAATGCGGATCGGAGGCAACCTTCGATTGCGTCATATTTTTAACGACAGTCTTCGATACGAGCACATCCGTGGATCCGGAATGGATGCCAATGCCGCGGCTCATGCTGCTGTTTCCATCAATGGTAACGCCTTCTACCTTAATATTACTCCCCCGAATATCGATACTTTCATAACCGAATTTGTACGTGGAAGAGAAGTTCTTGAATTTAATTGTCGGATTGGATTGTCCAACAAGACTGACGTTGCTCGTTATGTAAAGCGCAGCGCCACTATCGAGCAGATAAGTGCCGGGAGGTACGATGACGGTGCCGCCCTTATGCTCGGTTACTTTCGTAAATGCAAGCGCGAACGCTTTGGAATCGTTGGCGATACCGTTCCCGGCGGCGCCCAAGGTTTTCACATTTACCGTGTATTCGGTTTCAGAAGTTGCGGCGTATGCGGCAGGCTGAATGAACTGGAAGACGACGGTCAGCGCAAAGAAGACGGACAAAAAACGCAAGGATTTCATTTCAACACCTCATAACTATTCTTTTACCTAAAATAAGGGACGAATAATGGTAACCTTTACTATTGTAGCATAAATAAACAGCCGTTTGGGGCACTCCTCCGCTACATGATATCAAATGAAAAAAAAGCCGAATGGAATTATTTTTATTATTCTAAATAGAATAAATATCAAACAAACCGCGTATTAAGTGAAGCAAGACTCTAATCTTGACCCCATGTTTTAGGTCAAGATTAGAGTGAGACTTCATCCATTCGCGGTTTTGTTTCTATATAAAGATGCCATACTGAAGGGATAGTGAATTGAAACCAGAGGCATGTTTCAATTCTTTAAGTTAATGCTTACGAAGTAAGAATTGAAACCAGAGGCATGCTTCAATTCTTTAAGTTAATGCTTACGAAGTAAGAATTGAAACCAAAACCATGTTTCAATTCTTTTAAGTTAATGCTTACGAAGTAAGAATTGAAACCAAAACCATGTTTCAATTCTTTTAAGGAGAGATGTACGATGAAACTCTATGATTGCGCCATTATCGGCGGTGGACCGGCTGGTCTTAATGCGGCGCTTGTGCTTGGCAGGGCGAGGCGGTCAGTTATTCTGTTAGACGATAATAAACCGAGGAATGCGGTTACGCATGAATCACATGGTTTTATAACAAGAGATGGCGTTAAGCCGGAAGAGTTCCGCCGTCTTGCGTATACAGATATAAGCAAATATCCCTCTGTCCAGATCGCTCGGACAAAGGTTGTTGATATGGTGAAGCGGGGCCATTCTTTGTTCCTGGTGCAGACGAGCGCTGGAGAGGTGTTTCAGGCGCGGACGATTATTCTGGCCATTGGCCTCAAGGAAAAGCTTCCTAACATAACGGGAGTAACCGATTATTATGGTACTTCCTTGTTCAGCTGCCCTTATTGCGATGGATGGGAAATGAGGGATCAGCCACTTGCTGTCATTTCGGAGAATGAATCGCATCGATATTCCATGGCTTCCATGGTGTACAACTGGAGTAAGGATCTCATTGTGTGCACTAATGGGGTTGGTTCCTTCGATCCGCAGCAGCGGGCGAAGCTGAATAGCCGGGGTATTCGAATTTACGAGCAGCGGATAGCTGGATTCAGAGGGAAGAACGGCCGTCTGACAAAAATTGTATTCGTGGACGGGACCGAAGTGGCGCGTACGGGAGGTTTTGTAACGTCGAACTGGCATCTTGCTATTCGATTTGCAGAGAAACTAGGCTGCCGGCTGAATGAAAGCGGAGGCCTTGCGATCGATGATTACGGTAAAACAACGGTTGAGCATGTGTATACAGCCGGAGATGCGGCGACGATTTCTCCTGCCCAGCTTATTGTTGCCGCGGCTGGCGGCAGTAAAGCGGCGATGAGCGTGAATACAGCACTGACCCATTTGGACTTTTAGTTCATGTGTAAGATAAATGTCAGAATATTTTACATATTGTGAAAATTATATTGCTTACCGCCATCCTAACCTGCTAAACTCTTGATAAATTGCTAGCTGATTGATAGATTGCTTGAGCAGCTCAATTTATGCTAGGCCAATGTTGAGAAGGGTGGAATGGACAATGGGGAAGCGATTATCCGTAGTTCTGGCAGCAGGTATTCTCATCATGACGATGGCAGCATGTGGAGCAAAGAATGACAACAGCAGTGGCAGCAGCGAGAGCAACAGCAGCGAGAAGGTGTATAAGTTCGCAACTGATGCGGCTTACGCACCAATGGAATTTATGGATAAGGACAAGATTACAGGCTTTGACGTGGATTTTTTGAAAGCGGTCATGGACGAAGCGGGACTGAAATACGAGCTGAAGAACACCGGCTGGGACGCGATGCTCACGGAAGTGGAGTCTGGCAAAACATATGATGCAGGAATCTCCAGCGTATCGATCACGCCTGAGAGGGAAGAGACCTATGACTTCTCCATTCCTTACTTTGAATCTACGAATATGATAATGGTGAAGGAAGGCAGCTCAATCGCAAGTGCGGCTGATTTGAAAGATAAGAAAGTAGCTGTGCAAGGGGCAACCACGGCAGAGACACTGATGGCTGGCATTATGGGGAATGACAATAGTAACCTGAAGCGATTCGACAGCAATGCCGTTGCGATGCTGGAGCTGGATTCCGGCGGGGTGGATGCGGTAGTAGCAGATATCGCGATCATTCGTGAATATATGAAGAACAATCCGGAGCGTAAGCTGAAGGGGATTCTGGATACGGCGAACTTTGGTTCGGAGTTTTACGGGATTCTGCTGCCCGCTGGCAGTGAGCTCAAGGCGAAGCTGGATCCGGCAGTCACGAAGCTGCTTGAGGACGGCACTTATACGAAGATTTATAAAGAATGGTTCGGTGAAGAGCCGAACATCGACAATGTGCTAAACGCGAAGTAAGGCGGCAAAAGGCGTGCGTAATGAAACAAGTTGCGCATGCCTTTTCCTATACTAGGAGGACGAGCGCATGCATTTTCGATTCGAAATTATCTTCGATTATATTCCTCTTCTGCTCAAAGGCGCTGCGCTGACGATCGGGATCTCCGCGCTAGCCATTGTACTGGGCTCCATTCTTGGGCTTGTTGTCAGCTTTGGCAAAATGTCCACCAGATGGTATTTCAGCTGGCCGATTAGCGGCTATATTCATTTTTTTCGCGGGACGCCATTATATGTGCAAATCTTGATCGTGCATTTTGGGCTTGTACCCGCCTGCATTGGACATACCGATGCCATCGTCGCGGCTGTGACTGCACTTGCGTTGAACTCAGCGGCTTATACGGCAGAGATTTATCGGGCGGGTATCCAATCCATTGACAAAGGGCAGACGGAAGCCGCGCAATCGCTTGGTATGACGAGTGGTCAGACGATGCGGTTTATCATACTCCCTCAAGCAGTGAAACGGATGATTCCGGCTTTTGGCAATGAATTTATCGTTCTGATCAAGGATTCCTCGCTAGTAGCGCTCATTGCGGCGCCGGAGTTGATGTACTGGAGCAATGTGATGCGCGGTCAATATTTGCGTGTATGGGAGCCGTATTTGACGGCTGCCTTCATCTATCTGATTCTGACCTATTCGCTTAGCAAGCTGCTGGGCTGGATGGAGAAGAGAGGGGTGACGGGATGAGCACGGCTCCAATTATTGAGGTTACAAATCTCCACAAGTCATTTGGCACAAATACCGTCCTGCGGGATGTTTCGATGCAGGTTGCACCTGGTGAGGTTGTTGTCATTATCGGACCATCAGGCTCGGGAAAGTCGACACTGCTTCGCTGCCTGAACGGTCTCGAGAAGCCGGAGAGCGGCGACATCAGAATCGAAGACCGTTCCTTAATGCAGGCAGGGGTCAAAATAACGGAGATCCGTTCTCGAATGGGGATGGTGTTCCAGCAGTTTAATTTATTCCCTCATCTAAATGTGCTTCGCAATATTACACTCGCGCCTGTGCAGGTTGGCAAGCAAACGCCAATGAAAGCAGAGGAGCTTGCCATGTCGCTGCTAGGCAAGGTTGGTCTTCTTGAGAAGGCTGGCCATTATCCGGCTTCGTTATCCGGCGGGCAGGCTCAGCGGGTTGCGATTGCAAGGGCGCTCGCAATGGAGCCTCGCATTATGCTGTTCGATGAGCCAACGTCGGCGCTTGATCCGGAAATGGTTGGTGAGGTGCTTGCTGTTATGAAGGAGCTTGCGGCGGAGGGGATGACGATGGTCATCGTGACGCATGAGATGGGTTTTGCCCGAGAGGTTGGTCATCGGGTATTGTTCATGGAGCAGGGAATGATCGTCGAAGAAGGGACTCCTCAGATGTTATTCGATGATTCGCAGCAGGAGCGGACGCGGGTTTTTTTATCCAAGGTATTGTAAACGGCTTGTACGCGCATAAGGTGAAATCTTCGCGGATACCCTACTAATGGCAAAGGAGGGGATTGGAAGCGATGGAATCGACAAGCGAATTTGTAGCGAAGGTCCATGAAACACAGGCTAAGCAGAAGAAAAATAAGATCCATTACGGGAAAGGCAAGGCGTCCCAGAAGCTGCAAAATGTGCAGCATACAAACAATCCATAGCATTAAGCCAAGATTCGCCCGACTATCGGTCAAGTCCCGAGAGCGGGCGGATTTTATGAATAAGGTCCAAAACTTATCCATGGATTGACAAAAGATAGGAGTTGCGGCATCATAAACATATGAATAGTTGCTCATATATGTATAAAGTGAGGTGTCAGTCTTATGAGTCATGAGCATAGCGACGGGAAAGATCAACATACCGGTTCTGAGGCTCATACCCATTCCGAAGGGGAGCAAGCGCATAGCTGCAGCGGTCATAATCATAGCCATAGCCATAGCCATAGCCACAGTCATGCGAATCATCATGGTCATGATCATGGCCACCATGGGCATCATCATCATTTTGATATGTCTGGCAACAAAACCGGATTATTTATTGCATTAATCATTACAGCAGGCATTATGGTATTGGAGTTCGTAGGTGGATTGGTGACAAACAGCCTTGCGCTGCTGTCGGATTCCGGACATATGCTGAGCGACGTCAGCGCATTAATTCTCAGTCTGGTGGCTGTATGGTTCGCGGCCCGTCCGGCTTCGGCGGTTCGTACGTATGGTTTTCACCGGTTTGAAATATTAGCGGCGTTATTTAATGGGGTTACCCTTGTTGTTATTTCTGTCTTTATTATATGGGAAGCGGTCGGAAGAATGTTTGACCCGCCTGATGTGGCCAGCGGCTCGATGATGCTGATTGCGGCAGTTGGCCTCTTGGCTAACCTCGCGAGTGCATGGGCGCTCATGCGCAAGGGGGATATCCATAACAATCTGAATGTACGAAGTGCTTATCTGCATGTGCTGGGCGATGCGCTTGGTTCGGTAGGTGCGGTCGCAGCGGGGCTTCTTATCTATTGGTTCGACTGGAATATTGCTGATCCGATTATTTCGATTGTAGTTGCTGTGTTGATCGTGAAAAGTGCATGGGGAATGCTGAAGCATACCGTTCATATCCTGATGGAAGGGACCCCAGTGAATATAGATGAGCAGGAGGTTCGATCGGCGCTTGGGGAGCTTGCAGGCGTAGTTGATGTGCATGATCTGCATATCTGGACGATAACATCCGGTCTTGATTCGTTAAGCTGCCACCTGCAGGTTGCAGACGGCACGGACTGCCAGCAGGTGCTGCAGGCAGCTATCGCGCTCATCGAAGAGCGCTTTGGCATCCAGCATTCGACGATTCAAGTTGAGAGCTCGCATATCAGGCATATGGAGCTGCAGGTGTAGTGTTTCATACAAAAAGCCGTCCCTTGTACAAGTTCAAGGGACGGCTTTTTTTCTTATGATTACAGGTTAATGTATCGTTCGAAGATCGGACCAAAGTCTTTCACTTTATATTGCTTCTGCGCGCCTTCGAGCCAAGCGAATGCTGATTTGTTCAGCTTGTCGAACGTATCAGCTACATCGTAGTCACCTTTGTGCGCATGGCTTAACGTAGAGGAGGCAAGCTCCAGGCTTTGGCGGGCAAAGCCGAGGCTGATCTCGTTCTCGTGGTTAATTTCGGCGATTTTGATCAAGGATTTGTATAAGTCCTTTACTTGCTCGATATGCTTCTTGTTCACATCAATGCTGAATGGAACGGAACCGATCGTAAATTTGATCTCAACATCAAGGTCGACTGTACCTGCTGTTTCCAGCGCTACGCTGCTGATCTTGTTCGTTGCGTACGAATAACGGTGCAGCATCCGTTTCTTACTTACGGCGCTTGTTCCGTCCAGATGAATGAGCGCATAGTTCGTGAAGCAGTACTCATCTGTTTTTGATTTGATTAGAAAATAAATTTTTTCCCCATCTTCGTGCATGACGTAATCGTCAGAATCCACTTTGTCGTAATTCTCCGGTCTGATGACCGCTCCAATATCACTTAGGCCGAGCAGATCGGCAGCTACTTTTCCGAACAATCTTACCATTCCCCTCCATGAAATAATGGCTCACTCTACCATTATATATGCGGTCTGGGGGATTATTCTAGTTGCGATATACCTGGATCAGGATTGCTCAGCGGCTGCTTTGGAAGAGGCCATTTTATCCTCCATATGCTGTCTTTTCACCAGAATAGCGGCGAAGATAAGCATAAGGCCATTAATAATAAACACCCATTTAATCGGGATGATTCCGCCGAGTACACCGCCGAGCACTGGTCCAAGCATCGTTGCGAACTGCGTAGAAGACTGGTTCAAGCTGAATGCCCTGCCCCGGAAGCTTGTCTCCGTCGACTTCACGATCATGGCGTTAATAGAAGGAGTTACCCCGGCGAAGAACAGACCGTACGCAAAGCGCAGAATACCGAATTCGGTAATATGCCCGACAAAAAACTGCAGGCAGTTGCCGATCCCGCCGCCTAACAGACCGATAAAGAGTACTTTAGAAAAGCCGATCTTTGAGCCTATCTTGCCCCATTGCGGAGCAGCGATAAGCGTTGCGATCCCGACAGCTGAGAATACGATCCCTGATTGTAAGGAGGCGTCTTCCGGATTCGCCCCGAGCTGCAGCACATAAACGGTAAGCAGCGGCTCAAGAATCATGACGGAGAACATGGCTAGCCCGGACATGACAAGCAGCGCCATGAATGCTTTGTTTTGCGTAGCGTGCTTCAAGTCATCCATGACGGAGGAGCGTACGCCGGAGCGGTTAAACTTTTGCTCGGTAGCGAAGAAGGTTGCGATAAGTGCAGCCACAAGCACAATACAGCCGGAGAAAATAAAAGACTCCCGGTTACCAATGTAATGGCTGACCGTACCGCCGATAAGCGGACCCATAATCCCGCCCGTTGCGCCGGAGGTTGCCATAATGCCAAGCGCATAGCCGGATTTATCCTCCGGTGTATTCGTTGCTACTAGTGCAATTGCAGCTGGCACGTAGCCGGCGAGCAAGCCTTGGAATACCCGCAGGATGAGGAACACATATGGATCATGAACAAAGAAGGTAATGAAATAAAGTGCCGCTAAGCTGAAGCCCGAACGAATGAGCATCGGCTTGCGGCCATATTTGTCTGCGAGTGATCCCCAGTATGGCGCGATAAGTGCACTGGCTAGGAACGTAATGCCGAAGGCGAATCCGGACCACATTTCCAAATGGCTATTGACACCAAGATCATTATGTAGGAACAGCGGAATGAACGGAATCGATACAGAATAGGCCGTGCTGCAGAAGAAAACGCCAATCCATAAGATGATCAAGTTGCGTTTCCACGAGTAAGGTTGGGTCATTTCAGTCACATCCTAAAAAGTGCGTCGTTTTCTTTTATTGTAAACCTATTTTTACAGAATCTCCATGTTGAGCGAGAAAAACGATACTTTTGTCCTTGAAATTGCTGGCACACTCCGGTGACGGACAGTGAGTATGCCTCACTAAATAGTGAGGCATTTCGCCGTAAAAGTAGCCAAATACATCCTTGAGCAACAAACAATGAGGGTAGACTTACAGTTAGTGAGCCTAATTGTAAATATAGTGAGGCTAGGCTCACTAATCATAAGATTAGCTGTGGGAGGCTGCAAATTAGTGAGTGTCACCTCATTAATTAATGAGGTAACCTCATGAAACAAGCCCCCGCGTGTGCGCGGAGGCTCGAGTAAGCTAGTTAGTTGTTTGCGTACCTAATGCTTCAACGCCTCCAGCAAGCAGGCGTTGAATAAATCAAGTTCCTCATAGAAGATGGCATGTCCGCTGTTATCGAAGCGGAGCAGGACGGAGTTCGGGATGGTATCCTTCATGATAATGGTGAGCTCGAACGGGCAGATGCGGTCATACACCCCGTGGAAGATATAGGCTGGTACCTTTATCCGCTTAAGATCCGCGAGTACATTTTCATCCCGCAGCGTGTGGCCGCAGGCGATAATGGCGCGGGGCGATTGGTCGAGCTGCACCGAATCGAACCATTGCCTGAAGGCAGGTGTCGGCTCGTTATGGAAGAACAGCTTGCCGAACTCCTGCAGCATCTGCGGACGGTCGCGATTCGCCAGAGCAATCAGTGCATCGAGGCCTTCGACGGACATACCTTGAGGGAAATCAGGCTGCTTCGTAATGTAGGGAGCAGCCGCAGCGAATAGGAGCAGCTTGTTTACCCCATGCCCGGCATGGCGTCCCATGTAACGGGCAGCAACGGATCCGCCCATCGAGAAAGCGGCAAGTGTAATCTCCTTGAAACCCAATGTATCAATGATGTAACGGACATCATCCGCCATTCGGTCCAGACTGTAGCTCTCCCACGGCGAGTCCGACTTTCCGAAGCCGCGCAGGTCCAGTTGGATACAACGATACCCATACTTGGGCAGCTGATTAACCTGATACTCATACATCCGGTGATCAAGCGGATAACCATGAACGAACAAGATCGGCTGTCCAACGCCCGTATCCTCTACGTAGAGACTAACCCCCGGTTCGACATCCACATAATAGTTCAATGTGACATTCTCCTTCTTCCTCCAAATTCACTCCTTGTAGTAAAGGTATGAGATAGAACGACCTGTTAGAAGAAAGCAGCACCTATCTCAATCTCGCACAGCTGCATCCTCCCATACACCACATGCAGTACATGCAACAGAAGCTGTTACGTTGGATTTCGTCCAACGTAACAGCGGTTGTGGACGTCACATAGCCGCCTATGTTGGATTTAATACAGTGAAATAAGCTCTATTCGCCGAGTAACCAAGCTATAGGTCCGATTCTGTTGGATGGAATCCAACAGAGGGGCGATACATTCACACAAGTAGCGATTATACTGGATGAAATCCAACATGCGGCGCAAGAAGGTGTCACGGTATCCATCTGTGCATGCATCCCCCATATACGTGCAAGCATCTCACATGCAGCACATGCAGCACATGCGACAGAGGGCTGTTACGTTGGATTTCGTCCAACGTAACAGCGTT
The DNA here is from genome assembly GCF_052113225.1 of Paenibacillus sp. YAF4_2. NCBI lineage: Bacteria > Bacillati > Bacillota > Bacilli > Caryophanales > Paenibacillaceae > Paenibacillus > Paenibacillus sp. YAF4_2. The sequence goes on from NZ_JBFRCT010000005.1 coordinate 251,851, forward strand.
TGTGGACGTCACATAGCCGCCTATGTTGTATTTAATACAGTGAAATAAGCTCCATTCGCCCAGTAGCCAAGCTATAGGTCCGATTCTGTTGGATGGAATCCAACAGAGGGGCGGTGTAGTCACACAAGTAGCGATTATAGTGGATGAAATCCAACATACGGCGCATGAAGGAGTCACGGTTTCTATCTGTGCATGCATCCCCCCCATATATGTGCATGCATCCCACATGCAGCATATGCGTTAGAGGGCTGTTACGTTGGATTTCGTCCAACGTAACAGCGGTTGTGGACGTCACATAGCCGCCTACGTTGGATTTGATACAGTGAAATAAGCTCCATTCGCCCAGTAGCCAAGCTATAGGTCCAATTCTGTTGGATGGAATCCAACAAAGGGGCGATACATTCACACAAGGAGCGATTATACTGGATGAAATCCAACATGCGGCATACGGCGTGTGAAGGGGAAGTTATCGATTCGGACGAGCGGGAGGCAGCGATAGGAGTACATCCGCAGCATGCAGCGCAGCGCATCAAAAAAAAGCTGCCCCAGCAGCCACTTTCGTAACTTCCGAGGACAACTTCTGTCCGAGTGAGCTATTAAATTCTTGCCATATTAGCCAGACTGCTGTACGCAACCGTACGGTTACGGCCGTCCCGTTTGGCCTGATAGAGCGCCTGATCAGCGTACTTGAACAGCTCGAATACTTCATCGCTGATATCAGGGAAGGTTGCTACGCCAAGTGACATCGTCACTCTCTCGCTGATTGGCGTAATGGCATGAGCAATTCGCTCACGAATCCGCTCGGCCACCTGAACCGCTTCGTCTTCCGAAGCATGAGGCAGCAGCATCGTGAATTCTTCTCCGCCGAACCTGCAGCAGTAATCATCAGGACCTTTCTCGCTTTGCATAACATCTGCAACAAACTTTAACACTTCATCGCCCATATGATGGCCGTGACGGTCATTCACGCTCTTGAAATGATCAAGGTCCATTAGAATGACCGAGAACGAAGTGCCTTGCTCCTTCCACAAAGTCGTAATGGCGCCCATCGTTCTGCGATTCGTCAGACCCGTCAGCGCATCGGTGTTGGCCTCGGCATGAAGCTCTTCTTTCTGTTGACGCAGCTTATTGAAGGCAACCGCCACGGTATCGAGCAATTGGTTCGCCTCATAGTTCCAGCTAATATCTGCTGTCAGCGGCTTCAGCTTCTCATCTCCGCTGGATAGGCGGGAGGCGTAAGTAGCCAGGCGATTAAGTGGATGAGCCAGCTTGCGGGACAGCCAGAAGGAAAGCATGACAAGCAGCAGCACGAATGGCGCTGAGAACTTCATCATTTCTCTTACGACATTCTCAGAGATATTGACCACATGATCCTGCGGGGTCTGGGACACAATGCCCCATCCGACGGCAGGTACAGGTGCGAAGCCAGCTAAGAAGTTCTGCCCTTGTGAATTAATAACCTGCTGGGCTCCCGTTATTCCATGCATTAACTTCTGGACGACGGGATTGTCGCTCACATTCTCAGAAATACGTTCCTTATCGGGATGATAGATCAAGTTGCCCGAAGAATCGACGACATAGAAGTAGGAGCCGCTGGTCGTGCTTGACTGAACCCCAAGAATATCTCGGAAAATATTCGCCTGCTGCAGGTAGATCGACCCTCCGACAAAACCCTTGTAGTTGCCGGCATGATCGAAGATCGGAGAGCTTACGAGTACGATCAATCGATTCGTAATGGCATGGAACGGCTTGGAGATGTGAGGCTTCTTCAGCTTAAGTGCCTCCATGGTGGCTTCTGAATTCGGTTTGCTCCCGATTAAATTCAGATTATTAGGTGAGGTAGAGACGATAACACCGCTGCTGTTCACAATCGTCAGGGAATTAAAATACGGGCTTGTCCCCATGAAGAAATCAAGCTGAGACAGCACATTCTGATCGCTCAGCTCCACCTCAGAGAAGTAATCTGCCGTTACTTGAAGACTCTTTTGCATGGAAATCACAAGAGACTCCGTCGTTTTGCTCAAATTAAGCGCAGCAACACCGTTCATTTCGATTGTATTATTGAAGAGCGATTTTCGCTCGGTATTATAGCCGATAGTTGTACTAATAATGATTGTTACAAGAACAGATAGGATGACAACAAATGAAATAATAGATGAAAGCTTGAATCCTCTGCGCGGCCGGATCTTGTAGGTCATATTGTGAAAATATGCTCCTTCCTAATTCTTACTAATCGATAGTGTATCATTTTTTGTCGAAAGTATCGATAATCATTCTAAAATGCAGTAAAAAGCCCATCTCCCTCCCGCATGAAGCCAAGGAGAACAGATGGGCGTTCCTTTTTATTAACCTTTTACAGCGCCAGCTACAACGCCTTTTACAATGTACTTCTGCAAGAAGATAAACACGACGATCGAAGGCAGAACAGCCATAACCATAGCTGTCATTGCATATTGCCAGTCTGACGTATATTGGCCAACGAAGGTGTAGGCCGCAAGTGTCAGAGTCTTCGTATCCGGCGAGCCGTTAACCATAAGGAGCGGCAGCAGGAAGTCATTCCACATCCACATAACGTCGATGATAATGATCGTTGTCGTTACCGATTTCAGCAGCGGGAAGATCACGCTGAAGAAGAGGCGGAAGCCGGAAGCGCCGTCGATTGTTGCGCTCTCGTCAATTTCTTTCGGGATACCTTTTACAAATCCATGGTAGATGAACACGGCCAGTGGTGCGCCGAAGCCCCAGTACAGAAGGCCAAGTCCCCAAGTGCTTTCCGTAATGTGAAGATCCTTCGACAGTTGAAGAACCGTCAGCATGATCGATTGGAACGGAATAAGCATTGGCAAAATGCACAGCAGGTACAATAAGCCGCTCCATCTTGTTTTCGTACGAGCAAGCTTATAGGCCGCGATCGAGGAGACAAACACAATCCCGATCAAACCAACACCTGTAATAACGAAGTTGTTCAGGAACAGCTTCGGATAGTTGATAAAGGACCATACATGCTCATAGTTGCCAAACGCGAGCTTCTTCGGCAGGGCAATAACGTCGGTCATAACCTCGCCAAAGCTCTTGAAGGAGTTGTTAATGGCAAGGAACAACGGATACAGGAACAACAGAGACAGTAGGACCATCACAACTTCGAGTATGATGCGTCCAGCTTTCGATTGACGGTTCATTATGCCTCAACCTCCCTGCGTTTGAAGATCGTCAATTGAACAATAGTTACGATTAAGACGGCAACGAACAGGATCAGCGCTTTCGCTGTACCATAGCCGTACAGATTGTTTTGGAACGTGTCACGGTAAATGTCATAAGCGATACTGTATGTCGTTCCGCCAGGACCGCCGCCAGTCAGCGACAGGATGACGTCGAATACTTTGATCGAGTTCGTCAGCGCCATAAAGACAGAGATCGTAATCGATGGTGCAAGCAAAGGCAACGTAATGTTGAAGAAGCGGCGAAGTGGGCCAGCTCCGTCTACGGTAGCTGCTTCCTTCAGATCATCTGGAACCGACTGCAGACCAGCGATATAGATAACAAGGTAGAAGCCAACCGACTGCCAGATCGAGACAAGAAGGATCGAGATAAAGGCAAGTCCAGGTTCACCTAGCCAGCTGAGCTTGAAGATGCCCCAGCCTGTACTAGCTCCAAGCGACTCGAAGCCTTGCATGAAGATGAACTTCCAGATAAAGCCGACAATTACAAGGCTGAGAATATACGGGATAAAGAATGCCGCACGCAGCCAGGTTGTTGATTTGAGCTTCATGTCGAGGACCAATGCGAGCAGAATAGCAAGCACGTTCACGAGCACGATGTAGAGAACCGCGTATTTTATCGTAAACCATGCGGATTGGGTAAAGTTCGTGTCATGCAGAAAAATTTGCTTGAAGTTATCAAGTCCGATAAATTTAGGATGCTTCGAGATACCGTTCCACTTCGTCAGGGAATAACGGATCGTCATCGCGAACGGGATATAAAAGGCAATTGCGATACAAATGAGAACTGGCAGTGTGAACAAGCCAAACTCGATTTTCTCGCTCCATCTTCTCCCCATTTTCTTAAACATATGTGCACCTCTTCTCGATGTCGTCAGTTGTTTCGGGTAGTCTTGGTGTGATTAGCCGACTATACATCAGTACCTTATTCGATATACTGTGTATTATAATTGGACCGCCTGACAGCCAAAATGGATATATGAAAACTGTTAGGGGTAAAAAGGTGAACGAAAGCACAAAGACGTGGGGAGTGTTAGCAATCGCAAATTACATAGCAAAAGGGTGGACCGCATTAACCGAGCGTGTATCCAGCCGATTAGTGAACAAGCTTATTTTGCTTTTTACGACGATCATTATTCTTGTTGTAGGATCTTTGACCTTTATTTCCTACAAAATGCTGCAGCGGGAAGCGCTGAATAACAGCATCACAAGTACATCGAATAACCTTCTCCTGGTCAATAAAAATCTGGAGGATTACCTGCTTGGCATGGAGGAGCTGTCGCTGCCGCAAATTAATTATGACGAGCTGGTTTTTGCGATCAGCCATGCGGCAACCAACTATGCGTCCAAGATGTACGTGGAGGATTACTTGCGTAATATGTATTTTTCCCGAAGCAATGAGGATCTGGAAGCCATCTATTTATATTTTGTCAGCAGTGGGACGTACTACACGATCTCCAAGGAGAACTTCGATATTAAGATTCGGTCCGGTCAGGCAAAAAATATCCCATCGATGTCCTGGTACAAACAGGCGATGGATAATTCGAAAAATCAGGCGTATCAATCTTTCCTGATGTCGAATGCCGAACGTGGCTATGATATGGACCCAAGCCGGAGCTTTATGGCTTATCACCGGGTGCTTCGCTCCATTGCGACAAGAGCGCCGCAGGCGGTTGTCTCGTTCTATTACAACAAGAGCACGATTAACAAGATTATGAAGGATGTTCCGTACAACAAGGGGCAGCATCTGTTCTTCTTGAGTCCGGATAACACTCCGTTCGTGCTGGATGAGAGGTCCATCTATAAGACGATGGAAGGCAGCGGTGTGCTGAATCAGCTGAAGCAGGGTGGTTCCAATGCCAGTAATGACGGCTTAACTTGGGAATCACCGGAGGACAGCAAATATCTGGTCGTCTATAACGTAGGGGAGCAGGAGGGCTGGAAGCTGGTGAAGCCGCTCCCTTACACGGAGCTGTATGCAGCGGCAAAAGCAACTCGGAACCTGAACTTCATCATCGGCTTTCTGTTCCTGCTGCTGTCTGTTGTTCTGGTGACTTACTTCTCCAATGCGGTGACGAAGCCGCTTAAGCTGCTGTCACAGCAGATGAAACGATTCAGTACGGGTGATTTCGAAGCTTCAACAGAGGTTATTGGGCGAGATGAATTGGCTTATCTGTCCCGTCATTTCAACCAGATGGTCAGCCGGACGAACGAGCTCATTACAGAACGGTACAAGATGAAGCTGGTGGAGAAAAATGCGATCTTGAAAGCGCTGGAGGCGGAGATTAATCCGCATTTCCTCTATAACGCGCTGCAGGCGATCTCGACGAAAGCGCTCAAGGCTGAGCGTTTCGATATTGCAGATATGGTGGACGCGCTTGCCCTTACGCTTCGTTATTGCATCAGCGGCAAAGATATCGTTCGCGCGAGCGAAGAGCTGTTGCATATCGAGCGGTATATGTCATTGCAGAAAGCGCGGTTCGGGGGCAGGCTGCAGCTGGTGATGGACTGGGAGCAAGAAATGAAGGAGCTGGAGATTCCGAAGCTGTCGATTCAGACGCTGGTTGAGAATGCGATTAAACATGGCGTAGAGATGGTATCTACTCCAGTAACGATCACGATTAGCGCGAGCGCAGCGGGTGGATATGCTTTTATAACCGTAAGCGATAATGGACCTGGATTTGCAGAAGGCAGGCTTGGTCAGGTGCTGCAATCGTTCGAAGCCGATTGGGATGAACGGGCAGAGGAAGAGGGAAGTGTAGGGCTGGTGAATTTGAATACGAGGCTCAAGCTGCTGTATGGGACTAGCTCGCAGCTTGTAATAAGAACCAGTCCTTCCGGAACGGAAATGGAAATGCTAATACCGCGAGGAGGCGGGCAATATGTATAGAGTACTGATTATAGATGATGAGGAACCACTTCGCGAAGCCATTCGCATATTGGGCGATTGGAAGGGGCTTGGCGTAGAAGAGGTACTGGAAGCAACGGATGGACAGATGGGGCTGGAGCTTATTGCGAAGCATCAGGTCGATCTGGTGATGGTCGATATGAAAATGCCGGCAATGAGCGGGGCAGAGCTGCTGCAGGTGCTGGAGCGGGATTATCCGGATCTGCCTGCGATTGTTATCAGCGGCTATAACGATTTTGAATATACGCGTCAGGCCATCCGCTCCAAGGTTGTGGATTATCTATTGAAGCCAATTAACCGCCATGATCTGAATGCCGCGCTCCGCAAAGCCGTAGATCTGCTGGAGGCGCGCCGCGTACGGGAGAGCGAGTTCATTAACCGCAATATTACGCTTAATATGTCCTTGCCGAAGCTGAAGGAGAAAATGTACTTATCCATTATCGACCGAAGCTTCCGCAGTCAGACGAATGAAGCGTTCCTGCCGCTGATCGGAGCGGATGATCCGGATAACCGGTTTGCGGTTGTCGTCCTTCGAATGCTCAATATGGAACAGGTGCGCTCGGCCCGGTTCCATTCCGACGTGGACCTGCTTCATTTTGCTGTAGCCAATATGCTTAATGAGATCGCCGGGGAATACTTCCAGGCTTTCAGCTTCGCTAGCCCGCGGCAGGACCGTGAACTCATTGTCATTCTGACGATGAAGGGCGCGTACCAGGAGGATATCGTCTACCGCTGCCTGCATCAGATGAATAAAGCATTGGCTGCCCTACAGGATCTTCTTGGTATTGTAGCTATAGCGGGTATCGGTACGCCGTGCACAGGAATTATGGAGATCGCTTCGTCTTACGAGACGGCTAAGGCGGCTATTAGCGGCATCGATCTGCTCAAGCTGAAAGGGTATTCCGTTACGAATACCGTTGTAAAGCCATCCAAGGAGATTGCACCCATCACGGGGCGGATTCAATTGTTCCGCGCAGCGCTCGAAGCGGGCAATTCAACCGGGGCGAAATCTATCCTAAGCGAGGATCTGCGAAAATGGGGCAGCGCGGACTTTTTCACCATTGGAGAGGCGGACCAGACGATTGCACGGTTCATCATTATGATGAACGATATGTCCTTAGAGCTTGGTGTGCCGCGGGATAAGCTGCCGATTATGGAGGAGCATCCGATTCGGTTTATGCATTTATCCGAGGATTTTGTGAGCTTTGAGCAGTTCAGCAAGCTGCTGGATGATGCGCTTCACTTCTATTTGGAGCAGATTCGGATGACGCAGACGACCTTTGAGATTGGGGATATTAAAGCCTATATCGATAACCGTTATTATGAAGACATCAAAATTTCGATGTTTGCCGATAAATATTTTTTGAGCAGAGAGTACATAATGAAGCTGTTCAAACAGCAGTTCGGATGCGGCATTCATGAGTATGTGCAGAGGATTAGAATGGACAAGGCGAAGGAGCTGCTGGATGATCCAACCCTGAAGATACAGGATATTTCCGAGCGGCTGGGCTACAAGGATAAGAATTATTTCAGCAAGGCGTTCCGGAATTACTTCTCTGTGTCGCCAACGGAATATCGGGCAGCAAGCAAAGAAGGATAAAAAGTGAACAAACGCAACACTCCGCTTTTTTACCCTTAACTAGTCACTTATGTGCATTCTTATCCCGATTCGTATTCATTATGATAAACGTGTGCATAAGGTTAGCTTGATGTCGACCCTCGAATAAGACGGGATGCCAGAAACGCTGACAACTATGAGAAAATGGGGGCGTTACAATGTTTAAACGAATTGCAACGGTGTCGCTCAGCCTTGCGCTGGTCGGCGGTATGCTCGCTGGTTGCGGCGGCAACAACGGCAACGATACAAGTAACAACAGCGGTACAACTAATGGTGGAGCAGCTTCGGACAAGCCGGTAACGATTAACATGTTCACAGCTTCGCCGGAGTACACGGATGCGTTCAACGCATATATCGCCGAGTACAAAAAGGTAAAACCAAACGTAACCATCAACCTTGAAATCATGCAAGCCGATTACAATACAGTATTGAAATCCAAGATCGCTTCGGGCAGCACACCTGACGTGTTCCAAACAACAGCTGGCGGCGATATTGATACATTCGCTGAGTACAGTGCAGATCTGACAAGCGAACCGCTTGCGGCTGCTATGACAGATGGCGTTAGAACGAACATGACTTCTTCTGACGGCAAAGTGCTGGGTCTGCCGATTAAAGGCAACCTGATGACGCTGATCTACAACAAAAAGCTTCTGACTGATGCAGGTATTGCAGCACCGCCTAAGACATTAACAGAGTTGAATGATGATATTGCGAAGCTTCAAGCTAAAGGCATTACGCCATTCGCCAACGCTTATAAAGAGTGGTGGGTATGGAAGCATATCTTCCAACACTTCGTGAACGCAGCTGCTGAAGATGCAGGTACAACACCTAAAGATTTGGTGCAGCAATTCATCGATGGCAAAACAACGTTTAACGATCATCCGATTCTGAAGGACAACTTCTTCAACTTCATCGACCTGACCGTTAAGAATGGTACAGACAAACCGCTTGAGCGCGACAGCAATGCTGAAGTAAGTGACTTCGCACAAGGCAAAGCGGCATTCATGACTGGTAAAGGCGCATGGGATGAAGAAGCAATCAAAAAAATCAGCCCGGATATTCAGATCGGAATCGCTGGCTACCCTGTAAGTGAAAAACCAGAGCAAGCGCTGATCGTAACAGGTGCAGACCAAGCGCTTCGCATTAACAAAGATTCTAAAGTGGCAAGAGAAGCAATTGACTTCTTCAACTGGCTGTATACTTCGGATTACGGCAAACAATGGTTCTCTAGCGTAGCTAAGGTTATCCCGCCAATCAAGGATGCTCCACTTCCTGACCTGGATATGCCTAAAGAAATGGAAGAGATCTTGAAAACAGAAAAATCCGGCGATCTGTCGGTTAACTACTCGCTTGATACGTTCCACCAGAAATTCGGTGAGATTATGCAGGCTTACATCGGTAAGAGCAAGTCGAAAGACCAAGCAATCAGCGAAATTCAGACTGCATGGCAGCAATTCGGGTCGGCCGAATAAGCTAGACCTTTATTAAACAAAAGTGGCCGTGTTGGTGATGAACCGATACGGCCGCTTTTTCTTTTGTGGCACTGCCTCGGGCTTACGTTGGATTTCTTCCAACGTAATTCAGCACAGTGGCAGGTGGGGGCGAGCTAGGTTGGATTCTATCCAGTAACTTTCGCTCGATTGAGCTTGTATCGCCTAAATGAACTGATTCTGCTGGATGAAATCCAATGTAGCTAGGCTACTGGTCTGATACGCATCATTCTGATGGATAAATTCCAATGTAGCTAGGGAGAAGGTTCCGCACTCTTGAGTACAACCTGTACAACCTCGGGCCTACGTTGGATTTCATCCAACGTAATTCAGCACAGGGGTAGGTGGGAGCGAGCTAGGTTGGATTCTATCCAGTAACTGTCGCTCATGATGAGCTTGTATCGCCTAAATGAGCTGATTCTGCTGGATGAAATCCAAAGTAGCTATTGCTACTGGGCCGGTTTGCATCATTCTGATGGATAAATTCCATTTTAGCTAGGGAGAAGCTAGGTTCTAGAGGGTCTGTGTCGCTTCGGCTGATGACCGCGGTGTTCTGCTCTCGTTACAACCTCGGGCTTACGTTGGATTTCTTCCAACGTAATCCAGCACAGGGGCAGCTGGAGGCGAGCTAGGTTGGATTCTATCCAGTAACTGTCGCTCATAATGAGCTTGTATCCTCTAAATTGAGCCGATTCTGTTGGATGAAATCCAATGTAGCTATAGCTACTGGGCTGGTACGCATCATTCTGCTGGATAAATTCCAATGTAGCTAGGCACCGAAGCGCTTAATTTGTATGGTTGGTGTTAAGAAACAACCATTTTCGTATACACTGATTTCGAACTGAGAGGCGGTAATAAGTATGATGGGGATACATGTAATAAAAGAAAATGATCTAAATTTGGTGTTTGAGGTACGGGAGAACGGGGATGTACTGCTGCTTCATTTTGGCGCGCTGCCTTGGCATGAGGAATTGGTGTCCGATGCTGAAAAGGTTGGATATCGTCTGCTTGAGCTGCAGCTAACAGGTGAAGATCGAGCTGAATATCACGGACGGACGCATCGTGCGTCTTATCCGGGTCTTCGGATGGTTTTTGATTCGTTGTCTGATGCACGAAATGAATGGGGTAGAAAGTTAGTTGTTGGACTAAAGGACTATGTGACTGGAGTGGCTGCGGAATGGCATGTTCAGTTCTACGATGGCGTATCGATTGCGCGCTGCTGGACGGAACTATTGAATAGTGGTGCTGAGGAAGTTGGCGTAGAATATGTTTCATCGTTCGCGTTAACAGGGTTTGATAAAGAAGGCGAAGGCGGCCGTGATGAGAAGCTGACGGTGACCCTTGCGCATAATGCTTGGCAAAGCGAGCTGCAATGGCGGACTTACACATTGCCTGAACTCGGGATGTCTCATCTGATCGACCGTGGCTCTAAACGTGTAGCTTTCAGTAATACGGGGTCATGGTCAGGTGCTGAGCTGATTCCGATGGCGGTGGTGTCGAATACAGCATCGGGGGAGAGCCTGTTCTGGCAGATCGAACATAACGGTTCGTGGCATTGGGAGTTTACCGATCAGGTGGATCGACTGACAGTTCTTATAAGCGGCCCAACTGAGCATGACAATCATTGGTGGCTGAAGCTGGCTCCGGGTGAGCGGTTTGTATCTGTGCCGGTTGCAGTAGGAGCAGTTGAAGGTGGGATCGAAGAGGCTGCAGAACAGCTGACTACGTACCGCCGTCGGATCCGTCGGGAAAATGATGATAATAAGCTCTTGCGTGTAATCTTCAATGATTATATGAACTGTTTGTGGGGCTCCCCGACAACTGAGAAGCTGCTTCCGCTTATTGATGCGGCTGCTGATGTTGGCTGTGAGTACTTCTGTATTGATGCAGGCTGGTACGCACCGGGCGAATGGTGGGATGGCGTTGGCCAGTGGCTGCCATCGGAGGAGCGCTTTCCGGAAGGGATCAAATATGTGCTCGATTATATCCGCAGCAAAGGCATGATTCCAGGGCTATGGCTGGAGCTTGAGGTGATGGGCATCAACTCACCGAAGCTGGCGGAGACCGATGACAGCTGGTTCTTTATGCGTCATGGGAAGCGGGTTAAGGACCGCAGCCGTTATCAGCTGGATTATCGTAACCCTAAGGTTATCGCGCATGCGGATGAAGTCATTCGTCGACTGGTCGAGGACTATGGTGTTGGCTACATCAAGATGGACTATAACATTAATGCAGGGATCGGTACTGAGACGAATGCAGACAGCATGGGTGATGGCCTGCTGCAGCATAACCGCGCATATCTTGCTTGGCTCGATGGCGTGTTCGCGCGTTATCCGGAGCTGGTAATCGAGAACTGCTCAAGCGGCGGTATGCGGATGGACTATGCGATGCTGAGCCGTTACAGCATTCAGTCGACAAGTGACCAAGAGGACTACATCAAATACGCAGCCATTGCAGCAGGTTCGCCAGCTGTGCTGACACCAGAGCAAGCTGCAGTCTGGTCGTATCCGCTTCGCGAGGGCGATGATGAGGAAGTCATCTTTAACATGGTTAATGCTTTGCTGCTTCGCGTTCACCAATCCGGCCATCTGGCTGAGCTGAGCCCGCGCCGCCGCGAGCTGGTGAAAGAAGCACTGGATTATTACAAAACGATCCGCAGCGACATCCGCGAAGCGCTGCCAGTCTGGCCGCTCGGCCTGCCGGCTCATGGCGACGACTGGATCAGCCTCGGCCTGCGCCGCGGCGAAAAGCTGTACCTCGCCGTATGGCGCATCGACGGCGAGTCCGCCGAGCTTGCGCTGCCGCTGCCGGAACTCAGCGGCAAGGGTGTGGCCGTGCGCTGCGCCTACCCGGCAGCAGCAAGCGACAGCAGCTGCAGCTGGAATGCTGCCGCAGGCGAGCTGCGCGTCACGCTGCCGAACCCGCGCACCGCGCGGTTGTTCGAGCTGACGCTCGGTTAGGCGCCAGCTTTAGTAAAGAAGGCCACTGGTATCCCCGTGGCCTCTTTGCTCGTTCCGCCGTACGCCTACGTTACAAATGAAGCAGCAGATTGGATTGACGAGCCTAGTAATTAGCTAGTTTAAGTACCGCCGTGTGCCTAAGTTGAAGATAGAACAGCAGGTTGGAGAGTACAATCCCAGTAATTAGTTATTTCAAGTACCACCGCACGCCTAAGTTGGATTTAATACAGCAAAATTGATGCGCCGCGCCCAGTAACTGAAGCTACATTGGATATTATCCAGCAGAATCAGTACATTGGGGCGGTAGAAGTTCATTTCCGCGAAAGTTACTGTATAGAATCCAACGCAGCCCACATTAAGCTGTTATCATGGGATTTAGGTTGGATGAAATCCAACTTGTAAATAGATACTTCATCGGCTAATGATGAGAATATATATTTACGTCTATCTAAATTATGGTAAACTACTTCCAGACGAAGAACGTCCGAAGCCATTTGCATATGGCCTTGGGCGTTCTTTTTTTATTTTAAAGGAGGATTACTTAAATGGTTGGCTTTGAAGAGGCGCATAAACAATTTCTAGAGAAACATACGGAGTTACGTACAGGGGAGAGGAGAGGGCGACTCGTTAGAGGTCATAATCATGCAGAAAAGCTGTTGCTGCAGAACATCTGGTGGCCAGTGTTTGGCAATCTCGAGCATCTGCATCCTGAATATGAAATCTATGACTGGAACCGCAAATCGCAGTTTCTCGACTTTGCCTTCCTGCCTCCATATGGCCAATTTGGCATAGAGGTAGATGGTTTTCAGAGCCATGTGAAAGATATGGACCGCGAGAGGTTCAGTTATTCTCTCAACAGAGATACCTTCCTTACTGGGCTAGGTTGGACGATGATTCATTTTTCTTACGATGATGTGCTGAACCGTTCAGATATATGCAAAATGCTGCTTCAGAATGTGATCAGTCCCCGTATCATTCGAGGTGATGTTCCTAATTATTCGCTCCTTCTTCCTGAAAAAGAAGTGCTGCGATACGCCTATCGGCTTGGTCGCTGGATCCGGCCAAAGGATGTAATTGATCATCTTCAAATAGATTTTCGGACTGCCCGTAAACAACTCCAGTCTTTAACGAACAAAGGAATGTTAAAGCCAGTCGAAAGAGGAGCTTCTATTCGCTATTACCAATTAACTGAGCGTGCTTTAGAGAACCTCTTGTAATCTACAGTCGATTATTCACCCTACTACAGACTGGATTTCGTGCAACGTTATGATGCGCCACGCCAAGGTAACAAAAGCTACATTGGATATCATCCAGCAGAATGAGCTCATATAGGCGAGAGTAGCTCAACTTGGCGAAAGTTACTGTACAGAATCCAACATAGCTCGCAGCAACCTGCGATAAAGCGACTTGGGTTGGATACAATCCAACATAGGTTAAAAGGTCGGGGCTTAGTTGGGTGAAATCCACCGTATGGTGGTTAATGTGATTAATATTCAGGTAATAGAGGTTGGTAGGGGATATCGTTCCGCCGCAGACTGGATTTCGTACAACGTAATGATGCCCCACGCCAAGGTAACCAAAGCTACATTGGATATCATCCAGCAGAATCAGCTCATATAGGCTAAGGTAGCTCGAATTGGCGAAAGTTACTGTATAGAATCCAACATAGCACGCAGCAGTTTGCGATAAGCCGAATAAAATTGGATGAAATCCAACATAGGGTGAATGGTGGGTCGTAGTTGGGTGGAATCCGCCGTTGGGTGGAATCCACCGTATGGTGGTTAAGGTGACTAATATTCAGATAATAGAGGGTAGTAGGGGATATCGGCCCGCCGCAGACTGGATTTCATACAACATAATAACGCCACGCCAAGGTAACAAAAGCTACATTGGATATCATCCAGCAGAATGAGCTCATATAGGCGAGTATAGCTCGTATTGGCGAAAGTTACTGTATAGAATCCAACACAGCTCGCAGTAAACTGCAATGAGCCGACCTACGTTGGAAGAAATCCAATGTAGGGTGAAAGGCGGGAGCTTAGTTTGATGAAATCCATCGTATGGTGGTTAGAGTGACTAATATTCAGGTAATAGAGGTTAGCAGGGGATATCGGCCCGCCGAAGACTGGATTTCGTACAACATAATGACGCGTCACGTCAAGGTAACAAAAGCTACATTGGATATCATCCAGCAGAATGAGCTCATTTAGGCGAAAGAAGCTCATATTGGCGAGAGTTACTGTACAGAATCCAACGTAGCTTGCAGCAGTCAGCGGTGAGCCGACTTAAGTTGGACGTAATCCAACATAGGGTGAATGGTGGGATCTTCATTGGATGAAATCCAACGAAGGGTGAGCGGTGAAGAGCAAGCAATAGATATCTTAGTTGGATGAAATCCAACGTAAGGGGCAGTCCATCAGGCCAAGTAGTCCAATTCAGCCTCATAAGAGGAAATTCCAGCAACTGGGGCATACTAGTTGCAGATAAATAAGAAATCGGCAAGCACATGTGCTTGCCGATCATTCCAAACAGCTAGTCCAACACCGCTGCAATATGCTCTTTCGTGATCGACCAGTGGGAAGCGGACCATACTTTTGCTTTCTTGTCGATCATCATGATTTGCGGGGATTCATGCTTAACCGCTGTGTCTTCTGCAATTTGCAGCGACACTGGACGGGATTCGATAACTTTAACGAGTACATAATCAGCATCTTCACGCGGGCTGCCGTTCAAGTATTCATTGAACTCGCGGTACGCGTTTGCGCTTACTGGACAAGTTGTGCTGTGCTTGAAAATGACGACAGGACGCTCGCTAGAAGCTTCAAAAACCTCGTTCCAGCTGTCCATGGAATCAATC
Source organism: Paenibacillus sp. YAF4_2 (assembly GCF_052113225.1). NCBI lineage: Bacteria > Bacillati > Bacillota > Bacilli > Caryophanales > Paenibacillaceae > Paenibacillus > Paenibacillus sp. YAF4_2. The sequence goes on from NZ_JBFRCT010000005.1 coordinate 266,902, forward strand.
TCACGATACTGTGCCATAGGTACATACACTCCTTTTTATGGTAAATAAGATTTTAGAAATTCTAAGCATTTATAAGTTTTTGTCTTATAAACTGGCTTAGAATTCTCCGGAATGAAACGCGCTTCGCTACCAAAGGATCGGGAAGCCGTTTCACCTTGTACAAACTTATTCTTGTATTATATCCCCGGAAGCTTAAAAAGTCATGCGCGTATAAGGATCCTTCCTGTATAATCAATTGCTGAAAGCAATCATTAGGTAACTAAATAATTGATTACGTTTACCTCCGGGTAGTGAAGGGGTGCTGCAAATATGTCGGATCAAACGATCATCCGATTCGAGCAAGTGACGAAGCAATATGACGACCAGACTACGGTCCTCGCCGAAGTCAGCTTCGAGATTGAGAAAGGCAAGTTTTACACGCTGCTTGGCCCTTCGGGCTGCGGCAAAACAACGATCCTACGGCTGATCGCCGGGTTCATCGAACCATCTAAGGGTCAGATTTATTTTAACGGCAAGGTCATTAACCGCATCCCGCCGAATGAGCGTCAAGTGAATACAGTGTTCCAAGACTACGCGTTGTTCCCGCATCTCAATGTGTTCGAGAATGTCGCCTTTGGCCTTCGCATCAAGAAGCTGAAGAACACAGCAGTCACGGCAAAAGTAAAAGAAGCCCTTCGCTTCGTCAACCTGGAAGGCTACGAGACACGTAATATTAGCGAAATGTCCGGCGGCCAGCGCCAGCGTGTTGCCATCGCACGGGCTATCGTTAATGAGCCGGAAGTCATCCTATTGGACGAGCCGCTATCCGCACTCGACCTCAAGCTCCGCACCGAGATGCAATACGAACTCAGAGAGCTGCAGCGCCGCCTTGGCATTACCTTTATCTTCGTTACCCATGACCAGGAAGAAGCGCTTGCGATGTCCGATGAGATCTTCGTCCTGAACCAGGGCAAGATCGAGCAGAGCGGTACGCCTAACGATATTTACGATGAGCCGATTAACCGGTTCGTGGCTGATTTTATCGGGGAATCCAACATTGTGGCTGGCCGTATGAAGCAGGACTTCGAGGTTGAATTCGCGGGACGTACGTTCGAGTGCGTGGACCAAGGCCTTAATCCCAACGAACCTGTTGAGATCGTCATTCGTCCGGAGGATCTGGAAATCACGAAGTCGGAGCAAGGCAAACTGCAGGTGCGTGTAGATTCACAGCTGTTCCGCGGTGTCCATTACGAGATCTCCTGCTACGATGAAGCGGGTAACAAATGGCTTGTCCACTCTACGAAGAAAGCAACAGTAGGCGAGCAGATCGGGCTGTACTTTGATCCGGAAGCGATTCACGTTATGCGCCTTGGCGAGACGGAGGAAGAGTTCGATAAGCGGCTGGACGCCTACAGCGAGGGTCAAGATGAGAACTAATACACGTAACTTCTATCTCGCCCCGTATCTTTTATGGATTGTGCTGTTCGTTATCGCGCCAATCGTGCTGGTTGTGTACTACTCCTTCTTCGATGTAGAGGGGAACTTCACGTTCGGTAACTACGAGAAATTTTTCACACCTGTTTATCTGAAAATGACGCTGAGCTCGTTCTGGTACGCCTTCCTGATCACGGCCTTCTCGCTCTTAGTCGCCTATCCGGCGGCCTACTTGCTGACGAAGACCAAACATAAGCAGTTATGGCTGCTGCTTATTATTTTGCCAAGCTGGATTAACCTGCTGCTGAAGGCATACGCCTTCCTTGGCCTGTTTGGTACATACGGTTTCGTGAATGGTGTCTTAAAATTCATCGGCATCGGTACCCAGCAAATCCTGTTTACCGACTTCAGCTTTATATTCGTATCGGTCTATATCTTTATCCCGTTCATGATCCTGCCGATCTTCAACTCGCTCGAGGAGCTTAATCCATCGCTCGTCTTCGCGGCGCGGGATCTCGGAGCATCACCATGGGGAGCGTTCCGCCGGGTCATTTTCCCGCTTACACTAAGCGGCGTGAAGTCCGGCTGCCAAGCGGTCTTTATTCCCGCCTTGTCGCTCTTCATGATTACGCGGCTTATCGCCGGCAACCGAGTTATCACACTTGGTACGGCGATTGAGCAGCATTTTCTCGTTACCCAGGACTGGGGAATGGGCGCAACAATTGCGGTGTTCCTGATTATCGCGATGGTGATCATTATGCTGTTAACAGGCAGCAGCAGAAAGAGAGGGCTGCAAAGTGAAAACCAGAAAGCTATCTAATGTGTATCTGATCGCCGTATTTATCATTTTGTACGCGCCGATCTTCTATCTGATCTTCTACTCGTTCAACAGCGGTGGGGCGATGCGCAACTTTGAGGGCTTTACCTTCGAGTGGTACCAAGAGGTATTCGCGGATACCCGCCTGCTTATTATTGTGCTAAACACGTTCATCGTGGCGCTGCTGTCGTCAGCGATCTCGGTCCTGTTCGGCATTGCTGGCGCGCTTTCGATTCATTATGTAAAAAGACGCCAACCGAAGAACGCGCTGCTTTCCCTTAATAACGTGCTAATTGTCAGCCCGGATGTTATTGTTGGTGCTTCGTTCTTAATCCTGTTTACGATTATTGGCATTAAACTTGGCTTCGTGTCCGTGCTGCTGTCGCATATCGCATTCAGTGTACCAATCGTCGTCATTATGGTGCTGCCGAAGCTGCAGGAGATGAGCCCAACGCTGATCGATGCGGCCCGCGACCTTGGTGCAAGCAGCTGGCATGTGCTGTCGCGTGTTATTATTCCGTTTATCAAGCCGGGCATCTTTGCCGGATTCTTTATGGCATTAACTTACTCGCTGGACGACTTTGCGGTAACCTTCTTCGTAACGGGCAACGGGTTCTCCACCTTATCGGTTGAGATCTACTCGCGGGCCCGCCAAGGGATTGCGCTGTCGATCAATGCCCTGTCGACGTTGATCTTCCTGTTCACGATTGTGCTGGTCATCGGCTACTACTTCATCAATCAGCGGAATAACCGGACTTCGGCTCGATCGGAGGGACGGAGATGAAATCATTAGTTCAGACGTTCGTCGCGGTGCTGATCGTTTCTTTTGGACTCATGTACTTGACCTCCTACCTCAATAAGAGCGAAGGCTACACGGGCAAGGATACGCTCACGATCTACAACTGGGGCGATTATATCGACCCTGAGCTGCTGGATCAGTTCCAGAAGGAGACGGGCATCAAGGTCATTTACCAGACATTTGATTCCAACGAAGCGATGATGACGAAGATCGAGCAGGGCGGGACGACGTTCGACGTCAGCGTTCCTTCTGAATATGCGATTGATAAAATGAAACAAGAGAACCTGCTGCTTCCGCTCGATAAGAGCAAGCTGCCGAATCTCAAGTATATTGATCCAAGCTTCATGAACCTTAGCTTTGATCCGGATAACAAATACTCCATTCCTTATTTCTGGGGAACGGTAGGGATTGTCTACAACCCGGATAAGACCGATCTCACCTTCAAGAGCTGGGCGGATCTGTGGAATCCAAGTCTCAAGAATCAGATCCTGCTGCTCGACGGTGCGCGTGAGGTCATCGGGATGGGGCTGAACAGCCTGCATTACTCGCTTAACGATACGAATGAAGAGCATCTGCAGGAGGCAAAGGCGAAGCTGGATACGCTGACGCCGAATGTGAAAGCGATCGTAGGTGACGAGATCAAGCTGCTGCTTGCGAATGAAGAGGCGGCGGTTGGTCTCGTATGGTCCGGTGATGCTTCGGAGATTATGAGTGAGAACGAGAAGCTGGACTACGTTGTGCCGGAGGAAGGCTCGAACCTGTGGTTCGATAATATGGTTATTCCGAAGACAGCGAAGAATATCGAGGGCGCGCACGAGTTCATCAACTTCATGCTCGATCCTGAGCATGCAGCGCAGAATGCCGAATACGTCGGCTACTCGACTCCGAACGCCAAGGCGCTTGAATATTTGCCGGAGGAGATCTCGGGCGATAAGCGGTTCTATCCAGGCAAAGAACTCACCGAGAAGCTTGAGGTCTACCAGAATCTTGGCAAAAGAATGCTCGCCCATTATAACGAATTATTCTTGGAATTTAAGATGCATCGCAAGTAAAGTTTTACATATACTGGCATAACCGTGCTTATGGTCGACCAGAAGTCCTTATTTTAGACAAAATAGGACCTCTATCGGCTATGGGCACGGTTTTTATTTTGTCGAAAAATAACAGGAAATATAATTTCCAATATTAAATATCGACTGAAAACGCTGTCATTCTGGATAAAACTACGAATTATATAGTTCAATCCGATCATTTTTTGTCGAATTATAGGAAAGATTGCGAAAGTGCTGATTCATTTGATCTATCGTGCTATACTGGGATTCAAGTATTTTCCTAGGTACATTTTAGCAGTAAAGGATATAGACACATGTTCTATCGGCCGGAACCCATGGCTGCTTGGACCAGTAATAGGGTACATATGCCAGAAATGGATAACGAATTGGCAATCAACAAGAGGGGTAGATCTTACGTTCTAGTAGGTTTGTCACGTTATTTGTGTCTATAAATACCAGATTATGGTATAGGTAGTGTGAGAGTTACATACTGTAAAAAACTATTAAACTATGAGGTGAACCGAAGTGACGATCAGAAAGAAACTAATCGTATCCACTATTGCAGCAAGCTTAGCAGCAACAGCATTTGCAGGTATTCCGCTGAGCAACAAAGGTTTGGCAGAAAAATTAGGTTTTAATGCAACGGCTTATGCGGCCAGCGCAGCATTCCCAAGCACAGATATCGTGACGTATGCAACTAAACTACGTGCTGCACTTGTTGCAACAAGCGGTCTTGACCAAGTGCAAGATTTACGCGAAGCCATCCAAGCTTTGAACACTGACGAACTTAAATATATTGCTAATCCAATTACAAGCAAAGTGACAACTAAACTGGGTGCTGGCTTCGATGATATTGACAAGGCAGCGGTAGCGAACCTCGTTCTGGACGTCATTTCGGTTACATACGATGCAAACCTGACTGAGCTTGAAACAATCCGTAATACGGATGAATACCGCCGCGTTCTGGCTGAACTGGCTGTAGGTGCTGGTTTCTCCGAACAGCAAGTTGACGACCTGACAGTTGACGACGTTGCAGAATACTTCTTCACATTGCAAGAGAAAGTTGCTGGTCTGCTTAATGGCTTGGCTGCTGATCCAGTCGCACTGCTAGCAGTACTGAATGATCCAGTTAAGAGAGCGAAACTGATTGAAGATGCATTTAACGCATTATCGGCAGAGAGCCTTGTTGTTCAAGATGTCTTTGAAGCTTATGGCATTGCTCCAGCAGATTTGAAAGATGTTGTTCTTCGTGCTCAAGAGAAAATTGACAGCACGGTTGTTCTTAAAGCAGGTGCAGCTCTATACAGCGCTTACCTGAAAATGAACGAAACAAGCACCGGCGGCACTGGCGGTATCGGCGGCGGTACGGTTGACGAAGGTACTGTTGAAGTTCCGAAAGAGGTAACTGCCTTCATCGATGACATCAAGAAGAAGCTGGCTGCTGCATCGGATGCTGCTGAGAAAGCTGCAATCATTGCACAAGCTATTCAACAAGCGACAGCATTGGTTAATAAATTGTCGAACTTCGATCTCTCCAGCAATGTAACCGTATCGAACGGTCAAGCTTCTCTGCAAGTTAGCGGTTCGTCTGTTCTGTCTGCAATCGCGGGTATCGGCGAGATTCTGAAGAACGTGAAAGCACTGGCACCAGGTGTGGCTGTGCCTCCAGTAGTTCTGAACATCAGCCTGGGTAACGTTGCTCAGAACGATGTGAATATCGGCCTGAATAACGCAGTTATTCAAGAAGCAATCAAAGCGGGTCTTAGCGGCATTAACTTGACAGTAAATGGCCTAAGCGCAGTGCTTCCGGTTGGTGGTCAATTCAATGGAGCAGTTGACTTCAAAATCAACAAATCCAAAGCAGATTCCACTACAACTGGTGGTCTTCAAGCAGCTTCTGATGTATACAGCTTTGGCCTTTCCATCGGTGGTCAATCCGTAACATCGTTCACGCAGCCTGTAATTGTCAGTGTTCCACTCGGTAACGTAGACGGCGTTGACAAAGAACTGTTGTCCCTTGCGAAGATCGTTGACGGCAAGCTTGTATTCCAAGGCGGTTCCGTACAAGGCAATACAATCGTTGAGCACCGCGATACGTTCTCCCAATATGTTGTTGTAGAAAATAAAGTAACCTTCTCCGATATCGCATCCGTTCAAGCATGGGCAGGCCGCGCGATCGAAGTTATCGCAGCAAAAGGTGCAATCGAAGGCAAAAAAGCCGGCGTATTTGCTCCTAAAGATAACGTAACTCGTGCTGAGTTTGCGAAGATGCTGACTCGTGCACTTGATCTGGACAACAGCCTGGCGAAAGAAAGCTTCGCTGACGTTGCAGATTCCAACTGGGCAGCTCCTTACATCGGTGCAGCTTCGAAACTTGGTATTATCCAAGGCCGTTCGGCTTCGAAATTCGATCCGAATGCACAAATCACTCGTGCTGAGATGGCAACGATGATCGCTCGCGCATTGAAAGTAACGAAAGGTGCTGCAGACGTTGCTGACGTGAATGCAGCCCTTGCGAACTTCAAGGATGCAAGCTCGATTAGTACTGCACTCAAAGCAGGGGTAGCATTCGCTTCGGAACATGAAATCGTAATTGGTAACAAAGGTAAATTCTCTCCGAATGCCTCGGCAACACGTGCTGAAGCAGCAGTTATGATCTACCGCGCAGTTAACTTCAAATAGTTAAATAGGACCATAGACCCTCTTCTCAGACTTGCTGTTGATGGGAAGAGGGTTTTCTATTGAGAAATATTAAAAATACAGCATTATTAACAATTTTTGCCTTTATATATTAGGACTATAGTAGTAAAATTGCATAAAACATCTAGGCTTACAGAAGGAGGAACATAGTGTCTGAGGAACTAGATTTACGCGAGTATTTTCTTATCGTGAGAAAGAGATTGGCACTTATAGTTATTTTTGTTCTGATATGTACAATAGCTGCTGGTGTCTACACCATGTTGTTCAAGGATCCAATCTACGAGGCTTCGACCAAAATTGTCGTGAATCAGACTAGTCAACAGCAGCTTTCTGTTGGTCAACTGGATCTGAATCAAATTAACTCTAACATCAAGATGATAGATACCTATAAAGAGGTAATCAAGACACCGGCGATTCTAGGTAAGGTAGCAGAGCAATATCCGCAGCTCGGGTTATCAGCTAAGGAGCTTTCAGAGAAAATTCAAGTGAGTTCCGTGAATGATACGCAGGTTATGACACTAGCTGTTCAGGATGTGTCATACAAGCAAGCGGCGGAGATCGTTAACGCAATCTCCATTGTTTTTCAGAAGGAAATCCCGAATATCTTCAACATCGAGAACGTATCCATTCTGAATGAAGCTTCACTGGATGATCAGCCAGGGCCAGTTGCACCTAATGTGACGCTGACTATTATCATCAGCTTCATTGTTTCCTTAATGGTCGCAGTCGGAATCGCGTTCCTGTTGGAATATATGGATGACACGATTAAGACAGAGGCAGATGTTGAGCGTTACTTAGGTCAAGCAACACTGGCGATGGTAGCGAAGGTCGGCGAAGCGGAATTCCAGAACGGTTCGGGAAGCAGAGAACTAGGCAGACAGAAGGCGGGAGGGCTAGAGAATGTCACTATCGGAAAATAAACGCCGTCTCATTACGGTTGCGAATCCACGATCCCCGGTCTCAGAGACGTATCGTACCCTTCGGACCAATATTGAGTTTGCTGCAATTGACTCTGCAATGCAGGTCATAATGGTATCTTCTGCAGGACCAGGTGAAGGAAAGTCTACGACAATTGCCAATCTGGCAGTGGCGTACGGCCAATCCGATCGCAAGGTTGTCCTGATTGATGCCGATATGCGGAAGCCAACGGCACATAAGACGTTCCAGATTTCGAACCGGTTTGGCCTATCCTCGGTCATGGCGCAGCATAGCACGCTGCAAGAAGTGATTCAATCCACGGATATCCCGAATCTGGATGTCATTACTGCTGGTCCAATTCCGCCGAATCCAGCCGAGATGCTGGCATCGAAGCGAATGACGGCTGTATTGGATGAGTTAAGAACAATGTATGATATCGTGCTTGTGGATACACCGCCGCTGCTTGCAGTAACAGATGCACAGATTGCAGCGACAAAGAGTGACGGAGTAGTACTTGTTGTTGATCAAGGTAGAGTGAAGCGACAATTCGCCCAGAAGGCGATTCAGAATCTGCAGAATGTAAACGCGCGTATCCTTGGTGTTGTGCTTAATAATGTAAAGCGTCGGTCTAACGAGGCTGCTTACTATTATTACTATGGTGCTGATGCAAAGTAGAATGAGCGGCTACTGATATTCGCTCAAGGTAAAGTCTGCTGATCCTTTATCAATGCAGGCACTCGGTCACGCTGTGGGTCCTAGGGACCTTAGGCATTATTGCCAATGGTGTGATGTGAGGAGGGGTTTAATGCCCCTACTATTTATTTTATAAATGTTCGAGCTATGTTTTTCTACTGAAGAAAGGCATAGCTCGTATATTTATCCTACACAATATACCTAGATAATAGAGAGAGAAGAAAGAAAAGAGAGGGAATAAACAATGACAAAAGTTAGGAAGGCCATTATCCCGGCCGCTGGCCTTGGAACCCGGTTCCTGCCCGCGACCAAAGCAATGCCGAAGGAAATGCTTCCAATTGTAGACAAGCCCACCATTCAGTACATTGTGGAAGAAGCAGTAGCCTCGGGAATTGAAGATATTATTATCGTTACGGGCAAGGGGAAGCGTGCGATCGAAGACCACTTCGATAACGCCTTCGAGCTGGAACAGAATCTGTTTGAGAAAGGCAAGTTTACCCTGCTCGATGAAGTGCAGAAATCTTCGAAGGTCGATATTCATTTCATTCGTCAGAAGGAAGCCAAAGGGCTTGGTCATGCCGTATGGTGTGCACGTAATTTCATTGGAGATGAACCATTTGCTGTTCTGCTTGGCGATGATATCGTGGATTCTGTAATTCCATGTACAAGACAGCTGATGGATCAGTACGAGCAGACAGGACGATCCGTTATTGGTGTAAAGCCTGTTCCGATGAACGAGACCGAACGCTATGGCATTGTGGAGTACAGTGAGAAGAATGGCTTATTAAGCTTGGTTGACCAGTTTATAGAGAAGCCGGCTCCAGGTACAACGCAATCGAATCTTGCAATTATGGGCCGTTATGTGCTGACTCCGGAAATCTTTAAGTTTCTGCAGAAGCAAGAGAAGGGTGCAGGCGGCGAGATTCAGTTGACCGATGCTATTCAGAAGCTGAACGAATCGGAAGGTGTTTATGCCTATGAATTCGAGGGCAAACGTTATGATGTTGGTGAGAAGTTAGGTTTTATAACAACGACTCTTGATTATGCGCTTAGGAACGAATCGTTAAAAGGTCCATTACTAGAAGCAATGAAGGAAATCTTACAAAGAGAACTTATCCATAAATCGAAATAATACGGGGGAGATTGTTGTATGGCGTTATCGCCTCTTCGGAAAGAATCCGAGATGACATTTGACAGCCATTTATCTATTGCTCATAACGCTCAAGCTCAGACCAGAAGTGCCAAGCGAACTTATCTCATGATCAAACGAATGATTGATCTTGTGGGTGCGGCATGTGGTCTTATTTTATTATCGCCAATATTGCTTGTTATTGCTCTCTTAATTAAGCTGGAGAACCCGAAAGCACCAGTCTTCTTCTATCAGAATCGGGTTGGAATCAATGAAAAGAATTTCCGAATGTTTAAATTTCGCTCTATGGTTCCAAATGCAGAGGACTTATTAACAGAGCTCTTACATAAGAATGAGATAGAAGGTCACATGTTCAAGATGAAACATGACCCAAGAATTACAACTGTTGGAAGGTTTATCCGTCGCACCAGCATCGATGAACTTCCGCAATTATGGAATGTGGTTCGAGGCAATATGTCACTCGTTGGCCCTCGCCCCCCTCTTCCAAGAGAAGTGGCTGAATATAGCAGCTATGATAAACTCCGCCTTCGTGTGAAACCAGGCTGTACCGGATTGTGGCAAGTAAGCGGCCGGAATGAGCTTGGTTTCAAAGAGATGGTGGAGCTGGATCTTGAGTATATAGAGAAAAGAAATGTGCTCTTCGATCTGCAGATCATCATGAAGACGGCGAAAGCCATGGTCGGATCGGAAGACGCGTATTAGAGAGAAGGAGTGGATAGAGAGTGGAATTACATTCTAAGATTTTTGTAGCAGGGCACAGAGGTTTGGTGGGTTCTGCCATACTAAGAGCTCTTGAGGCTAAGGGCTATCACAATCTTGTCTATCGCACCCGTGCTGAACTCGATCTATTGAATAGGGATCGGGTTCTTTCTTTCTTCGAGGAAGAAGGAATTGAATATGTATTCTTGGCGGCTGCTAAGGTTGGCGGTATCGTTGCAAACAATGAGTACCCGGCAGACTTTATCCGAGACAATATCTTGATCCAGACTAATGTCATTGATGCCGCATATCGCAATGAAGTGAAGAAGCTGCTGTTCCTGGGCTCGACTTGTATCTATCCGAAGTTTGCTCCGCAGCCGATGAAGGAAGAATATCTCCTCACGGGTGTACTCGAACCTACGAATGAGCCATATGCAATCGCGAAGATTGCTGGCATTACAATGTGCCAATCCTATAATCGCCAATACGGTACCCAGTACATCTCGGTTATGCCAACGAACATGTATGGACCTAATGATAATTTCGACCTTAAGACTTCGCATGTTCTCCCTGCGCTTATCCGTAAGCTCCATGAAGCGAAAGTGAATCAATCTCCAGAAGTAGAGGTATGGGGAACCGGAACACCTCGCAGAGAGTTCCTGCATTCCGATGACTTGGCGGATGCTTGTCTCTTCCTAATGAATACGTACGAAGAGAATGAGATCGTCAATATTGGTGTAGGCGAAGATATCTCTATTAAAGAATTAGCTTACCTCATCAAAGAGGTAGTTGGATATGAAGGAGAGATTGTATTTAATACATCTGCTCCAGACGGCACACCAAGAAAATTGGTTGATGTCACGAAGATTAATGGGCTTGGCTGGAAAGCTTCCATTCCTCTTGAGGATGGGATCAATGCTGTTTACGAAACCTTTCAGAATGATTATCTGGTTAGACATTAAAATTAGAGATAGAGAATAGAGGAGTGGAAACGATGACTAAGCGTGCGTTAATTACTGGTGTAACAGGACAAGATGGTTCCTATTTGGCAGAATTCCTTTTGGAGAAGGGCTATGAAGTACATGGCGTTATTCGCCGCAGCTCGTCCTACAATCAAGAACGTCTGGAAGATCTTCTTACGGAAGAAGAAGCGAAGAACATCCTGAATAACCAGAACTTCCATCTCCATTATGGTGATGTAACAGATGGACTGAATATTACTCGCCTTATTAGTGAGTTTCAACCAGATGAAATCTATAACCTCGCAGCACAATCACATGTACGTGTATCCTTCGATATGCCTGGCTATACCTTGGATGTAGACGGCAAGGGTACTTTAAATATTCTGGAAGCGGTAAAGTTTTTGGGTCTAACAGAAAAAACCCGCGTCTATCAAGCTTCCACTTCTGAGCTTTACGGCAAAGTTCAAGAAGTTCCTCAGAAAGAGACAACTCCTTTCTATCCTCGCTCTCCATATGGCGTTGCGAAGATTTATGGGTTCTGGATTACGAAGAACTACCGTGAATCCTATAACATGTTCGCCGTTAACGGAATTCTATTCAATCATGAGTCGGAACGCCGTGGTGAAACGTTCGTCACCCGGAAAATTACGCTCGCTGCAGCAAGGATTGCACAAGGCAAACAACAGAAGATGCAGCTTGGCAACCTGGATTCCCTGCGGGACTGGGGCTACGCAAGAGATTATGTAGAATGCATGTGGCTCATTCTTCAACATGATAAACCGGAAGATTTCGTTATCGCTACAGGTGAGATGCACTCGGTCCGTGAGTTTGTGGAGTTAGCATTTAAACATGTGGGGATCAATATCGAATGGCAAGGGAATGGCGTAGAGGAGAAGGGGATCAACAAAACCACAGGTGAAGTGATAGTTGAAGTAGACCCAACTTTCTTCAGACCGGCAGAAGTAGAACAATTGCTCGGCGACCCTACCAAAGCCAGAACATTGCTGGGCTGGAACCCAACTAAGACTTCTTTCGAAGAGCTTGTTAGCATCATGGTGAAGTACGATATGGCCAAAGTAAGCTCGGAAGAAGGAAGTAGAAAAATGTTCGATGGGGTGCTGGTGTAGACAATGGTTACCCTCGAATCAAAAGTAAAGAAAAAGCTGCTTATCTACGCTCATTATTATCATCCGGATGTTGCATCGACAGGCCAGATCCTGAAGGAACTGGCCGAAGGGATGCTGGATTCCTTCGATATTACAGTCATTTGTGTGGTTCCTTCCTATACAGGGGCAGTTGCTGCCGAATATAAAACTAAGATGTTCTATTACGAAGAGATTAATGGCGTCAAAGTGATACGAATTCGTGTGCCAGAGTTCACGAAGAGCAGCAAAATAAGCAGAATTAAGAACATTCTTGCGTACTTTATGGGTGCAATGATGGCAACGTTCAAGGCAGGTAAGATGGATTATGTCTATTCGATCTCGCAACCGCCTGTACTTGGAGGTCTTATCGGGGTTTGGGGCAAATGGATGAAGCGTGCCAAGTATATTTATAACATTCAGGACTTTAACCCAGAGCAGACCATGGCTGTTGGCTATAGCAAGAATAAGATGATATTAAATGCGATGTTATGGTTCGATAAATTCAGCTGTAAAGCTTCTGACAAAGTCATTGTTGTTGGCCGTGATATGGTGGAAACCGTGAAAGAAAGATTCAAAGGGAAGAAGGTTCCTAATCATTCCTTCATTAATAACTGGATTGATGAGAAGGAAATTTACCCTCTGTCGCCCTATCATGAACAAGTACTAGCGTTCAAGAAGAAATACGGTTTAGACAATAAGTTCGTCATTATGTATTCCGGGAATATTGGTCTCTACTACGATCTTGAGAATATGATGCATGTCATTAAGGAATTCAAGGATCGTGAAGACGTTGTATTTGCCTTTATCGGAGAAGGCTCGGTGTTACATAATCTGGTCTCTTACAAGGATGAGTACAATCTAACGAATGTAACCTTTATTCCCTATCAGAAGAAATCAGATCTTATCTACAGTCTTAATGCCGGTGATGTTCATTGGTGTATTAATGCCAAAGGTATTAAGGGAGTATCTGTTCCAAGTAAACTATACGGTATTATGGCAGCGGGTAAACCAATACTAGGTGTGCTGGAAGAAGGATCGGAAGCACGCTTAATAATTGAAGAGACCGGATGCGGCTATGTAACTGAGCCTGGTAATTACGGTGAGGTTGAAGCTATTATTGAGAGATTCCTTAACGAGAAAGAATCAAATACTCCTGCTGAGATGAGCAGCCGTGCCAGAGCCTTCTTGGTTAAGAATCTAACGAAGGATGTATCTATTAACAAATATATTCACGAGATTAGTATTTAACTAAGTAGGAGTTATCCATATGAATAGTAATTGGTTTAAGTTCTTGATGAAAGCAACAAAAGTGAGATATGGGAAGAAATTATTGCTGAAAGGTATACCGGTGATTTTCAATAAATCCGGGGCTGAATTAACCATCGGTGATAATGTAACGATTAATTCATCTTTTCTATCTAATTTGGTTGGTTTGTATCAGAGAACCATTATTATAACCAGAACTCCAGAGTCAAAGATCATTATTGGGAACAACGTTGGTATTTCTGGCGCAACGATCTATGCGAGAAAATCGATAACAATTGGTGAGAACACGCTCGTTGGTGGTAACGCTAAAATCATGGATAATGATTTTCACCCCATTGAAACCGAGGCTAGAAACGCTGACATCAAAGAGAAGATTGGTGCTAGACCAATATCGATTGGGAAGAACTGCTTCATAGGTTGTAACTCTCTGATCTTAAAGGGAACTGTACTTGGAGATGGCTGCGTCGTTGGTGCTGGTGCTGTTGTTAGTGGTGTGTTTGAGGATAACTGCGTAATCGCTGGTAATCCGGCAAGAGTCATAAAGAAGTTATAACCACTAACATTAAAATTACAGTAGTAGAGAGGAAAAAATGATGGTCGATCTTACGGTAGTCATTCTCACCAAGAATGAAGAAAAGAACTTAAGAAAATGTATAGAATCGTTTCGTGGTATCGTTAAGCGCTTTGTAATAATAGATAGTTACAGCACGGATGCGACCGAAGATCTTTGTAGGATACTAGACTCTGAACTAGAAGTTATTGGAAGTAAACTTGATTTCTACCAAAACAAATGGGTCGATTATGCTACTCAACTGAACTGGGGACTTACTCAGACTAATATTACATCTGAATGGTCTATGCGTATGGATGCAGATGAAGAGTTAATGGAAGACCTGGCAAATGAAATTAAGGAAGAGCTTCCGAGCATAGGACAAGAGTATACTGGCATCGTTCTTCGCAGAAGAGTTTATTTTATGGGCCGTTGGATTAAGCACGGTGGTCGATATCCTGAGTTATTGCTTCGCATATTCCGTACGGGTAAGGCAATGTGCGAGCAAAAGATTATGGATGAACACATGATCTTATCTGAAGGTAAGACAGTGAACTTTAAACACGACTTAATTGATAACAACACGAAAGACTTGGAATGGTGGACGAATAAACATAATTGGTATAGTAATCGAGAGGTTCTCGATCAACAAATGACTGTAGAAAAAGTACTCAATGAAGCAAGTTTATTGGAAAATGGTACGTCTACAAAACAAGCTAAGATGAAGCGGAAAGTTAAAAACAATGGATATTATAGGCTGCCTAAGTTCTTTAGAGCACATATATATTTCTTCTATAGATATTACATAAAGTTAGGTTTTTTGGATGGACCAGAAGGAAGAATCTTTCACTTCTTGCAGGCATATTGGTATCGATTCTTAGTGGATGCCAAGATGTATGAATGTGAGAAGTTAAATCGTAGGATGAAGCCACAAGGAGAATTAAAAGCGTAGTAAGTGACTAAAGGTAGGAGATAAGCCATGACGAACGGCAAGAAAGACATTTTGATTATTATGGGTAGGTATCTGCCAGGTTATAAAGATGGCGGACCAGTTCGCTCAATTCAAAATCTAGTTGATTATCTTGGAGACGAATACAATTTTATGATTTTAACCTGTGATAGAGATCATGGTGACACAGAGCCGTATTCAAATATAAAAAAAGATGATTATAACCAAGTTGGAAAAGCAAAGGTCTATTATGTTCCTCCAAAGGGCTTTACTTTCTCGCTAATAAGGAAATTAGCTTCGGAGGCAGATCTTGTGTATTGTTGTGGTTGTTTTAATGATTATGCAATTAAATCTCTCATACTTAATAGACTTGGACTTCTAAAAAAAACTCTGATAGTTGCAGCAATGGGATTGTTCTCTCCAGGCGAGTTTAAACTCAAATACAGGAAAAAAAAGTTGTTTATAATTGTTTTTAATATATTAGGACTATTCAAAAATATCTATTGGTCTGCAACTTCTGAGATGGAAATTAATGAAATAAAAAATCAGATTAAGACTAACAATAATTTCTTTATTGCTGAGGATCTCCCTCGGAGGGTGGAGTATAGTAGTTTCTTTAAAAATAAACATAAAGGGAAGTTGGATGTTGTTTGGATTTCACGTATAGCCCCCAAAAAAAATCTAAAGGGTGCAATCCATATCCTACAACATGTAAGAAATGAAATAAATCTAACTATATATGGGCCTATTCATGTTGAAGCCTATTGGGAAGAATGTTTGGTAGAATTAAAAAAATTACCCAAAAACGTCAATTGGGAGTACTCTGGAAATGTTGATTCTGAAGTAGTCGTTAAAACACTCAGTAAACATCAGCTATTTTTATTTCCAACACTAGGTGAAAACTACGGACACGTTATTCAAGAAGCGCTGTCAGCTGGCTGTGTTACAATAGTTTCTGATCAAACTCCTTGGAAAGATTTAGAAAAAAATAGTGTAGGGAATGTATATCCAATCAATAAAGTTAATGAATTTGTTTCTGCAATCGAATTTTACGCTGAAATGGATCAAACAGGTTTTCAAAAAATTTCTGATTTAGCAGTAACGTATGCAATTGATAATAGTAAGGATAAGGTTAAAGAATCGGGCTATCAACAAATATTCAGGTCTAAGAAGGTAACAATATGAAAATTGTGCATATATGTTTAGCAGGTCCGGTAACAGATGGATGGAACTACCAAGATAATATGATAACGAAGTGTCATAAAACATTAGGATATGAAGTTACAATGATAACCTCACAGTGGGTTTGGGGTATAAATAGCAGTCTAGAAAAGTATACACAAACAAATTATATAAACAGTGATGGCGTAAAAGTAATAAGACTCCCTCTGAAAGGCAATGATAAATTCACTAAAAAATTTAAAAAATATCTTGGGTTAAGAGAACATTTAGAGAATGAGAGTCCAAATATATTATTTATTCATAATATTTCGTTTATGGACATTACGACAATTGTTTCTTATTTAAAAAGAAACCAAGATGTGAAGGTATATGTAGATAATCATGCTGACTTCTCTAATAGCGCAACAAATTGGATTTCAAAAAATATCATTCATAAGATTATATGGAAATATAATGCTCAACTAATCGCTCCTTTTGTTGAAAAGTTCTATGGTGTACTTCCGGCGAGAGTAGATTTTCTTGTGAACATATATGGAGTTCCGAGAGAAAAGTGTGACTTATTAGTAATGGGGGCTGATGATGAGAAAGTATTGGATGCAAGAAACCCCCGATTAATTCAACAAATTAGGGAAGTATTGGGTGTCAAGGATACTGATTTTCTAGTTATAACAGGTGGTAAAATTGATCAAGCGAAGACTCAAACGCTTTTGCTTATGGAGGCAATTTCAAATATAAATATAGAGAGTGTTAAACTTGTAGTATTTGGATCTGTTGATGAAAATATAAAAGACCAATTGCTTAAATTAGTGAATGGGCAAAAAATCCAGTATATTGGATGGATTGATTCCCAGGAATCGTATAAATATTTTGCTGCTGCAGACTTGGTAGTTTTCCCTGGACGTCATTCAGTATTTTGGGAACAGGTAGTAGGACAAGGCAAACCATTATTATGCAAGTATTGGGAAGGGACAACACATGTGGACTTAGGTGGAAATGTTGAATTTATATATCAGGATACAGCTACTGAAATTGAAAGTAAGATTCGTTACATAATAGAAAATCCTGAGTATTACAGATTAATGAAAGAAACTGCTGAAGAGAAAGGACTTAGTACTTTTTCTTATATGGATATTTCACGAAGAAGTATTATTAAAGATGATATTAAAGTAATTTAGAATTGATGGTGAGTATGAAGGAAAAAAACTTGTATAACAAACTAATGTTAATTCTTATTGTATTAGTTCCATTTAGCAACCAATTAGTAAATGCAAGTAACAAATTATCTAATCTTCAATACCTTGCATTCATGCTAATGATATTAATATTTGCATTCATTAATAAAGAAAAACTGAAAATAAACATTCAGCATAGAGTTATTTTTAGTGTATTTGCAAGTGTTTATACTATACCGACGATAATAGGGTTAACTATTTTTAAATATGACCCATTAAAAAATCTTTATTACATTCTATTGTATTTAATTTATATTATTTCTTTGGCAATTTTAGTGTCATTTATTAATAGTGATAATAAGAATGTTGTAATACAAATGATTTTAATAGGAAATAGTCTTGTTTTAGTTTTTAATCTACTTGTTAATTTAAATGAATTAAACGCAGATAATTTTAATTGGCTTACAGGAGGGGAAAGAGGTAGCAGAGCTAACTTTGGGTTCTCACATCCGAATACAGCAGGTATGTATTTATTCCTAGAGATCATGTTAATTTACTATATGCAAAAAATGAAAATAGGTAACAAATATGTATGGTCCTCATTAATTGTCATCTTAACAATATTTCTATTGGCTACTGGATCGAGGACAGCGGTATTAGGGATGCTATTATTTTTCTTATTAAAGCTATATTCAAGTATTGTAGCTAAATTAAATGTGAAATTACTGTTAGCAATTCTTTTGTGTTTGATATTCCCGCTATTAATTATATATTTACTTCAATTTAATTTTACAAAATTTCTTGAAGAAGCAAGTGGTAGAGGTACGAACTTAACCCAAAATCTTAGTGTTCTTTTTGATCAAAATGCTTTTATTTTTGGTATTGCTCCAATTAACACTTCGAATTTAAGATTGATTGAAGGTCTAACGTTTTCTGACAATTGGTATGTGACGCATTTAATTCAGTTTGGATTTATAGGATTAATATTATTTGTAATGAATATATTATTCATTATATCTATCTCGCTTAAAAAAAGAAAAGGAATTGAGAATCTAAATATATTCACTTTATTATGTGTATTGCTCTTTTACTCAGGAGCCGAAAATGTCATGTTTAGTCCTGGAGTATTACTATCATGGGTGTTCTGGACATTAATTTTATTTAATTTAAAAGCAATTCTAAATAATAATTAATTACATTAAATAAGTATTCCTTGCTTTTTAAAGGCGGAATTCAATAATGCTCTTTAACCTTATCAAGGAATGTGAAGAATCTTGTTTTTTGAACGTAGGATGTTTAGTAAAGGAGAAAGGTTAATGAGAACAAAAAAAGCTGCAATAAATATATTAATTAGTGTATTTGCATTTGTTGCGGGTTTTTTACCGATGATTGCTATTAGGAAAGTGTTTTTAAATAGTTTGGGCCCAGAAATGTTAGGACTAAATTCATTATATAATAACATAATTGGATATTTATCAATTGTCGAAATGGGAATTGGAACAGCAATAATTTTTTCCTTATATAAGCCATTCGCTGAGAATGACAGGGATAAAATAAGAGCTTATTTGTACTTTTATAAAAAAATGTACAGCATTATTGGATTGATAATATTAATTATAGGTATATTATTATCTCTGATATTGAATTTATTTATAACAGATAATATTGATATAGGAGAAGCGAGACTTTTTTTTCTGTTAGTTTTATTGAATACGGTTATTGGGTATTATTTTTCGTATAAATTTTGTGTGTTAATAGTTTCTCAAAAAGGATATAAAGTTACAGTTGTTACTACAATTGCGAAATTAGTTACTGCAATTCTACAATACGTGGTATTAAATATAACTCCAAACTTTTATTTATATTTAATAATTCAAATTGCAGTAAATTTATTGGGATATATATTTTTAAATTTATATATAAATAAAAAGTTTGGTTGGTTGAGGAATATCGAATCTTATAGGTTGGATATAAATGAGAAATTGAATTTAAAGAAGAATATTAAAGCTTTGATTTATCATAAGTTCGGTGGTGTTGTACTTTTTGGTACAGATAACTTAATTATTTCAGCATTTATAAATCTAGCGACCGTAACGAGATATAGTAATTACAGTCTAATAATAAATGCCGTACAAGGGATAACAGGAACGGCGATGAGCGCAATTACTGCTTCTATTGGGAACCTACTTGTTGAAAAAGATAAAGCAGCTGCCTACGCTGTACATAAAAGACTGTTTTTTATAAATTTCTGGGTATCATCGCTTGTTGTTATTATATTGTACAATACCACAACCCAATTCATTTCAGTATGGTTAGGACATGATCAAACAATAGATAACTTTACTTTATCCATAATAATGATTAATCTGTATATTCAACTAATGAGAGGAACTGTAGAGAAGTTTAATGAAGGTGGAGGGAAGTATTATCACGATAGATTTGCTCCATTATTTGAATCCTTTATTAATTTAATTGCCTCGATTATTTTAGTTAAAATATTAGGTTTAACTGGAGTTTTTATTGGTACTCTCATTAGTAATTTAGCTGTAGTGTTTTGGGTTAAACCTAAAATTACATATAAGTATATTTTTCATGTAAGATTAACTGAATATTTTAGCATGTATTTCAAATATTTGTTTATTGGCTTGTTTTCTTTTGTAATATGCTACTTTATTTCATACTATTTAAAGAGTAATATCAGTTTAACTGCTGTTTTTATGAATTCCTTTGTTAATGCTGTGGTAATAAATGTTTTGTACATAGCATTATTCTGGAGGAATGATGAATTTAAATATTTTAAAAATCAAATTAAGAAAATCATTTTGCCAGGTAATAAAATAAGGCAATTCTAGGTTAATTTTAATGTATAGATTTCAGTGGCTCATAAAAAAGAATGATATAGTCTTCACACATTTGGAGGAGATAATAATGAGGGTTATAATACTTTCTTTCGGAAGATCCGGACAAGGAGGAATGGAAACCGTATTTAGAAGTGTGGTCTTAGGTCTTAACAGGAATGAAATAGAAACAAAACTGTTTTTATTAGGGGGGTCTTTAGAAGAAAAATGGTTAAGAGACATTAATCACAGGATAATAGGTGCTGCTAGTGATACTAGAATTATGAGATACATTAAATACATAGTATTACTACCAATATTTATTATGAAGTTTAAGCCTGATATAATAGTTGGGGCTGATTCTAAGGCAGTGTTTGTAGGAAGTCTCATAAAGAGATTAATACGTAGAAAGGTAAAAGTTGCATCATGGATGCATTTGTCACTTACAAAGATAAAAAATCTAGACTTATTAAAAAGTGCTGACTTTCACTTGGCTATTAATGGTGAGAATTTTAAACAATTACACGATTTTAATATTACTAACGACAAGAATGTTTATTTAATACATAATCCTGTAGAAAAACCTAAATACAACATACATACTAAAAGTGAGGTAGCTCATTTTATATATATTGGAAGACTTACCTGGAATGGTCAAAAGAGAGTTAATGATTTACTGACTTCTTTATCGAGTGTAGTTGGAGATTGGAAACTGACAATTTTGGGTGATGGTGACGATAAACCAAAGTTGACTAAATATGCTTCAGAATTAGGCATTGGGCAAAATATTTCGTGGCATGGTTGGCGAGAGGACCCTTGGAATATTTCCGAAGGAGTAACAGCATTAATTTTAACATCTGAGTATGAAGGGTTTGGTATGGTACTAGTGGAGGCTATGTCCCACGGAATCCCATGTATAAGCTCAAATTGTCCTACTGGTCCTTCTGATATAATAGAACATAACCAAAATGGTTGGTTATATGATCCTAGAGATGTAAAGCAACTCACAGTGCTAATTCAAAATATTGTTAATGACTCTAGTATTTTACCTAGCCCATTAATAATAAAAAATTCAATTGCTCGATTTGAAATTGAAAATATCATTCTTAAATTTTCTCAAGTCTTCGAACATGAAGTAAGTTAATCGCTAACTCCAACAATTAGTGTTTATGTAAAAAATTGATGATGGAGGCGACATATGAAACTTGCATATTTAATATTGGCACACGTGGACCCGCATCATATTGCAAGACTAGCTAAGAAGCTAATGGATGTTAATGCTGATATCTACATCCATGTAGATAGTAAGGTGGATATAGATCCTTTTGTGGAATTGTTATCTGAATATAGTTCAATTTATTTTATTAATAATAGACATTCTATTAGCTGGGGGGGCTATAGTTCAATTAATGCAACAATTACCTTGATTAAAGAAGCATTTAATAAGAAAAAGTATGATAGATATATATTATTACAAGGGTTAGACTATCCTCTAGTCTCAATTGAAAAAATAAACACTTTTTTCCGTGACAATGCTGAGATCGAATATATTAGAGGATG
Source organism: Paenibacillus sp. YAF4_2 (assembly GCF_052113225.1). Classification (NCBI taxonomy): domain Bacteria; kingdom Bacillati; phylum Bacillota; class Bacilli; order Caryophanales; family Paenibacillaceae; genus Paenibacillus; species Paenibacillus sp. YAF4_2. The sequence goes on from NZ_JBFRCT010000005.1 coordinate 288,766, forward strand.
TAAAATTACAGGTTCAAAGGATAGATATCACAATAGAAAATATAGCTCATACTGGTTTATGGATAATAAAACATTATTCAAAAAGTTTGTCAATAGAATCCAATATTATTTACCTTTTAAGTTAAAAGACGGAGTGGTTCGTGATAGAGAGGAATATAATATTTATTGGGGTTCTGCTCAGTGGGCACTAACATCTCAATGCATAGAATATATATTAAATTTTTCAGAGTTACATAATAAATTTAATAATTATTTTAAGTACGTATTTGCACCTGATGAATCTTATTTTCATACAATAATATTTAATTCGAGCTTTTCAAAAAAAACAATGTGTAATGGACCTGAGCTTGCTGTAAAAGGATTAGTAAATTGGAGGAACTTACACTATTTCGAATATGATAAATATATTAAGATATTTACCGAATCAGATTTTGATAATCTAATTAATTCGGATTGTTTGTTTTTTAGAAAGGCAACTACACTAGACTCCACTATTCTTTTAAATAAGATAGATAATTATACGTACAATTAGAGTTTGGATTAAAAATTATATGGCTGTACTGCTAGAGAATTCTTATCGGAGGGATGAAATGAAATTAGTTCTGTTATCCGGAGGATCAGGCAAACGCCTTTGGCCGCTTTCTAACGATGCTAGATCTAAACAGTTCTTAAAAGTTCTCGAGAACGAAGATCAAGAACTCGTTTCCATGGTGCAGCGTGTATGGGAACAGATAAGCAAAAGCGGTTTTGCGGATACTAGCTATATTGCAACCGGCAAAGCCCAGATTGGAATGATGCATAATCAAATCGGGTCATCTGTACCGCTAATTATTGAGCCTGAACGAAGAGATACCTTCCCTGCTATAGCCTTAACGGCATCTTATTTATATTCTGTAGCCAAAGTAGATTTGGATGAAGTTATAGCAATCTTACCAGTGGACCCTTACGTAGAGGGCCACTTTTTTTATGCCGTTAAACAGTTAGAGGACACTATCCAGACAACACAAGCTGATTTAGCTCTTATTGGAGTGAAGCCGACGTACCCTTCCGCAAAGTACGGATACATAATTCCTGAGCAGAAGCATTCGTCAGCTAATGGAGTATTGAAAGTGAGTCACTTTCAAGAAAAGCCCTCTGAAGAAGCGGCTGTCGGATTAATTGAACAACAAGCTTTATGGAACTGCGGGGTATTCTCCTTCAAGTTGGGTTATCTCATTAACATCCTTAAGGAGAAGGGATATCCATTACAATACGAGCAGCTTGTAGAGCAATATCATGAGCTGCCTAAGATAAGCTTCGATTATGAGGTCGTTGAGAAGAGCAATAACATCGTGGTGGTACCTTATGATGGTTATTGGAAGGACCTTGGCACATGGAACACGTTAACGGAAGAGATGGGGCAGAACCAGATCGGACGAGGGACGATCAGTGAGGACTGTATCAATACTCATCTGGTAAATGAACTCGAAATCCCGGTTACCATTCTTGGGGTATCCAATGTAGTTGTTGCCGTTAGTCCAGACGGTATTCTCGTTACGGATAAGAGTGCTAGCCCACGGATTAAAGATTTCATTAACTATGATCAAGGTCCCATGTTCGAGGAAAGAGAGTGGGGCTGGGCGCGAATTCTGGATGACGAGCGTTATGATGATGGCCGTACAGTTATTACGAAACGGATTGCAATTAAAGAGGGCAGAAATCTTAGTTATCTCATGCACTTATATCGAGAAGAAGTATGGACCGTTGTGAAAGGTGAAGGGGAATTCGTTCAGAACGGAGTTCCAATGAAAGTGAAGGCTGGCAACGTGCTGCATATTCCGATGAAGACTCTGCATGGTCTGAAGGCCATTACGGACATGGAGATGATAGTTGTTCATAGCGGCTACTCGGACGAAGACAAGGTTATGGAGCTATATTCGTCATGGTCGGAGATGAGCGAAAACTGCCTTAGTATTTCGATAAAATAATGAAGACAATCGCCTATTATATTTCTGACTATGGGTATGGTCATGCTACTCGCAGTATCGCTGTTATTCGTAGCTTAATTCGAGAAGCAAGCAGCAGTTATCGGATTATCATTTGTTCCTCGGACAATGTGTTGTCTTTCTTGCAAGCTTCATTGCTCGAACATCAAGGAGTGATTGACTATCGAAGGTGTGCTTCGGAAGTTGGCTATGTCCTAAAGCCTGAGACCATTGAACCCGACTTGTCTGCGTTTAGAACAAAGTTCAACGAGTATGTAACAAATCTACCTCTAGAAGTTGCGAGAGAGGTGGATTTTTTATATACGAACGAAGTGAATCTCGTTATCTCGGACATTTCTCCAATTGCTTTTATAGCAGCAGATAAGGCTGGGGTGACATCAGTTGGGCTATCTAACTTCACTTGGTATACCGCTTATCTTGCGATGATTGAACAGTCCGCTTTGTTACCGCTGCATGAAGCGTACGCTATGATGGATTACTTCATCCGCCTGGAAGGGGCAGATGAACCGGAATGGGGCAGGAAAGGTTCTTTGCAAGCTGGATTCTTCAGCAGGGAAAAAGATGGGCACGAAGTTGTTAGGATTCAACAAACGATTAACCCTGGTAATAAGAAGAGAGTCGTCTATTTCGGCATCGGAATGAGTATAAATGTACAGGACCTTGCCGAGATGAAGCTTTGGACAAATGAAGAATATCTCTTTATTGTATCGAGCAATATGAGGGTCAAGCATAAGAATGTCATATCTATACCAATCTCCTATACAGAGTCACAGAATTACGTAGCAGTATCGGATGTTGTTATAAGCAAGCCTGGATGGAGCACAGTTGGTGAAGCCGTTGCACTCCAGAAACCACTGATCCTATTGCATCGAAGTTCGATGAAGGAAGATGAGAACACGCTTCGAGCTCTTCGGTCTATTCATCCCTATCGATTGGTAGAGTGGGAGCAGTTAATAGAGGGTAATATGCAAAACCTTATAGATAGAGAGTACTTATTTGCAGATAAGCAGCAAAGGAACGAGATCACTCAAATTGTTGCTTACCTCGATCAAATTGTAAGGAGTGGGTGAGGATGAAGCTGGCAGTTATTGGTACCGGTTATGTTGGCTTAGTCTCGGGGGTTTGTTTCTCTGAGCTTGGCAATGAGGTCATCTGTGTAGATAATGCAGCATCAAAGATTGAATTATTGAATAATGGCGAAGTCCCAATTCACGAACCGGGTCTTAAGGAACTAATCTCAAGCAATACAGCCGCAGGACGTTTATCCTTCACGACAGATTTAGCTGCTGCAGTCAGTAGCTCAGAGATTATTATTATCGCGGTAGGAACCCCATCATTACCGGATGGAAAAGCAAACCTAGCTTACATTGAACAGGCGGCAGAAGAAATCGGGCGAGCTATTGACGATTATAAAGTAGTAGTTGTGAAAAGCACTGTGCCAGTTGGGACAAATGAAAAAGTTGCGGACATTATTCGGAAATATGCCGTAGCAGCATTTGATTTTGCCTCAGTTCCAGAATTCCTGCGTGAAGGAACAGCTGTACGGGATACGCTTAACCCTGACCGGATTATTATCGGGACGGTAAGTGATCGAGCGGCGGAGCTGCTTACTGAGTTACACAGACCATTAACCGATCAAATTACGATTACAGATGTCCGAAGCTCGGAAATGATTAAATATGCTTCGAATGCATTCCTTGCAACCAAGATCTCCTTCATTAATGAAATCGCCAATATCTGCGAGAAGGTAGGGGCAGATGTGGAGGAAGTTGCGAAGGGTATGGGGATGGATCGGCGTATTGGCTCTTCTTTCTTGAAGGCCGGCATTGGATACGGTGGATCCTGCTTCCCGAAAGATACGCAAGCACTAATTCAAATTGCTGGGCAGATGGATTATGACTTTAAGCTGCTGAAGTCCGTCGTGGAAGTCAATCGTGATCAACGGTTTAATGTAATCCGTAAGCTTGATGATCTATTAGGGGATGTTGCTGGACGGACCATTGGTATTTGGGGATTAGCTTTTAAACCGGAAACGGATGATGTTCGGGATGCGCCAGCCTTTGAGATTATTGAAGCTTTATTGGAGCGGGGAGCACAAGTAAAAGCTTATGATCCAATTGCTTCTAATAATTTCGAGAAAATCTTTAACCGTTCCGAAGTGGAATATTGCGAATCAGCGCAGGATGCTGCTGAAGGTGCAGATGCGCTATGTATTCTGACCGAATGGAAAGAGTTTATCGATATTCCGCTGACGGATATTCAGAAATGGCTGAAGACGCCAAATCTCATTGATGGTAGAAATATCTATAAGGAAGAAGAGTTGGAGGCAACACCTTTCGCTTACTACTCGATTGGTCGTCCGAAGATGAACAATGGTGTGAAAGAAACGAATCCGATCTTATCCTTCTAAAATTATGAATAGGCAGGTCATTAAGGATATGTCTCAGAAAAAAACAAAAAAGAAGAAGCTAAAACCGTGGATGAAGTGGGTAATAGGTACCGCTTCATTTTTTGTTGTTGTGGCTTTGATCTTCACAGGAATAGCCTATTACTATATCAAGAGCATTGATATTGAGGATATTGCCTCACGTCATAGTAGCGAAACTGCTGATTCTGGTGAGAAGCCAGGAGCTAAGTTGCCGGCTATTATCGAAAAGCCTGTTGAGAAGGCGAGTCAGCTGATTGGTGGGCAAAAGATCGATAGTGCCGATGCCCTTGATGTTGCGGCTATACTACTTAATTCTGGTCTTAGCTTGAAGCAGATCTCTTATCTGCAGGGTAATGCTACTTATGATCTCTCTGTCGAAGAGAAAACGGAAATGCGCGAGTTGTTATTATCTAAGCTCTCTGATGAGGAAATAGAATTGTTGAGATCAATCACCAAGGAATATGGTATTGGACTTAATATATTGAATCCTGATTATCCAATCGAATGGGTAGGGGAAAGAGATCCTGAGAAGATGAAAGAGAATAGTGAAGCTTGGAAAAAGATGAACCAGCAGTCCTCAAATGGTTCAACGAAACCGGCTGACTCGAGCACTAAGCAGGAAGATAAGCCTACTAAACCAGTAGAAAAGCCTGCCGAGCCGGTGGAAAAGCCAACCGTAGAGCTCGCTTCGGATCAGAAGAAAACGAAGCAAGTAATTGATTCGCAAACTGAGGCTAAGCTGAACTCGTTATCCGGCACCTGCAAAGCCAAGAGTAATGCCATTTTGAATCAAATTGTCGGAAGTGCAGATGGCGTATCCTTAGCCGATCTGCAGAGTAAGTTCTTAGGGAAAGTCGTGGAGGCCGAGGGGTCTTGTGATGCACAGTTCCAGGGTATCATGAGCCAAGCGGCTTCTAGTTATGCTGACGCAGGTATTGATAGCTCTGCGATGCCGGATTGGAATGCCAAGTACGAAGCAAATAAGCAAAGTGTACGGGCGTCCGCAATCAGTGCCATTGCTAAAGCTATTAAATCATAAATAAGAGGAGAATCAATTTGATGAAAAATCTACGCCATTACACATTAATGCTCTTAATTGTAGCATTATGTACCGTCCTGCCACTTACGGCAGGTGCTGCAAGTGAAAGTACCTCAGTCAATATCAAGACACAGGCCGTTAGCTTGAAGTTTGACGGACAATCACTCTTACTGCCAGAAGGACAATATGCCTTCATGTATCAAGACCGTACTTATATCCCGATTCGTTTCATTTCTTACGCGCTGCAGAAATCAGTGAAATGGGATCAGAAGACATCTAAAGTAACGGTATCCGAGCCAACTGCTGCGGAGAAGGAATCTCTTGCGAAGCTGCTTGCAGGTGCGGTAGCTGGTGGCAAGAAGCCGGAAGCTGGTAAGAGCTTAACAATCAAGCCGGTTCAAGCTTCCCTTGTATTTGATGGTCAATCGAAGTCGCTTCCAGCTGGTCAATCTCTCTATATCAACAACGGTACGATTTATGTTCCAGTTCGATTCATGTCCGAAGCGGTAGGTACAGATATTAAGTGGGATCAAAAGACAAACAGCATCACTGGTGAATCCGCGGCATACAAAGCGGCGCAAGCTGGTGGAGGCACGACTGGCGGTAATACCGGTGGAGGAACAGGTGGCACGGATCCATCTGGTGAAACGAAGCCTACTAAAGCGTCAATCGAAGCGGCAGGATCTGCTAAACTTACTGCTCTTGAAACAAACTGTGCAAACACATTGTTGGCTATGATTCCTGCTTATCAGGCGGGTGATGATGCCACTAAAGCAAGTATTAAAGTAACTGCTAATCAAACCGTGGCTCAATGCACGGCTGATTTCAATAAGCTTGTAGCAGATACGACTACTGAACTCACGAAGTATGGATATAGCCTTGAGATTATTGATGCTTTTAAGGCGCAATTCGAAGCTGATCTTAAATCAGGTATGGACCTTGTAAAAGGAATGTAGTCACTATAAAGACACCCCCAGCAGCTTACGCTGTCGGGGGTGTCTTTGTGTTTATGAGTGCATGTATGTATGTGTATGTGTATGTGTATGTGTATGAGTTATCTGAATAGCCGTGAGCGCTTGTTATTTCTGTATTTGTACCAAAAGGCGCCGTTCTCGTCTTTAAATACCCGGATGCCTACCATCTTGAATGGTGTCCAAACCTCGGAGAACATTAAATAACCAGCCATTCTCTAACCTCCTCTAACATTTTTCTCACCACATTAGAATTTATTAGTTTCGAGATATATTCGAAACTAGAAATTCTAATTGGCGATAAAACCAACCTTTAACCGCGGTCGCTCATCTTCGAAAGGCATCGATACAGGTTTTCTCATACTTTTATAATACCAAAGAATGGATGTTGAAAACAAGAGTTTATAGGACTTTTAGATCAATTTAACATTACTGTAGTCACGATTTAATAGATTTGTCCGGCGGATTTCCCTTTCCCTCGATAATTTGATACAATACCGAACAAATAGACAGGATAATTATTCCTCGGGGGCAAGTGTGTAAGTTGAAGGAGATGGTATTAGTATGCTTAGTCATTCGAGAAAATCAACCATAATATGGATTTTAGTTGTGTTTTGTTGGGTGTTTCTCATCTTTACATTGTCATCGGAGTCGTATAATCAGCAAAGTATTAAGCCAACATTGAATAAATGGGTAACGAAAGAACAATTAGCAGAGTCTCTTCCGAATACATCGGTTACGTATCGTGGGGATACGGTTGTTGCTAAGGAAGACCCTTATGGGTTCGTAGAGTTCTTCTTCCGTAAAGGAGCTCATTTGTTCATGTACGCAGTACTGGGCGTTGGATTATATATGTTGATTCGTTCGCTAATGGGTCGAAGACAGATGGTGCTGCCGGTTATCATGTCACTAATCCTGACGGGTGGAACGGCGGCAATGGATGAGAGGAACCAGCTGAGCAAGGTCGGACGAACGGGAAATCCGACGGATGTCATCGTAGATCTGACAGGTGCTTGTATTGGCCTAATTGTTTGTATCACCATTAGCTATTTCCTGGATCGCAGACGGCGCCGATCGGAATACCGGTTCGTCAGAAAGTTCTAAAGGCAGCAGCCTTTCGCTGATTGAAGCGGGAGGCTGTTGTTTTTGCTGGAAATGGATATGCTGGGAATAGAGATTCTACTTGGGGAGTGTGTACACGAGCAGTGAATAGTGCAAATAACTTAACGCTTCATACCGATAAATATCAGATTAATATGATGTATGCGCATTGGAAGAATGGGACGGATGGCGAGGGCGCGGTATTCGAGGCTTTCTTCCGCAAGCTGCCGTTCGGCAATGGTTATGCGGTCTTCGCTGGGCTGGAGAGGATCGTGGATTTCATCTCCCATCTACAGTTTGGGGAAGAGGAGCTCGCGTATCTGGCGAAGCAGGAGGAGAATTATGATCCGGCTTTCCTCGAGGTGCTGCGCCGGTTCCAATTCAAGGGCACGATCCATGCGGTGGAGGAAGGCTCGCTTGTCTTCCCGAATGAGCCGATCATACGGGTAGAGGGAACGATTTTCGAGACGCAGCTTATTGAGACAGCTCTGCTGAACTTCATGAACTACCAGACGCTGATCGCGACAAAAGCCTCCCGGATTAAGCAGGTAGCAGCAGGTGATATCTTGCTGGAGTTCGGGACGCGCCGGGCGCAGGAGGCGGATGCGGCAGTATGGGGCGCAAGGGCTGCTTATATTGCGGGCTTCCATGCGACTTCGAATATGCATGCGGGGATGATGTTTGGCATTCCAACGAAAGGTACACATGCTCACTCTTGGGTGCAGGGGCATGAGTCGGAGGAGGAAGCTTTCCTTGCGTATGCACAGGCTCTGCCTGATGGCGTAACCCTTCTCGTTGATACTTACGATACGCTGAGGAGCGGGGTGCCGAATGCAATTAAGACGGCACGCTGGCTCGAGAGCGTAGGCAAACGGCTGGCTGGTATTCGGCTCGACAGCGGCGACCTTGCTTACCTTTCCAAGGAAGCTCGTAAGCTGCTTGATGCAGCGGGACTGCAGGATGCGAAGATCGTCGCTTCGAATGATCTGGATGAGACGCTGATCTTCAACCTGAAAGCTCAAGGAGCCAAGATTGATACTTGGGGCGTTGGTACGCAGCTCATTACAGCGGCTGATCAGCCATCACTTGGCGGAGTGTACAAGCTGACTGCCCGTGAGCGGAACGGGGAATACATACCGGTTATTAAGATCTCGGCTAATCCTGAGAAAGTCTCCGCTCCCGGCAAGAAGGATGTGTACCGGATTATGAACCGCAGTACAGGTCTTGCGGAAGCGGATTATATTGCCCTTCATCATGAGACGGATATGCAGCAGGGCGGGCGGATCAAGCTGTTTGACCCGGTTCATCCGTATATCCATCGCTATGTGAACGATTATGAAGCGGTGCCGCTCCTGAAGCCTATTGTTGTAAAAGGTGAGATTGTGTACGAGCTGCCTCCGCTGGAGCAAATTCGCAGCTATCATGAGCAGCAGCTTAGTTTGTTCCGACCGGAGATTTTGCGCAAGCTGAATCCGGATCTCTATCCGGTCCATCTCAGCGAGCAGGCTTGGCAGGTTAAGATGGAGCTTATTAAGTCGCATCAGCAGTAGCAATTGCGATCCAAGGGATCGAATATACCGTCAGCCGTGTGAGAAGCGCTGGCGGTATTTGCGCGGGCTGATACCCTCGTATTTGGCAAAACAAGACGTAAAGTAAGCCGCTGAGTTAAAGCCGACCTCTTCGGCAATACGTGCGATGGTGTAATTCGTCTGCAGAAGCACCAGCTTCGACTGCTGGATCCGGAAGCGGAGCAGGAAGTCGAAGGGCGAGCAGCCAAATTCCTTCTGCATACATCTGGCGATGTAGACCGGATGGAAGTTGATACTCTCGCCAAGCTGCTGAGCGGTAATATCCTCGCGGTAATTCTTCCTCAGGTACGAAGCGGCAAGCTCTGCACATTGTGAGGTAGGCGTCGAGCCTTGCATCTCGATAGAGGCTGACAGCTGCTCTATAATCTCCTGGAAAATAAGCTGCTGCTTCCAGCTTACACTGCTCAGATGGTTGCCATGGCCAAGCTCCATCAGCTGCTGAATTTGCTCGATCACTTTGGCCGGCTGTAGCAGCTTGGTGTATTGCGGAACCTGTTTAATGAAAGTTTGCGTAGTGAAAATTTGGGGATTTAAACCATGGGGCTCCCGGCCCTGGATTATCCTTGGCGCATATTCCTCCGAAGCGGCCCAGCGTCCTGTTGTCTGGAAGTGAAGCCAGTAATAGGCGGAGGCCTCCTCGCATGCTTTTGTCGCATAATGATGATTATCCGGAGCTAGAATTAAAGCCTCTCCAGCCCGTACCTCAAACGATGAATCGCCTTCCCCCATAAAGAGACAGCCCTCCGTCACAACAAGCAGATCGAAGACTTGAATCCGATGCCGGCTTGGATGCTTGAACCCTGCAGACGTCTTGGTGTAGCCGGAAGCAATATAGTGCGGAAGGGGTGGAACGGTAAAGTGAAATAGTGTCATAGCGGCACCTTTTTTATAAGCCTCATGGAGGTTTGAATTTTGAAAGTATCGGTTGTAAAACTAATACAATATCCGAAGTATAGCATCTATAATATGAAAAGACATTCGAATTTACTATTATAGTGGCGTATATGGTTGCCGTTACCTTTTTTTATCGGCTGCAGCGCTCGGGAGGATTTGTATCATGCAAAAGCGTGAACGAAATAAGTTTTCGCTATGGATGCTTGCTTGGCCGATTTTTATTGAGTTATTTCTACAATTTCTATTAGGGGCAGCCGATACCCTGCAGGTCAGCAAGATCTCAGATAATGCGGTTGCCGTTGTTGGCTTCTCCACCCAGCTGTTCAGCGCTTTAATGACACTGTTCATGACGGTAGCGAGCGGGGCAGGTATTCTGATTGCGCAGCGGCTTGGTTCACGGCAAAACGAAGATGCCAGAACGATCGCGATTATGTCCGTCAAGGTCAGCGCCATCATTGGTGTTGGGATCAGCGTGCTGCTGTACCTGATGCCGGGGCAGATTGCTTCGCTGCTGCAGCTTCCGGAGGAATTAATGCCACTTGCGAAAACGTACATTTCGATCGTTGGCGGCGGGATGGTGCTGGTTGCGGTTATGGCGGCCCTCAGTAATGCGATTCGTAATACGGGCAATACGAAAGGCCCGATGTATACAGCCATTGGCATGAATATCATTCATGTCGGTATGAACTATTCCTTTATTTTCGGCAAATTCGGGTTTCCGGAGTGGGGACTCAAAGGGGTAGCTCTATCGACAGACATCAGCCGCTTGCTGGCGATTATTGTGCTGCTGGTGATGTTCCTTAGCGCCTTCGAACGCCAGATTATATTAAGAGACTTCAGGCTGTTCGATCGCAAGCTGTTTAAGGAGATACTGAAGATTGGCTGGCCGCTTGGCATTAACATGTCGTGCTGGGTGTTCTCTCAATTATTGATCTATACGTATATCGCACAGCTTGGGGCCAATGAGCTGTCGGCACGTACTTATATGAATACATTAGAGTCGTTCTGCTTCATGCTGGGGTACTCCCTTGCACTGGCACTCCAGATTATGATCGCCCATCTATTCGGCGCAGGTAAGGTGCAGGATGCTTATAAGACCTCGTACCGTGCGTTATGGATTGGGCTTGCTATCGTGACGGTGAATGCGCTGGTCTTGTATCTGATTGGCGGCAAGCTGCTCGAGATCTTCACGAAGGATCCGGAGATTATCGCGCTAGGGGGAACGCTCCTTGGGATGAACCTCTTGCTGCAGCCTGGTAAAATGCTCAACATGGGCATTGGTAATGCGCTGAACGCCGTTGGCGATACAAGGTATGTCATGTGGACATCGGTCACTTCCATGACGCTGATTGCTACTGTTCTTTCCTATATATTTGGCATTACACTTGGCTGGGGGCTCGTCGGCATTTATGCTTGTATGATACTGGACGAATATCTTCGCGGGTTATGGGTGCTGAAACGGTGGAGACAGAAGAAGTTTATGGAGAAGACGACTATGAAAGCGAGTGCCGGCTCATCAAGCGGATCAAACAGTTCGACAGCAACAGTAGAGATCTAACAGATCATAGACGGGGGTTACAAGTACAATGATGATTATGAATGAGAAAATAAAAGCAGCCGAGGTGCGTCTCACCGGTCTTGACGGTGAAGACCTTGGTATCGTGTCGCGGGATGAGGCGCTTGCTATGGCGAAGCAGCTGAAGGTGGATCTCGTATGCGAATCGCTGATGAGCAGCCCGCCGCCATGTAAGCTGATTATTCGCGGTGGTGCGAAGCAGCAGGCCAGCCAGCAGAAGCGGGAAGAGCGGTTGAAGGATCAGCCGGCAAAAGTGAAGGAGCTTCGGCTTAGCGTAGATATCGAGCAGCATGATTATGAGACGAAGCAGCGGCAGGCCGTGAAGCTGCTCGAATCCGGCAACGCCGTTCAGCTTGTTATTCGTATACAAGGCAAAGAGGGAGCGAAGGCGAAGGAGCTGCTGGAGCAGCTGCTTACCGACCTCAAATCTTATGGCACCAAACAGTCAGGAATTCAGCTGAGCGGCAAGCAGGCTGCGGTTCAGGTAAACCCTGTATAATTGTTTACTGAAACAGGCAATGAAATAAGGCAGATCGCAAAAACTACGATCTGCCACTTGTTTATCCTTTGAGACCCCGAAACCCCACAAATCTTTTGCTGCTCTCGTTCTTCCACAGTCGGTATCGAAGCGCCTGCAGGCTCATGAAGCGATTTCATAGCAATCTGCTTTTCTTGAAAACCACTCGCAGCAATGAATTTCCTAAACTCACCATGTGGCTTCTGACCTTTCGATTCGAAAAGGCCAAGTAAAGGAGGCAACCAAACAAAAGGCATCCCCCCCAAACAGTGAAGAAAAATGAAGAAAAAACGCAGGAAATCATTATCAACCACGAACTCTTCTTAATTGTCCTTACTGGTCGGTTGTAAATAATGATAAATCATCCCTTTCCTTGCTTGTATCATTCTTTAAATTGCTCAGATTGGCTGCTTTTCTCTGCAAACTCTGTTTGGTATAAAAATTAATAATGTCATCCATGGTAGAAAATACGACACTAACGTTCGAATCATGTGTACTTATAAAAAACCGCTTTTCTGATGTTGTAACATCTTTATTTTATATTAGCATTTGGTGATATTAAGCTTAATTTAATGCTTTTTTCAGAGTGATTCCTGCCGTGAATACAGGAACTTTACCTGCCGGAAGTTCCACCTCTTCACCGGTTATGCGGCTTCTTCCCAGACGCGCTTCACGATTACGGACATTAAATTTTCCAAAGCCAACTAGTTGAACTTCTTTGCCTTGCTTTAGTGCTTCGAAAATCGAGTCCAGCACATGCGTTACTGCTTTTTCAGCATTCTTTTTTGAAAATCCACTAGATTTAGCCACATCTTCGATCAATTGTTCTTTGTTCATTTACGATACCTCCGCTTATATTGTTTTAATTACGAAAATGACAGTCCTCGTGCATAGATGTAAAAGCAGGAATAAACAAAAAGCTACCCATGTTTAGGGCAGCTCTAAAGATTTAATAAAGTTTAGAAACATTTTCAGCCTGTGGTCCACGATTGCCTTGGGTCACATTGAACTGGACGCGTTGACCTTCATCCAACGACTTGTAACCATCACCCTCAATCGCGCTGAAATGAACGAATACATCGTTTCCGTCTTCAATCTCGATAAAACCGAAGCCTTTTTCAGCATTAAACCATTTAACTGTACCTGTTTGCATAGGATTCCTCCAAAAATTAAATTTATAAAACACAATCATTTCAATGGCCACTAATTAAGATTAGGGGTTATTAGGCATATTCAGAATTCGCACTTGATGTCCGCTAATGTATTGGTTAAGATAAGAATACCATGTCCGCTAATGTAAGTCAATATTTGGAGGTCTCGCTAATGAGTGAAACGACCGGGATTTCTAAACAGGGGGAGCAGACGATTCACGACTTCATTCACGCTCTCACTACCAACGAAGATTTGAATCCCAAAACGCTAAAGGAATACGCAAGCGATCTGAAACACTTCATCGGTTGGTTTGAGACTTCCGGCCACCAAGAGGAAGAAGTGATATTTCGAATTGAAGAAGTGGTTACTCCAACACTAACACGATACCGGGAAGCCACTCAAAAAGTAATGGAATTGAAACCGGCGACCATTAACCGGCGGCTTATAACCCTGAAACGTTTTTTTGAATGGGCTTTGTTGGAATCAAAGATTCGCCGCGACCCTGCGAAGCCGGTCAAATTGCTTCCGGAAGAAAAGGTAAGTCCCAGGCAGATGACAGACAAAGAAGAAGCTGCATTGATCGCTGCGGCAGAACACGGCGGTTCCATTCGGGATCAGACGATTCTTATCGTGATGCTTCACACCGGCTTACGAACAATGGAAGTATGCGATCTGGCTCTCGAAGATATTCAAATCGGTAAACACAACGGTCAGCTTACGGTACGATCTGGAAAACGGAATAAACAACGGGAAGTACCTTTGAACGCTACCTGCAGAGCTGCGTTAGAAAAATATCTCGCAGTCCTTCCTTCGGATAGTCCGTATCTGTTTCCATCGGAGAAAACTGGCGATCGATTAACCGAACGAGCTTTACGCCATGCGATTAAAAAATACATGAAATCGGCGCGGCTCGAAGGATTGAGCGCTCACGATCTACGGCACCGGTTCGGATACATGATGGCAGCAAACACCCCGTTGCATCGCCTGGCGCAAATTATGGGACACGATAGACTGGAGACAACGATGATTTACGTCAAGGCGACTCGTGCGGATCTGCAATCGGAAGTAGAAAAATAGCTTGGCAATAAGGGGATGAGAACGATGTACACATTCTACACAAAAGTCATTAATACGAGCTTGTGATTGGCGGGACCCGAGTATATAGACACTTAATATTTTTAGAATAAAGGAGAACCAAATGCTTAAGAAGTTTTTTGCTTATTATAGGCCTTATCGCAAGTTATTCTTACTCGATTTCTGCTGTGCGGTCATTCTTGCCGTACTGGAATTATGCTTCCCGCTGGCTGTCAGCCATGTTATTGATAAGCTTCTTCCGGAAGGGAACCTAAAGTATATCGTTGGCGCATGTGCGATTCTGCTTGCAGTCTACGTGTTGAATACGTTCTTGTCCTTCGTCGTTACGTATTGGGGGCATATGCTAGGTATCAATATTGAGACGGATATGCGGAAGAAGCTGTTCGAGCATGTGCAAAAGCTGAGCTTCCGTTTCTTCGATAATACGAAGACTGGCCATCTGATCTCCCGTATGACGAACGACTTGTTCGAGATCGGGGAAGTAGCCCATCATGGTCCCGAGGATATGTTTATTGCGGCGATGACACTGATTGGTGCGTTTGGCATTATGGCATTTATTAATTTGCCGCTGACGATCATGACGTTCATTGTTGTGCCGATCATTATTTTGCTCGTTCTCTATTTCAATGGAAAAATGACTAAGGCTACTCATCGCTTGTTTGGCGACATGGCGGACTTTAATGCCCGCGTAGAAGATACCGTTGGTGGTATTCGCGTCGTTCAGGCGTTCTCGAACGAGAAGCATGAGAGCAAGCTGTTCGAGGGCAACAACAGCCGGTTCCGTCAAGCGAAGCTGATCTCTTACAAAATCATCGGGATGAACTCGTCCATCACATACTTCCTGATGAGACTCGTTACGCTGTTCGTGCTGCTGGCCGGTACTTGGTATGTTATTGAAGGCGATCTGCTGTATGGCGAATTCGTAGCCTTCGTCCTGATGACCAACATTTTCTTCAAGCCGATTGAGAAAATTAATGCCGTTATCGAAAGCTATCCGCGAGGGATCGCAGGCTTCCGCCGTTATGTGGAGCTGCTCGAGACAGAGCCGGATGTAGCGGATTCTCCTAATGCGAAGGAAGTTGACCGTCTGCATGGTGATATTGAGTACCGTAATGTGTCGTTTGGCTATGAAGGCGAAGCGAAGGTACTCGATAATATCAGCCTGTCGATTAAAGCAGGAGAGACGGTTGCTTTCGTAGGCCCATCCGGTGCGGGTAAAACAACACTCTGCAGTCTGCTTCCTCGCTTCTATGAAATTAGTGGAGGCAGCATCTCCGTTGATGGTCATAATCTTCGTGATCTGAAGCTGGAATCGCTTCGTAAGCAGATCGGTATTGTTCAGCAGGACGTGTTCCTATTTGCAGGTACCATTCGTGATAATATCTCGTACGGCCAGCTTGGCGCTTCTGAAGCCGACATCATGCAGGCAGCACGCCGTGCTAGATTGGAAGAGTTCATTGCATCCCAGCCTGACGGACTAGATACGGTTGTTGGGGAGCGGGGCGTGAAGCTGTCCGGCGGCCAAAAGCAGCGTATGGCGATTGCCCGGATGTTCCTGAAGAATCCGCCGATCCTGATTCTTGATGAAGCGACTTCGGCGCTTGATACCGAGACGGAGCAAGCGATTCAGCAGTCACTCGCTGAGCTGTCCGTAGGCCGGACAACACTTGTTATTGCGCATCGTCTCGCAACAATTAAGAATGCCGACCGCATCGTGGTCGTGACCGAGAACGGAATTTCCGAGCAAGGCCGCCATGAAGAGCTTGTGGCGACAGGTGGTATTTACAGCCGTCTGCATCAAGCGCAGTTTGGCAAGATATAATGTCATAAAGGTAATCCCCCGTGAATCATTCATGGGGGATTTTTTGTTGCAAATGAAAGAATGAATAACACTGGTTTCCACCTGTGCGCCTTTTTGTGCTGTCATGTAGAACATTTGTGTTTGGGCAAATTGTGATATAGTGTGGTTGTTCAAAATATATCACGAGCAGGTGGAAATGATGGATGAGAGAGATGGTTCATACATAAAGCGGTTCTTCGGCTGGGATACGCTGCGTGGTCAGCTTTACTGGACACTGCTGGTCAGCTCCGTTATCCCGCTGGTCCTAGTTGGTATTCTGACGGTGTATTCGATTTACAATATTTTAACTAACAAAATCGAAAAGGGCATCGAGCAAAATTTACAGCGGGTAAGCGGTTCTTTGGAGGAGACGTTACAAAACCTCTATGATGTGTCTCAGCAAATGTCTTACCAGGGCTTTGTGGGTCAGGATGTGGAAGCGCTGCAAGCGAGTGAGGACAATTATGAGAAGTCACAGCTGGTAGCGGCTATTCAAAGTGATATGGGTATTCTTAATGCATCGAATCCAACGATAGGATTAGTTTTTTATTATGATACGATCACTGGAGAAATCCAATATAACAATTATATAACCCGAGATTTGCACCCCGATTTTGACCGATTGCCGAAACTCTCCGTCAAATCCGACCATGTCTTCAATGGCCCGCACTTAACTCTTTATAAATATAATGACATTTCTGTATTCTCCATTGTGCGAAGCGTAGGCGGCATCACAGATCCCAATAACCCTCTGATCGTGTATGCGGAAACGAATGTGAAGGTCATTCAAAATATACTGAACAAAGAGCAATACGGGATGAATGTATCTCATTTGCTTATGAATAATGACGGCACCATTCTCTATAGCGACAAACCTGAGCTGACTCCGATCGGCAGCACTTATGATGCAAAATCGATGGAGCGATACTATTTTCACGAGGTGACGGGCAGTCAAGGGTGGAGACTTGGTGTGTTTGTTGAGAAGGGCGAATACCAGAAGGAGATTCGTGATTGGTTCGTCAAATATGCCTACATCGTTGTGCTGGGGCTGCTGATCAGCATCTGGGCTGCCTTTCGGACATGGAAGGTCGTTATCGCACCGCTGCACCGCATCCGCAAGGGTATATCTGCCGTCATCAGTCAGGAACCCAATGACAATTTTCAAATGACGGGATTACGGGAGTTTGATTTTCTCATTCAAAACTTTAGTGATATGCAATTTAAAATTCAGAGATTGATTAGAGAAGTGGCGAAGGAAGCGAGTGAGAAGCAGGAAATTGAGATGGAGAAGCTGATGGCTCAGATCAACCCTCATTTCTTGTACAACACCCTTAATACAGCCCAATGGCTTGCACGACTGAAGGGTCAGCATGAGATCGACCGGTTTCTGTCGCTATTCACCAAGGTGTTGAAATACAATTTGGCGAAAGACGGCACCATCGTTTCGCTGAAGGATGAGATAGACTCCTTGAACGATTATGTTGAGCTGCAAAAAATTAGATACGACTTCGAGTTTGATGTACGATACTTCATCCCAGAGCCGTTTCTGGAGACGCCGCTACCGCGCTTTATTTTACAGCCGATCGTGGAAAATGCCTTATATCACGGAATGATGGACGAGAAGGGGATCATCGAGGTCACTGCACAGGAGCAGGGAGGAGTGCTGGTTCTAATGGTTAAGGATAACGGGAACGGAATCAGTCCGGAGAAAATCAAGGAGCTTCTGGAGTCGGATACGCGGAAAAATAACCTTTCGGGTCTGGGAATCGGCCTTAATTATGTCGTGCGGACATTGAGTAACTTTACGGGTGGTGTCAGCGATTTGAAAATAAACAGCCAAATAGGCGAAGGTACAACTGTATCTATTCACATGCCTATGCATAAGGAGGCGACGGAGCAATGAAGGTCATTATAGTAGACGATGAGAAGCTGGTCAGGCGTGGATTGATCTCAATTATGCCATGGGCAAAATATCATATGGAGGTCGTCGGCGAAGCGGGGAACGGAAGAAAAGCGTTAGAACTGCTCGAGACGCTCGAGGTTGATCTTGTTTTTACGGATTTAATGATGCCGGAGATGTCAGGCTTTGAGCTGATCGAGGAAATCAATGAAAAATACCCGGCCAAATCGGTAGTCGTGTTATCCTGCCACGAGGAATTTTCGTTCGCGCAGAAGGCAATTAGGCTCGGAGCTATTGATTATATCGTCAAAAACGATCTGGAAACCGACGTGATGGATGATGTGCTGGAACGCATTGCACACAGCTATGAGGATAAGGTGAAAATACGAATCTCGCATGAGGCGAAGGTATTCGACCGGGTTATGGTTGTTCTTGAACTTAAAGACGAAGAGAAAGCAGGCCAATTGGTCCAAAAGCTTTCTGCAAGCCATGTTATTCACTATTTAGAGAGACGTTGCTGGTTTCTCTCGCTGGACGGCCTTGGAGAATTAGAGGAACAGTCATTGATTAACGATATTAAACAGGCCAACTGCCTTCCGGTGCTGGTGCACGGCTTAGGCCATGTATCGTTAAGTGATACGGTCGACAAGCTGCATGGCTATCTGGCTACAGGCTTATTATATGATTATACGAAAATGCTTAACTTTTGGGAGTGGAAGGCGGACGAAGAGAAAGAATCTCTGAACCCGGAGAAGGCTCAGCTTAGTTCTCGATGGAACAGTCAGGAATGGATCTATAGTAATGAGGCATACGAGGATTTGCTACAGGATACAGCAGCGATGAGATTGCCGATGAGTGAGCTGAAGAGCTTGCTGTTCCCGGCTTTTCTTGAGAATGGCCGCTGGCTGCTCATGCTTGAATGGTCGATGCAGCTAATCTTTCGTTTGGAGCCGCTTCGCATGTGGGAGGAATGGAGGGCAGTGCTTGAGGAGGAGAGAGATAAGCTCCGTAGCATGGTATGCAAGACCAAATATAGCGACGATATCCTGCGGGTTATTTATAAAGCGATTCGTTACATGCATGAACAGGAAGAGATGGATTTCAGTCAAAGTGAGATCGCGGGCATTGCCAATATGAGCCGGACGTATTTCAGCCAATGCTTCAAGAATGTAACAGGGAAGTCATTTAATGATTACGTCACTGACATTCGGATGTCCAAAGCGAAGAAGCTGCTTGTGCACACGAATACACCTATCTATCAAATTGCTCAGCACGTCGGCTTCAAGGATGAGAAATATTTCAGTAAGCTGTTTTTACAGGAAATTGGAGTACTGCCCTCAGACTTCCGGAAGCAATGGGAGAAGTAAAGAAGTGCTCGGGGGTAAGAAGTTTGTTAGCCAGAACGTAGACTAATGTTGTTAGCTGCAAATATCCCTGATGAGAGCGGATACAAAATCACACCTAGTTGTGAACCTCGGTCCGACCCTTACATCCGCAAAACAGGCTTATACTGGGGATGTAACAATAAACGATATGCAGGGGGAAAGCAGAAATGAAAAAGACATTAAGCATATTAATCGTTTGTGCACTGATGGTGCTGACTGCATGCTCAGGCAATAACGGTAATGCAAATAACAGCAGTAATAACACAGGCGGGAATAATTCTGCTGGAGGGACAACTGAACCTGCTGATCCTTACGCGCCAATGTCAGAGACAGTAACGATCAGCATCGGCAAGGAAGCTGCGGTTGATCCGAAGCTGCCAAGCGGTTCGACGATTGAAGATAATGAGCTGACCCGCTATTTCGCAGACAAGCTGAACGTGAAGTATACCAATGAATGGGAGGCAACGGGTGACTCCTACATGCAGAAGGTTGGACTAACGCTGTCGACCGGCGATATTCCGGATGTCATGGTTGTAGACAAGCAGCAGCTTGTTCAATTGGTAAATGCAGACCTGATTGAGGATCTGACCTCTACTTACGAGAACTTCGTATCGCCGGCGCTCAAAGCGGCCTATGATTCCACGGATGGCTACAGTCTTGCGTCTTCAACATTTGATGGCAAGCTTATGGCCTTCCCTAACGTGAGCCCGGGTGCAGATGCGCAAAACATGTTGTGGATTCGTCAAGACTGGCTGGACGAACTTCAGTTGGAAGCTCCGCAAACGATGGATGACATCATTAACGTAACGAAAACCTTTATGGATAAAAAAGGGTCCGTTGGTCTCTTGGGCAATCAAGTGATCGTTAACATCGGTACGAGCGTATTTGGCTTTGATTCCATCTTCAGCGCTTATAACGCATACCCGCAGCTATGGACCGAGGATGCAAGCGGCAATGCCGTTTATGGCTCGATTCAGCCTGAGGTGAAGGATGCTTTGGCCAAAATCAGAGGTTGGGTGCAAGAAGGTGTAATTGACAAGGAATTCGCCGTGAAGAAAAACGAGCAGGTCAATGAGCTTGTCGTCAGCGGCAAAGCAGGTATTTTCTTCGGACCATGGTGGCTGCCGTTTGGCATGTTAGCCGATTCCGTTGCACAGGATTCCAAAGCGGAATGGGTATCGTACCTGTCGCCGCTCAGCCAAGAGGGGAAAATGAATACGCATATGGCCTCTCCGACAACAAGATATCTGGTCGTGAAGAAAGGCTTCAAGCATCCAGAGGCGGTATTGAAAACGTTAAACATGCAATTTGATGCCGATCAGCTGCAAGGCGAAGGTATCGTAGAGAAGGATGGCTACAACTGGATGAACATGCCGTTCTCCTTGCTTCTAAGCAACTATGACGATAAAGAGAAGAAGGCAAAGCTCGTTCAAGACGTTATCGACGGTAAAGCTAATGCAGATACCCTGCAAGGCGAGGCGAAGCAAATTTATAATTCTTACTTGAAGGATAAAGAAAATCCGAAAAAAGATTTAGCTGCTTGGTCGCAAAGACATGCGTTCCTGACAGGCGCTCTTCCGCTGATTCAAGACGATAAAATCAATCGCAAGGTTGGCATCTATTACGATCAGACCGATACGATGCGCACCAAATGGGCGAACCTTCGCAAGCTGGAGGATGAAACCTTCCTTAAGATCATTATGGGCAATGAGCCGGTGGAATCATTTGATTCGTTCGTAGACAAATGGAAGTCGCAAGGCGGCGATCAAATTACGAAAGAAATCGCTGAAGCAGCAAAGTAACAAATAAGGCAGGGCACCGGGACTTGGCGGATATCAAGCGTTCCGCTTAGTTCCGGTGAAATTAGAGTTTGCTTAAGGATGGAGTGGGAGCTTTGCGAGATTCCAGAAATACGTTGCATTATCATCTGATGCTGGCGCCGGGCATGATCCTCCTTATTATTTTCGGAATAGTTCCGCTATTTGGAATGGCGATTGCATTTCAAGACTTTATTCCCGTCAAAGGGATATTTGGCTCCAAGTGGATTGGCTTAGAAAATTTTAAGTATATGTTTGAGCTCGATGACAGTAAGACCATTTTCTTCAATACCATCTTTATCTCTGTCATGAAAATGCTTATGAATGTGTTCATCCCGGTGTCCACCGCGTTGCTGCTTCATGAAATTATCTTTAGCCGATTGAAAAGATGGATGCAGACCATTATTTATTTGCCGCATTTTCTTTCATGGGTTATTCTAGCAGGTATTTTGAACGACATGCTCTCCCAGAACGGTATTGTCAATCAAGTGGTGACTGCCATTACGGGCGAACCGATCTTTTTCATGGGAAGCAATAAATGGTTTCCGGTAGTTGTTGTATTGAGTGATGTATGGAAAGAATTTGGCTTTAACACGATCATTTTCCTAGCGGCCTTAACGGCGATTAACCCTTCGTTGTATGAAGCGGCATCCATTGATGGGGCTGGACGGCTTCGCAAAATTTGGAGCGTCACGCTTCCGGGTATTTTACCGACGATCATTCTCGTATCAACACTAAACATCGGCAATATTCTTAACGCAGGCTTTGATCAGATCTATAACCTTTACAATCCCTTGGTCTATGAATCAGGAGACATTATCGACACCTATGTATACCGTATCGGACTTGTGCAATATCAATATGGTTTAGCTACTGCGGTAGGAGCGCTGAAGTCGGTTGTCGGGTTCATTCTGATTTTCGTTTCCTACAAATTAGCTGCCAAGTTCGCAGGCTATCGCATTTTCTAGCACGACGACACCAAAGAGAATGCATTATTGTAACTAGAAGGGAAGTGTCCCATGCCGCTCACAGGTCAACGCGGAATCAGGACTACTGATATTATCTTGACGCTCGTTATGCTGCTCATTACATTGCTATGCTTGCTGCCACTGGTCAATGTTGTGTCCTTGTCTTTTAGCGGAAAGTCGGCAGCAGCATCTGGCGCAGTCACTCTGGTTCCTGTCGATTTCACCTTTTATTCCTATGAATACATGTTTAAGGACAGCCGGTTTTTCGACGCCTTTGGTGTATCGGTTAAGCGGGTGCTGCTTGGTGGGGCAATCAATTTCGTATTAACGATTTTGATGGCTTATCCACTTGCTAGGGAACGACAAGAATTCCGTGGCAGAGACATTTATATGTGGGTTATTGTATTCACGATGATGTTCACAGGCGGACTAATACCATGGTATATGGTTGTGAAGAGCCTTCATCTGACGGATACGATCTGGGCGCTTGTGCTCCCGACGGCCGTTCCTATCTTTAATGTTATTTTGCTGATGAATTTCTTCCGCGGCTTGCCGAAGGAAATTAACGAGTCGGCTAAAATGGACGGTGCAGGCCCGTGGCGCACGCTCATTACGATCGCAGTTCCACTGGCGATGCCGGCTATTGCAACAGTCACGCTGTTTAGTATCGTAAGCCACTGGAACGCGTTTTTTGACGGCTTGATTCTAATGAACAAACAGCATAATATTCCCTTACAAACGTATATCCAGCAGTTGGTGGTTGCTCCATCGATCACGTCTTCCACGAGACCTGAGGATTTGATTAACTTCTCCCAGCGTACGTTTAACGCAGCCAAAATCGTCGTGACGATGCTGCCGATTCTGATCATCTATCCATTCCTGCAACGCTATTTTGTACACGGCATTACACTTGGCTCCGTAAAGGAATAAGTATTCATTAAAAGGAGAAACAGCATGCAAATTAACAATCCGATACTGTCTGGTTTCTGGGCAGATCCCTTTATCCTGCGCGACGGCGACGATTATTATTTATATCCGACCAAAGACAGCGCCGGCTGGATGTATGAGAAGTTTCATGTGTTCCACAGCAAGGATCTCGTTAACTGGGACGGGCCTTATCTGGCGCTAGACTTAAATGATGTCAGCTGGGCTGACAAGCAGGCATGGGCTCCTGGCATCGCCAAGTACAAGGGGAAATATTATATGTATTTCTCTGCTGAGGCACAGATTGGCGTCGCCGTTTCCGATTCTCCGCTTGGACCATTCAAGGATATGCTGGACCGTCCGCTTATTACGCGTAATCAATACAACTGCCAGTCTATTGATGCCGATTTATTCGTCGACGACGATGGGCAGCCTTATCTGCTGTGGGGGCAAGGGAAATGCTGGATTGTTCCGCTGGAGGACGATATGACGACGTTCAAATCTGAACCGGTGCAATTGTCCGTGCAGATCCATAACGCCAAAGGCAGCGATGCCATTGCGGGCGACATTGCGGTATATAATGAAGGACCGCATATGCAAAAGCGTGATGGCCGTTATTGGCTCACATGGAGCAATTATGATACGCGTGATCCAAGATACCAGATTGCTTATGCATTCAGCGATCATATTCTGGGTCCTTACGAGGTGCCTGAGAATAACCGGATGACGCTTGTATCAGTCAACGCGGTAGGTACAGGACATGCTTCACTTACAGAATATGAGAACGAATGGTACCTGATCTATCATCGGCTCGCGGAGCCGAAAACCAGCGTGCTTCGTGAAACCTGCATCGGATTAGTACGCTTCAAGGACGGTCAGCCTTACGTAGACGTGAATCAATAATAACGTAGTTCATATCGATCATAGACAGGGGCTGTTCCAAATTGGAACAGCCCCTGATCTTTATGCAGGCGGCTTGGGAGAAAGAGGACGTTTGTCCATCGGTCATTCATTGACGGAAAGGGTATTGCATAGTACATTTGACTCAATATGTCGAGAAATGTAATAGAGAGGAGAGGACTGTATTGTCAGCAACAACTATTGTGAAAGAACTGTCTCCGCTTGTAGCGGCACTAGATTTGAAACCTCATGTGGAGGGCGGCTGGTACAAGGAGATTTGGAAAGCGAATTTTGAAATTCCCCAGGCTGTGCTTGGTGAACCGTATTCCGGTCCACGTTTTGCGGCATCTTCGATTTATTTCCTGCTTCATCCGGGAGAAGCTTCGGATTGGCATACGGTTTATTCCGATGAGCTGTGGCTGTGGCATTCGGGCAGCCCGCTGCTTCTGACTCTTGGCGGCACGGACGAAGAGCCAGAGACACGCAAAGAGATTATTGTTGGTGGAGATGTGGCGAATGGTCAGCATCCGCAGGCTCTTGTTCCAGCGACTGAATGGCAGAAGGCTCGCCCGCTTGGCGATGAGCCGGTTCTTGTATCGTGCATCGTAGCACCGGGCTTCCATTACGATGACTTCAAATTGATTGAACGTAAATTTTAATGCTGCAGAAGGATAAGCTTTGGACGAAAAATTTCGTGCTGCTGACGTTCTCTAATCTATTCTTATTCTTAGCTATTGAGATGCTGCTGCCTACGCTTCCGCTCTTCGCAGATGAGCAAGGGGGGAGCGGGTCGCAGATCGGTCTGCTGCTTGGTGTGTTTACCTTCTCGGCTGTCGTATCGAGGCTCCTGATAGGGATTGGACTACGACGGTTCGGTAAGCGGAAAATGCTTCTGATCGGCGTCGTCATCTGCCTCCTCGGCATGGCTGGCTATTACGCGGCAGCATCATTGTCTGCCTTGATGGTGCTTCGCGTTGTGCATGGTTTTGGCTTTGGTATTGCAACGGCCTTGTACGGCACGTTAGTATCCGACGCGATTCCTGCTACACGCCGGGGCGAAGGGATGGGCTACTTTGCAATGGGCAATGCCGTCTCCTTCTCGGTTGGACCAATGATGGGGTTATGGCTTCTGGAGCAATATGATTATCTCGGCTTATTCGGAGCCGGAGTGATCTTCTTGTTCATTACCTTGGTCCTCACTCTGCTCGTTCGGCAGCCTCGCGCTCAAGTGGCAGAGGCGGCTATTTCTGAAGCAGCTGCTGGAATAGAGAGCAAGGCTTCTCCACTGTCGGAGGTGCTGGAAGTTAAGGCGCTTGTGCCATCTATTCTAGGGTCGCTTGTTGGCTTTGCATTCGGCGGAATGCTTAGCTTTGTGACTCTGTTTAGTAAGGATATCGGTATTGAGCATACCGGATACTTCTTCCTTGTGGTTGCGATCAGCGAAGTTCTGATCCGGTTCGTGAGTGGTCCATTGTTCGACCGTAAGGGTCCTTTCTGGGTATTGTTCCCCACGGCTGTCTTATGTATGATCGCCAGCGTCCTGTTGTACTTCACGGACTCGATGGGGATGCTGCTCTTGTCCGGCGTGTTCTATGGAGCAGGCTTTGGCGCCTTGTTCCCCGCACTTCAGGCTTGGGTTATTAACCTGGTGAAGCCGGAGCGCCGCGGTGTGGCAACGGCTACGTATTATAATTTCTTCGACATCGGAATCGGACTAGGCTCGATTCTGCTCGGAGTTGTCGTCACCATGACGAGCTATACAACGATGTTCCTGTTGTCAGGCATCTTGTACGTGGTGTTTTTGATCGTATACTTCGCTTACTTGCGCAGGAGCGCAAAAGCGGAAGGATAAGGGGAGACGGTGCCTGTGAGGGTACCGTCTTTTGTTTATTTAGGCGGCACCGGGGGCACCACCCAAGCGCTTCGTTGGATTTCATCCAACGTAATAGTTAGCTGGACGTTCACATGCTCGCCTACGTTGGATTTCGTACAGTAGAATGAGCTCCCATAGCCCAGTAACAATGCTTTAGACCTGATTCTGTTGGATGAAATCCAACATTGGGGCGGAGTAGTACCTCAATGGCCGATTATCGTGGATGAAATCCAACCTGCGAACACGAGGATATGTGCCCGGATTGGGGAGCAAGGTGGGTTGGAGCAATCTACTGGATGAAATCCAACCTGCGAAGCGGTAAGCGTGACGTGGTATCTCATGCACCGTATGCACCGCTTGTTGCGTTGGATTTCATCCAACGTAATAGTGAGCTGGACGTTCACATACTCGCCTACGTTGGATTTCGTACAGTAGAATGAGCTCACATTGCCCAGTAACCATGATTGAGGTCTGATTCTGTTGGATGAAATCCAACAGAGGAGCGTTGCAGTAACTCAAAGGCAGATTACATTGGATGAAATCCAACCTGAGAGCGCGAGGGTGGTATGTCAGGCTTTAGGAGCAAGGTGGGTTAAAGCAATCTACTGGATGAATCCAACCTGCGGAGCGGGAAGTGTGATGTGGTATCTCATTCTCCATATGCATCGGTTATTACGTTGGATTTCATCCAACGTACAACGATGTTAGACATCACATGCTCGCCTACGTTGGATTTTGTACAGTAGAATGAGCTCCCATAACCCAGTAACCATTGTCAGGCTTGGAAAGCAAGGTGGGTTAAAGCAATCATGATTGAGGCCTGATTCTGTTGGATGAAATCCAACATTGGGGCGGAGAAGTAACTCAAAGACCGATTATACTGGATGAAATCCAACCTGCGAGCGCGAGGATAAATGTCTACTGGAGCAAATCCAACCTGCAGAGCGATGGTGTGCAAGTATAGGCGCAAGGAGCCAGCAGCGAACTAGTATACGGGATGAAATCCAACCTGCGAAGCGGTGGGCACCGAGTGGGAGTGGAGATAGGTGGGGCTCCTTTAGTGGACAGTAGAAAGGGCTGTTCCCATTTTTGGGAACAGCCCTTTTATTACGCTGCTGGCAGCTTGATTTTTTGCCCTGGATAGATGAGGTTCGCGTTCTTGATATGGTTCAGGTCGCGAAGCTTCTGCCAGGTTGTATTGTACTTCTTGGCGATTGCCCATAAAGTGTCGCCACTCTTCACAATATAGACAGCAGGTTTAGCCGGCTCTGGCTTCACTGGAGGCTTAGGCTCCGGTTTGGGTTCTGGCTTCGGTTCTGGTTTTGGCTCTGGCTTCGGTTCAGGCTGAGCAACAACAGGAGTTGCCTCTGCTGTAATACGGCCTTCAACCTTCGGATTAGCAGTGCCCAGCTTGGCGATATAGTTGATCAGCGCTTCATCCAGCGAACCGTACATACCGGCTTGCGGGTATTTGCTGAACATCGTGTACTCATCGCCGCCTGCAGCCATAAAGTCGTTTGTCGCGAGCAAATAGTCTGCCTTCTCGTTGAGTGGTTTGCCGCCAACGGTAACGGAATGTACACGCTCGCCTTTTGGCTTGGCCACATCAATCTTGAACGTAATGCCGGATACTTGAGGGAAGCCGCCTTTCGAATTCGGATAATCCGATACGCCGTTCTCCAGTGCAGCTTTAATGTCGGCACCTTTCACTTTGAGCGTGATGATTTGGTTGCCAAATGGCAGCACTGTAATGATCTCGCCCTTCGTTATCGTTCCTTCATCAATGGAAGCACGAATGCCGCCGCCGTTCGTGATTGCTGCATCAGCACCGGAAGCATCGCGGAAGGCATCGGCAACGAGATTGCCGAGGTTCGTCTCACTGGTACGGACCTGATCACGTTCACCGTCAAGCTTCACGCTGGTGGTACCTACTTCTTCAGCGAGGAGCACTTCCTGGCTCTTCTGAATCGATGCGACGAAGTCCGCGATTTCGGCGTTTGGCGCGATAGCCGCTGCCGTGTCTTTATTTTCGAGCTTCGCCTCTTTCTTGATGACCTTGCCGCCATCCACCCACAGATCAACTACGCCGAGGTACTTCGTGTACTCACCAGCACTTGCGATCAAGGTGTTATGGTCAGCGGTCAGACCATGCTCGAGCACCGTGTGGCTGTGACCGTCGATAAAGACGTCGATGCCGTCAACGGCTTTGACGATCTTCATGCTCGTATCCACACTCGAAGCATCCTGGCCGATATGGCCGAGAGCGACGATAACATCTGTCTTGTCTTCGAGCTCATCCACAATGGCTTGGGCTTCTTTTGTAGGATCGGCAAAGGTCAGGCCTTCTACATTTTTCGGATGCGTCTTATAGGCAGTCTCCGGAGTCGTCAGGCCAAAGATCCCAACCTTCACGCCGTCTACTTCTTTAATGATATAAGGCTTGAATAAGTCCGATCCGTCTTTGGTGACCTTCACGTTAGCGCTGATGACTGGGAATTTCATCTGAGTTTCCAGCTCCAACAGCCGTTCATAGCCGTAGTTGAAATCATGGTTGCCTGGAGCCATTACATCGTAACCCATCTTGTTCATCACCTGAACGACGCTTTCCCCGTTCACCAGCGTGGCGAAGGTGGTGCCATGTACAGCATCCCCGGCATCAAGAAGCAGTGTGTTTGGGTTAGCAGTACGGTAGCTGTCGATAATGCCCGCAAGCTTGGCATAGCCCATTTCTCCTGAAGTTCCCTCCACGGCGCGAGCGTGCGTGTCGTTCGTATGCAGAAGCGTGATGTGCTTGGCGGAAGCGGGCAATGCCGGCTCTTCTGCAGCGGCCGCACTAACTGAAGCACTAAGAAGAGAGGCAGCAAGCAGGGCTGCTGTCGCCCACTTCGTTTTTTTAAGCTTGGTAAGCATCGAATCCCTCCACTATCTATTTTTCGTTTTTCGAGTGTACGTATTCGGTGCTTTACTATAGATTTCCTTTCAATTTTGTGTAAATTATCTGAAAATTTAGCAAATTAGTCCTGAAGTCCTTTTTGATCGTCTTATTCCGCGACTTTTCGACATCGCATTTTTGTGCGATTGCACAAACGTTATCGGGTCTTGTTGAACAGATGTCCAAACTTGGCGTTATATCTCATGTCATATTGCCCTTAGTTATCGTGAACACGTATAATATTCCTGAAATAATGTCACATTAACATGAACATATTCTCATACTAAACAACAGCGCGACTCTGGAGAGGGGAATACGGATGGAGGAGCTCAGCGATAAGCGGTTAAAAATAATTGAAGCAGCCCGTATGTATTACGAGCTCGATTATAATCAACAGGAAATTGCGAAGAAATTGGGCGTTTCGCGTCCAACGGTATCGCGTTTCCTGCAGCAAGCGAAGGAAGACGGCATCGTGCAAATTCGCATTATGGACCCGTCCTCCGATAACCAGGAACGAGCTCGATTATTGAAGGAGCGGTTTGGCCTGAAGGAAGCGATTATTGCTTCTGTTCCGAAGTACGAGGACGCGATGGTCAAGAAGGTCATCGGCGAAGCCGCCGCAAACTTCCTGCACGAAACCGTACAAGATGGCGATACGATCGCGGTCACTTGGGGAACAACCTTGTATGAAGTGGCCATTCGTCTGCCGAATAAGCACGCGAAGAAGATTAAGGTTGTACAACTGAACGGCGGTGTGAGCCATTCCGAGACGAATACGTATGCGTATGAGATTGCGCAGCTATTCGCGAAGGCTTACCAGACGTCACCGTATTTGATTCCATTGCCAGCCATTGTTGACCATGCGGTTGTGAAGCATGCGATCGAAGCGGACAGGCATATTCGCAAAATCCTCGATATGGGCAAGAAGGCCAATATCGCGGTTGTCACGGTAGGAGCGCCGACGGAAGATTCGGTTCTGATCCGGGCGAATTATTTTTCTGACGAGGATTTGGGCATTATTTTATCACGGGGTGTTGGTGATATTTGCTCCCGAATTATCGATATTAATGGACAATTATGCAGCGATGAGCTGGATCTCCGTACAATCGGCATAGACTTGAATGAGCTGAAAAAGAAAGAATGGTCCGTTCTTGTAGCCGGAGGCCCAAGCAAGGTCGAAGCGATATATGGCGCATTAAGTGGTCAGTATACGAATACGTTAATTACGGACCAGATTACGGCGCAGCATTTGCTTGATTTTAAAGCAGAGCAAAGTAGATAAATAGCTAAGCGATTTATTTTAGGAGGACTGGATTGGATATGAGCAGCCATAACCATTTATCGGCGGGAGAGATTGCCGCTTATATTGACCATACTGTATTAAAGGCGGAAGCCACTAGAGAAGAGATTATCAAACTGTGTACGGAAGCGAAGCAGTACCATTTTGCAACCGTATGTGTGAATCCGGGGTATGTCGCTCTTGCGGCGAAGGAGCTTGCAGGCTCTGGCGTTGGGATTACGACAGTAGCAGGCTTCCCGCTTGGCGCAACGACAACGTTCACGAAAGCAGCGGAAGCGAAGGACGCGATTGCAAACGGAGCGACCGAAGTAGATATGGTCATCAACGTTGGGCTGATCAAGTCGGGTGACTTTGAAGGCGTAAAGCGTGATGTTGAAGGCGTTGTTGAGGCGTGCAAAGGGAAAGCAGTTATGAAGGTCATTCTGGAGACAGGCCTGCTGACGGACGAGGAGAAGATTCGCGCTTGCGAGATTTGTAAAGAAGCGGGAGCAGACTTCGTGAAGACTTCGACGGGCTTTGGCAAAGGCGGCGCAACAGCAGAAGATATCGCTTTGATGCGTCGTACGGTTGGTCCGGATATGGGTGTAAAAGCATCCGGCGGCGTTCGCGATCTGGAGACAGCGCTCAAAATGATCGAAGCAGGAGCGACTCGTATTGGTGCGAGCGCAAGTGTCGCGATTGTAACTGGCGGGACTGGCGAAGGGTACTAATAAGTTTGATTAGGAGGGGCAGCCGCTTGCGGCTGTCCCTTCATTTGGGATTGACCCTTTGCGGAGAGGCAGGGTACACTTAAGAAAGTTAGTTGAACGACCGGCTCGGTGCAGCTGGTTTTTTTATTGCAATGATTTAGGGTGAAGATGAGGTACCGGATCGGGAGCGCCTGATCGGACGTTATTATAGATTATTTGAGGTGAAACATGAGCATTAAAACTTCTTGGCGGGAGCAGTGGGCGAGTAACGTAAGTGTGAATGTATTGGCCGGCATTACAGCAACGCTGGCGCTTGTACCGGACTCGCTTGCTTTCTCATTTATGGCTGGGGTTCCGCCGGTCGTAGGCATTTATGCTTCGATTTGTATTTTGCTGGTCATTACGTTCTTAGGCGGCAGACCGGGGATGATCTCGGCAGCAGCGGGCTCGATGGCCGTACTCATGCTGACGCTGGTGAAGGAGCAAGGGATTGAGTATTTGTTCGCGGCAACAGTGCTGACTGGTGTGATTCAGTATTTCATGGGCGTCTTTAAGCTTGGTAAGCTGATGCGATTTGTACCTTCGGGTGTGCTGACCGGCTTCATTAATGCGCTCGCGATTATGATTTTCTTATCTCAGCTGCGGTATTTCAAAGGCGAGTCTTGGGTGATGTACGTGCTTGTAGCCGTCACTCTTGGCATCATCTATCTGGTACCGCGGTTCTTCAAGGCCATTCCATCACCGCTTATTGCTGTAGTTGTGCTGACGCTGGCGGTTTGGGCATTTGGTATGGGGGATGTAACTCGGATCGGCGATATCGCCGAGATTGATGCATCGCTGCCATCCTTCTTGCTGCCGGATATTCCATTTAGCTGGGATACGCTATGGATTATTCTCCCTTACTCCTTGTCGCTTGCCGTTGTTGGTTATACCGAGACGATGCTGACACATAACCTGCTCGACGAGATGACCGGAGAGAAGACGGATAAGAACCGCGAGATGAGAGGGCAGGGGATCGCTAATATCGTAGCTGGATTTTTCGGCGGGATGGCAGGTTGTGCGCTTGTTGCGGAGTCGGTTCTTAATGTGAAAATGGGCGGGAAAAATCGTTTGTCCACCCTAGTCGCTGCACTGTTCCTGCTTCTGCTTGTTGTGCTGCTCGGCGACTTGCTGTCGCTGGTGCCGATGGCTGCGCTGGTCGGGATCATGCTGATGGTATGTATCGCGATCTTCGATTGGAACTCCGTATTCCGTATGAACCGTTTGCCGGTTGGTGAGACGGGAGTGATGGTCGTGACGGTTGGTGCCGTACTGTTGACGCATGACCTCGCGATTGGTGTACTGGCAGGTGTATTTGTGAGCATTATCTGGTTCGCGGTAAAAGCCTCCAAAGTGCATGTACACAGCGAGTGGGAAGGCTCAACAAGAACGTACCGTGTGCAAGGACAGCTGTTCTTCGCATCCGCCTCCGAGCTGGAGGAGCGGATCGAGCATGACTGTGCCGCCGAACAGGTCCACATCGACCTGACGGGCACGAAAGTATGGGATCATACCGCTAGTCTCGCTGTCCGCAAGACAGTCGACCGGTTGCAAAAGAACGGTAAACAAGTTACCGTTGCTGGCGTGTAAACGAATATGCAGCAGTATGAAGAAAAGGCCTCCCTCGGAGGCCTTTTCTCGTTGGGGGCCGCCGAGGACGGAGCTTTTGCCTAGTCCAAAGCACCTTAACGATGCGCGACATCGTTAAGGTGGCAGAAAAGTAACAAAAATAGGCCCTTAACGATGAGCCACATCGTTAAGCCGCCGCCGAACGCCCGCATCAGGCTGATATGTAGCAAAATGCTCGTCCTTAACGCTGTGCGACATCGTTAAGACAACAGAAAAGTAACAAAAGTGGTTGCTTAACGATGCGCCACATCGTTAAGTAGCTGTTGGACGCCTGCATCTGGCCGAAATGAAGCAAAATGAGCTGTCTTAACGCTGTGCGACATCGTTAAGACGGCAGAAAAGTAACATTAGTGTGTGCTTAAAGATGCGCCACATCGTCAAGCCGCTGAGCGTCCGCGCATCAAAAAAGGCCATCCCATAGGATGGCCCCAACAAATTAACGTTCGCAGCTGATGGTCAGATTCGCGTTAAGTGTGCCGCCGGCTTCGAGCATATAGAGCTCTTCTTGGCGGTTCAACTCACCGGTCATTGCCATCCAAGGCTCGACGCAGACAAAAGGCTTGTCCTGCACGGACCAGAGGACGACATATTTGAAAACATCATCATACGTCATACGAACACGAGCGCCTTCAATAACCGGGAACGTGATCTCACGTTTCACGGGATCAAGCAGCGTCACCGACTCCACCATACCGTCCAAATCAAGCACGCCGGTGAATGGTTTTTCGACCATATCGTTATAATCCAGGTAACGAGTAGCATCCGTCTCATAAGCCAGACGCTTCGAATCCGTTAAGAAATAAGGATGGAAGCCCGCGTAGAACGGCATTGCAGCAACATCAGTCAGATTGCGGTATTGCTGGCGGATATGAAGCTCACCGTTCACCAGGGCATAAGTGAAGCTTAATTCAAAATCAAACGGATAGCTGTCTTTCGTCACTTCACTGCTTTTCAGTACAATCGTGATGGATGCTTCTCCATCTGTATTTGTTCCAGCTACTTCCCATACGGAAGTACGTGCTACGCCGTGGTTAGCCATGTCATACGACTTGCCGTCCCAAATATAAGTGCGATTGTCGAGCTGCCCGCAGATCGGGAACAGGATCGGATTACCGCCTCGGATATTAGCGGTCGGATGCTCGAACGTTGCTTTATCCAGGTAAAAGACTTCAAGTCCGTTAAGCTGACAGCCGATAACAATACCGCCACGCTCCGGGCATACCTGAATGCGGGAAGAAGTGCCCTCTTCGATTAGCTCATAAATCTTATAGGTATCTGTATAGCTGTTGATTTGAAACTGGCTCATAAGGCCCTCCTAAGTAGTTAATTTCTGATTCCATCATACCATAAAATAAAGAAAAGGCTGTCCCGTGAAGGACAGCCTTTCGTCTTACTTCGTTGCGTCAGCCGCAGGGCTAGCATCAGCGTTTGTTCCTGCATCCGTGCTTGCTGCTGGGGAAGCAGATGCATCTGCTGCTGCAGCTGGATCCAGCTTGTTCGTGATTTTTGCTTTTGCTTTCAGGTCAGCCAGCCAAGTCGAGGACAGCTCGCTTACTTTTTGTGTAACCAGTTGGTATTTGATGTCTTCTTTTTTGTCTTCAAGCGTAGGAGTTACAGCTGCTTTCTCATCGGTTTTCTTGATGATGTGGTAACCGTAGCTTGTTTGTACAACGCCGCTCAGCTCGCCAACTTTAAGGGCAAATGCCGCATCATCGAATGCAGCTTCCATTGTGCCTTTAGCGAAGAAGTTGAGGTCGCCGCCGTTGTCTTTCGTACCTGTATCTGTCGATTTCTCTTTAGCCAGCGTTGCGAAATCAGCGCCGCCTTTCAGCTCTTTCAGAATAGCTTCAGCTTCTTCCTTCGTAGCTACGAGGATATGCGAAGCACGGATTTGTGCAGGAGTCGCCATGGACTCTTTATTTTGATCGTAGTACGTTTTGATATCGGCATCTGTTACCTTAACTTGCGGCTCAAGAATTTTACGGATTGTTACTTGAGTACCTGCATCTTCACGCAAGCTTTCTTCAGTCATACCGTATTGTTGCAGTGTTTGCTGGAATTCATCTTCCGAACCAAACGATTTCTTCAGGTTCTCAATTTCTTTGTCGATATCTGCTTCAGTAACCGTTACTTTTGCATCTTTTGCTGCTTGGTCGATCAGCTCTTGTGTGATCATGTTATCCAGCGTAGATGTGCCGCCTTGCTTCACCAAGGAATCATACAGCTTGTCCTTCGAAATTTTAACACCGTTAACGGTAGCAACAGCTTCTGTGCCGCCTCCGAAAGGTGGTTTAATCAATACGATAATAAGCACGATGGCCAAAATCGCCGAAACCGCGATCCAAGCTTTGCCGCCGCTGCGGCCGCCTGCTGCCGAGGCAGGAGTTTGGGAAGTAGGAGCTTGCTGCTGTTCCTTCTCTTCCGCTTCAACCTCATTGTCCTCTGCTGCTTCTACGATTTCTTCATTGTTGTCATTCTCATACGCGTACTGTACTTCGTTCTCAGCAGCCGTGTCCCGTTCTTCTTCTTCTCTTTTGTGCTGCGAGTCTTTGTTTTCCATTTCAATAAAACTCCCTTCGACAAAAACGCACTATTTTTACAATCTTCACCTACTATAACAAAACAATTCGGGAAAAACCTTAATTCAAAATAAAAATATGTTGCATTCAGCCGCTTTTCGTATAATGGTATATGTATACAGTATTAGACTT
Source organism: Paenibacillus sp. YAF4_2 (assembly GCF_052113225.1). Classification (NCBI taxonomy): domain Bacteria; kingdom Bacillati; phylum Bacillota; class Bacilli; order Caryophanales; family Paenibacillaceae; genus Paenibacillus; species Paenibacillus sp. YAF4_2. Next base: position 324,020 of record NZ_JBFRCT010000005.1, read on the forward strand.
TAGTCACGGAAGGCGCGACTAAAGAACTAGTGACGAGAGGTGGGGGACGTTTGGTCACATTACACGGAGAATATAACGGCTGGGTTATACTTCTCTCTTTCATCATCGCTTTATTCGTTTCGTACTCTGCCTTGAATCTAGTGTATAAAATATCCCACTCCAAGGGGAAGGTGCAGCTGGGCTGGACGCTCGCCGGAGCCTTTGTAATGGGCAGCGGCGTATGGACCATGCATTTCATAGGAATGATGGCCTTTCATATCGGAATCCCGATTACATACGACGTTCCAATTACGCTTTTATCAATCATGGCAAGCATAGGTGCTTCCTATGTCGCCTTTTATTTAACGCTGGCAAAAGAAATTAACCGCCTTAAACTCCTCTTCGGAGGCTTTGTGATGGGCGCCGGAATCGTCGCTATGCATTATACAGGTATGGCTTCGATGCATTCCCCAACAATGTCTATACAATATAACCCACATATGTGGATATTATCCGCAGTGATTGCTGTGATTACTTCTTGTGCAGCTCTTTACTTCTTTATTAATTTCAGGGATGGCAGCAGGGCAGCATGGTCCAAATGGGCGGCTGCTGCACTAATGGGCCTTGCCGTATGCGGTATGCATTACACGGGCATGGGGGCAGCATCGTTCTGGTGTGGTGAAATAGCAGCAAATGCTATAACGGGCGACATCCCCATTAATCAGTTTCTTCTAATAAGTGTAACCTTGGTTACCTTGCTTATTATGCTCGTTACCTGGATCGCGATTTACCTGGATCGTACGGTGCTGGAGCGGATGGCCTACAGTGATCCGCTGACTGGCCTCGCAAACCGCCATGCGATGAACCGCTATTTTAACAGCAGGCTGGATAGTGCCCGTTCTTACGGCTTATTGTTCCTCGATCTGGATCAGTTCAAGATTATTAATGATACGCTTGGTCATGATGTTGGCGATTTGCTTGTTGAAGCCGTTGCGAAGAGGCTGCGGTCTCATGAGAATGAAGGGGCACAAACCTTCCGTCTTGGCGGGGATGAATTCCTGCTCATGACCAAAGGAATGGATCAGTCTGAAGTGGAACAGCTTGCAACAAATATTCTGGAAGATATACGAAAGCCTTATCTGCTTGAGGACAATGAGCTCTACATAACCGGAAGTATCGGGATCAGTATGTTTCCAGAGCATGGCAAGGATCGCTCATCGCTCTTGATTGCCGCGGATACGGCGATGTATCAGGCCAAACACCGGGGCAAAAATCAATACTGCCTTTATAATAAGCAAATGGAGCGGGAGCTTTTGCGTCGTATGGAATTGGAGAAGGATCTGAGAATGGCGCTGGCGAAGGATCAATTCGTGGTCCATTATCAGCCGAAATGGGACGCGTCATCCAACCGTCCGATCGGGGTGGAAGCTCTGCTGCGCTGGAATCATCCTGGCTTTGGCCGTGTGTCGCCTGATGAGTTTATCCCGATCGCTGAGGAGACTGGAATGATCTTGCCGATCACCCGCTGGGTACTTGGACAAGCCTGCCGGGACTGCTTTGAATGGAACGAAGGCAGAGAGGTACCGTTAAGCGTGTCGGTTAATATGTCTGTTAGTGTTTTTGACAGCAAAAATCTCGAGGATATGGTCGTTTCGGCACTGCTCCATTCCAGTCTTGATGCGAAGCTGCTGGAGCTCGAAATAACAGAGACCATCGTGATGCATAACGTGGAGGATGTTGTTGAACAATTGAAGCCGCTTCGTGAGAGAGGTGTACTTATCTCTATGGATGACTTTGGTGCAGGTTATTCCGCGTTAGGCTCGCTTGATCTTATCCCGTTCCAAACGTTAAAAATTGACAAGTTATACATGCAGCAAAGTGAGTCGCCCTCCAAACGTGCTATTGTTCACACCATTATTATGCTGGCTAAACAGCTTAATCTGGACGTAATAGCCGAAGGGGTAGAGAATGAGCAGCAAATTGCTTTCCTGCAATCAGCTGGGTGCAGTATGATGCAGGGGTTTTACTTCAGCAAGCCGATGGCGCGTGCTGATTTGGATCTTTGGTTACAGCAGTCGATGTTCGTTAGTCATCCTCAAACGTCGCAGAGCATGCTCGTATAACGTAGGCCAAGGAGGGCGTAGGATTTGCAAAATCAGACGAAAACCTATATATATCTCATTCTATCGATGGCGGTCCCACTTATCGTTTTTTGTATGCTTAATGCCCATTCGTCATGGGATTATCAGTTTAATTCGCCAAGCTTTCATTTTTATGTCGTCAGCATAGTATCCGGTGCGGCATTTGCTCTTGCAGTAGCTATCGGGATTGCGGCTATACGGCTTCGTAATCTGAAAATCAGCTTTTTATCGTTATCTTTTGTATCGTTAGCGGCTTTATTTATCGTTCATGGGTTGTCCACTCCGATGGATGGTATGCATATGTATCATTCTTCATCTGTCCCGAGTAATGCAGCTCAGTTGAGCATTTTGCTGGCTGTATTGTGGCTCTGGATGTCTTCCATGTCGTCGGATCGCCGAATAATTAGCTGGCTCTCTGCGCATCAGCGCTGGCTGCTGCCGATCTGGACCTTGTCACTTGGCGCTATCTGTACTGTTCTATGGCTTTTCTCCGACCAGCTGCCATGGCTTCAGTTAAAAGAGGAGCCGGTGGCTAGATGGTCGGTCTCCTTACTTATTGCTGGATTAAATCTATGGACGATGTACCGTTATTTGGAGACCTATATGTCTACGCGGTTTCCGCTTCAGCTTGCGATCGTATACAGCTCCGGCTGGATGATTGCAGCACAGATTATCAACGTCACAGGTAAGCTGTGGATGATGAGTTGGTGGATCTATCACTTATTGCTGCTTGCCTCTATTGTCGCGATGATCGTCGGGATTTACCGGCAGTACCAAAGTGCGGGCTCCTATACGAAATCACTTAAGCAGCTGTTCCAGAACGATCCGAAGGAATGGATTCATGGCTATATGTCACCTGCGGTACACGAGCTGATTCGCGCGACGGAAACCCGAGATGCTTATACGGCTGGACATAATTACCGCGTGGCGTTATATGCCATTCAGCTTGGGGAAGAGCTTGGGCTGAGCAGGGACCAGCTGCGTGCTATTGCGCAGGGAGGCATTGTCCATGATATCGGAAAGATCAGCATTCCTGATCATATTCTGAACAAGCCGGGCAAACTGACTCCGGAAGAGCGTCAGGTCATCGAGAAACATCCGGTTACAGGGTTTGACCTTTGCCGCCGGCTGGGCTTTATGCAGGAGGAGCTGACCGTTATCCGGTCTCATCATGAACGTTGGGATGGAAGCGGTTACCCTGATGCGCTGAGTGGAGAAAACATTCCGCTGCTGGCCAGAGTAACAGCTGTAGCGGATGTCTACGACGCATTGACTTCGTCCCGTTCCTACCGCGCTGCCTTGTCGCATGAGGAAGCGATGGGGATTATCTGCAAGGAGCGGGGGAAACATTTTGACCCGTTGTGTGTGGATGCACTGGTGCGAATTGCCGGTGAGAAGGGCTGGGCCTTTAAGGCTTCGGTTAGTTGAGTGGGAGTAAGGGATGCATAGGCCGCATAGCCCGGGTTTATTTCCATGGATGACGGGTGTATGATAGAGGGGTTATTACATAGAAATAGAAAAAGAAATAGAAATAGAAATTCTCTTCATAGAAAGGAAGGAATTACACAAATGACATACTTAGCAGACAAATCTCGTTATGAAGGTATGAAATATTTCCGCGTAGGCAAGAGCGGCCTTCGGCTGCCAGCTGTATCGCTAGGCTTATGGCACAACTTTGGCGGGAATGACCGTCTGGAGAATGGACGTGCAATGATTCACCGCGCCTTTGACCTTGGCATAACTCATTTCGATTTGGCGAACAACTATGGTCCACCTGCTGGCTCCGCAGAGGAGACTTTCGGCAAAGTGCTGAAGCAGGATATGGCTGCGTACCGCGATGAAATGATTATTTCGACCAAAGCGGGTTACTACATGTGGGAAGGCCCTTACGGTGACTGGGGTTCCCGCAAATATCTGGTCTCAAGCCTTGACCAAAGCTTGAAACGGATGGACCTTGAATATGTAGATATTTTCTACCATCATCGTCCAGATCCAGAGACACCGCTTGAAGAAACAATGTCCGCCCTTGACCATATCGTTCGTTCGGGCAAAGCTCTTTATGTTGGTCTGTCCAACTATAGTGCAGAGCAGACAGCTCAAGCTTCTGCAATCTTGAAAGAGCTTGGTACACCATGTCTGATTCACCAGCCATCGTACTCGATGTTTAACCGCTGGATCGAGAATGGCCTGCAAGATGTACTGGATCAAGAGGGTATCGGCTCTATCGTCTTCTCTCCGCTGGCTGGCGGTTTGCTGACGAACCGTTACTTGGACGGTATTCCTGCAGATTCCCGTGCAGGCGGACCTAGCGTCTTCCTGAACACAAATGCCATTACAGATGAGAAGCTGGGCAAAATCCGCGCATTGAACGAAATCGCTCAAGGTCGCGGCCAATCACTCGCTCAAATGGCTCTCGCATGGGTGCTTCGCGGCGGCCGTGTAACCACAGCCCTGATCGGTGCAAGCCGCGTCGAGCAAATCGACGACAACGTTGCCGCTCTCAGCCGCCTCGATTTCTCCGATGACGAGCTGAAGGCTATCGAGACCATCTTGGCGTAGATCGATGAGGCGGCTTTGAGGGATGTATCTACTTCCAGTTGCTGTTGTGTACACTTTGCCTGAACAATGTTCCAAGGTAGCAAAGTGTACACAAAGGCAAACGCTTAAAGCTTTCTGGAAGAAAGCTACTTCGAAAGCATAAGCCGCTCTTACAGGAGATACATCTCCTCTTACCTCTCATCGATATTTTTATAAAACAGTAGTTAGGCTGCCATTTACTTGGCAGCCTTTTTTAGTGCCTGAGCTATGTTGTACTTTGTACAACATAGCTCTTAAAGATGATGCTCGCTCAAAGCTAGATTGCATTTCATACAGTATTATTGCCCCTTAACCGTTCAGCCGGCTCTAATCGTAATACACTGTATGCAATACAACATAAGCCCCCAAATACGCTCAAACCCCTCAATTATACTGTACACACTACAACATGCTCGGCGGGACCGGTGCTGGACCATTCGACTGATGTGGAACCCATAACTAACAATTCATTATTCGTGTGCTCTGCTACGCTCCCAACTACCATCAATGAGGCGACCTCATTAATTAGAAAAGTAAACCACACTAATACTTCTCTACAACTAGCTAGTTTCAATATTAGTGAGCAAGACCTCACTCTATTCACGTCGACCCTCACTAAGAGTGAGTCTAGACTCACTCTTAGTAGAGAAGGGTAGTAAATCAGCTGCTTTAATGGCGAAATGCCTCACTAATTAGTGAGGCAGGTTCATAGTTGGTGTGTTAGTTAGGTAAATGGATGTGATGGTGAGTTCATTGCAACGTGGCAGGTGAGAGAGAACGTGCTGGAGCTAATAGTCTGTACCGTCGTTGAGTAAATAGTGGTTGGGTCTTGGCTGGCTTGGTTTTGCTTGTTTTGGTTTTACGTAGAATCACTACAAGGCAGGCTCATAGCCTGCAAGGTTCAAGTATTTTGGAGGTTTTGGCTGTAAGCCGCCAAGGAACGGAGGCGGCTTATTTATGTTCCCCATAGAATCGAGGACGATTGGAGGGGAATGTATCTCCTGGAGGAGCGCAGCGCCTGCCTTTGTGATCGTGAAATCTCGCTGAAGCGAGTTCAATCAAAATTTCATGATCACAACAGCAGCCGGAAGGAGATACATTCCCGCAATGAGCCACCTGATTCTCAAAACTGCGCACCTCCAAATCGTCTATCGATTCTCCCCCCTCCTGACGATATAATACATGTAGATTTACTGGGAGGGATCACTCGTGAACAACTTATCACTGCGGACCAAGGGCCTGCTGATCATCGTCTTAATCACTTTCATTCCCCTCGGCATCGCGGGAGTGATTAATTACATATCTATTAAGAAAGAAATGATCCACACCGCCTCCGAGAGAACGGCCAGCCGTCTGAGTGTTAGTGCCAATTACTTGGCATCCTGGCTGCAGATCAGGCGTGCTGAGGTTGTTGTGATGAGCCGGACGGATGTGGTTCGCTTCGGCAGTGATTCAGATAAGCTGAAATATTTTAGGCAGGAGCTGTTCCGCTCCGATTATACCTATCATGCGATAGGGTACATAGACAAGAATGGACGAGGCATTCGTACAAATGGCGAACCGGTTGATATGAGCGGACAAGCCTTTTTCCAAGGGGCGCTCAAAGGCAGTTCAACGATAACGGACTTGTTCATGCCGTCCTTTGATGAATTGAAACAATCCCTGATTGTTATTCCGGTGTATGATCAAGCGAACAAGGTTAGCGGCGTGGTGTATGCCTCGATGCCAATGTCTACGATGTCGCCTTATTTTCTTGTTGATAAAGATCCGTCATCTGAATTCTGGCTGTATAACGAGCGGGGAGTCGTTCTGTTCCACTCTTATTCCACAACTGCAGGCGTTAAGCTAAGCGCAGGACTTCTTGACGGACAGACTGGTCTCAAGCTGGATAAGCTGCTTCAGCCGTCCGGCAAAATGGAGGTCATGCGAGGGAAAGGGAAACATGTCCTGTTTTATATGGATGTGGATAGTGCTGCTCCATGGCATGCCGCGCTGGAGATTCCGAAGGAAAATTTGAATAAAGGCTTGTCGAAAGTATTATGGTGGACGTTCGCAACGATTGTGTTATCTGAGATCGTTATCGTCATTCTTTTCACGTTATATTTCAGCATAATCATTAACCGGTTAAGACAGATTCTTATCGTCACGAAGAAAGCGGCCGACGGCCAGTTTGAGGCAGAGCATCTGTCACAGGAGCCGGGTGACGAGGTTGGCAAGCTGGCTGAATCGGTCAACGGAATGATGGAGCATCTGAAGGATATGTTCGGCCGGCTTGAAGCGATTATTACGCAGAACGAATACTCCTTTATATTGCTCGATGAAAATTATCGTGTTACTTACTTGAATCAGGCCGCTGAGAAGCTGATCGGCTACAAGACAGAGGAATTGATGGGTCATGCGACACCTCTTCTGTTCATGGATCCGGATGAAATTCGCCGTGAGGCGGAGCTGTTGTCTGAGAAGCTAGGTGTTCATGTAGAGCCGGGGCTGGAAGTGTTCAAGATGCTCCGTCAAGTGAAGTTCTCTTATGAGCGGCAATGGACCTTTGTACATAAGGATGGAACCAAAATTCCGGTTCGCCACTTCTCTAACGGATTGACGGATCAGCAGGGTCGTCTGACCGGGATCCTCGGCATGGCTTACAATATTTCTGAAGAGGTTAGAGTGGAGAAGTCACGCAACCTTCTGCTCGACATCATCGGCTCGGCCAAGGATTTGATTGCTTCGATCGATCATAACGGAAGTGTGATCTACATTAATAAAGCCGGTAAACGGATGCTTGGACTGCCGCTGAACTACAAGCCCAAAGATTACAAGAGTTACGTAGAGCCTTCTATGTATGTCTATTTAATAAAAGGCTCCCGAGTTGCCGTGAAGTCCGGCTACTGGGAAGGGGAAGCCGAGCTTCTGACGCAGGCAGGGGAGAAGATCAATGTATCCCTGGTTATCGTTGCTCATGCACATGAGAATACCGGTGAATTCTACTTCTCTTGTATTGCCCGTGATATTTCCGAGCAGAAGCACATTCAAGAAGAGCTGATTCGTGCAACGAAGGAAGCAGAACAGGCGAATGCGGCAAAAAGCAGCTTCCTCGCCATGGTCAGCCACGAGATTCGTACACCGCTTAACGGCATTATTGGCCTGTCGCAGCTTATGCGCCGGACAGGACTGTCGCCTTCGCAGAAGGATTATATGGATAAGCTTGGCATCTCATCCGAATCCCTTCTTCGCATTATTAACGATCTGCTTGATTTCTCGAAGATTGAAGCGGGCAAAGTTGAGGTTGAACGGATTGCCTTCCATCCACAGGAGCTGCTTAGCCGTCTGACGGATCAGCTCTGCATTTTTATGGGCGGCAAAGAGCAGTTTGAATTTATTTTTGAAGTGCCGGAAAAATTACCGTCGTCTCTCCTTGGCGACCAGATGCGGTTAGAGCAAATCCTGCTTAACTTGTGTATGAACGCCATTAAGTTCACCGAGCGTGGATATGTGAAGCTAATCCTGAAGATGGCAGAGCAGGGGCCAGATGGACTGAAGCTTCAATTCACAGTCGAGGATACGGGAATCGGCATGACCAAGAAGCAGATCGACAAACTGTTTCTCCCGTTCACACAAGCAGATGGATCAACGACCCGTAAATATGGAGGTACCGGATTAGGTCTAGTCATCGCAAACGCCTTGGTGAAAATGATGGGCGGCAGGCTGCAGGTAGATAGCGAGCCAGGGATTGGCAGCCGGTTCAGCTTTGCTCTAACTTTCCCTGTCTTGCCTGCATCTGTGGAAGAAGAGCTGTTGATCAGCAAGGAGCTGGAGGAGCAGCCAATCTGGATCGTAGAGGACAGCGACGAGATGCGGCTCCATTGGAGTGAGCTTACGGAGTCCTTTGGTTTAACACCAGTGCCTTTCTCCTCATGGGGAAGTGCAAGGGAGAAGCTGCGCCGGATGGGTGCTGGGACCATGCCGAAGCTGATTATGCTGGACATGGAGATGCCCGATATGTACGGTGCCGAGACATGGCTGGAGTTCCACAAGCAAGCTTCGGCGGCAGGGGTGAAGACGATTGCGCTCACGACCTCGTTCGGCAGGGACGAGCTTATGCAAATGCCGGACTCCGGCCGGCCTTATGCCATTTTAACGAAGCCAGTGACCCGCCATGCGTTATTCCACGCCTTAAGCGGCACACTCGATCAGAGGCAGGCTAAGTCTAATGATTGGGAAAGCGGGGCGCTTGAGACAGCGGCAGCCGCAGACTCGAATGACAAAGTGCGAATTCTGCTTGCAGAGGATAATCATATTAATCAGTTGGTTGCGATTGAGCTGCTGAAGGAGCGGGGCTTCGAGGTAGGGCTTGCCGAGAACGGCCGGGAAGTGCTGGAGAAGCTGGAGCAAGAGAACTGGCAGCTGCTGCTAATGGATATTCATATGCCGGAGATGGATGGCATGGAGGCTACGAAGCTTATTCGAGCCGATTCCAGATACGAGCAGCTGCCGATTATTGCGGTAACGGCCAATTCCCTTCGCGCGGATCATGAGCATTATTTGCAGCTTGGTATGAATGGCGTGGTAACTAAACCTCTTGATTCCGAACAGCTGTATCTGGCTATTACGAATCTGTTAACTAAAAAGAAGTTCCCGTTACTGCAGGAAACATCATGGCGTACGGATGGTCATTCGCTGCCGAATCTGCCAGGCATTCAGATCGAGACGGCACTTGCTAGAGTAAGTGGCAAAATATCCATTCTGCGGCATATGCTCGACCATTTCGAGAAAGATTATGCGGATTTCGCAGATAAGCTTATTCATGAACTGGATAACGGCCAGTATATGAACGCTAAACGGATGGTTCATACGCTCATGGGAGCAGCAAGCCATTTGTCAGCTAATGATGTAGTGCAGGCAGCGGCATTGTTAAATGAGATTTTGAAGCGTGAGGATGCTCAAGAGGATTGGAGGACCGCTGCAGGGCAGCTTAAGCAGGAACTGGAGCAAGTAATAGCTGGACTTCGGAATAAAGCGGTTTCACAGTTCGACAATATCTCCTAACATTTTGCTAACATTTTATTGTTAACCATTCTATTCGTATTGTATAGTAGAGATAGATTTATATTTTTTGACAGGAATCTTCTTTCCCTAAGGGGGTGGCGCCGGTGAATAAAGTTTTAGTAATTGAAGATGACGTCATGATGAGGGATATGCTGTCGATGTACTTGTCAGAAGAAGGATATTCGGTTAGGCAAGCGGGGACTGCTGAAGGTGGTTTGCGGATCGTTCAGGAGTTTGTTCCTGATATCGTTCTGCTTGACTTGATGCTTCCTGATTTGGATGGTATGGAAGTCTGCGCCTCTATTCGTGAGCGATCGCATGTGCCTATTATGATTTTATCAATGAAGAGCGAAGTATCTGAACGCGTTCAAGCTTTGAAAGCGGGAGCAGATGACTATATGTGCAAGCCATTCAGCATGCACGAGATGACGGCAAGAGTAGAAGCTTTGATCAGGCGTTCCCATTTTAGTAACACTGAGATTGCGAGCGCTGAAGAAGTGGTTGAAGCCGACTTTGCACCGATACAACTCGATGCTGAGCGCAGGATGCTCCTTGTAAGAGGCAAGCTGATCGAGACGACCTTTTCTGAATTTGAGATGATGAAGCTCTTCTTATCCCACCCAGGCAAGGTATTTAGCAGAGAAGAATTAATAAATACGATCCGAGGGTTTGATTCTTTTGTGACGGATAGAGCGATTGACGTTCATATCGTAAACCTTCGTAAAAAAATAGAGCAAAATCCAAGAGAGCCCCGTTTAATTCGTACGGTATGGGGCTTTGGCTACAAGTATACAGCCGATAACCTGGATTCTGTTCAGGAGCATGACTAATGTAAGCGACTGGAAGATCACCTCCGCTGCAAGGTGATCTTTTTTGTGTCTACCCGGCGACCGCACAAATACCTAACATACTTCTAAAGAACAATCCGCTATTTTTCTAATACTTATATGGGACTATAGGATTAACAGTTATGACAAAAGGATGGTGTAGCAATCGTGCATTTGGCCAGTTTACCTGAACGGCAGGAGGCTTATGCTCAGCTGGAGGTGGCTTTGAGTCGCGCGCGGGCAACAGGTCAGCGGCTCGTAGTGGCGTTGATTCAGATCGATCGTTTCTATGGTGTGAATGAGGCTAAGGGCTTAGAAGCAGGCAACCAGGTACTTGAGAGTATCGGCGGGCGGTTAATGCAGGCGGGATCGGATGTAGCATTCGTCTCCTTAATCAGCGGCGATACTTTTCTTATGGCTAGAGAGTTCGGCTATTCGCAGGCGGAATGTGCAGGTGCGGTTGAAGCGATGAAATATGCAGTGCAGTACCCGATTGAGTATGAAGGTACCGAGCTCAACCTCACGGCCAGTATTGGAACATGCCTGTTCCCGCAAAATGGTCGCACCAGTGAAAGGCTGCTTGGTCATGCCGAGACAGCACTCTTCAAGTCGCGGGAGCAGGGCGGCAATCGTATTACCTTTTACAGCGAAGAAGAGACCAAGCAGATGAACCGCTGGCTGGAGATTGGCGCAGCCCTTCGTCCGGCCCTCTACTTACGCCAGTTCCATTTGAGCTTCCAACCAATCTTCCGCACAGACAGCGGACGTCTCCGCGGCTTTGAGGCACTGATCAGATGGAATCATCCAGAATTGGGTACGATCTGGCCGGGAGAATTTATTCCAATTGCTGAGCAGTGCGGACTTATTGTACCGATTGGAGAATGGGTGCTGCAGGAGGCGTGCCGGATGCTTGCCGGGATGCAGGAGTACCGCCAAAAGGAATTAGTTATTTCAGTTAATATATCGCATGTTCAGCTTATGGATGGAGCATTCTGCAAGATGGTGTCTCATGTCCTCAGTGAAGCTGGCATCGAGCCGTCATCGCTTGAGCTTGAAGTGAAGGAAGATGTCATTCTACATTTCACGGACAAAATATTATCCGTTCTTAGTGCGCTGCGAGCATTAGGCGTACGAATTACGTTAGATAATTTTGGCGAGGGTTACGCTTCTCTAGTTAACTTGAAGCAGCTGCCGATCAACAGCGTGAAGATCAGTAAATCTTTCATTAAGCAGATTGATGTTCCTAGTGTAGAGCGTCATATCGTGGAGGCAATGATTGGGCTCCTGCATAAGCTGGAGATCGACGTGATTGCAGGCGGCGTTGAATACGAAGAGCAGTACGAGCTGCTGCGCGAGTGGGAATGTGACTTTGTACAAGGCTTCCTGCTTGGCTCGCCAATGCAGCCGGATCTGCTCGACATGTCAATCATTCGCAAATCACCGCAAACGGCATGAACCTTTAAGCGGATTAAATCTAAAAGCCCTGAATATCTCGCCTTAGGCGAATATTCAGGGCTTTCGTATTTGCAGGGTCAGGGTTTAGCTTACTTCCAGATACAGCTTGGTTCCGTCATTATATTGGAAAATCGCAACATCGCGGACAACCTCTACCTTCGAAATACGTTTCCATTTCTTACGGAAATCGAAGTTCAATTCCATCTCATACAATTTATGATGAAGTTGTTCAACGGAAGCTGCCTGTTCGTTAACGTAATAAACGGGAACCGAACGGTCTTTGAATGTAATGATTTTCATCATACCATTCACACCTCCACTCGTCTTTTTTTCCAGTTTACTAGAAACGTTTTAGCCGCTTATAAAATGGTCATAAGGTTATTGTTTAGTTTACTAACAGTTTCTTAACAATTAGCTGCTGCTGTAGCTGCCGTATTTTTTCTTGTAATGGCCGTGACCATGTCCTTGCTGAGGTGGGTAATAATTGCCTTTTTTGTAGTCACTGCTGCTGCGGCCGTAGTGTCCTTGTCCATAGTTTCCTTGCTGACCATGTTTATTATAATGTTTGCCGGTAACGGAACCGAGGAGTCGTTGTAACAAGTGTCTAATCATGTTAATGACCTCCTAAAATGAATTATCATACTAATGGCCGTATTCAGGCCATATGAGATGATTCGTACTTCGTAAGCGTGTACCTTTAATTAAGTCTATTTCACTGATTTGAAACACCTCAGACTTATAAATTAATACGCATTTGTAAAAAGCAGGTTTCGTTCATCTTCGTTCATCTTCGTTTATTCCGCGTTTGGAATGAGGAACCAAAGCGGATCTGCTCCCGTATGTGAAGGCAGGGAGGGATTCCTATCTGGTGGAAGCAATGGATAAATAATTGGATGGACTACCCTCTAAGACAGGGGATGGTCTGGGGCGGGAAATACCGGATCGAGGAATTTCTGGGGATGGGCAGTTACGGTCAGGCCTATCGCTCGACGGATTTGCGGAGGGGCGAAGCCGTTCTTCTGAAGCGGGCAAAACCAAGCAAGCGCGATACCGGCCGGAGATTGCTGGAGCGGGAAGGCGATATACTTCAAAAGCTTGAACATCCGCAGATGCCGAAGCAGTTGGACAGGGTTGTTCACCGCCGGGAAGAGGCGCTTGTTATGACCTATGTAGAAGGCGTCACGGCAGAACAAGCTATTCTGCTTGAAGGAAGAACGTTCACGCAGCAGGAAGCCTTGCGCATCATAGAGGCTTTGTTATCTCCCTTGCAGTATCTGCATGAAGCGGGTTATGTGCATCGGGATGTGCGAATCCCGAATGTTATGATGAGTGCAAAGGGAATTTATCTGATTGACCTAGGCTTGGCCTGCAGGATTGGTGAAGAGAACCCTGCCGGGCGAGACGCTGCCGGACCGCCAAGCGGCTTCGCGGACAGCTGGGGAGCCGTGAAGTTTCGCATGCGCCAGCCGGATCGGACCAGCGATTTATATGGGCTTGGGCATCTCTTCCTGTTCCTGATGTATGCCGGATATACGCCGCAGGAGGGCGAGAAGGAACGGAGTTGGGAGGAGGAACTTACGCTTAAGTCGGAAATCAGGAGCTTCGTGAGAGGATTGCTTGACAGCAGGTGGCAGACGGTAACCGAATGCGGGCGGGTATTGGAGCAGATTCTGGATCATTATTCCTCGGGAAATAACGAATAAAGCGGCAAAATGTCGAATTCGGCTAAGGAATCGCGATAGAGCTCCGCTCCTGAATATGGAAGGAATCCAGTTGACATTTACTCCGGAAGTTCGTATCCTAAAATTGTCTAGCTGATGTAGCTCAGGGGTAGAGCAACGCACTCGTAATGCGTAGGCCGGGGGTTCAATTCCTTCATCAGCACCATTTTACGAAAAAGTCCGTTAAATCAACGTTTTGTCGACGTTGAGTGTTACGGATGATCATACGTAGGGCTACGCATTCCGCGCAAGTATACGGATGTGCGTAGCCCCATAATACGGGGCCTTTCGCGAAATTTGCGGAAGGTTTTTAAGTTGTCAAATCAATGTATCTCTTACATTCAGATAATTCTGCGATACCAATCTAAAAGTGCATTTTGAACTGCGGTTTTAATCTCTTTTTCGATGAAACTTCCTGAGTATATACGGGTCGAATACGAATCAAACACAGCATCGATGTTGATGCGATCTAAACTGGTTGCCGACACCCATAGGCCAAATATCCTTGAGTTTGCATATGAGATATAAATAGCTCGAGATCTATTCGATTGCATTTCTAAAGTACGATCAGTATCAACAAATGCTTTAATAACTGGCATCATTTCAGACTTCACACGCTTTATCACATCGTTTACATCGTCTTGATCCCAGTTGCTTTTGTTTTTTTTCCCATTCTTCAATTTTTTCAATTGGTCTCGGAAGTCTACGAACTCATCTTCTTTACTCATTTAGTGTTACTCTCCTTTCCAAAATGTAATGCCTTGGCAGGGCTGTGCATCTCATGGTAAAAGGGTACGGATTATATTCCGTACCCTTTAAATAGGCACCTACAGAATGGATTTGACTTAACGAGGTGCATGAATCGAGATTGCTTGAATACTACGAGGATTAATGAACAAGACTTCATTATCGACCAAGAACAGTGCAGAATTCCCTTCAAATCCAAGGAATGTAGCATTGATCCCACGTGGACCAGTGTGGTCAAATACAACGTCTACACGTACCCCTGGAGAGAGACGGAATAGAATGCTTGGAGCTCCACCAAACCCTCCAACAGAACCAGAACCACAACTCATATTTTTTTCCTCCTTTCAATGAACCTTATACAAGATATGAGAGTTTGTTAGCAAACGACAAGGCTAATCTACTAATGAATTAATGGATTTTACGAGATTAACAATTTCGAGGTGCATGCAACGAGATTGCTTGAATACTACGAGGATTAATGAACAAGACTTCACCATCTACCAAGAACAGTGCAGAATTTCTTTCAAATCCAAGGAATGTAGCATTGATCCCACGTGGACCAGTGTGGTCAAATACAACGTCTACACGTACCCCTGGAGAGAGACGGAATAGAATGCTTGGAGCTCCACCAAACCCACTATTAAACCCACCATTAAAACCACAACCACAACTCATATATTTATCCTCCTTCAATGATTCTCATAAAAATATTTGCTAGCAAACGACAAGGCTGATCTACTAACGATGCAACGAGATTGCTTGAATACTACGAGGATTAATGAACAAGACTTCATTATCGACCAAGAACAGTGCGGAATTTCTTTCAAGTCCAAGGAAAGTGGCTTGGAGCCCCCGTGGACCAGTATGGTCAAATACAACATCTACACGTACCCCTGGAGAGAGACGGAATAGAATGCTCGGAGCTCCATCAAATCCTCTATTAAAACCTCCATTAGAACCAACACCACAACCACAACTCATATATTTTCCTCCCTTCAATGACTCTCAAACAAAATATGAGAGTCTGCTTTTATACTATTCAGATTTGAAAGAGAGGTATGGACGGCTGACTTAGTCGAAACGCATAAATTAATCGAGGTATATATTTATAGAGCAAAATATTTAGGCAACGAATGAATATTTATCTTCTTCCTGGTAAAAGATAACTTGGAAATTACGCCCCAAGGAGGATAACATGAACAAATCAATGATGCTGTGTTCGCTTGGCTTCCTCGTCGCAAGCTGCGGGTTTTCCAGTGCAGCAATGGCAAGCCAAGGACATGGCCACCACACGCGCAGTCATGTGATGGAAGCAAAAGCTGCTTTTACCGATACGAAAGGGAATCAGATTGGAACTGTCGTATTGACGGAGGAAAAGGACGGCGTGCATCTGAAGCTGGAGGCTAAAGGGCTTACTCCAGGCGTTCACGGCATTCACTTCCATAATGTTGGAAAATGCGAGGCGCCGTCCTTCGAATCCGCCGGCTCGCACCTGAATCCGAAGAACAAACAGCATGGCTTTGATAATCCGCAAGGCTTCCATGACGGCGATCTGCCGAATATTACGGTAGAAAAAGACGGCACTGTGAAGGCCGAGATTATTTCGAAAAATGTAACGCTCGACACAGAGGCGCCAAACTCGCTGCTTCCAGTGGCCGGCACCGCGCTTGTTATTCATGAAAAAGCGGATGACTATAAGACAGACCCATCAGGCAATTCTGGCAGCCGCGTAGCCTGCGGTGTAATCCAGCACTAACATACAAAAGGCACAGCCGTCCTCTTCGGATAGCTGTGCCTTTTTCAATTCATCCGCGTTCGCTCATCTTCGAAGTGCTTCGATAAAGGCTTTATCCCTTTCCTCTTTTTATAAACGTCTGCTTCACCAGCTGGCTTCCGTACACGGAAAAGGCTCCGCATAAAATACCCTGCAGTACACTTTCCACATGAAAGCCTAAGATGAGACAGGAACAGAGGATGGCTACCGCCGTTACCGCATACACTATGGTCCAATCAGGCACAATCGGTGTCTGCTTCAGCATATAACCGATTACCCAGCAGGCTGCCACAACAATCATTAACCGGGGATCGATGAGATTCGTAATATTCTCCCATGACATACCGCCACTTCCTTCGCTCTACGCTATAACATCGTACTTTATTCTATGAAACTATGGAGCTTAGTGAGAGGGCTTCAGTACATGGCCAATAAATAAAGCGCGATGCTCCGAAACCCCGGAACCCGCGCTGTTGCTGGCTTTATAAGAATGCTGATGAAGGGAATTGAACCCCCGTGCCTTTCTTTTTTTGGGCTAACCGGACACTTCTACACTTATTCATCCGCCTACGCATACGATATGTAAGATATCGCTTGACACAGGAGGCGAATGAGCATGCCTATTATTCCGAACTTCCCAAGGGAATGGCTGGAGGAGCATACAGTATGGCATCATCAGTATCATGTGACGCCGGGAACAATGCCGCCGCCGGGGTTCGGTGAGCAGTTTTTACGGTTCCACCGCTACTTTATTAATAAGGTGTATGATTGGTTTGACCGTGTGGGATATGACAAACGGGTTGTTGCCGGCTGGCAGCAGATGCCTGCGGGCATTATGCAGGCACCGTGCATGAACCAGCAGGCCTTGTACCGGATCATGTATAATCCGCGCTCGTTCAGCACGCTTGATGAGTTCGGCCGGTTTATAGAGTACAGCGGTGTTCACGGCTGTATCCACGCCACCGCTGCGCGATTGTATAACAACCCGGAGATCGATAACTTTGACCTCTGCACAAGGCAGACCGAGTTCTACAACATCCATGGCATGGTTGATCAATGGTACCGGAACTGGGAAGCAGCCTGGGGAGTCCGGTCGGACAGCCGCGGCAAGCAGCAGCTTCCAAGCGGTGTGTCCGTTACGTACAATCGCACAATGCCCGCATTATCGACGCGTAGTAGCTCGATTCCCGAGGCACGAATTCAGCAGCTCGGACGGCTCGCTTCACCTTGGATCGCTCACCTGCAGCCGTTAGCTCAACGCCCTCACAAATCAGTTCCGCCAGTTCTCCCTCGAACAAGCGGATCATCTGTTCAACGTCGGCCTCAAATACAGCCGCCACTTCTTCGAATTGCAACTTTAAGGCGTCAAGCGGCAAGGAGCATACAAGCGCAAAGACGTCGCTGACCTCGCGGTCAATGAATGGCACGCCTCTTACTTCGCCTGACATTTCCTTGCGTGCCTCACCAAGCGGGATCAGATCCTCGAAGCGGGCAGCTACGCCAAGCTCTTCTTCGATCTCGCGTACAGCATCCTGCACGGTCTCGCCGGCCGTTAGATGACCGGCTGCCGTAATGTCGTAACAGCCGGGATAGGTATCCTTCCCGGCTTGCCGCAATTGGAACCGCACGTATTGGCGGTTCCCTTCGCGGCGTGTCAGCCAGCAATGGAAGGAACGATGCCAGTAGCCAAGCGCATGGGTCTCAGAACGGCTCGCTGTGCCAAGCGGATTTAATTGTTCATCATAGATATCGAAGCGTTCTTCTGCCATGGAGAGAGCCACCTTTTTGCCATGAAATTAATTGCTGACGGCTGTTCCTTCTTCCAAGACCGAGGTGCAGTGCTTGCAGCGTGTAGCCTTAATCGGAATTTGGGACAAGCAGTACGGGCATTCCTTCTCGGTAGGTTCTGCGGGAGCAGCGGCATCCTCCGGCTTAATACGGCGCAGGATGTTAATTCCTTTCACAAGCATGAAGATACAAGCCGCAACGATAAGGAAATCCAGCAATACGTTAATAAACTGGCCGTAAGCGATAACGGCTACGCCGTTTTTGGTCGCATCGGCCAAGGTATGTATCGTAACGCCTTCCGGCAGAGGCTTGTCGGAGCCGAGATTGATGAACAAATCCTTGAAGTCCGCGCCGCCGAGCATCCGTCCGATGGGAGGCATAATGATATCGTTGACGAGCGAAGTGACGATTTTGCCAAAGGCGCCGCCAATAATGACACCAACTGCAAGATCGATCACGTTCCCTTTAATGGCGAATTCTTTGAATTCCTGAATAATTTTTTTCATGAAGAAATCCCTCCTACAAATAATTCGAATGCATATGCTTCCTACTATTGCTAAGCTCTATAAAATCTACTCTACTATATTAGACGATCTTGCGGCTGATAGAAAGTCTGCATCCAGGAAGAGGCAAATAACACGCTGATAAAATGCAACCTCCATCACCGATCGCCCGTAATAGGCTTAGGCAATTTTAATAAATCCTATTATTATGAATGAAGGGATGGATGATATGTTTAATCGTTTATTGGCCAGTATTGGAATTGGTTCCGCCAAGCTCGATACACTTCTGGAGAAGTCGCAATATGTACCTGGTGAAGAGGCTCGTGGTGTAGTCAATATCCGAGGAGGCAGCGTTGCACAAAACATAGACACGATACAGATATCGGTCATGACCGAATACATCCGTGAAAGTAATGATCATAAAGTTAGGGCGCATGGGGAGGTCGGACGTTTCCATGTCAACGCCGCTCCATTCACTTTGCAGGCAGGGGAGACAAAAGAGGTACCGTTCTCGTTCCGTCTGCCGTATCAAACGCCGCTTACCATCGGCCGTGCGCCAGTCTGGGTGAAGACGGAGCTGGATGTTCGCGGAGGCGTGGATCCAGGGGATAACGACCGAATTGACGTACTGCCTACAAGCGGTATTAATACGGTGCTTCATGCTCTCGATTTGCTCGGGTTCCGTCTGCGGAATGCCGAATGCGAATATTCTCCTCGCCACGGCGGCGGTATGCCGTTCGTGCAGGAATTTGAGTTTGTGCCAACGAGCCAGTTCCGCGGCCAGCTGGATGAGCTGGAAGTGATGTTCTTCTCTTCGGATCGTGAGCTTGAGTTGCTGCTACAGGTTGACCGGAGAGCTCGCGGGCTGGGTGGGCTGTTCGCAGAGGCACTTGATATGGATGAGACGTTCGTACGCTGCAGATTTACCGAAGAGCAGCTTCAGGCGGGGCCGGCAGGAATTGCCCGTCAGTTGTCTGAACTGATTGCCAGGACCATTTAGTTCGGGTGAGAGGTTGAGCTGGTCCGAGATGCTTCGAGAGGGGCGTCTCGGGCTTTTTTAAAATATAAGCCCAGTATATGCTTTCCCTATACTGGGCTTATATTTCACCCGCGAAACGTCAGCTGCTCCTCTCAAGGACGGTGCAGCCGTTTACGCTTGTGCGCGGTGTTGAGATCGTGGCAGGTTAAATCTTGGCTAATTTAAGGTTTGTGGCATAATAAAGGGAAAGAAGTTCATGAAGGGGAAGTTGGTATGACGATTGGAGCGCGGGTGCTCAAGACAGGAATGGCCGTTGCCTTAGCCATTTACATAAGTGGATTGTTTGGATTTGCGTCACCGCTTATTACAACGGTCGCTGCAATTCTAACGATCCAGCCGTCTATCTATCGCTCGTGGCAGCAGGTGCTGGATCAGCTCCAGACCAATCTGCTTGGCGCCGTGATGGCGCTGGCTGCCATGAAGCTGTTTGGGCAAACGCCGATTGCTGTTGGACTTGTATGTATTCTTGTTATTTTAGTAAGTATTAGGCTCAAGATGGAGACCACCATCGGCGTTACGCTCGTAACCGTTGTGGCGATTATGGAGGCTCATGGTCAAGGGATTACATTGGCGCTTGAGCGATTTTTGATGGTTTTAGCGGGGATGGGGGCGGCATTCGTCGTTAATGTACTTGTGTTTCCACCTCGTCCGAGACGGCAGTTCACCGAGCAGGGGAATCATGCGTTCTCACAGATGTCGCTGCTGCTCCGAACGGCTATTTCGAATGAGATGAAGGAGCAAGTATACCGTAAGGAAAAAGAAAAGCTGCACAAAACGCTGCGCAAGCTCGAGGATAGCTATAATCTGTTCGAAGAAGAGCGCAAGGTACTCGCAAGAGCGAAGAGAAGTCATGCGCGCCAGCTTCTCGTATCCAAGCAGATGATTAGAGCGCTGCAGAAGGGCTCGGATCTGCTTGAGGTAGTGGAGGAGCATTATTTCTCCTCACCAAAGGCTGGGGATTGGGCAGTCCGATTCGACCGTCAGATTGAAGATTTGACGAAGTACCATGAATCCATTGTGCTGAAGCTCGAGAACAAAATGAAGCCAAACATCTCTATGGAACCTGGCGAGGAGCGGGAAGCACGCCTTGTTGCCGACCTCACGGACTATATCCGCGAAGACCCGGATGAGCATAAACGGCTGATCTTTGTCGCCTCCGCGTTGTTCGAATACGCCTACCATCTGCGCCGACTGGAGAAGCTCGTTGATCACACGCAGCGCACCCCCGGTCTCGGCGAAGCGGAAGAACGCAGAGGCGACGACCAAGCAGAGGAGCCTGCTGCGATAAGGGAATAGACTAGCCTGTCGCGGCGACAACTGAGGCGCCGCGGCCAATAAGTAGCAAACACCGAGTTATAGTGGGCTGAACGTGCGAGCGTGAGGTAAGAGTAGCCCAATAAGTCGGAAAAACCGTGTTACAGTGGGTTGAAGGTGCGAACGTGGGGCAAGAGTAGCCTAATAAGTCGCAAAAACCGTGTTACGGTGGGTGGAACGTGTGAACGCGTGACGATCAGGACTGAAGCAGGTACTGATGTGTTAGGGTTCTTATGTCCTTAACGATGCGCCGCATCGTTAAGGACACAAAAACGTGGGTTAGTTGAGGTCTTGACGATGTGCGACATCGTTAAGGTATACGAAATTGGTCGTAAGACGGCAAAAAGTAGGGTAATGAGCGAGCTTAACGATGCGCCGCATCGTTAAGGGCTCGAAATCATGAGTTAGTTGATGCCTTAACGATGTGCGACATCGTTAAGCGTTCGGTTAGACGACGGTCGGCTGGTAACTAGCCGAACACAAAAATGGCCCCCTCAAAATAATGAGGGAGGCCATTTTTGTGAGTTGTGCAGCTAGGGGAGGGGTAGAGGGATTGTATCTCCTGAAGAAGCGGAGCGTCTGCCTTTGTGTAGCACCAGAATTGCCACAGGGAGATAATCCAGTGGCAATTCGGTTTACCAAAGGAGTTACATTCCCATCATCCCGACCCCCAGCTGCCCCGCCACCAACCACAAACTAGAAGTCCGTCTTATTACTCCCCTTATGGCGCCGCGGATGCTGCATATGCGCTTCCGGATCATTATCGTCATCCTTGGAGATCAGACGAGGATCGGTGCGGCCTTCATGGTGATTGTCGAAGTCAAGCTCGACAAGCTCCCATTCGGTCGTTCCGGCCTGCGGATCGGCTGGGAATACGGCGCCGCGTTCAAGCTTTTCCACGCGGCCTAACTCATTTTTATAAACACCGGACACCTCAACATGCTCGCCCGACATTGGATCCATTTCATTATGCTGATGCTCTTGCTCGCTCATGGCCACTCGTCCTTCCCTTAGCTTATAATCCGTGCTTCGGCACCGCGGCTGTATCTGCTTCGGACTGCTTTTGGCTAGCCTTTTGCTTACCTTGACCGGTACGGTCGGCTAATGATTGCGCTTTGCTGGCTTCGACTTGTTTGTGGGACGGCCATTCACCTGACATACTGCCATCCTCCTTTCGGCAATTAATCCTTTAGCAGTTTGCCACGAAAGGAGGTTATGTATGAGCAGTCAGGAGCAAGAGGAACAAATTACAGGTTAATTCACGTGATAACGGGACTCTAGTTTCTTGCCGCCGAACCACATGATAATGATAACGGCACATGTGACGAAGATGCGCCAAGGCTCCTCGCGGAAGCTGCTGATATTGAAGCTAATGAGTGAAATGCTTAGAATCATGACCGCTTTGCCAAGTACAGTCGCAAGGACAAACGTACGGAATGGGATCTTACTGAACCCAGATACAATATTAATAATGGATGACGGGGAGAACGGGAAGCAGGCCAGCAGAAAAAGCGGCGTAAATCCTTTCTGATCTACCCATTTGAAGAACCTCTCTGTCTTAGGGAATCTCCGCTCAATTTTGGCTTTTACATTCTTCCCAAGCTTACGGCTGATCCAGAATACACAAATCGCTCCAATGGATACACCGATCCAAGAAAGCAGAAAGCCCAGCCATAAGCCGAATATATTCGCGTTTGCCGCTACGATAACGACCAAGGGTAGGAAGGGCAGGAACGATTCGAGAAGAGGCAGCAATATACCGGGGAATATCCCGAATTGCGAATAGCTCTCCAGCGTCCGCTGCAAATGCTCAAGATCCAGACTTCTCATCTGGACATACAGCTTCTCCATACTTTCCATCATATACATTGTTGAATACAACCCCACTCCACCCCTTGCGGGAAAATAATTCGAACTTGTTATCCACTTTTACCAATCAACTTGGATGACGGGATTAAGAGGTACAGAAAGGCTATACCTCCAAATAACGCGGCACTAACCCAGATGACTGAGCTTGTGCTGAAGCTAGCGGCAATAAGCCCGCCTGCAACAGGACCAACCATCCCGCCAATACCCTCCACCGTTGCGAGCAGTCCCCAGCCTAAACCTTCCTGGTTCGGAGGCACGAAGGAAGCAAGCAAAGCATTCCAAGCTGGAAGAATCGCTGCATAAGATAACCCGAGTATAACCACAATAACTAAACAATACCAAAATGGAAGCCGCGATGCCAACAAAGACAAGCAGATCCCAAATATGGCGAAGCCAATGATTAGAAACCAGTGCTTCCCGCCAAGCTTGTCCGACAAGCGGCCCATCGGAATCAGTCCGGCAGCTGCGCACACACCTCCTGCAGTCAGCAAGAGAGAATATTGCGTTCCAGCTAGTCCAAGCCCTTTCTCAGCAAAGCTTGGGAGGACAGGAACAAGCATGCTGGCGCCTGCCGTCTGCATGATCATTCCGGGCAGAATCATTCGCATAGCTTTTATACGTTCTACTAAGGTCGATAGTTGCCGATTTAACGGCATAGCTTGAACCGAAGGCTCATCCGATCTTTTGCTGCTAATGAAGAACGCCAAGAACGCTCCGATAACCGACAGGATAAGAAGCAGAAAGTACGTCTTGTTCAAATAGTAGTCGAGCAAAATATTGCACACAATGGGTCCAGAGCCTAGTCCCACGAGCCAGACGGTGTACAGAAATCCGATCTGCGTCGCCCGATTATCCTTGGACACCTTCGTCAGACAGACAATCCAAATCGGTGAAATTCCGATCCCATAAAGAGCTGCAGCCATAATGAACAGCCACGGCACAGTGGCAAATGGAATCAGAAACACTCCGATAAGCGATACGAATAGGCCTGTCCGTACGACAAATCGAATAGAGAAGCGGTCCAGCAAATAGCCAAAAATCAATTTGAGCAGTGTATCTGTCAAATAGTGAGCCGTAATCGCAAGGCCGATTATATCAAGTGACAGGTGAAGTACCTTCGCCCCATAAATGGGGAGCAGGCTGATCAGCACCGCGCCCCGCACGAATTCAACGATAAATAAAATAACAGAGATAAGCCGCATCTCTGCTCCTAGCCATGTTAAACGCATCCCAATCTTGTTCACTTGTGGTCAAGCCCCTTTGCAAATTCACCCTAACTATAGCGTTGACCAAATTTTGTATTCCAACCGCATTCTTGCAAAATATGCTGGGCAATCGTGTCCGCTGCCGCCTCTTCTGTCTGCAGGCTTTGCACAGCAAGCTTGCTGTGCAGCAATTGCTGTGGATCATCAGCCAGCTCCATGATAGCCTCCGCTAGTTCTTCCGGATCGCTGGCAATACGGGCAGCGCCCTTGTCTTGCAGATAACGAGCGTTGCGCTTCTCTTGACCAGGAACAGGACGATAAAGGAATAATGGCAGGCCGGCACTAATCGCTTCTGCAATGGTCACACCGCCAGGCTTTGAGACGAGGCAGGTGGCTAGAGCCATAAGCTCATAGATCTGCTCTACATAGCCGAATAGATGAAGGCGTTCTACTGCTTCATGCTGCATGAATCGGCTTGCTATGGCGGCCCGCAGCAGGCTGTTGCGGCCGCAGACGAGAGCAATCTGTACATTGGGGTGGCGTTCCAGCAGCAGGGCACACAGCTCATCACAATCCGGCATAACACCTTGTGCGCCTGGCATAAGCAGAATGACCGGTTTATCCGGCTGTAGTCCGTATTTGGCATAAAGCTCCGTTGTGGGAGTCGGACAACAGAAGCCGCGTTTCAATGGAATGCCGCTGACAGTTACCCGATCCGGACGGATACCAAGCGTACCTAGCTCTTGCTTCAGATCATCTGTAGCGACAAAATACCGGTCAATACCGGGATGCACCCAGCGGCGATGAAGGTCAAAGTCGGTAATAACGGTGTAGGCAGGTATAGTTGTTTGCGGCAGGACTTTCTTTTTGAGGCGGCGGCGGTGAAGGGCAGGAAGAGCAAAGAAGGGAAAGGTATGAATCACCGCATCGGGCTGTTCTTTCTGGAGGAGCTTTCTGATTTTGTCACGGCCAAAGGAGTGCAGAAACCCTCCAAGCAAAGAGTTATGCTTCATCGGACGAGTAACCCCGTATACCCAGCCATATAGATGGGGGATATGCGTATAGCTTTTCATATACACACGTTTGGTCATCTCGTTAAGCCAAGGATGGGATTCGGCCATCAAATCGATCATGACGGTTCGGTGATTGCCCTGTTCCTCGAGTGCGTCACGAATAGCTTTAGCGGCCTGCAAATGTCCTTCTCCGTACGATGCGTACAGAATTAACACCTTAGGCTGATGGCTGTTGTTATATCGGACCAATGAATGCACACCTCCTGCCGCAAGTATAGCGGACCAATGTCAACGCATTGTGATAATGTTGGTTCTCTCATGTTAATTTTGTATAATGGGACATGTATCCAAAATTTGATCTGAGAATTTCCTGTTTCGTTCATTCGGCATGGGGAAAACTCACTAATGGGAGTGAGACGGACAATGAAGTATACCTATCTTGGTCAGTCGGGCCTTCGTGTAAGCCGGTTGTGTTTGGGAACGATGAATTTTGGTGTGGACACGGATGAGAAGGAAGCTTTCCGCATTATGGATGCGGCACTTGATGCCGGCATTAATTTTATTGATACAGCAAATATTTATGGCTGGGGAGAGAATTCCGGCCGCACAGAAGAAATTATCGGGCGCTGGTTCGCACAAGGCGGCGGTCGCCGTGAGAAAACAGTGCTCGCTACCAAAGTATACGGCGACATGCATGATCCTTATGACGGTCCAAACCGTGATGCAGGTCTTTCTGCCTATAAAATTCGTCGCCACCTGGAAGGTTCGCTTCGTCGTCTTCAGACAGATCATATCGAGCTGTACCAAATGCATCACGTTGATCGGAATGTGAACTGGAATGAGCTGTGGGGGGCATTCGAGACAGCCGTTCATCAAGGGAAAATCGGCTATGTAGGCTCCAGTAACTTTGCAGGATGGGATATTGCAGTGGCGCAAGGCGAAGCAAAGGCAAAAGGAGTTCTTGGACTTGTATCCGAGCAGCATAAATACAACCTGCTCTGCCGTCTGCCGGAGCTGGAAGTACTGCCTGCTTCCAAGGCGCTAGGTCTTGGTGTCATCCCATGGAGCCCATTGGATGGCGGATTGCTGTCTGGCGGTCATCGCCGTGGTAGTTCGGGAAGACGTAGTGGTGAGAAGAACGAACGCTTTGGACAAGTAAAAGATCAACTGGATGCTTACGGGGCATTATGCGATGAGCTGGGTGAATCGGAGGATCTCGTATCACTGGCTTGGCTGCTTGCCAATCCGGCCGTTACAGCACCAATTATCGGGGTGCGCACGCTCGAGCAGTTCGAACGTTCGCTTCGTGCGGTAGAGCTGACGCTTGATGAGTCGACACTGAAACGTATCGACGAAATTTTCCCTGGCCCAGGCGGAGACGCGCCGAAAGCTTACGCTTGGTAATTGACGCAAGCGGTAAGCCTTCGGCGCGCCGAGGGTTTACATATTTTAAATTCTCGCCATCGAAGGACGGCACAGCCGTTTCACCTTGTTAGATCAAAATGTTAAATAAAACAGGGTCCTTATTTAGTTCAACGAACTGGAAGCCCTTCTTCTGCATTCGCCCGATGAGCGGAGCATAATCTTCTCGCTGTTTGAGCTCAATGCCAACAAGTGCCGGTCCATTGTCTTTATTATGCTTCTTCGTGTACTCGAAGCGGGTAATGTCATCGTTTGGTCCAAGGACATCATCAAGGAATTCTCGGAGCGCTCCAGCTCGCTGTGGAAAGCTAAGCATGAAATAATGCTTCAGCCCTTCATAGATGAGCGAGCGCTCCTTGATTTCCTGCATCCGGTCAATATCGTTGTTACCGCCGCTGATGACGCAGACAACTGTCTTGCCCGCAATTTCGTCGCGCATCAGATCAAGCGCAGCAATCGGCAAGGCACCAGCAGGTTCAGCTACAATTGCGTTCTCGTTATACAGATCAAGCAGGGTTGTACAAACTTTGCCTTCAGGCACGATTACGACATCATCAAGCAGCTCACGGCAGATGGCGAAGGTCAGATCACCGATCCGTTTAACGGCAGCGCCATCGACGAATTTGTCGATATGCTCGAGCGGCGTTACTTGACCAGCATCAAGGGATTCACGGAGCGAGGGGGCGCCTTCAGGTTCAATGCCAATGACTTTTGTCTGCGGTGAGACGGTCTTCACATACGAAGCGACACCTGCTGCAAGCCCGCCTCCCCCAACGGAAGTGAGAACATAATCGGGAACCGTTTCAGCAGCTTCCATTAATTCTTGGCCAACCGTTCCATTGCCTGCGATGATCTTCGGATCGTCGAATGGATGGATGAAGGCCATGCCGCTGTGCTGACTTTCGGCAATAGCCTCTGCATAGGCATCATCAAACGTGTCTCCGGTTAGGATAACTTCAACGAAATCGCCGCCGAAAAAGGCAACTTGGTTCACCTTCTGGCGCGGAGTAGTGCTTGGCATATAGATTTTACCTTGTACGCCTAGTGCCTGACAGGAATAAGCAACCCCTTGCGCATGATTGCCAGCGCTTGCGCATACAACACCTGCTGCGAGACGCTCAGGCGGCAAAGAACGCATGAGATGGTATGCGCCGCGGATTTTGAACGAACGGACAATTTGCAGGTCCTCACGCTTTAGCAGGACGTTGCAGCCGTAACGCTCGGAGAGTACACGGTTATATTGTAAAGGAGTGCGGGTAATAACATCCTTAAGATGCATTTGTGCATGGACGATATCTTCAAGCTCAATCTTGGTGGAATAGGATGATTGAAATTCCATAATAAGTCACCTCGTTAATAGTCGCGATTCGACAAACATTGATGATTCATTATAGCACTAACTTTGCTTTTATGTAGGGGAAAAGGAGGAAGCCCTATATGCGTTTGTTGAAATGGTTTGTCGTTATTATTGTGCTGTTTGCTCTCATCCTTGCGGGGGCAGGTCTCTGGCTGAAATCTTACGTCGCTCCTTCGGAGAAGCTTGATCTGGCTTATACTCAGGTATCGATTAAGGATAAGGCGATCGAGATGGTGCAGAAGCTCAAGCCAGAAATTGTGCTGTCGGAAGCCGACGTGAACAATCTGATCAAGGGCCAATTACAAGTTGGTCATTCGGATACGCTGCCTCCGGATATGACGCTGGATGGTGCACGTTTTGAGCTCAGTGGCAACAAGCTGCTTGCCCATTTGAATATGACTTATCGCAATATCCTGCCGCTTGGGATGCTTGCTACCTATAAAATGACATGGCAGTCTCCAAATCTTATTCTCGAGCCCCAATCTCTTACTGTCAAAGACTATGACCTTGGGCGGGAACGATTAGATAGAATTGTGGTCCCGATTGAGCTGCCGAGTATTATAACGGTTCGGGATATGCAGTTTTTAGACGATCAGATGATCATCAAACTTCAGCTCCATTTGTAAATAACCTTTGCTTAAGCGGCGAAGGTTATTATTTTACATATAGAATGCATAATACTCATATTGAACTTGTCAGAATTTATTCATATAATTTAGTAAAAACGTTACAGTAAGGGAATATAACGTGGACAAAAAAATAGTGGATGTAGCGAAACGGGCAGGCGTATCTGCCGCTACCGTATCGCGTGTGCTGAATGAGAGCAGTCTTGTATCGGAGAAAACGAAAGTAAAGGTGCTCAAAGCTATTGAGGAGATGGACTATCATCCTAATGCGGCGGCCAAGCATCTGCGTTCCCAAAAGACGATGACACTGGGTATTATCGTACCTGATATTAACGTGTCTTATTTCTCTGAGATTATTAAAGGTATTGAGAACAAAGCTTATGCTCATAAATACAAAGTACTTATTTGTGACTCGGATAATCAGATCGAGAAGGAAATGGAGTATTTGGATCTGCTGCCGGACCGTACTGTCGACGGTATGGTTCTTGTTACACCGCGAGTAAGTGATGATACGATCCAGGAGTATGTAAAGAAGGGGTATGTCATTGGCGTCGTTGGTCGAGCAGTCGTACACGATGAAATACTAAGCTGCAAGACAGATAACGTTAAGTTCTCGACTGAGGCGGTAAGTCATTTGGTCAAGCAGGGACATCAGCAGATCGCCTACATTGGCGGCTATTCCGATTCGCTTGAGAACTATGAGCGGATGGAAGGGTATATGAAGGCGCTTAAGGATGGGAAGATTCCGTTCCTGCCTTCCTTAATTGATAACGGTGACTTCGAGGAGACAGGCGGTTATCAGGCGTTCTGTCGATTAAGAGAGCGAAACCAATCGTTCACTGCGGTCTATGCAGCTAATGATGAGATGGCGCTTGGCGTTTATCGCGCTTGCCGGGAAAAAGGCATTTGCATTCCGGAAGACATGGCTGTCGTTGGCGTCGATAATAACCGGATTACGGAATACCTGCTGCCCGCTCTCAGTACCGTCGAGCAGCCGAAATACGAGATGGGTTCCCATTTGACGGAGATGCTAATCAATCAGATGCACGGCAATGATAACAGTCCGCAGAAGAAGCATGTGATTCATTCTAAGCTAATCATTCGGGAATCATCTAGTTACATGCGTGAGTAAAGGTTAATAGCTTACTGCTACAGAAAGAGGGCTGCCGATGGCAGTCCTTTTTCTCTTTTTCTATCGGTCTATTGTCTACGGTTTCGTGCTATGTTGGATTATGTGCAGTGAAATTCGCTCAAGGGTGGCAGAACCTTCTCTACATTGGATTTGATCCAGTAGAAATTGTACATGAAGGCTCAAACCGCGGGTTGAAGGATCATTCCGCTGTATGAAATCCAATCTAAGGGCTCCGCTAAGCGGCTATTGCGAAATGGAGTGGATGAAATCCAATATAGAGCGGGGAAGTCCTAAGCTTATTGAATAAAATGCAGTGAAATGATGTACAGCATGTAATCTATCATTTTGCCGCTAACTTTTACTTGTTTACTGTGATTTATGCTCCAATTTGCTTTAACAATGAGAACGATTTCACAAACATGACGTGCGGTAACGCATCACAACGCAGGGCTATTGGCCCTGAAAACACTTGGTACTATGCGGTTTTCAGGATTTTTCCGAAAAATATCGGACAATCTCTGAAATAAATGATTGAAATCGATTTCAGTCCATGCTAATATCGGTGTATATAAGTCAGGCAAAAAGAAAGTGATGTAAATGAATGATAGCAAGATCATTGACGTAGCAAATCGAGCGAAAGTATCCGTAGCAACAGTATCAAGAGTGCTGAATCGAAGCGAATTGGTTAGTGAGAAGACGAAGAAGCGGGTGATTGAAGCTATTCAGGAGATGAACTACACTCCGAATGCGATGGCCAAGAACCTGCGGTCCAAGAAGACAATGAAGATTGGCGTCGTCGTCTCCGACATTGAAGTTTCTTATTTCGCTGAGATTATTAAAGGCATCGAGAATATGGCGAATTCTCTCGACTATAACGTCATCATCTGCGATGCACAGAACAAGAAGCAGAAGGAACTCGAGTATGTTTCGCTGCTGCAGAACCGCACCGTGGACGGTATGATCTTCGTTACCCCCGAGATGACAAACAAAGAAATCATCGGGCTGGTGGAGGATGGCTACAGTGTTGGCGTGATCGGGAGGAATATCGAGCATGAACTAATCCCATGCGCGTTTACGGATAACGTGAAGCTGGCAAGGGAAGTTGTGAATCATCTGATTGAGCAGGGACATGAGAAGATCGCGTTCCTTAGCGGATATGCAGATGCGATTGACAGCTACGAACGTCTTGAAGGGTATATGAAAGCGCTTCGAGATGCAGGAATGCCTTTTGTACCTGATCTTATCGACAATGGAGATTTTAATGAAGATGGCGGCTACGTCAGTTTTATGAGGCTGCGCGAGAAGAATGCAGACTTTACGGCAATCTTTACGGCTAACGATGAGATGGCATTAGGCGTGTATAAAGCATGCAAGCAGTTATCGATTCAGGTGCCGCAGCATTTGGCCATCGTAGGTGTCGATAATATTAGGCTCACGAAATACATTACGCCGCGTCTGAGCACAGTTGATCAGCCGAAATACACAATGGGAGCTCTGCTCACAGAGAAGCTTATTGATCAGATGAACAACAATGTGTTTAAGGACAAACGGATTTTCAAAGTTGAATCCAAGCTGCTCATTCGGGAATCCTCGGTCTTTAATCGCATCCGTACGAATGACGATCAAGAAGCAACGAAGTAACTATTTTCATGAGGTAAAAAGAAATCGATTACATTTTCAGTTTATTTTGATGTCACGGAGGAATGTCGGTATGAAAGGTTTTTTCCAGGAGCTCGTCCGGAATAAGATTTTGTTCCTTATGATTGCGCCTGCCTTGTTATTCTTCGTAGTCTTCTCCTACGCTCCGATGGTTGGCGTGTATTACGCCTTCACCCGGTTCAGCTTTGATGGAGGATTGTTCGGAGGCGAATTCATTGGTCTCAAAAACTTCGAGTTTCTATTCAACTCAGGCGTACTGTGGAACCTGACGAAGAATACGGTGCTCTACAATATTGCCTTCATTATCATCAGTAACGTTCTGCAGCTAGCTTGTGCAATCTTCCTTGCCGAACTTCCGGGCAAATGGTTCAAGAAATCAACGCAATCCATTATGTTCCTGCCGTTCTTCGTATCTTTCGTACTAGTAGGGGCTTTCGTATTTAACCTCTTCTCGAACAGCGGTGTAATCAATACGATGCTGACGTCGATGGGGCTTCAAACGTATGACTTCTACATGCACACGGCACCTTGGAAATACATTATCGTCTTCTTCCATGTGTGGAAGGGACTTGGCTACGGTACAGTCATCTATCTGGCAGCGATTATGAGTGTCAGCGATGAATACCATGAAGCAGCTAAAATTGATGGCGCGAACATTTTTAAGCGCATCCAACATATTACGATTCCGCTGCTAATTCCGACATTCATCCTGCTCATCCTGCTTAGCTTGGGCGGTATCCTGAAAGGACAGTTCGACCTGTTCTATCAAATTATCGGTAACAACGGTATGCTCTACAACTCAACGGACATTATCGATACGTACGTATATCGTTCACTCGCGGTTAACTTCGATATCGGTATGGGTACTGCAGCTGGCCTTTATCAATCACTCTTTGGGTTCGTGTTAATTCTTGTGGTTAACTATATTATTCGGAAAGTGCAGAAGGACTACGCACTGTTCTAGAAGGGGGATCGACATAATGAAAATGGAAAAAGCAACAGTCGTCTTTAATATCATTGGTTACGTGTTGATTACCATCTTGACAGTGCTGTGCCTGCTGCCATTCGTTCTGATTGTCTCCGGCTCTTTTACGCCGGAGATAGAGATTGTGAAAGCGGGCTTTAAGCTGATACCGGAAACATTCTCTCTGGATGCATATAAGGCAGCTTTCAGTAATCCTAAGCAAATCTTTGACGGCTACCGTGTCACGATTATGATCACTGTCATTGGTACCGTAGTAGGTTTGTTCCTGACTTCAATGGGCGGGTTCGTTCTTTCGCGCAAAGATTTCAAATATCGGGATCAGCTTTCATTCTTCATCTACTTCACGACGCTGTTCAGCGGTGGCCTTATTCCATGGTACATCCTGATTACGAAGCACTTGGATTTGAAGGATACTTATCTGGCACTTATTCTTCCGTCGCTCCTTAGCGCTTGGAACATTATCTTGATGAAGAACTTCATGAAATCGATACCGGATTCGATCGTTGAATCGGCCAAGATTGATGGAGCAGGCGAATTTACGATTTTCCTGAAGCTGATCCTTCCGCTTTCGGGCCCTGGTCTTGCCACAATCGGTTTGTTCATGTCTCTTGGTTATTGGAATGACTGGTTCCTGGCGAATCTGTTTATTACAAGTGAGTCGCATTACCCGCTGCAATTCCTGCTGTACAAAATCTTGGCAAGTGCTGCCGTTCTGAAGACGAACGTTGCAGGCAACTTGTCTCCGGACTTCCAACCACCGGCAGAGACGCTCAAGATGGCAGCAGCCGTTATCGCAACTGGTCCTATCGTATTCTTGTATCCGTTCGTACAGCGGTTCTTTGTTAAGGGCCTCACGATCGGCGCGGTAAAAGGTTAGTACCGGCTTTGAGCCGGCTGACATATAGGCGTACCAAATAAAAGGAGGAGTCATTACCATGAAAAAGATAAAAACGATGGGCACGCTGCTCGTTTCGACAGCTGTGATGGCTAGCATGCTCGGAGCATGTGGTTCCAACAATTCCAACAACACGAATGCAGGTTCAAACGCAGGTACAGAAGCAAGCGCAAACACAGGTTCCAACAAGGCTGATGCAAAAGCACCGGATACTTCGAAAAAGGTCGAACTAGTCTGGTATCTGCTCGGCGATCCTGCAAAAGATCAAGCAAAGGTTACTGCTGAGCTTAACAAAATGCTCGAGAAAGATCTGAACACAACGATTAAGCTGAACTTTACAACTTGGACAGACTGGCAGACGAAATACAACCTGCTTCTTGCTTCCGGAGAGAAAGTTGATATGCTCTTCGCTTCCTCGTGGGCGGATTTCTATAAATTCGCGAACCAAGGTGCGTTTATGCCTCTGAATGATCTCTTGCCAACTTACGCTCCTACGACTTGGAGCAGCGTATCCGAGCAAGATTGGAAAGAAGCAACAGTTAACGATAAAATCTATGCCGTTCCAGCAACCTATCCAGAATATACACCGGATGGCCTTGTGTACCGTGAGGACTGGAGAGAAGAACTTGGTCTTCCTGAGATTAAAGACCTTGCTTCCATCGAGGCTTACCTCGAAGGCGTGAAGAAATCCAAGAACATAACGCCAATCAATGGCAAAGCATACAACGAAATCTTTACCATGTTCAAATCTTATGAAGGCTTCCAACAAATCGGCGGCGACAGCGGCGTCATCGTATCGAAATCATATGATACTCCTCGCGATATCGTAGCTTATCCATTCACTCCAGAGTTCGAGGAGTGGGCAAAAACAATGAAAACTTGGGCACAAAAAGGCTTCTGGAAATCCGATACGCTGTCGGACCAAAAAGAAGCTGGTGACGCAATTAAAACAGGTCAAGGCGCTGCATACTGGCGTAATGCTCCAGGCGCAGGCGGCTTCATTACAGGTCTGCAATCTTCGAACCCTGAAATTAAAATGGGCTACTTCCCGTTCAGCCGTTTCAAAAACCTGACAATGCCTACACTGTCGGTTAACAATGCAATGGCGATTCCGAAAAGCGCACCAAATGCAGAACGTTCCCTGATGGTATTGGACAAACTGCGTAACGATCCGAAGTACTATGACCTGATCAACTACGGTCTTGAAGGTACTCACTACTCGATGGACGCTGATGGCAAACACATCGTTACACCTCCTGCAGGCGTAGCTGCTAAAGGCTTTATCGGCTATGATATTGCAACTTGGGGCTTGCGTGTAGAGTCGATGGAACGTAAGAAACAAGCCGGCGGCTGGGAAGGTTTCGACGCTTTGCTGGAAGAGTTTAAATCGCAAAGCAAACCAAACATCTTCGCTCAAGTTATCATGGACTACAATCCGGTTAAATCGCAGCAAGCTGCTGTAAACTCGGTTATCCAGCAGTACGGCATGCCTCTGATGATGGGTCTTGTTCCGGACGTGGATAAGGCGATTGCGACTTACCGCAAACAGCTTGAAGCGGCTGGCGTGAATGAAGTACTGAAATATGTTCAAGAGCAAGCAAACGCTTCTTTTGATGCACAAGGAATAAAGTAATAGGCTTTGCATGACCAAGGGGGATGTAAGTGACCTGTGCGCAGGGATAGAGTGCGCATTCGTCCTTCTCCCCCTTTTGCTTTACAGAAAAATAGAGATAGGAGAGACATCATGCTGAAAACAACTTTAACGTTAGAAACGATTAACGGCGTGAACATTCCGTTCCAGAATGGGATGCCTGTGCCTTCCTTTGAACCACAAACAAGAGCGAATATCGCTTTGAATGGGAAGTGGCTGAAACGCCGCCTGGCTATGGATCATGATTTCTCACTGGCACCACGTAGTGCTGACTGGCTGGCTGAGCTTGAGAAGCGGGAAGGGGAGTATGTAGGCGAGGCTTCTACAGCGCAATGGCAGAAGCACGCCATCCCTTCACCGGAAAATGCATTGACTGGATTAGCGGAAGCGAATGCAGCGGAAACCTATGAAGATGGTGTCTGGTACCGCAGAACGTTCACGGTTGCGAGTAAAAATGAAGGATATGCCTACACGCTCAAGGCGCTTGGTATTAGCTATGTTGCAGATATTTGGCTGAATGGGCAATGGATCGGCAATCACGAGGGCGGATTTACTCCGTTTGCCTTCGATATTACAAACTTGCTCCGCGCAGATGATAACGAGATTCGGATTCGCGTTGATAACCCGCCATGGGGCAGCAGAGTCGATACCATTCCTGCAGTTGCTGGTACGGATTTCTTCAATTACACCGGTATTATTCATGATCTCTATATTGAAGTAACGCCTAGTGCTGCAATTGTTCGGGCAGATATTATCCCGCAGGACGTGCAAGGCAAGTTGGACGTGAAGGTTGTTCTGCATAACCGCGGCATTGATGCGGTAGAGGTTGGACTTGAAGGCAGTCTGCTGGAAGTGGACTCGGAAGCACCGAATTTCCTTGCTTCTCCGCTTGCTTCCACGTTAACTGGCGTGACGGCTGTTACGGACCAGCCCATGACAAGTGAAAGTGAACTGCTGCTTCAGCCGGGTGAGGTGAGGGTTGTACGGTTCGAAGTAACGGTACAGAATCCGAAGCTGTGGTCGGTATGGCAGCCGAATCTGTATGTTGCAACATTTACGCTGACGTCTGTTGGCACGGATCTGCTGGCACAGGATATTTTCAGCACCCAGTTCGGCATTCGGACGGTAGGTACGGATAAGACAAAAATTTTGCTGAATGAACAGTCCGTCTTTTTGGCTGGTATTGCCCGCCATGAAGAATGGCCGGATACAGGCCGGACAGCAGCTTGGAATCGGATCCGGGAAGACCTGGAACAGATCAGAGCACTAAACGTCAATATGGTAAGAACGGGGCATTATCCGAACCATGTCTACACGTATTTGCTGCTGGACCGGATGGGACTGCTTGCGATGAGCGAAATTCCGCTGTGGCAGTTCGAGACCGAGCATTACGAAGCACAAGCGGAGAAACGTCTCGCTGATCAAATGTGGCGGGAGATGGTGTTTTCCCAGTACAACCGCCCATCCGTTATCATGTGGAGTACGCAAAATGAATCGAAGGATGTCTGGCTGCGCCTCGCTTATAACGAGCGTCTTGTAGCGGATCTGAGAGAGAACTACAACGATGGACGTCTGCTGACGCAAAGCTCGGCGGCCGATCAGCCAGGCCCACATGATCCGTCAATGGCACCACTTGATGTGGCGGCATGGACGATGTACTTTGGTATTTTCCATGGCGGCACCTATTACGAAGGTACAAAGCAGTTCCTTGAAGAGGCTCATCGCCTTTTCCCTGACAAGCCGATTCTGAATACGGAATTTGGGAACTGGTCCTCCGGTGGTAATGAAGGGGAGCAGGTCGTCACTTATGAAGAGACGATGCGAGCTTTGATGGAACAAGGGACGGTCAATGCAGAAGGGCACTTGAATCCGGATGGCTATGTAGCGGGGATCGACTTCTGGATTGTGTATGACTGGTATGTGAACCACAATAACTGGATCGACACTTTTGGCATTATTCATATGGACCGCAAGACCGAGAAGCCGGTAGCATTGCTTATCCGTCGAGATTATGGAATTATTACGCAGCATAACGGTGGTTTTGGCAAGCAAGCAGAGGGAGCAGTTAATGAAACGAATTAGCAGTGTGGTACTTCCGCTCCTTCTAGTATCTTTGCTGGCGGCGGGCTGCAGTGGCAATTCAGGTGGATCCGATGCTGGGCAAGTGCAAGTATGGCTAACCACACCGGATCAGAGCAAGCTGCTCCAGCAGGAAGATTCTCTGAAGCTGACGAGAGCAAAGGACTTAGACGAGACGGTTATCACAATTGATGACCACACGGTCTACCAACAGATGGATGGCTTTGGCGCTTCCCTAACGGATTCCTCGGCATGGCTGATTGCGAACAAGCTGAATGATACGCAGCGGGAAGAGCTGATGAACAAGCTGTTTGATTATGAGGCGGGTATTGGTATCAGCTATATGCGCGTACCGCTTGGCGCTTCTGATTTTGCGTTAGAGAACTATACCTTTGACGATATGCCTGCAGGGGAAAGTGATCCGGAGCTGAAGAAATTCTCTATCGATCATGACAAGGAGTATATCATTCCAACTCTTCAACAGGCGTTGAAAATGAATCCGGATTTGAAGCTGATGGGTACTCCTTGGAGTGCTCCGGGCTGGATGAAAACCAGTGATTCTGTCATTGGCGGCAGCTTGAGGCCAGATGCTTATGAGCCGTTTGCGAATTATTTGACGAAAATCATCCAGGCATATGAGGCAGAAGGCGTACCGTTTGATGCCATTACTCCTCAAAACGAACCCCATTATACGCCGGAGGATTATCCTGGCATGCGAATGGAACCGGTAGAACAAGCTGAGCTAATTAAGAATTACCTTGGCCCTGCCTTTGAGAAGAACAACATCAAATCCAAGATTGTTATTTGGGATCATAACTGGGAGGAGCCCTATTATCCGCTAACCATTTTGAACGACCCAGAAGCACTGCAGGTTGTGGATGGCACTGCATTCCATGGCTATGCCGGTGAGGTTGGCAATCAGGCACAAGTACATGATGCGCATCCTGATAAAAATCTCTATTTCACGGAGAGCAGCGGCGGAGCGTGGTCGACGGATTTCGGAGGCAATCTGAAATGGGATATGGAAAACCTGATCATTGGTGCAACACGCAACTGGTCGAAGGTGGTTCTTAAGTGGAACCTTGCGCTTGATGAGAACTATGGTCCAACGATTGGTGGCTGCAAGGATTGTATGGGGGTTGTCACGATTAACCAAAATTCTGGTGATGTGACATATAACTCCGAATACTATTCGTTTGGTCATGCCAGCAAATTCGTAAAATCTGGTGCATACCGGATTGAATCCGGCCCATCGGTCAGCGGAGAGATTGAACAGGTTGCTTTCAAGAATCCTGACGGTTCCATCGTGTTAGTCGTCTTAAATGCGGCTAGTGCAGATAAGGAATTGACAGTTAAGATTGGCAGCAAGTCGTTCGCCTATACGATGCCTGCAGGTGCTGCAGCGACATTCGTATGGCCTGGAACAGACAGCAAATAACTTAGTGTATAAGCTAGAGGAGGAAACAGAATGTCTACTTTAATCAAATCTGCCGTTACAACGCAAGAAGTTGAAGCATGGCTTAGCTCAGAGATGACTCCAGGGAACACCCGCTGGTTTGAAGGGCCAGCAGATCCTGCTTATGCTCTAAGCGTGCAGCCAAAGCTTACGTTAACGGCTCCTTCTGCATCCGATCTGCCAACCATTCTCGTCACGCCTGCCCACACCTATCAGCAAATGCTTGGGATTGGTACATCGGTAGAGGACACCACGATTAATAATCTATCGAAAATGGATGCGGCAACCCGTGCCAGCTTCATTCA
The DNA here is from genome assembly GCF_052113225.1 of Paenibacillus sp. YAF4_2. Taxonomy (NCBI): domain Bacteria; kingdom Bacillati; phylum Bacillota; class Bacilli; order Caryophanales; family Paenibacillaceae; genus Paenibacillus; species Paenibacillus sp. YAF4_2. The sequence continues at coordinate 362,582 of NZ_JBFRCT010000005.1, forward strand.
GCAGCTTGCTGACAAGGAATCGGGTCTTGGCTTTAATCTATTCCGGATTACAATAGGGACATCGGATTTTACAGCTCAGCCTTTCTATACGTACAATGATCTTCCTGAGGGAGAGACGGACTTCGACATGAAGCATTTCTCCATTCAGAAGGATGTTGACCTTTCTATTATAGAGACGGTGCAGGCACTGCTTAAGGCAGCGCCTAATGCGAAGATTTTTGCTTCGCCTTGGAGTCCGCCGGCCTGGATGAAGACAAACGGTAATTTGAAGCGGGGAAGCTTGAAGGAAGGCGCGGAGTATACGGCGGCATTGGCAAAGTATTACCGTCTTGCTATTCAAGCCTTCGGGGGGCAGGGTATTCCAGTTGGTGCGATGACGATGCAGAACGAGCCGCTTCTTGAGACCGATTATCCAAGCTGCTATATGTCGCCCGAACGTCAGCTTGAGCTGGCGATTGCACTGAAGCGTGAATTTGAAGAGCATGGCCTATCGACAAAGCTATGGATCTTCGATCATAACTTTGCCGATGCTATGGGTTATGTGACGCCGATTTTAAATGATTCGGAAGGATATAACGTGGTAGACGGGATCGCTCTGCATGATTATGACGGTTCGCCGGAAGTTATGAGCGAGATTCATGCCGCTTACCCAGAGAAGCCGATCTATTTGACTGAGCGCTCGCTGTGGGGCACAGCAGGAGCTGACCGTATGGCACAGTATTTCCGCAACTATGCCAGCAGCTACAACGCATGGGTGACGATGCTGGACAGTCAGATTGGCACTCACCAATGGCTGGGGCAGCCGGGTCCAACCATGTTCGTACAGGATGCCGCGCAGCCTAACCGTTACTGGAGAACACCGGAATTTAACTTGCTCGCGCAGTATTCCCGGTTTGTTGAACCAGGTGCATACCGAATCGGCAGCACGTACGGCTCAGCGGAGACCGTAACAAACGTCGCCTTCCGCAATCCGGACGACAGCCTTGTAACAGTCGTGATCAACCAGACGCAAGAAGAGCAGTCGTTCCGCGTATTGTGCGATGGCCAGCAGTTCATCGCAGCACTCCCAGCCGGCACAGTTGGCACGTACCGCTGGAACCAATAGAAGTCGTAAGCCGATCTTGAACCCCAGGTTCAAGATCGGCTTTTTTTTGTATGTAATCACAGTATTGTAGTTCTGTGCAATCGCACGAAGGGGCGTTGCTCAGTCCCATTCGAGACCTGGGCCCGATGCTCGATGCTCGATCCCCGATCGATTGCCCCAAGTCCAACCTTCGCCTAAGAATTTCAGCCTGTTTTCATGGGCTATGTTGTATTTTATACAGCACACTTCACCCTGGAGGCGAGCTTTGGTGTCTTGGCTGTATTTTATACAGTATTATCCGCCCAAACGAGGCACGGCAGGTGCTGAATGTGGCAAATTGAATGTATGAGGAAATGCAACATAGCACGCGTACGTCACCCGATAGCTGGAATTATACTGCATAAAATGCAGCCTAGCTGACAAGTTCTTAATGAAATTTGTCAGGAAGACAGATATTTTGGCGGGAGCGGGCATACATTGTAACATTACGCACAGCAATTGCGAGCGGGAGTAGTCACGCTATATGCATTGCTGCTTCTCGCGTCGAAATAATTGCAGATAGGAATAGGTACTGGGTACAGTTGACAGTGCCATTGAGAATGGTTATCATGAATATAACGAAACTGATAATCATTATCAATAGCATATAATGGAATTTTGGTCCTGGTGGATAGTCGGCAGAGATCAAGAGGACAAACTGGAGCGTTGCTAGACAGCATGCAGCTGTAACTACAGAAGCAATTACTTATCGGGCAGAGGCTTAGGTGCAGCATAAAGGAGGTTCTGACATTGGGTTTGTTGTATGAAATGGTTGTGAAGAAAAGGCAGTCGATGACGCAAAATAAGCCGAACCAAAGTAGAGAACATGAGGAGCGGGTAAGCAGCCCATGGACGGTGAAGTCGATCACAATTCATGCAGCTGATCAAGAACGGAAAGAACATAACAAGTAAGCCTAAACGATAGGGCATCACATAGCATTGGAGCTGGTTCAATAATGAAGGAAAGTCGATTTAACGCTAACGGGCAGCAGCCGGAGCAAACAGAAGAAGTGATTAATCACGAGGGGAAGCCATGGAACTGGATGCTGTTCCCCTTTTCCTCCGTGCGGGTGGGCCAGGAATCCATTCTTGCTGCCTCTGTTGGTTATGGAGTGTATGAAATCAATGAATTTGGCGAGTGGAACAAGCTGGGTGCCGGAATGCCGGAGAATGCCAGTGTGAACCGGCTCCAGCTGCACAGCGGTGTCCTGCATGCGTGCACGAGCGAAGGGCTGTACATGTTCGATGAGGAAGAATGGGTAGATACGGGACTAGCTGTCCCTTGCTTCCAATATCGGCTGTTAGGCGGAACCGGTTATGCGGCGACGGAATACGGGTTATGGGCGGAGATTCGCGGGGAATGGCAGAAGTTCGCCTGTCCGGAAAAACGGGTGTACGATTTTATGAATTTGCCGCAATATCTGGTTGTTGCTCATGAGAGCGGCATTTCGCTCTATGACCGGTTTATGGATGAATGGGCGGAGTTTGAACTGCAACGGGCGGTTACGAGCCTATCTGTATTCCGAGGGTACCTAATTGGGGCAAGCGATAAGGGAGAGCTGCTGGTTGGGGATAAAAGGGGCCGGTTCGACCGAATCCGCTTCAGCGGCAAGTTTATTTTCTCTGTCGTCTCTATTGGTATCGATACTTATGTGTGTACGGATCACGGTTTATTCCGGCTCAGCCAGATTCAAAGTCATTTCTCGCTGCTCTCGGTTAAGCTTGGAGTTCCTGTGACGGATGTAGAGCTTCATGATGGAAGGCTGTATATGGCGACCTTATTTCAAGGCATTCAATATTTAGATATTTAAATTACTTTCTTACAGGGGAAATAGGAGGTACGGGAGATTGGCGAAAGTCATTGTACTTTATGCAAGTATGACGGGGAACACCGAAGAGATGGCAGGTGCGGTTGCCGTTGGGGCAAGAGAAGCAGGGGCTGAAGTTGTCCTGCGGGATGTTTTTGACGCAACAGCTTCTGAGCTTGTGCAATATGACGGAATTGCCATTGGAGCCTATACTTGGGGAGACGGCGAATTGCCTGATGAATTCCTTGATGTCTATGAAGCGATGAGCGCTCTTGATCTAAGCGGGCGAAAGGCTGCTGTATTTGGCTCAGGAGACTCATCCTACCCGATCTTTTGCGGAGCAGTCGATACGATTGGGGAGAGGCTGAAGGAGCTGGGCGCGGAATTAGTAGCAGAGGGCGTGAAGGTAGAGTTTACCCCGTCGGAGGAAGAGTTGAAGAAATGCCAAGCAGTAGGACGACTGGTTGCAGGCGCTGTGCCGGCGTTGAATTAGATCCAACCGGAAGAGGTGACCGGGTATTAGCGCGATAGCAAAAGGAACGATCATCGAGGATTATAAGCTGGAAGAGTTATTAAGATGCCCATACCGATACATAAAACGGCAGGGTACCAAACCGCCAATGAAGACGGACGTGAACTGGATGCAGCTTTCTCAGCTTGCAGTCAGCCATGTGGTGCATGCTTTTTATTCGACGCCAGAGATGGAACGGCCTTGGTTCTCCATCCCAGCTATTCTGGAGCGATGGTGGACGAACAAAGTATTCAAGTTTGAGTCGGAGGAGCATTATTGGTCAATCAAGCAACGCCTTATCGATGGCCTTCATTTATTACTAATGGAAGATAAGAGCGATTCTCCCCTTATCCTGTTCGAACAGCATCAAGTATTCGTGAAGGAGCTTCAGGTGGAGCTGATGCAAATTTTGCAGCTTGTGCTTAGAAGTGAGGATGGAGAACCGTCTGATTATATTGTGCGCAAATATATCGTCGATGAGGACGAAGATATGATTGCTTTGTTTCAGCATTTGACGGCTGTTTTTTGTGCGAGTGCATTCGGCAGGCTGCCACTTCAGATCGAGGTGCTGTCTGTGCTAAGCGGCAATCGGCTAGTGACGCATCCAACGCAGGAATCGCTCCAAGGGTCAATTGATTACATGAAGCTTGTCACAAGCTTAATGCCTGAGGCTGCTTCGGAGCCGATGCAAATTCGTAAAACGCAAGGATCAGCAGAATGCCGCCGCTGTCCGTTTCTTGAAGAATGCATAGGACAGGCAGAGACGGCTGAAGCCGTTATGATGTAAAGATAATAGCCTTGCTCTTCTAACAGAGGAGCAGGGCTATTTTTTCATAGAATGACAGGGATGAGGAGACTTCTAGAGCATCTGTCGAATATTGTAGACAAATAGGGTTGATTTATGTAACATGGCAATAGCTTTAAGGATTTTTTGCATACATACACACACAACTAGACAACGAGGAGAGGTTTTTGTGTCGGAGGAATTGCTGCTGACTTTTCGGTCGCCGCCGCTGCCGTTTTTCATAGAGTCAAATAGAAGAACCTATCACGCGGGGGAGGAGCATCCGAACCGGACGAATCTAGGCGTGTTTGATCTGTTATTTGTCCAGCAGGGGTCGCTTTACATCGCCGAGGAGGGCAAACGGTGGACGCTGAATGCGGGGGATGTGCTCATTCTTCGGCCAGACCGCTGGCATTATTCCTATAAGCCCTGCCAAGAGGATACGGTTTTTGACTGGGTACATTTTCAGACGGTAGGGGCCTGGGAGGAAACCGAGGGAAGTCAGCAAGGCTCGCTGCGCGGAGATTATTACACCTATGCCATCCGTCTGCCGAAAAAAATGCATTTATCGTTCCCGGACGAAGCGAAGCTTCTATTCTCCCAGCTGCATGAAGCAGCGCAAAGCTCTTCGCATGGCGCTTTTTGGGAGCGTCAGCAGCGTTTTCTCCACTTGCTGCAGATGCTTGATGAAGGCTGGCGTTCGGATGCGGCAAAAGCTGGCGTCTCCGTCGCGGAGCGGGCTGCTGCTTATTTGAAAATGAACTATCGAAGCATTATTACGAATACGATGCTGAGCGAAGCGCTTCAGCTTCATACCAATTATATAACCCGTTGTATGACGGAGGTATTTGGCTGTACACCGCAGCAATATTTGCTGTATTACCGCTTAGACCAAGCGAAGCTTCTGCTGATCAAGACAGATTGGCCAATCGCAAGGGTGGCAGAGGAGACCGGATTCAGGCAGACGCCGCATTTCTCAAGACTTTTTGCTGCTCAGACCGGCATGCCGCCGCTTAAATTCCGCAAACGTTTTACGAATTAATGGGATATTAACGCATAATCAACCTGTGCTTAAGCAAATACTTGGTAAAAAGCACAGGGGGTTATATTGCATGATAGAACGTTATTCCATTACAGCAGATGTTGGAGATATGATTGAGTCTTTTAAGGTGGAACAGTTAATTAACTGTTATACGAACCGATTTAATGTGGCACCGACCCAAACGGTGTCGATCGTAATGACGGACCGCTGGGGTCTGCGCACGATGCATGATGCAAGATGGGGACTTTTCCCGTTCTGGGCAAAGGATTCGGTCAATGCGGACAGCTCGATGCTGTCAAACAAGCCTTTCTTCGAGCGGATGCTTCGGAAGCAAAGATGTGTTGTCCCTTGCAGCGGCTTCTTCGGCTGGCAGAAGGGTCAGAAGGAAAAGGATTCCCGTGCTATGCACATCGTTGTGCCGAATCAGGGATTGTTTGGTATCGCCGGCTTCTTCGACGTATGGCGGAATTACAGCGGGCAAGAGGTGCGTGCTTTTACGATGATCACGGCGCCGGCTTCGGGTACGATGTCGCAATGGCAGCCTAACGTGCCGATTATTATGGATGAAGAGGGCATAGAGGACTGGCTGAATCCGCGTATTTCGGATTTCCGCTCGCTGCGTAAGCATCTCGAGCCGATGGACAGCTACCGGATGCGGGCTTATCCAGTGACGAATGCTGTTGGTGATGAGGCTTATGAATCACCGGATTGTATCCGGGAGATTCGTCCAGATTTTGCCTGAATGATGAGAAGGCGCGTTCCCTGGGGGACGCGCCTTTTCTGTGGGTGGAGCAGGTTAACTGAGCTGGTTAGGCGGTTAATCAGGGCGTATGACTAGCCCGTCGGACTGGACGGGGTAGGCGGTTAACCAGGTTGTTTGACTAGCCCTCGGACTGGACGGGGTAAGAGGTTAACCAGGTTGTCTGACTAGCCCATCGGATTGGTCTGGTCGGCGGTAAACCAGGTTGTCTGACTAGCCCATCGGACTGGGCTAGGCGGCTAACGAATCCTGGTATCGTTATTTACCCGTTTGGGGCAGCTTTTGGAATCTAACGAGTCCTCGTATCGCTATTTGGTGATTTAGGTGAATATGGTGGGCATTATCACGAAAATAACACTATTACGATTCGTTAGAATTCCGCGAGCGGCGTTTGAGGCTGAATAAGCGACTGAGGATTCGTTAGAGTTGGGTGATTAACTTGTAGAATGATTAACTGACAGAGTGATTAACTTCATGGATGATTAACTAACAGAATGATTAACCAGATTGCGTTCTGCGGAACTCATCTGTTAATAATGGAACAACCTCGAATAGATCCCCGACAATGCCATAATCAGCGACGCTGAAGATGGGAGCGTCGGGGTCTTTGTTTATAGCGATGATTACGCGCGATTGGCTCATGCCGGCTAAATGCTGGATCGCGCCGCTGATGCCGCAGGCGATATAGAGCTGGGGCGTGACGACCTTGCCGGTCTGCCCGATCTGCAGGGCATACCCGCAATAGCCGGCATCGCAGGCGCCGCGGGAGGCGCCAACTGCGCCGCCGAGCTGGCCCGCCAGCGCTTGCAGCGGCTCAAAGCCCGCTGCACTGCGCACGCCTCTGCCGCCGGAGACGACCACGTCGGCTTCGGCGAGATCGATTTGACCGCCAGCTCGTCGCACAAGCGAGCGCACGGCGGTCAGGAGCGGCGGCACCGTGAACGGCAGCGCCTGCACGGTGCCTTGAGCTTCGCCGGCCGCCAGGGTCTCGGCCGGCTCGAAGTTGTTCGGCCTAACCGTGACGACCCACGGCTGGCCTGGGGTGAAGCTGCGCCGCTCGAACGCCTTGCCGGCGTAGATCGGCCGCGTAAATACGCCATCCTCTTCATCGATGGCGGTGACGTCTGCGACGTGGCCGGCGCCGCAGGCCGCGGCCACGCGGGGCGCGAGCTCGCGCCCAATGGCGGTATGGCCGAGCAGCAACGCGTCCGGCCGCACCGCCTCCATTGCTGCGCGCAGGGCGGCGATGTACGCCTCGGGCGCGAAGGCGCGAAGGGCCGGGTCGTCCGCAATATGGACGACATCTGCCCCTCGCGCAGCCAGCTCGGCCGCTTCATCGGCCGCGCCGCCGGCTGTGGCGAGGACGGCATGGACCGAGCCGTCTCCGCCTGCGAGGCGCCGGGCTGCGCCAAGTGCCTCAAGCGCCACGCGGCGCAGCTTGCCGTCCCGGCTCTCGGCGAAGACGAGTATTGTTCTTCCCATTTGTAATTCCTCCTTTGTTGCAGTGATAACTGCAGCTTCTCTCTGAACTCAAACGTTGCTGAAGTAACCTTTGTTTGGTACCCGCCTTCTGGGGGCAATAAGTCCCTGTGAGTGCCTTATTGCCTCAGATCGAGTAGTCATCGTATCGAATAAGACCCTCGTAGGGTCTTATTTCAATGGTTTCTTCTAGTAATCGATGTATTTACGGCTGCTGCGGTCGAGATAAGACCCCGGCAGGGTCTTATCTGAATAAATCCGGTAGAAGAATGGGCGATAAGACCCTGACAGGGTCATATCACTGGCATCGCTAGTTGGCGGTGGACAAGTAACTGGCTCCCGCAAGAATAAGTCCTTCAGAGACCCTATCAAGCTGAATAAACTTGGCGCGAGCCATGTTAAGGTCCCATAGGGGCTTTAACGATTGAAACAGCAGCAATATTACCGCCAAAGTGTCTGTTCACGTGAGCATAGGTTCCTTTGGAGACCTTAACTGGCTGAAAAGCGTTGCGCGTGCCGCGTTAAGGCCCCTGAGGGAACCTTAACAATAGATGAATGAGAAAAGCCGCCGCCCAAATGGTCTGTTCCCGCAAACTTAATACCGATTAATCGCCTTAACTATTAACGGCGGCATGCATCAAGCGAGCGCGGCAATCCCGTCACGCTTGCATCTACTGCGGCAGCTGCCCCTCCGCCTGCAGCAGGCGGACCAGCTCGAGTGCCTGCTCGCCAGGCGTTCCCGCGATACGCCGGCCCGTAGCGCGGGGCGCCGGCGGGAAAAGCTCAACGCGCGATGTTCTCGCGCCTTCGTCCGCGCTCGCGGCCGCCGCCACCCTGGCGAGCGGCTTGCGCTTCGCCTTCATAATGCCCGGCAGCGACGGATAGCGCGGCTCGTTCAAGCCTTGCTGCGCCGTGACCAGCGCGGGCAGCGGGATGACGACCGTCTCCGTATCGCCTTCCACGTCACGCTCCACTACCGCGAACCGTTCCGCCGCCGCAGCTCCTGCCGGCAGCTCGCCGGATGCCTTCGCCTCATCCGGTCCAATAATGCCTAGCTTCACCGCAGATGAAGCATGCGGCAGGCCCAGCCGCTCCGCGATCTGGAGCGCAACGCTGCCGGAGCCGCTGTCGACGGCGAATAAGCCGGCCAGCAGCAGGTCCGGCTTCAGCGGCTCGATCACCTTTGCGAGTGCAGCAGCCAGTGCGAAGCTGTCATCCCCCGGCACGGTTGCAATGTCCAGCCGAATAGCTTCGTCCGCTCCCATCGCAAGCGCTGTTCGCAGTGCTTCCTCCGATCGGTCGCCGCCGCAGGAGATAACACGAACCTCGCCGCCATGCTGCTCGCGCTGGCGCAGCGCTTCCTCAAGGGCATATTCGTCATAAGGATTAATGACGAGTTTGGCATCTGCCTCCGCAATCGCGCCGTCCTTTACCGAAATTTTTTCTTCCGTATCAAACGTCTGCTTTAGTAGAACGACAATGTTCAGCATCGCAGCATAACCTCCTCCAAAACTGTAATTCCAACATCTCCATGCCTCTCAATATCCCGTGCTGCAAGGCCCGGCTTACCCAAATTCCATCAGTGCTACGATATGAGGCAACACGGCCAAATAGACCGTCCAAAGCGGCGAAAGGGGCGGCATGTTCATGCTAACGGGCTCATATACTGGAGCACCGCGGTATTTTGAAAGAAAGCGCTTATGAACTTGTCCGAATGAAGGGCTGCAAAAGGGGGCGAAGCGCGTATGGGCATGCTGGATTGGTGGTCGGCAGATGAGGTAACAACGGCAGTTAGATGGATATTTTTTGCTGTGGTAACAGGGCTGGCTGCAGCTGCGTTTGCAACCGTTGTACTGCGCAGAGTCGGGTATATGAAGCTTGGCCGGGCGGCTCCGCTTGAAGAAATACCGGTCGATGAGCTTGAGCGCCACAAGAAGAAGAGAGGTCGTTCTTCAGTAGCTGGTCAAGTACTCGGGCATCGCAAGCTGCTGCGCGATATTAGAAGCGGAGTCATGCATTTCATTTACTTCTACGGCTTTATTATCCTGCAGTTTGGGGCGGCAGATCTGATCTGGAAAAAACTCAGCGGTCACCCGATACCTTTTCCCTACTACGGACAGTTTGCCTGGTCGCAGGAGTTGACCGTATCTCTTGTCTTCCTTGCTGTTCTGTACGGGGCATTCCGCCGGTATATCGAGCAGCTGCCAAGGCTGAAAAGAGGCTGGAAGCCTTCCCTCGTTCTATGGTTTATTGGCGGCTTGATGCTGACGGTTCTGCTGACCCTAACTTTCGAGCGGCTGTCGGCGGACCCTCATTCTGTAGCTGAACGTTACGCACCTGTCTCCTCCGTACTTGCGGACTGGATCGGGAAGCTTGGCATGCCGACAGGCAGTATCGCAGCGGAAGCTGGCTATGAGCTGTTCTGGTGGATGCATTTACTGGTGCTGTTGTCCTTCCTTGTGTATGTGCCGCAGTCGAAGCATTTTCACCTCATAACGGCTCCCATTAATTTATGGCTGGGGCGGAACGCGCCGGTGGGTCGTCTTGTGCCGCTTAATTTGGAGGATGAGGATGCGGAGTCGTTTGGTGTGGGGAAGGTAGATCATTTTACGCAAAAACAGCTCCTCGATCTGTACGCTTGCGTCGAATGCGGCCGTTGTACGAACGTGTGCCCTGCCTCGAACACCGGCAAGCTGCTGTCGCCGATGCATCTGATGACGAAGCTTCGTGATCACCTGACGGAAAAAGGGGCTGCCATTACTTCGAAGTCACCTTGGATCCCATCCGCGATGGGCGGGCAGTTGGCAGGAGCCCATGTGATGGGGGCGGTAATTCCGATTTGGGAAGAAAGCCCCGAGGGTAGTGTCACTTCTATTATTCCGACAATGACAGCGCAAAAGCAGGCCTGGGGTGTCAGGGAGACCATGAAGGTGGAAGAGCTGGAGCTGATTGGGGACGTCATGACAGAAGAGGAGCTGTGGGCTTGCACAACCTGCCGCAACTGCGAGGAGATGTGCCCTGTTGGCAATGAGCATGTCGACAAAATTATCGATATGCGCCGTTATCTCGTGCTGATGGAAGGACGGATGCCGTTCGACGGCCAGCGTGCCCTTCAAAATATTGAACGCCAAAGCAATCCATGGGGGCTGCCAAGAGCGGAGCGTGCGGCATGGATCGACGATTGCGAGACCCGCACAGGCATCCGTGTCCGGACGATGCAGGAGATAAAAAAGCAAGGAGCTGCGAAGCCGGAGTTCCTCCTGTGGGCAGGGTCAATGGGCGCGTACGATACACGCAGCAGGCGTGTGCTCTATGATCTCGTGCGGCTGCTGGACCGGGCGGGGGTGTCGTTTGCCACGCTTGGACTGGAGGAGCGGAGCTCGGGTGATACGGCGCGGCGGATCGGCAACGAGCTTTTATTCCAAGAGTTATGCCGCGAAAATATCGAGACCATCGCTCGTTACGGGGTAACTCGGATTGTTACGGCATGTCCGCATACGTACAACGCTTTCCTAAAGGAATACCCCGACTTCGGTCTGCCAAAAAGCATTCAGATTGAACATCATACGGAATTGCTTGCCCGTCTCTTGAAGGAAGGTCAGCTGAAGCCTGCGCATGAGTTGAAAGAACGGGTTACTTACCATGATTCCTGCTATTTGGGCCGGTATAACGGTGTCTATGATGCACCTCGGGAAGTGCTGAAGGCCATTCCTGGCGTTGAGCTTGAAGAAATGGCACGTTCACGCGAGAACGGCATGTGCTGTGGTGCAGGCGGCGGGCTTATGTGGATGGAGGAGCAAAGTGGTGTACGCGTCAACCGGGCAAGAGTCTCGCAAGCGCTGGAGGTGCGCCCGACGATTATCGGTTCTGCATGTCCGTACTGCTTAACGATGATGGAAGACGGATTAAAGCTGCTCGAAGCGGATGAAAAAACGTCAGCCAGAGATGTTGCAGAGGTGCTTGCAGCGAGTGTGTTTGGCGGGGAGACTGCGTAGCTTACGAATTAAGAATTGCCCCAAGCGGCATAAGATTAGCCACTCTAGGAATGCAATTCTTTTTGATGCTTACGAAGTAAGAATATCCACGAAATGGCCAAGGAACGGCCAAATATGTGGTCATTCTTTAGGCCCATGCTTACGAAGTAAGAATTGCTTCAATCGGCATAAGATTAGCCGCTCTATAATGCAATTCTTTTTGATGCTTACGAAGTAAGAATATCCACGAATGGCCAAAGACGGCCATTTGCGTGGTCATTCTTTAAGCCCATGCTTACGAAGTAAGAATATCCACAAGTGGCTAAAGGCAGCCACTAATGTAGCTATTCTTTTGAGGAGGTGCTTTCGAATGTCGATAAATCGAACGGGTACAGTGAGGCGCGCGGCGGTCATCGGGTCTGGCGTTATGGGCGCCGGGATTGCTGCGCATCTGGCGAATGCCGGTATGCGTGTGCTGCTGCTCGATGTAGTGCCGCAAACTCTTCTTCCAGAGGAGGAAAAACGAGGGCTTCCCCTGGCTTCCCCACAGGTGCGGAGCCGCCTTTCACAAGCAGCAATTGGCCGTATGGTGAAGGCGCAGCCTGCACCGCTGTATGAGCCGTCTTTGGCCGCGAGGATTACGGCAGGTAATCTGGAGGATCATCTCACTGCCTTGTCCGAGGTGGATTGGATTGTGGAAGCGGTGGTCGAGCGGCTGGATGTGAAGCGGAGTCTGTTTGAGAAGGTGGAGTCGGTATGGAAGCCGGGAACGCTTGTGACTTCGAATACGTCGGGCTTATCCGTGGCTGAGATGGTGGAAGGCAGGAGTGAGGCGTTCCGGCAGCATTTTGCAGTGACACATTTCTTCAACCCGCCCCGCTATATGAAGCTGGTGGAGGTTGTGCCGACGGCAGATACCGATCCTGCGGTTACAGCTCTCTTGGCTGCGCTTTGCGAGGAGCGGCTTGGTAAAGGTGTTGTTGTAGCGAAGGATACGCCGAATTTTATCGCGAACCGGATCGGCACTTACGGCATGCTTGTTACGCTGGAAGAGGTTCTGAGATACGGACTCACGGTGGAGGAAGCCGATGCGCTGACGGGTCCTGCCATGGGTCGTCCAAAGACGGCGACCTTCCGGATGCTTGATCTGGTTGGCCTTGATACGCTGCTTCATGTCGTAGATAACGTCCGTGATAAAAGCTCAGATCCTGCGGAGCGCGAGACGTTCGCCAGACCTCCGCTGCTGGAGCAGCTTGTAGCTGCAGGCAGGCTGGGAGAGAAGAGCGGAGGCGGCTTTTATCGGAAAATAAAGGGGCCCAAAGGCGGCAGCGAGATCGAATCATTAGATTTGCAATCGCTTGCTTATAGGTCGCGCAGCTCGGTCAAGGGGCCGATTATAGACGCAGCGAAGGCGGCCAAAGGAACAGGTGGAAAAGTGAAGGCGCTGCTTGGCACCGATCCTAACCACCGTTATGCCCAATTCGCCTGGCAGACCATTAAGCGGACGCTGCTCTATTCGGCCAACCTTGTTGGAGTCATTGCCGATTCCATCACGGATATCGATAAAGCGATGAAATGGGGCTTCAACTGGGAGCTTGGACCGTTCGAGCTGTGGGATGCGCTGGGACTGCAGAAATCCGTTGCCCGGATGAAGGCCGAAGGGGATGTGGTGCCGGAGTGGGTGGTGCAATGGATCACGGAAGGTCATAGCAGCTTTTATGCGGTACAGGAAGGCAAGCGTTTGGTTTACTCAGGTGCAGGCGGTGGTGGGTATGCCATAGAGGAGCAATCCCCGGATGAAATATCGCTTGCTGCTTTGAAGGAAGCGGGCAGGACGGTACTGCGTACCTCAGATGCCAGCTTGATCGATCTTGGCGACGACGTCGTCTGCCTCGAATTCCACTCGCAGAATAACGCAATCGGAGGAGAGGTACTGACGGCTATCAGGCGGACAGCCGATGAGGTAAGCCGTAATTGGCGAGGACTCGTAATTGCTAACGATGGACGTAACTTCTGCGTAGGCGCCAATCTGCTGCTTCTGCTCATGGAGGCGCAAAACGGCGAATGGGATGAAGTCGAAGACATCATCCGGATGTTCCAGAGCAGCATGCTCTCGATAAAAAAATTAGACCGCCCCGTCGTCGCCGCCCCTCATCGGATGACGCTTGGCGGAGGCGTCGAGGCATGTTTACCGGCTGATCAGATTATTTTCTCGCCGGAGACATACTTTGGCCTCGTCGAGACCGGCGTCGGCCTGATTCCGGCAGGCGGCGGCTCGAAGGAAGCCGCTATTATGGCAGCGGCGCGTGCTGGAGGCGGTGAGATTCAACCGCATTTGAACGAACTGTTCGAGACGGTCGCGATGGCTCGCACATCCTCAAGCGGCTTCGATGTTGGCCGCATCGGGCTGAAACGCCCGCAGGACCGTGTCATTATGCGGCAGGATGCTCGCATTGCCGAAGCCAAGCGGGCGGTGCTCGAGCTTGACCGTGCTGGCTATACGCCACAGCCGGAATCACGCGTCCGTGTGGCAGGCCGCGAAGGCAAAGCTGTGCTGCGCATGGGTGTGCACAGCTTGCTGCTCGGTGGCCAAATCAGCAAGCATGACGCGCTGATCGGCAATAAGCTCGCCCATGTTATGGCCGGAGGCGACGCCGCTCCGGGGGCAGAAGTGAGCGAGCAATATTTGCTCGATCTGGAATGTGAGGCCTTCCTCAGTCTCTGCGGCGAACGCAAGACGCAGGATCGCATGAGTCACATGCTTTCCACCGGCAAGCCGCTGCGGAACTAGGCAGGTAAGACGCGGGATGCAGTGGGGCTATTGCCTAGAATCCATGCCCGACTCACAGCTGCACTAGCATTCACACTCCTAGCAATATTCACACCTACTCTCGCACCTAATCCACACTTACACCTAAACTTACACCCACATTCCCATCAACACTCATATTCACACTCAAATCTGCACTCATAAATACGCTAACTTCTAAGCTCATTCTCCGGCCCAGACTGTATTTCGTACAGCCTAATGCCGCGCTATCAACAAGTAACTAACCCTGCGTTGGATTCTATCCAGCATAATCAGCAGATTTTCTGCGGGTATGGTCTGCTCGAGCAGATGTTACTGTAGAGAATCCAACGTAGGTGGGTCATACGAGCTTATGCTGGACTTTTACTGGAGTAATTCCAACGTAGGCCAACGCTATCATATGAATCCAGGCAGTAAAGGGGCGGATAGTGTTGGCTTCCAGGTACTATACACTAAAATCTAAGCTCATTCCGCCCAGACTGTATTTCGTACAGCCTAATACCGCGCTATCAACAAGTAACTAACCCTGCGTTGGATTCCATCCAGCATAATCAGTAACTTTTCTGCGGGTATGGTCTGCTCGAGCGAATGTTACTGTATTGAATCCAACGTAGGCGGGTTATACGAGCTTTTGATCTACTTTTGTTGGAGTAATTCCAACGTAGGTCAAACGCTATCGTATGAATTCAGGCAGTAAAGGGGAGGAAAGTGTTGGCTTCCAGGTACTTAAGGTCCTTCCGGGACCTTAAGTACCCTGGAGTTCACTGTTTGGAGCACATTAAGGTTCCTAAGGGAACTTAAAACTCAGGATACACGCAGAAAAGCAGCAGTAAACGCTCCATTCCAAATACGTAAGGCCATAAGGTCCATAAAGGACCTTATCTCTCAAAATCTAAGCAGATATGTAGTCGAAAACGAAGACCGCGTGGCAGATAAGGCCCTGTGAGGGTCTTATCTGCCACGCGCCAAGCCGTTCGGAGTGAGATAAGACCCCGAGAGGGCTTTATCCTCCCGAGTGCAAGCAGAAAAGTAGTAGAAAACGCGGACTGTGGAGCGAATAAGACCCTGTGAGGGTCTTATCTGCCACGCGCCAAGCCGTTCGGGGTGAGATAAGACCCTGAGAGGGCTTTATCCTCCCGAGCTCAAGCAGAAAAGTAGTAGAAAACGCGGACTGTGGAGCGAATAAGACCCTACGAGGGTCTTATCTGCCACGCGCCAAGCCGTTCGGAGTGAGATAAGGCCCTGAGAGGGCCTTGTCTGCCCGAACTATTGCTGTCGATTAGATCGGCCGGGGCGAATGACACGGCGCTTCGCGTGAATGCCGCGCGCAGCGCCAACAAGAAGGAGGACGCTTATGGGAGCAGCGGGCAAGTTTGTGGATAGTGACCGCGATGCCGTTATTGTATCAGCGGTACGTACTGCGGTCGGCAAGGCGAAGAAGGGGAGTCTGGCGGAGACGAGGGCCGAGGACCTTGGACGGGCCGTGCTGACCGCAGCGCTGGAGCGGGTACCGGGCTTGAATGCAGCTGATGTCGAGGATGTGATTATTGGCTGTGCGATGCCGGAGGGTGAGCAGGGACTGAATATGGCGAGGATCATCTCGCTTTATTCAGGCTTTCCGGTTACAACGCCTGCCGTAACGGTCAATCGATTCTGTGCATCGGGGCTGCAGTCGATTGCATATGCGGCGGAACGTATTCGCCTTGGAGAAGCTGACATCTTGGTCGCTGGCGGCGTTGAAAGCATGAGCCATGTGCCGATGACCGGCTTCAAGCTCTCACCTCATCCGGGCATTGTAGATGCCATGCCGGAAGTGTACATGGGTATGGGCCATACCGCCGAAGAAGTAGCCCGCCGCTACAATGTCACGCGAGCCGCTCAGGATGCATTCGCAGCATCGAGTCATCGCAAGGCGGCAGCGGCCATCCAGGAAGGACGTTTTAAAGATGAGATTGTACCGGTTACCGCTACACGATCTGATGTGAATGCAGCTGGACGTCCAATCGAAAAGACCTTCACCTTCGACACAGATGAAGGTGTTCGCACAGAGACTTCGCCGGAGACGCTTGCCCCGCTGAAGCCTTCTTTTGCAAGGGAAGGAACGGTAACAGCAGGTAATTCCTCGCAGATGAGCGACGGCGCAGCGGCCGTCATTGTGATGAGCCGGGCAAAAGCGAGAGAGCTTGGGCTAACGCCTTTGGCTGCTTTCCGCACCTACCGTGTTGCAGGTGTAGCCCCGGAAGTGATGGGCATCGGCCCAATCGAGGCCGTGCCAAAGGCGCTTCAAGCCGCTAACTTAACGGTTAATGACGTTGATATTTTCGAGCTGAATGAAGCTTTTGCCGCCCAATGTGTACCGATTATTGAGCAGCTCGGTATCGACCCGGAGCGTGTTAATGTAAACGGCGGTGCGATTGCACTAGGTCATCCACTTGGCTGCACAGGGACGAAGCTGTCGGTCTCGCTCATTCACGAGCTGAAGCGGCGCGGCGGTGGAATTGGTGTTGTCACAATGTGTGTAGGCGGGGGCATGGGAGCGGCAGGAGTGTTCGAAGTGTACGCATAGCATGGCCCGATAGCGAGATAGCCCGATAGGGCGAAGGTGGAGGAAGCAGGAAGGCCAACTGAAAGGAGAGCTTAAGGCATGGGGGAAAACATTCGTTTTGGTGGCAGATTCGTCATTGAAGACGCTTTGCCGTCCGCAACGGTGACGCCGGAGGATTTCAATGAAGAGCAGCGGATGATGGCGGATGCGGCACAGCAGTTTATGGAGGGAGAGATTTTCCCTGTTGATGAACAGCTTGAAGGCTTAGATTATGAACTCACTGTGAAGCTGATGCGCCAGGCAGGAGAACTTGGGCTGCTCGGAGCTGATGTACCTGAGGCCTATGGTGGGCTTGGGCTCGATAAAGTCAGTACAACATTGCTGTCGGAGACGCTTGCCCGCGCCTCCTCTTTCGCGCTGTCTGTAGGCGCACATACGGGGATTGGCACGCTGCCGATCGTCTTTTTCGGGACAGCTTCGCAGAAACGCAAATACTTGCCGAAGCTCGCAACCGGTGAGTTAATCGCGGCCTATTGCTTGACGGAGCCAGCCTCTGGATCGGATGCCCTAGGTGCGAAGACAACGGCTCGGCTGTCGCCTGACGGCAGTCATTACCTGTTGAATGGATCTAAGCTATACATCACAAATGCGGGATTTGCGGATGTGTTTATCGTGTATGCAAAGGTGGACGGGGAAGCTTTCACCGCGTTTATTGTGGAGCGGGATATGCCGGGGTTCAGTGTTGGTCCCGAAGAGCACAAGATGGGGATTAAAGGCTCATCGACTCGCCCGTTATTTTTTGAAGATGTGGCAGTCCCCGTAGACCATGTGCTTGGCGAGATTGGTCAAGGGCACAAGATCGCCTTCAACATTCTGAATATTGGAAGGTTCAAGCTTGGAGCGGGCTGTCTTGGCGGGTCGAAAGAAACGATTGAACTGGCTTCCAAATACGCCAACACGCGAAAACAATTCGGCCGCGCCATCTCCTCTTACCCATTGATCGGCGCTAAGCTGGCGGATATGAATATCCAGACGTATGTGCTCGAAAGTATGGTGTATCGTACGGCTGGCTGGATTGATGCGATGCTCAGCGCAGAAGGAGCAGGTGCCGATGCGCCGGATTCTGGCGTGCGGGCTGCGAAAGCGATCAGTGAGTATGCGCTTGAATGCTCAATTATTAAGGTGTTCGCGTCTGAGACACTGGATTTTGTGGCAGATGAGGGTGTGCAAATTCATGGCGGCTACGGCTATATCAAGGAGTACAAGGTGGAGCGTATTTACCGGGATTCGCGGATTAACCGGATTTTCGAAGGGACTAACGAGATTAACCGGATGCTGATCCCAGGAACGCTGCTCAAAAAAGCAATGAAAGGCGAGCTTCCACTCCTCGAAAAAGCGCAAGCTCTGCAGGCGGAGCTGCTTCAGCCGATGCCGGTGCCGCCGTTTGATGAGCCGCTGAGTCGTGAGGTGTACCGCGTTGCACAAGGAAAAAAAGCATTCCTTGCCGTCGGCGGCCTCGCCGTGCAGAAGCTTGGGGTTCGGCTCGATCAGGAGCAGGAAGTGCTCTGCTCGCTGTCAGATATCATGATCCAGCTGTTCGCTGCCGAAAGCGCGCTGCTGCGTACGCAAAAGCTCGTGCAAAGCGGAGCAGAAGCAAAGAACCCGATTCAAATGACAGAAATATTCATTCAGGAGGCACTGGAGAAGATCGAATCGATTGCGAAGGTCGCTCTTGCAGCACTCGCCAAGGGGGATGCCCTGCAAATGCAATTGTCTGTCTTGAAGAAGCTGATGCGTGCGCCGCTGGTGGATACGATTGCCGCCAAGAGAGAGGTTGCCGCACGCGTCATTCGCGGGGAGCAATATATTGTGTAGGAGGGGGAACGCCTTATGGATCCGTCAAATCCGGAACGCCCGCTTGTACCCGAGGATCGGCAAGAGTCGACCAATTCCACACCAATCGAAACGTCACCTTCACCACAGCAGGACGAAGCCTCAGCCTCGCAGCTCGTAGATGGAACACAGCCAGAAGTAGAGTTATCTGCAAAAGTGGCAACAGAAGGGCAGCCTGAGCAAGATAGTGCAATAGCAGAGGCAGCAGCAGATGAAGAGCCCACTGAAGCGGGCTTCGAGCAGACTGTCGAGGAGGCTGCCCCAAGCGGGGAGCCTCTAGCTGCCGAGCTCGACCTGTCGCCCGATTTGCTTACTGAAGCAGCCTCGTCTGATGAAACGCATGTGGCGGAGCCCGCTGAAGTGATCTTCGAGCAGACTGCCGTGGTGGCTGCTCCAAGCGGGGAGCCTGTCGCTACCGAGCTCGATCTGTCGCCGGATTTGCTTGCTGAAGCTGCCTCATCTGATGAGCCGCATGTGGCGGAACCCGATGAAACAGGTTTCGAGCAGACTGCCCAGGAGGCTGCCCCAATTGGGGAGCCTCTCGTTGCTGCTCTTAATGCCGAGGCTGAACCGCCGTCTGAAACAACCGCTGAAGCTATCGCATTTGATGAACCGCATGAAGCGGAGCTTGCTTCATCGGCTGTGGTAAACTCATTCGATGACCCTCCTGCCGCCCAACTCGAACTGTCGTCCGACTCACCCGTCGAAGCATCCTCGTCCGAGGATTCCTCTTCTGCGGAAACCCCAACTGAAGAAGTCGTGGCATCCGCGGCTTCGCCTACGGATGAGACCGCCGCTGCAGCAGAAATCCCAAAACCATGGCTGCGACATTATCCGCCGGAGATTCCGGCTTCTCTTGATTACCCGAATTATGGCATCCCTCAATTTCTGATCAATGCCGTAGAGAAATACCCAGCTAACGAAGCTGTTCATTTTCTAGGCAAATCCATCACTTACCGCGAGTTATATGATCATACCTGCCGCATGGCCAACGGTCTTATCACCCTTGGTGTGAAGCGGGGCGACCGCGTCGCCATCATGCTGCCGAACTGTCCGCAGGCGGTCATCTCCTACTATGCTGCTCTAATGGTCGGGGCTGTTGTTGTACAGACAAATCCTCTGTATGTCGAGCGGGAGATCGAGCATCAGCTGTCCGACAGCGGAGCTACGACTATTATTACCGTGGATCTGTTCTATGAGCGTCTTGCCCGTGTTCGTGGTGATTTCCCTGAGGCAGGTCCGCTGCCAAACCTTAAGAACGTGATCATTACGTCACTTAAGGACGGACTTCCTTTTCCGAAAAACCTGCTCTACCCGCTCAAACAACGCAAAGAAGGCTTCAAAGCAGATATTCCTTATGGCCGCCAAGGTGTAGTCTCTTATAAAAAGCTGCTGGCCTCCAGCTCCAACTTGCCTGTCATCACTGATATTCACGGCAGCGATCTTGCGCAGCTTCAATATACAGGTGGTACGACGGGAACGCCGAAAGGGGTGATGCTGACACACCGTAACCTTGTGGCCAATACGATGCAGATTGCGGCCTGGTGCTACAAAGCAAAGGATGGCTACGAAAGATTTCTAGCGGCACTGCCGTTATTCCATGTATTTGGCTTGACCGTCATCATGAATTTCTCGGTGCTGCGCGCATCTTCGCTTATTCTGCTGCCGCGCTTCGAGACGGAGACGGTGCTGGAGACAATCAGCCGTCAGCAACCCACTATATTTCCCGGTGCTCCAACGATGTATATTGCTCTTATCAATCATAAGAACGCAGCAAGCACAGACCTTTCCTCCATTGAAATATGTGTAAGCGGGTCTGCGGCTCTGCCACTTGAGGTACAGGAGCAATTCGAGAAGATGACGGGTGGCAAGCTGATTGAAGGTTATGGTCTGACGGAGGCTTCACCTGTCACGCATAGTAATCTGCTCTGGGGCAAACGCAAAATCGGTACGATTGGCTTTCCGTTCCCGGACACGGAAGCAGCAATCTTCAGCCCGGAAGGCAAGCCTCTCCCTATACGGGAGGTTGGGGAGATTGTTGTAAGGGGACCGCAGGTGATGAAAGGTTATTGGAATAATCCTGAGGAATCCGCCATTGTACTGCGCGACGGCTGGCTGCATACCGGCGATCTTGGTTATATGGATGAGGATGGTTTTTTTACAATCGTAGACCGGATTAAAGATATCATTATCGCAGGCGGTTTCAACATCTACCCGCGTGAGATCGAAGAGGTGCTGTATGAGCATCCGGCGGTGATGGAGGCTTCCGTTCTGGGAGTCAAGGATCCCTATCGGGGCGAGACCGTGAAAGCGTACATTGTGCTGAAAAAAGGCTCCAGCATCTCGGCTGCTCAGCTGGACGTCTGGTGCAGACAACGGCTTGCTGCGTTTAAGGTGCCTCACCTGTATGAATTCAGGGAGTCCCTGCCGAAGACAATGATCGGCAAAGTATTAAGGCGCAAGCTGCTTGAAGAGCTGGAGAAGGAAAAGGAACAGTAATAGTAAAGGCGGTGAGCGAGGCGTGTCGGAGGATTTTGTCGTGAAGCAGGCGGACATTGAGGAGCACTTGGCAAGACTGGAGGAGCTGGCTCGTGGGACCTTCTGGAGTGAGCTTGGCTGTGAAGTCGTATATGCGAATGCTGAAAAAGCGGCGATCCGTCTGCACGCAGAGCAGCGTCATCTGAATTTGATTGGGATCGTGCATGGCGGAGTGTTAATGTCTATGCTGGATAACGCGATGGGGCTGGTTGTCATGGTTGCTTGTCGGGAGAAAACGGTAACCGCCCAGCTCAATACGCATTTTCTGGAGAGTTCGAGAAGTGGAATTCTGGTGTGTGAAGCCGAGATTATACATCGCATCGGCAGGACCATTACGCTTCAGGCAACGGTGAAAGATGAGGACGAAAAATTTATCGCATGGGGCAGCGGTTCTTACCGAATTGTATCGAGGTAACACGGAAATAGTCTGATAGTCCGAGTTGCTGTCGAGCGGCTGCTTCGATATAATATATCCTATATATGGAAAAAAATTTTATGGGTGAATGAACTGTAACGAAAGCATCGATTTGCCGATAAATATAAGAAGAGAGGAGGCGGGAAATGGTCGACGGTTGGATTACGGCAGTTGTGTTGATATTCGGTATTGCGGTTGCATTAGTCGGTGTTTTTGCTTATTTACGAATGTTTAATAGAAACGAGACGCATCATTCACCTACAGACATCCCGCCTCCAACACCTGTGAAACCGGCTCCTGCAGAGGAAGTAGTTCCTGCTGTGAAGCCGCCCCGGGAGAGCTGAAGGCAAGGATTGGATTAATATTTGTTTATTTTACAATCTTGACCGAAATGTTATAATAGTAAGAAAAATGCAAACATTGTGACTCATTGACCATGGAGTTGCCTGCACCGAATGGGGGTAATTGCGGTGTAAGTGCCGCATCCGTTCTCGGATTTGTTGTTTAGGACGACCATCCAACGTATAGGGGAGGAGATTTCATGGCGAAGCATAGCCAGAATGAGGTCAAGGAAAGCCTGAAGGAACTCACGAGAATTTTTCAACCTAAGGACCCGCGTAAGTTTGTGAAGGATTATATCCGGAAGTACAGAATTACGGGTGGTTACGAGGATGAATTAACAATTTTAGTGGAAGACGAGATGGGTAAGATCAACTCCTCGGTCAGTTGAGTGACGTAAAGATGGCTTTGCATCTGTGGCATACAGATGCAAAGTCTTTTTTGTGCTGG
Organism: Paenibacillus sp. YAF4_2; assembly: GCF_052113225.1. NCBI lineage: Bacteria > Bacillati > Bacillota > Bacilli > Caryophanales > Paenibacillaceae > Paenibacillus > Paenibacillus sp. YAF4_2. Next base: position 385,052 of record NZ_JBFRCT010000005.1, read on the forward strand.
AAATGTAATTCTTTTGTAAGGATTTGATAATGCTTTTGCAAGGAGCTCGTTCTTGGATGGTTAGTTTTGTCCGCTAAGCTATGTCTCGTAGGCAAGTTAAGGACGAAACGAACGATTCGAGGGAGAGATGATGATGAAGAAAACACTATGGAGTACCTTAATTATTGGAGGAATGCTACTAATCAGTGCATGTAACTCTAATAACAACAACGAGATGAAGAACGACAAGCCGGCGACGGAAATGAACGACGACAAAGCGATGAACGATGACAAGATGATGAACGACGATAAAGCGATGAACGACGACAAGATGATGAACGACGACAAAGCAATGAATGACGACAAGATGATGGATGACAGCAAATAAGTCCAGCATACAAGTCCAGCCTCCTTCGCCTCACCTGGCGAGGGATTGTTCTGCATTCAGGAGGACAGTCGTATCCGGGATGAACAGGCCGTATAATAGAAGTAACTAGTATTACTTTGGACAGGAGGACATATGATGGGCGCATGTATTGTTGTCGCGGACGACGAACGGAATATTACGGACGTGTGCCGACGGTATCTGGAGCGGGAGGGCAATACGGTATGGGTTGCTGAGAACGGGGAAGAAGCACTCCGATTATGGCGAGAGCATCGCCCGGACTTGCTTGTACTCGACCTGATGATGCCGAAGGTTGACGGGATTGAAGTCTGTGATACGATCCGGCAGACAGACGATACGCCTATTATTATGCTGACAGCCCGCGGAGAGGAAGCTGACAGGCTGCTTGGTCTGACGATGGGCGCCGACGATTATATGACGAAGCCGTTCAGCCCGAGGGAGCTTGTGCTTCGGGTCAATAATATTTTACGAAGAATGGGCTGGAAGAACGACGCTGCGGCTGGGGAGCGGGATGTTGGCAGCAAAGCCTTGGAAGAAGAGGGTGGCGAAAAGGCGATCCATTATGAAGGATTATCGATCTTTCCGCAGGAGAGAAGAGTCACTGTGCAGCAGGTGGATATCGAGCTGACGGTAACGGAGTTTGACCTGCTTTATTTGTTAGCAACGTATCCGGGAAAAGTGTTCTCACGCAGCCAACTGCTGAACCAGGTGTGGGACATCGCGTATGACGGCGATACGACGACCGTGACCGTTCATGTCCGGCGTCTGAGGGAGAAGATTGAACCAAATCCGTCTGATCCGAGATGGATTAAGACGGTGTGGGGCATCGGGTACAAGCTCGATAGTAAGGGGATTACGCCATGAAGCTCCGCTCCTATCTGCTGCTAGCGAACACGATTAGTATCGCATTTATTATTATTCTGCTGCTTGTTTTCTTTCAATATATGCTTGTAACGCGGGAGCAGCTGATTTGGCTTGGTATTGCCACAGTTGGGGCAGGTATCGTATCGGCGTTGTTATTTTTCCTTCTCGTGCGACCCCTTGAGGCATCGGTTCGAAGAGTGAGTGAGGGTGCGGCACGGATTGCTGCAGGTGATTTGGAAGCGAGGGTAGAGAATACCGGCTTGACGGAGTTTAAGCTGCTTGCCGACCAGTTCAATACTATGGGAACCAATCTGGAGCAAAGCTTTCGTCAGGTGAAATCAGCAGAAGCGGCTCAGCGTGAGCTTGTTGCGAATATGGCACATGATCTGCGTACGCCGCTAGCTTCCATGCAATCCTATGCAGAGGCGCTGGAGGATGGCGTGATCCAGGACGAAGCAACGTATCGCCGTTATGTGACGACCATTCGTTCTGAGACGGTAAGGCTCAGCGAGCTTATACAAGATTTGTTTGAGCTCTCGACACTGGATGCGGGGGCGCGAAGCAGAGAGGATAGTCAGCCGGCGGTAGTAGAGGATGCTCTGCTAGAGCTGCATCCGAGATTTTCGCTTCAGCTTGAGGCGAAAGAGCTTCAACTAAGGGTGAGGCTGCCTGATCGCTCGCTGCGTGTGAACATGCTGGCTAGACATCTTCAACGTGTACTGCAAAATCTGATCGAAAATGCGGTTCGTTATTCCCCTCAGGAAGGGATCATCGTCATTGCAGCTGAGGAGCTTGAGGGCGGTCTCATCCGAATATCCGTCATCGACGAAGGAGCGGGTATTGCGGAAGCGGAACGCGAACGGATCTTTGAACGATTTTATCGAACGGATCGCTCTCGAAGTCGGCAAGGCGGCGGGGCTGGAATCGGATTGTCGATTGCCAAGCTGTTGGTCGAGCAATATGGCGGACGTATTGGTGTAGAGCAGGCGGAAGGGCAAGGAAGTCGATTCTGGTTCACCGTGCAGGAAGTGAAGATGGTCCAATAAGGAGGAAGACGAGTGGGCGAGTTGTTGAAACGGCTGCGTAAAGGATTTGGCAGGAAGCTGGTTGTACTGCACACGTTAAACGGTTGGATTGTTGTAATCCTAGCCTTGTCCGGCGTTATGCTGTTCATGAATTACTGGCGGGGTACACTCGGAGAAGGCCGGGTGTGGTTGAAGGAGCTGCATATTATTGTAGGACTGCTCTCTCTGGTACCGGTCATTTTCTATCTTCTGCTCGCCGCCAAGCACTGGAAGCAGCTCAAGGGTAAGCCTTGGCAGAAGTTTAATGTATTTGTCGTGCTTGGTCTCTTGGTTGGATGGTTTATCTCAGGTGCACTGCTGTGGCAGTTCCGTACGGTAGGCCCGTGGTGGTCCAACCATGCTCTGACGGTTCATGATCTATTGACCTGGGTTGGGCTTCCTTACATCATCTATCATTCGATTACGAGAGCCAAGTGGCTGAAGGAGCCAAACCGCCGGACGGTGCGGACAGAGCGAGAGGTAAAAGAGGGTAAGGCAGTGATTCATCCTGCCGCAAGTCCGCAATCGTATTTATCCCGGCGAGCCTTCGTAAAATGGGCAGTGGGCGGGGGCATTGCGATAGCGGTGGGGCCGTCTTTTCTCAAATGGGCCGTGAATACGCTTGGGGTTAGCATCGGCAGCCCGTCCTATGAGGAAATCGTGACGAGGGATGGCAATCAAATGGTTCCTCTTCCGCAGCCACTGCCAGCTTCTGCCCCACCGATGGGTGGTGGAGCGAAAGGCGATTTCCGCATCTATTCGGTGACACCGATTCCGTCGTTCTCGAATGTGACATGGTCCTTCAAGATCGATGGCCTAGTCGACAAGCCGATGACATGGAACTGGGAGCAGTTCGTGAAGCTGGCGCGGAAGGTACAGGTGAGTGATTTTCACTGTGTGACGGGCTGGTCCGTATACAAAAACACGTGGGAAGGCATTCCGCTGAAGCAGTTCTTGCAGGAGGCGGGGGTTAAAACTAACGCGAAGACAGTTAAGTTTTACTCGGGGGATGGCGTATATACCGATTCGCTCACGCTCGAGCAGGCGCAGATGGACGATATTATGGTCGCGATGCTGCATGACGGCAACCTGATTCCGAATGATCTTGGCGGACCAGTCCGGTTAATCGTACCGAAGATGTACGCGTACAAGTCGGTGAAATGGCTGAACCGGATCGAGCTGATCGATAAGGATCATGTGGGGTATTGGGAAGAGCGCGGCTATGATATTGATGCTTGGGTGTAAGAATAATATAAAGTGACCTTGAAACAAGGTGTACTAAAATAGACGAATGACTCAGGGGCAAATATCGTGCCATGACTGTTGACCATTCAATACACTGTTAACCAGGGTAGGTAAGATTGGATGGCAGGAGGAATGGAACCTTGGCTAGAAGCAAAAGGCTTACCATCGAACAGAGGGTCAGCATTTTGGAGCTGCCCATAACCGCTAGAAGAATTGCTCCAAGAGCAATAACGACCACTAAAATAGCAAGAAATGCGGTTACTTCAAGCAAAATTTCTGCAAATGTTATACCCGCTTTGATTGCTAGCCCGAGTTTTAACCGATCGATCGTCTCCGCTTTACCGGAGGTATTAGCGACTCCTGCATTTGATAGGGTCGTTCGTACTGTTCTGCCGCAAGTGATTGCACATCCTGTATTTGATAACGCCGTTCGGTCTGTGCTGCCAACGCTTGTATCAACCCCGGCATTCGTGGAAGCCATTCAGGCGGCGAATATTAGAGGGGCTGCGGTGGCTTCAGATATTTCTGGTGTACAGGTAGAAGCGGGAGTGCAGGGAACGCAAGGTGCACAAGGAGCTCAAGGTGCGCAAGGCGCTCAAGGATCGCAAGGTGCGCAAGGCGTCCAAGGCGTTCAGGGTTTGGTCGGAGTACAGGGGGCAACAGGTGCAGATGGACAGCAAGGTGTGCAAGGTCTATCCGGTCCTCCAGGTATTGTTGATATCCGGTTCGCCGGCAGCAATACACCGATTCCTCTAGTAAATAACCAGGTCACGGTGGAGTTAACCTTAACGCCTATCGTTCTTGGAGCTAACCAGGTCGTGAAGCTGGATGCTTTTGCAAATGTTGATTTTACCATTGTCCAAAGCTATTCCGTTAACAGCATCTTGTCCAGAAACCCGGCGGATGTTATTACTACTAATAACGAAGCTATTATGCAGCAAGCGAATCAGACGGACTTCTCTCAAGCTACTGTAACGACTAATCTCACTTGGGTAGACAAACCGGGTCCAGGAACGTATACCTACTCCTTTACCGTAACAGGTCTTGCCACATCACAAGTGCAATTAGCCGGAGGGGCAATTAATAGCCGGGGCCTGACAGCTACGGTCATTAATACGAATAGAACTATTTGAGCTAAAAGAAAATAATATAATCGAGGCCGGATCCCTAGTGGAATTCCGGCCTTTTTACAATTCATAGGGCAGATTTATTAAATCCTTTGGCAATCAGCCATACGGCCAGAATCATCTCATTCGCTGCTACCGGCAGGGAGAGGAGACCGCCCCAAACCGATACCTGGGAGAATACGCCAAACATTTCGAACAGCGAGGCACTAAATACGAGTACTGCTCCAGTCATCCCCAGGATCGGAATGAATCGCGGGACAAGCCCGGATTTGTAAAAGATATAGCTGTACAGCATCGTATTGATACCAAGCAAAAAGTTAGGGCCAAGCATAAACGTCCAGTCATGTACCGCAAGGAACAAAGTTCCGGCAGCTTCATAAAAAGCGGGATCGGGGGAGCCAGCGGAAACATATTCCCGGCTTAGGGTTAAGAGCGAGAGCATGCCAATCACGCCAACTGTGATGACAACGGCTTCAAGCAGGCGGAAGCAGACATGCCCGAGGGCGATGCTTTCATTGTATTTTTTCAAGAAGGGATACATCGTAATAGCAGTGCCGACCGCTGAAGCAACAAGGATTAATTCCATCAGTGCTCCAAGAATGATTTGGCTGGCATGCTCGGAGCCATTCGTCAGGTAATTCGAGCTGTTAAGGATAGGATCATACAACAGAAGACCAAATATCGAGGATACGGCTGCGAGTATAAACAGGATGCCAGTCACTTTTGGGGTTTTAGTAGTGGAAATCATGGTTTTCCTCCTCATATTTATTGGCTTGTATCTTCCCCGTAAAAGAATACCTCCTCAAGTGGTAAGCCAAAGGCGTGTGAAATGCGGAAGGCTAATTCGAGAGACGGGGAATAGTTGCCCTTTTCCAACGCTACAATCGTTTGTCTCGTTACGCCAACCTTGTCAGCCAATTGCTGCTGTGTCATTTCATTATGATTGAAACGTAATTTTCGGATGTGATTGCCGACAAGATTTTTGCTCATTGCTTAGACTCCTCTCCTATAGTGATAAAGCTTCGTGATAGATCCGGTAACATCGGATAGGAAGCCGGAAGTGATAAGAATAACGAACATAACGGTTATAGGCTGATCGGTGACCAGTGATCCCATAGCAAGCAGAAAGCCGAGGACAAATAGGAAGAAGGAGTTCCGGTGTGCTTTTAACTCAATTAATTTATCCAGTTCATCGGCGAAGGTCGGTTCCTTCTCCCCAGTGGTGATCCGGAAGATGATGTTAAAGATGATGCTGATGATGATATGAGCCACGATGGATATCAACGTCAAGACAAGGACGAAAGAGCCCCAATAACGGAAGCTTTCTTCGAGTTCCAGCCCCTCCTCCGGGTACTGCACATACATGTACGAACAATAGGATGCGAAAATAAGTACGGCGCTGATTAACGTGGTGATGCTTTTCTTCTCCTGGTAGGTCAAGCCTGCACCTCCTTAATTGGTAATAATAGTTAAGTTCTATATACATAATGTAATCAAAACTATACTTGATGTCAAGTAAACTTTACACGCTAGTGAGCCCAAATGAAAAACAGCCTTCCTTCGCTTAATAGCTAAGCAGAGGAAAGCTGTATGATAAGCTATGACCAATTTGATTAATAACGATCCTTTGATTAATAACGATCCATAATTAACTGCGTTTTCAGCGAATCCTGAGCGAGGAACCAGCCTTTGCTTTGCAGGTAAGTGACGAGCTCATCATGTTTGGTAGAAGCGGTTGTGGCGCTGGTTGTTTTGAAGGAAGCCTCAACAACGTATTCTGTGCCAGTGCCTGCAGCGTTCTTGATCGGCCATACTTCGATATAAATCTGCATACCGCTCCACGTGCCGATGGATCGTTTGGCAAGTACCGGACCGAAATAACGGGAGGATTGCAGTTTGCTTGTGCCCCAATCATTAGACAGCCAATCATTAAATTTGTCTGGTGCGTTGTTAATCATCAAGCTGCGGGAGTCACTAATCGATGGGAGATCCATGCCGCTGTAACCGGATTTGCTGCCGCTTTTGGTCCGGGTGATGCTAAGTGTTTTCTTCTGGTAGCCCCATTCCACTTGAGCCTCATAGTTGGTATCGCCGGAGTTAAAGCCATCATTGTTTGCCTGCGTCAGAGCGGCATTAATATCGTTATTGGTGATGGTGTAGCGCTTCTTGTAAGACAATTCAAAGTCGTCTTCGCCTTCCGTCTTGCGGATTCGAGTGCTCCAGCCGTTGTTGTAGATATCTTTGGTGTTAGTGTCCAGGAACGCAACGTTCATCTTCGTAACGGTTGTCGGCATCGAGAAGGCGCTTAATACAGAGCTTGTCAGCTTGTAATCCGAGCCCAGTGTGGTGCTTGGATTCATAAGCAGCTTCACTTCATAATCCGGAACCATATTGCTAGCCGCATGAGCTGGCGATGGCGCAACCCCGGCCTCCGTAACGAGCGTTGCACCTAGTACGATAATAACAGCCGCCGTACCGATGACACGTTTAAACATAAATTCATCTCCTTTGATAAATTGTTGGACAAACTTGTCCAAAGAAGATTTTATCTATGAAGTATTTCTACATGATTATGGAAATATACGATATTTGTAAACAGATACCACCTTGGTTAGAAGATAAGGGCAGGAATCATGTATAATGCACATATAGCATACATAAGAAAGGCGGTTATTCCTAAATGAACAATATCGTATCGTTGAAATGGCTTCTTGCCCGCTTATATGAGACAGACATCGTTATCGTCGATTGCCGCTTCCAGCTTGGCAAGCCGGATTTCGGCCGTGAGGCTTATGAAGAGTCCCACATTGCAGGGGCTGTTTATCTTGACTTGGAAAAAGATCTGTCCGCACCTATTGAAGAGCATGGCGGACGCCATCCATTGCCGGACATTACGGCACTGACCGTTGCACTGAGCAAAGTAGGTATCAGCAACGAAACTCGTGTAATCGCCTACGACGACCAAGGCGGAGCATATGCTTCGCGTCTGTGGTGGCTGCTGAAATATTTGGGCCATGAACAAGTATTTGTTCTGGACGAAGGCTATACGGCTTGGCAAAACGCTGGTTTCCCAGTGAATGCGGAGCAGAAAGTGCTGATCCCAGCACGCTTCCTTGCAACGGTCCAGCACAATATGCTGGTTGAGATGGACGAAGTCCATGAGAAGCTTGGCAATGAGAATGTGACGCTTATCGATTCCCGTGATGGCGCGCGCTATCGCGGCGAAGTCGAGCCACTGGATAAGAAAGCTGGCCATATCCCTGGAGCAATCAACTACCTCTGGTCCGAAGGCAAGGGAGAAGGCGGCAAATGGAAAAGCGCGGAGGAGCAAGCTGCTCGGTTCGAGGGATTAGATAAAGATCGCGAGACAATTGTTTATTGCGGATCCGGTGTAACGGCATGTCCGAATGTACTAGCTTTGCAGGATGCGGGCTTTACGAAGGTACGGCTGTATGCTGGGAGCTGGAGTGACTGGATTAGTTATGAGGGGAATCCGGTTGCAACAGGCGATGATGAAATGTCAAAGGAAGCATAGCAGTAGTTAATTGTTAAATACATCGCCATGCAGCCCAAAGGCCCTGGCGGTGTATTTTTCTATGTCCGAAGTCAACATGGAGTCAACACTTAGGCGCTGAAAATACTTTCATGGGGGTCAAACCGAATGTCTGCTCATATCTCACATGCTCTCAGTGCCCTGTACAGACATAAAAAGGGCCGGGTCTGCCCCACCTGTAAGGTGTTGCATAACCTTGATATACAATGCGGTTCTCTAATTCAGTTTTATAAGTTATTCTTAACATCGAATAAGTCAACGTGATGGGTCCTCGAATGTTTTATTCAACAAAAACACCAACAGGTTGATTGAAGCAAGCTTTTAACTTTCTCAATGGGGAGGCGAACTAGGTGCTCATAAAATCACATGATGATTTGGTGAATAATTTACTTACTTTTAATGAATATTTTCATTCAGATTTTAATTATTATTCCAAACGCTTAGGCTCAGGAAATTGTTTTGTTGTATGGGTCGGCAGGTACGTAAATTTAAGCTTCGCTCCAAGCAGGTTTATTGGTTATACCAATAATTCGAAAGATGTCCATGAAGGGAATATGACAAAAGACGGTGGTGTGACAAATAAAGCAATACGAACCTTGTTAGGAGTAGAAAGGCCTGATAACGAATGGGAGCAATTATATGTTGAATACTGTTTGGAAAGAGGCGTGCAGCCGCAAAAACGAAACAATAAGCAAAGGAAGTTTTGGGTCTTTGAAATAAGTCTTAATGACGAATATGTGTTTGAAGATATTAACGGAAATCAACATACGGTACCCATAAGTACTGATAAAGAATCGAAAGTATTAAGGCGAGTAGGACAGGATAGATTCAGGTCAGACTTAATTCAATATTGGCGTCGTTGTTCAGTCACAGGAAGTAAGTCACTTCAGTTTTTGAGAGCTTCTCATATGAAACCTTGGAGAAAAAGTGATAATAAAGAACGGCTGGATCCATTCAATGGCTTTCTTCTTACACCAAACCTGGATGTTTTATTCAATGATGGCTACATCACTTTCTCTGATGGAGGAAATATTATCATTTCGAATTTGCTTACTGATGATGATGCTCACATTTTTGGGTTGAGTCTGGATATGCGTGTAGAATTAGATGAGAGGCACTTACCATACTTAAAGCATCATCGGGAAAATGAGTTCAAAAGTTAATAAACTTTCTGCATATTGAGTACCCAATATGCTTGAAAAACAAGGAGCAACCCTAAATGGGGTTGCTCCTTGTTTTTAATTAAGGATTGCGGTTGGCTTTGTCCAGTTATTAAGGTGCTTGGAAGCATCCCTTACATCGTCTCGACATTCGATAGCCTTGCCGTCTTTGATTTGGAAGTAGAAGTGGTAAGTATCACTTTCTCCGGTGGATTTGCCTTTAATAAAGCTGAGGAATTCAGGTCGTGAAAACAAGAAAGTATAAAATTCTTCTTCATACTCAACGTTAAAAATGTACATCTGAATGTCATCATTTAAGACATCTGCTTTACTTACTGTATGCCACCCTGACACGTGTTTCAGAAAACTTTTGCTATGGTAAAACCGGGCCTTCAGGATGTAGGTAATTTCAYGGTGAGTTGTCGTCAAAAGGATATCTGCTTTAGCAGCTCGATTTCCTTTTGAAACGTTAAAAGCTGGGTTGTGCTTCTTTAATTGTTCCATTACATACTCTCGGGAAACTTTTCGTGTAATCTTAATACCTACGTTGTCTTCATCCGGCAGTTCATCTTCATCTGGTGGTGGCTCATTATTGTTTTCTAAGTAGTACACCTTATCTTCAAGCACTTTTACTCGTTCGAATAATTCAAGAAGTAATTTCTCGTAATTCATCCAAACACCTCCATCGTTTTTGTGAAATCATCATACCATGATGAATTAGATAAAACAACTGATAAAATGGATGAATTAGATAAATTGCGCAAAGAGGGCCGAAATGTACTCCGGCCCTGAACTTTTACTGAGGTTGTTTGATAATTGAATCAACAATGTAAGTAAGTCAACTGTTCATTCAACATCAAGTCAACAATTTTAATAAATTATCATGCTTGGATGTCTCTAGATGTTCACCTCGTTCATTACTTTATGATCCATGCCATATGTATACGTAAGTATTAATATATTGTAATGTCAATTGGGTGGCCTATTCTCTCGCTTGGAATTATTGGATGTACGTTCTCAAGTAGATTGAGCCATCGGATTGAAAGGGTCCACATTTCAGTAAGATTTGTTATAATATCCCTAATGCTTCTTCATGCTTAGTTTTTGGTTTAATATATTAATTTGGAGGAAAAATCAGTGCAGTTTATAAATTATTATGAGGTTCTACAGATAAGCCCGACAGCTAGCCCCGAAATAATAAAAGCTGCCTATCGACAGCTTTGCAAAACCACTCATCCTGATGTTTCAAATTATGATGAAAAGAAATTCATGTTGATCAAGGAAGCTCATGATACATTGTCTGATGTACATAAGAGAAATGAATATGACTTATTGTGGCGAATGAATATGTCAAACAGAGAATCAGAGCGTGTAAATGCAGAAAAAGAGTTTCAAGAGAAAGAGTATGCAGAATCCGATAAATAATCGAAGAGAAACCCTTGGAATGTCATTTTACTAGCATTCGTTATAATTCTAGTAAGTGTCTGGATCAACATTTCACAAAGTTCTAAAAACACTAAGGAAGTTGACTCAAATGTTATTAATGAAAATGAAGCACCTGTTTCCTCTCTACCGAAGGAATACTATTCAGAGATAAAAACAACAGCGCATATATTAGATTACGGGGAAGCAATCTTTGATATATATAATGGAACCAATTACACAATAAACAGTATCATAATTAAAATAAACGTGAAAAATGAGAAAGGCGAAATAATAGATTCTAGAAAATTTAGGCAATATGTGTTTATTCAGCCATTGACTATAACGGAAAATGTAAATATTACAACCGGCATAACTGGACTTCCACGTCTTGCCGAGAACGACTCGGATATTCAGCCTAAATATATTTCTTGGGAATTTGTAGACATCGGCATTGAAAACTAACCAAATTAACCAGGTATTACCTATAGGTAAACTCAATAGAGGCCACCATCCAAAATGGATGGTGGCCTCTCCTAGTTCCTTCATTATTTTTGAGACTGTTTTTTCGGAGACTTTAACTTGTTGCTTCAGCAGCATCTTGTGAACTTTAGGAATTCCATACAAACGACGGCTATCCAGGAAGATTCGGCGTATCCGCCGTTCTAATTTCTTACGACGTATTTCACGTTTACTTTCCTTACGACTACTCAATTTCTAGGGTTTTGCACATCTTTGCAACTCGGCAATTAAAGCGGTGCTGGTGGATGAATGAATAGATTATCGCCGGTCTTTCGCAAAGTAGTGCATAGCCTTTTTTAGGATGTCGTTTCCCTCTTCCAGGTCACTAATTCGTTTCTTGAGATCTCGCATAGCCTTATCTTCTGGCTTCAGCTGTCCACTGCCAGGAAAGGCTTGTTTCCCGGATTCTTGATATTCTGTTTTCCAACGGTACAAAGAGTTTGCGCTGATCCCAGCTCTCGGGCTACCGGCGCCACCACTTTGCCTTCTTCTTTATTCATCAATCATCTGGACAGTTTGTAGTTTAAACTCTTTATCGTGCTTTTTTGTCATGTTGGTGCACCTCGAATTAAGATGATTTTTATTCTATCTCATTCTCGGTTCTTCATGTCTACTTTTTAGTCTAGCATCAATATGACTTTATAAGAGTGTGTACTTAGCTTTGTAATTATCAGAATTCATTTTTAAATAATCAATATATGCACTGAATCAACATCTGAGGATTATTTGTGGCAAATCAACGAAGAGTCAACATTTAGAGTTAAAGATTAATCAAAGTAAGATGAATCATAAAAATAGAAAATTTGCTTAAAATTGAAAAAGCTTATAAATATTTGATATAATATTTCCAGGAAATTTTATCCATATAATAATATGAATGGGAGACTAGGAAATGCGACTAAAAAAATTTAGTGTGACTAATTATAAGGTTTTTAGTAAGAAGTTCAGTATAGAGTTTTCCGAAGAAAGTATCGTGATACTGACTGGTAAAAACAACACGGGAAAATCAACTTTTTTAGAAGCGATTAATCAGTTTTATCTACCTACTACTGCTAAAACAAAAGTTCCGGTTGAATGTTATTCTGCACAAGACGAAACTAAAGTTATTGAACTGATCGCTGAATTTTTTTCTAAAGATAATGATACAATAATCATTAAAAAGAAATATGCAAATGATAACGGGAAGTATTTTGATAGTGAAGATAAAGAGATTAAGAAAGGACATCATCTAAAAGAAAAATTGGATGAAATTCTAGAGAATTCTCCATACTATATTACGCCTTATATGTCTACTGATGAAATAGATAAACAAGTGCAAGAAATATATTCACAGATTATCACGGCCGAACTAATTAAGCTTGAAAAAGATGCTCCAGATGAGTCTCAAGTTAAGAAAGAGTATATAGAATTAAAAAAGTCGATTCCTAAGTTAATAACTCAATTGAAAAGCAAGACAGATCAATCTTTAAAAACCGTAAGTTATAATGTCTCTAAAAACTTACAAGGATTGTTCTCCAATGATGAGTTAAAACTCTCAGTTTTAGGTGGAGAAAGTAGTGGGTTCTCAATCTCTGATATAGTCAAATCAACAAGTTCAAGCGTTGTAATAGGGAATAAGCAATTTGAGGGTATGCCTTTATCTACGCAAGGTACAGGGATTCAGAGAATGAGCTTAATATATATTATTCAGAATATGATTGAGCATGGATTGATGGGGAACAACGAAGATAAAATGTTACTTATTGATGAACCTGAGGCATTCTTGCACCCAGAAGCAGTTCGGGCATTAAGTCGTTCCTTGTATAGTATTGGCAATAAAATGCCTTTGTTTATCTCCACACATTCTCCGGTACTAATTGATTTATCCGAGAGTCATACGTCAATACAAGTATTTAGGATTGGGAGTAACGAAGCAATCGAGTTATTCCAGTCTTCAAACGAAGTTTTTGAAGAAGACGATATTGAAAATATGAAGATTCTCAATTACGTTGACTCTTATATAAACGAATTCTTTTTTGCAGGCGAGATAATTATCGTTGAAGGCGATACTGAATATATAGCGTTAAAACATTATATAAAGGAAAAAGATTTAAATATCCATATTATTAGAGCGCGTGGAAAATCAACTATTTGCTCTCTAATGAAAATACTAAACCAATTTAAAACACCGTATTACATTCTTCATGATGTTGATAATCATTCGAAATACGAACTAAAAACATTGAGGGCTCAATTAACTAATTGTAAAAAAATATTCACCCTTAAAGGACCTGATACTAAAGTCTTTGCTTCAATTTCAAATTTTGAATATGCAATTGGAATTGGAGAAATATCAAGTAAAAAGAAAACGGAAACTATATACGAAATTATGAATTCGAGCCTGAAGGTTGATGTTAAAAGGAAAATCGATTTGCTATTTGATTACATATTTTTCAAACATGAATTAAGTAAATTGGAGTCTGGATTTATTGAAATATCAGTAGCTAATATTTATGATGAACTTTTTGCACCGTTTAATATTGAAGCAGCAGCTACATCGGAGGAATAACTGTTTTAGTATATACCACTCTAGGATTTCGATATTAGAATGGTATGGCCTAATCAGATGTTTGGAGGCATTCATGAACAATTTAATAGATGCATATGTAGACAGCCGACTTGATACTTTACTTACAGAGTTAAATATTTATGAAGTTGCAAATAAAAAATAAAAGAGGATATAAAAAAAAGATTGTTTTCAATAATTCCTAAGTGGAATGATGAAGAGTATTGCAGAACGATACTTTTCCATGGATTAGAAGAAGCACAATTTTACCTACCAGATTCAGATATAAGGATAAGATCGTTAGTGGTAGTTGCAATTAGAAATAGTTTGTTGGAAGATGCTGCAAGTACAACTAGTGCAGCATTAAGCTTGGGGTTAAGAAGAGTCAGTGTATCTGATGAGCAAATTAAATTAATAACCTCGGATGCTATAAATTTCTTCTCAACATACAATTTGAGCGTAGAGGCATTAAAACTGAATGAACCCGATGAGAACTTGTTTATCCAGCTAGAAAGTATTTATCCATTAGCATGGAGTGCAATGAGGCATCTGAGCCAATGTAGCAATTACATGAGCTTTAACAATACCAACGGATCGAAAACTAAAAGTAATATTGATATTAATAGTACACAATCAGAACTATTCGTCGAAGTTCAAAGTGGTATAGACCCTAAAATGAATACTGTATTAGTTCAAATATTGAAGAGAATAAGTGATGGTCAACAGCCATTTTTCTTTTCTGACTCATTTAAAATGATTACTAGAAATCATGACAAGTTATATAAAGTGTTGGAGTCAGTTTTAGCATCCAATGTTCCGGTGGTTACTATTAATTATTATATTAGTAACGGATATGTTGCTCGAAGATCTGACCTTTTAAAACCTGCACATTCAGAAAAGGATATTAGGGAAAAGTTAAAAATCTCACATGGGTTAAGGAAAATACATTTAGAGATTATTAAGCAAATTAGACAGTAAGTTTAGTTATTTAAGCTTGCTAGTGGTTGCTTCTATGTTTATGAATTCAGAAGTTATAGCGATTGTTAAATGACAGCTGGAGTGATTGGATTAGCTATGAGGGGAATCCGATTGCGGTGGGGGAAGAGTAAGGGTGGAAGCTGAATAGTTGTATGCGAAGTTTGATACAGAGCATGGCGAGAGGGATGCCATTGCTCTGTATTTTTTATGTGTAGAAGTCAACTGGGAGTCAACAAGCGGCTTCCAGAAAGTATCTTCAATATGACCTTATAAGAGTATATCTTCATGATTTTTAAAGTGTCAGAAATCTAATTTTCAGCTAAGTCAATATATGCCATTGAATCAACACTTAAAGATTGTTAGGGCAAATCAACGAAGAGCAACATACGAGTTGAAGATTAATCGCAGTGAACCGTACCAACGGTGAATTTTCAGGGTATCCTAATTTGGTAGCATGCAAGCAGTATTATCCCGAGAATGCAAGGGGTATGATAAGTAATGCATCGGAAAGTTAAGGTAGCCCTCAGTTCTTTACTGATCGTTCTCAATATGCTATATTGATGACAGGGGGGAAATGAAATGGCCAGAAGCAAGGAGTTTGAAGAGAGTGCGGTATTGGATAAAGCGATGAGACTCTTCTGGCAACAGGGCTACGAGAAGACGTCCATGACTGATCTGGTCGAACACATGGGAATCCATCGAAGAAGTTTGTATGACACATTTGGCGATAAACATCAGCTGTTTCTAAAAGCGATGGACCGTTTCGACAATAAAATTAGCATCTCTCTTGCAGGAGGAGTTAAGCGCTCCAAGACTGCAGTGGAAGCTCTACAGTTTATTTTCGAATTCATGATTGCAGGAGAAGAGGACTCGCCTCCCGGATGCTTAATGGTGAATTCGGCCGTGGAATTGGCAGTACGAGATGCCGATGTGGATACAAAGTCCATTGAAACGTTCGCCGCTGGGGAGCAGCTGCTCAAAGAAATTATTGAATGGGGACAACGGGACGGTCAGTTCAGCACTGATTATGAGGCCGGTGAATTGGCGGAATATTTGCATAATGCATGGGTTGGGTTAAGGGTAATGGCAAGAACCTCGGTTGCTAAAGAGAAACTTTACCGTATCGCCCAAGTATCGATAAAATTTTTAGAAAAATAAAAGTTTCATTTCTTCTCCATTTAGAAAAATACTCTTTTTGCCTTTTTTAGAATGATCGTTCTCAAATATAAACTGAAGTAAATGGAGGTGACATGATGCAAGCCATGTTAATTGAAAAATACGGCAAATATCCGCTTAAGTTGGCAGACATTCCAATGCCAACAGTAGGCGATCATGATATTTTGGCGGAAATCCATGCGGCAAGTATTAATCCTCTCGATCGCTTAGTGCGGGATGGTAAATTACGTATCATGTTGAAATATGACATGCCGCATGTTCTAGGATATGATCTTTCGGGAATTGTAATCCAAGTGGGAAAAAAGGTTGAAAAATTTAAGATCGGCGATGAAATATACGGTAGGCCAAGCAAGGGCGGAGCCTTCGCTGAGTATATTTCCGTGCATGAAAACGATATCGCCTTAAAACCCAAAAACCTATCCCATGCGGAAGCAGCATCAATCCCACTGGTCGGGCTTACTTCTTATCAAGTATTGCATGATCATTTGGAGCTATCGGCGGGACAGAAGGTGTTGATTCAAGCTGGATCGGGCGGCGTGGGAACCTTTGCTATCCAACTTGCCAAAGCCATGGGGATTTATGTCGCCACAACGACAAGCGAGGCTGGAGCCGGATTGGTGAGGTCACTTGGAGCAGATCAGATTATCAATTATAGAACAGAACAATTCAATAAGCTGTTACACGATTACGACGGTGTATTCGATACCATTGGCGGAGAGACGTTAGAGAAGGCCTTTCAAATAGTCAAACAGGGAGGGCAAATTGTATCGGTTGTGGGGCCGCCTAATGCACGGTTCGGAGAAGCGGTGGGGTCTGGCTTCATAAAGACGAATGTGTTTCGGTTGATTTCCCGGAAGCTTACGAAATTAGAAAATAAATATAACGTCAAGTACAGCTTTTTGTTCATGAAGCCAAGCGGCAGACAACTGGAGATCCTTACTGAATGGATTGAATCCGAGAAAATAAAGCCTGTTATTGATCGAGTATTTCCTTTTAAAGAAGCTCAAAAAGCAATGGAGTACTCCGAATCGGGCAGAGCAAAAGGGAAGATAATTGTAAAGATGAAGGGATAGCATAACTAAAATAGTCAATAAAAGGAGCACATTAAAATGATTATTTCTGAACAAGTTGCATTTGTCACCGGTGCGAACCGAGGTTTGGGTCGCCATCTTGCCCTTGAACTTCTATCCAGAGGGGCTAAGGTATATACTGGTGCAAGAAATCCGGAGTCCATTAATATTCCAGGTGTAATAACTGTAAAGCTTGATATTACCAATCCTCAAGAGGTAGCTGCAGCTGCTATGAACGCTAAGGACGTTACGCTTCTGATCAACAATGCAGGCTCTTCTACAGGCGCTTCTTTACTTGACGGAGAGCTCGATAAAATACAATTGGAATTTAATACGCACTTCTTTGGCACTTTATCCATGGCTCGTGCTTTTGCACCTATTATTGCTAATAATGGGGGAGGAACAATACTGAATATTCTTTCTGCATTATCATGGTTCAGTATAGGGGGAAATGAAGGTGCTTATACGGCTGCAAAGGCAGCAGAGTGGGCACTAACCAACGAGTTGCGCTTAAATTTGTATCCTCAAAATGTGAGGGTAGCTGGCTTGCATGTGGGCTTTATGGACACAGACATGACGGCGGGCCTTGAAGCTCCGAAGACCGACCCTGCGGAAGTTGCAAAACTGGCTATTGATGGAATAGAGGCAAACAGTTTTGAGATTCTTGCCGATGAAACGAGCCGCAAGCTCCAAGGTGCTCTCGCTGGTGGTGTAGCTTCGTTATACCCGCAGCTGGCATGAAGCGCGGTGAACTTATCACAAATGATGCAAAATGTTTAGAATTGGCCACCTAATACAACATCTGTTGACAGCACACGAGAATGTTATAATAGACGTGCACACATGCATTTTGTCGGTTTGCTAATTTAAAATGGGATTCAACTCTTGATCGGAGGTTAATACATTGTCAACTTCAACAGCAGTACAATCCTTGTTCCGTCCGTTTACTCTTGGACAACTTACACTGGCCAATCGCATTGTGATGGCGCCTATGACGCGCGCTATGTCTCCGGATGGGGTACCGGGAGCAAATGTGGCCGCTTATTACCGCCGGAGAGCCGAGAATAATGTCGGCCTTATCATAACCGAAGGAACGGTGGTGAATCATCCCGATTCCTCAAACTCCAAGGATGTGCCCCACTTTTACGGTGAAGAAGCGTTAAAAGGCTGGGCTAACGTCGTAGACGAGGTTCATGCTGCAGGTGGCAAAATTATGCCGCAAATCTGGCATATGGGCACGAAGAAGCAGGTGAATGACTATACCGAAGCCGAGATCGCCGCTATCGTCCAAGCATTCGCCGACTCGGCCTTTGAGGCAAAGCGGCTCGGCTTCGACGGCATAGAGATCCACGGCGCGCACGGCTATCTGATCGACCAGTTCTTCTGGGAGAAAAGCAATCAGCGTGCGGACCGCTACGGAGGCAGTCTGATAGCCCGCACCCGATTCGCCGAAGAGGTCGTCCGGGCTTGCCGCGAATCTGTGGGGCCGGATTTTCCGATTGTGCTGCGGCTTTCGCAGTGGAAAGAAAGGGAATACAGCGTGAAGCTGGCTTATAATCCTGAAGAGCTGGAGCAATTTCTAAAACCGCTGGTGGATGCAGGCGTGGATATTTTCCATTGCTCGACCCGCCGGTACTGGGAGCCTGAATTTGCCGGATCGGATTTGAATCTTGCGGGCTGGGTGAAGCGGATCACCGGCAAACCGACGATTACCGTCGGCTCGGTTGGACTCGACAGTGATTTCATGACCTTCTTCACAGAAGGAAAAAGCTCTGCCAATACAGGAATTGAAGGGCTTGTGCAAAAGCTCGAAAATGAGGAGTTTGATCTGGTGGCGATCGGCAGGGCACTGCTCGTTGATCCAGCATGGGCCAGCAAAATCCGCGAGGGTAAATTGGCTGAATTGGTGCCGTTCACGCCTGAAGCGCTAAAGACCCTATTCTAAACAGCATACAAATAACAATTGAAGCTCGGTGGTCCGCGACTTGCTCGCGTGATCTTCCGGGCTTTTTTATTATCCTCATTTCCCCCGTAGACGTATCAACTAACGAGCGCTACACTAGGGAAGGCAACAGAGAAAACAAAAGTAGGAGCTTGTAAACGTGACCTTATCCGATAGTACTCCATCATGGAAAAAACTTAGTCTTTATGCTGTGACATGGCCCATACTCGTAGACTTCGTGCTGCGGATGCTGCTGGGCACAGTTGATGTGTTTATGTTAAGCCGTATCTCCGACAAGGCGACAGGAGCAGTAGGCTTAGCCAATGAAATGATTTATTTTTGTATTCTGATGTTCGGCTTTGTTGGGGTAGGCACCAGCGTAGCGGTTGCCCAGTATATCGGTGCAGGCCGGGCGAAAGAGGCGAGCCGCATTTCGGCACTGGCGATTACGATGAACCTGATATTCGGAATCCTTGTCAGCATCGTTCTCGTAAGTTTTGGGGAGTCTCTGCTGCAGCTGTTGAAATTAAATCCCGAACAGATTGGAATTGCTAATCATTATTTGAAGATCATTGGCGGTTTTATTTGGATCGAGGCGCTTTCTTACGCCGTGTCGTCGGTCATCCGTTCGAGCGGAAACACGAAGAGCGTCATGTATGTCACGCTAGGTGTAAATATTGTTCATATTGCAGGAAACTATTTGCTCGTCTTTGGCAACCTGGGCTTCCCCGAATGGGGGGTTACAGGAGCGGCCATATCTACGGTCGTCAGTCGTTTGCTCGGCATTATCGTTTTATTTATCCTTTTGTATCGCCGGATTTCTGAACCCATTCGTCGTAAGGATTACGTGACCTGGAACGGTTCTTACGCGAAACAGATCATGAGCATTGGCTTGCCTGCCGCTGGGGAGCATATCTCTTATCAGTCGCAGTATCTGATGATTATTAGTTTTGTTAATATGATTGGCATCACTGCGTTAAATACGCATGTTTATGTTATGAATATATCGAACTATTTTATGGCGTTGGGATTATCGATCGGGGTGGGGACGGAAATCATCGTTGGACAAATGGTCGGTGCGGGGGATATGAAAGCGGCCTACCAGAGACTGATGAAGAGCTTGAAGGTCAGCTTCTTATTAACATTAGTGATCGTCGGTGTGGCAGCGATATTCCGGCATGAGCTGATCGGCATGTTTACAGATGATCCTGAGATCATCGCTGCTGGATCGAGTATTTTTTTGCTTTCCATCGTACTTGAACCAGGCAGAACCTTCAATACGGTTGTCATCAATTCGCTGCGTGCCGCCGGGGATGCGCGGTTTCCTGTCTTGATGGGCACCATCTCCATGTGGGGAGTATCCGTACCGCTTGCCTATTTGCTGGGCGTTCATTTCGGAATCGGACTGCTTGGCATATGGATTGCCTTTACGGTTGACGAGTGGCTGCGTGGACTCATGATGCTGCTTCGCTGGAGAAGTCGAGTCTGGGAAAAGAAAGCGCTAGTGAAGCCTGCTTCCGTTTCGGATAACGGCGTGGAAGCGCAGGCTTAAAAACGGATTTGAGAAGCTGATCCATGAGCAAAGCGTTCTGAATCGTACAATCGATTCGGACGCTTTTTTTTGCCTAACATGACTTACCCGTATCTTATTATGGATTTTTATCGTTAATAGATTGAAAATGAGGATAAAGGAGAGTGGCCGATCTATGGAAAAAATCGTCGCATTTGTATCAAGCATTTTTATCCCTGTAACCGACATTGCACGTTCAGCGGAGTGGTACGTACGAATGTTCGATCTGGAACCAATTGAAAAGACCGATTATCGAGTTGCACTCGCGTTCCCTAACTGTCAAACATTGGTTTTATTATGGAAAGTGGAAAAACCGCAGCCTGTTCAGTTCGATTCGGGCAGAGATAGGATGCCATATTACAATTTTACTTCGTACGATATTAACCATTCGTATAGTCAGCTTAAGGCTAAGGGAGCGAAGTTGAGCGAAATTCACGAAGAGGATGGATATCGATTTTTCGAAGCCTTTGATCCCGATGGCAATCCCTTAAGTGTCGTGGAAGAGCTGGGGCATACGCCGTATTTTACTCACAAGGATAAGATAAGGAAGCAACGATAGTGCCACAGGGGAATAATTCGGACGCAGGATATGAGGCGTTCTCGATAATGACGCTTCCGCTGCAAAACGATCTGAAAAGGTATTGTCTGGCAAAAGCCGGCTCGGCTTGGGACGCAGATGATTTGCTGCAGGAATCACTTTTTAAGGCCTATCGTTGGCATACTCGTTTTCCGGATAGAGAAATGACGAAGCCATTTTTGTTTCGAATCGCCTCCAACGCATGGATAGATATATGCCGCAGCCGTAAATTGCAGCCGCAAGTCGGACAGCTCGACGAACAACAGATCGCTTCCTATGATGAATGGAGTAGGTGGGATGTGCGTGAGGCGCTGGAACTATTGGCTGATCGGCTTGAACCAAGGCAAGTTGTTCTGGTATTGCTGATCGATGTCTTTCACTTTACCGCGAAGGAAACAGGAAAGCTGTTCGGACAATCCGAAGGCTCGATGAAGGCAGCTCTGAAGCGGGCGAGGACGAGGCTGAAGACGGCCGTCGAACGCCATCCTGAATGTTGGGATGATTCTGTGTCTATGGTTCCGCGCCGCGGACTTAGCATCGAGGTATTCGAAGCCCTTGTTGACGGTTTTCGCCGTGCGGACCCCTATGCGATATTCCGTTCGTATAGGGCGATGATAGACGATGGCGCCACGGTGGATCGGATCGAATTACGCGGCAATATGCTTTATTTTACAATCATCGACCCCGATGGCAATCTATTGACGATAACAGAGAAGTTGAAATGGCAAGACGGATAGTATCTTTCGAAATTCGAGGAGTGATTGCGGTTGTTGGAAATCTTGCAGCAGCAATACAGCTGGATCAGATTAGCAAGACAAAACATGTTTGCATTCTTGGAGGAACTTCCTCCTCAAATATTACACCATACAGTTTCCGAATTTGGACGTGGAACAATCATACGAACCTATATTCATGTCGTTGACTGTTACAGGTTCTGGTTGGAATCTTTTGCGTTTAAGAAGATCAACGAGCATAGGGATATTTCCGTACACGAGATTGAACGTGCAGATGTAAAGAACGTCCGCGAAAGATTTGAGGAAGTAGATGAACTCGTACAACGGTTCTTGCACGAATATCGCGATCGTTGGTCTGAATCTATCGAACAAGATGAGAGCTGGCAGGGTTACCCGAAGACAGCAACTCCTTTGCTGCTATTAACTCATGTTGAGACGCATGAATTTCATCACAAGGGTCAAATCGTATCGATGGCTAGACATCTGGGCTACCCGCCTCCAGCCGATGATCGTTTAGGCGGACTTTTTTAACTTACGGCTACCGAGGTCAATCCTACAGCTGGAGCGCTTGTTCTTTCGTGTTCTTGCTGTCTCATTCCGAATTCGTATGAACGCCTAATGTTCTGTGCTACATTAGGATCATATTAAGCCTCGGAAGGGAGTTCATAACACATGACCATACATGTGGAAATCGAACCTAAAATCTTGTATTTCGGCTCGCCTGTCGTGCTGATTAGCACGATGAATGCAGACGGAACACCCAATTTGGCGCCGATGTCGTCAGCGTGGTGGCTGAATCGGTCTTGCATGCTCGGATTAAGCAGTAGATCTCAGACCGCTCTGAATTTGATTAGAGAGGGAGAATGCGTGCTGAACCTGCCGTCTATCGACCTGATTCCTGCTATTGAAAGTCTCACCTTGGTAACCGGACGAAACCCGGTTCCGGAATCCAAGGCAGCTAGGGGTTATCAATTCGAGCCGGACAAATTCGGCAGGTCGATGCTCACCCCCTTACCATCTCAAGATGTCAAAGCTCCTCGCGTACAACAATGTCCCGTTCACTTAGAGGCGAAGCTTATAAAGGTACATCCGTTCGAAGAGCCGAGTTCATTGGTTGCATTAGAGGTCCACATCGAGAAAATTCACGTCGATCAAGATCTGACGATGATAGACCATCCCAATTACATTGATCCGTCCAAATGGAATCCAATGATTATGAACTTCTGTGAATATTTCGGCCTAAGCGAACAGCTTTCTAAATCGCGATTGTCCCCAGTATTTGGGCCAGGTGCAATGAAATAATGCTGATGGCGGGAGCATTATTGGATCCTGATAGCTCGCCATGAGCACCGCTCACACAAGCCCAGATAAATGCTGTAATATCCAAACTACAAAAAAAGAGATAAAAGTTCCGATTCAAAGAAGTGAAATACAGCCCACCTCATAACGAGGCTGGGCTGATTTAATTTGCAGGTATAAACTGATTTTAACTAGAGATAGGTCTTGAAAAACTAGAAGAACGGATTATGATGAAGAGGTAGCTAGAATCAGGGAGGGGCAAGGGAATGAGTCAATATGATGCAGAGTCTCTTTTGAAAGCGGTTACGGACCGGATGATTCCTAAGGATGATTGGCAGTCAGCAAGTGAAGCGGGAGTTGTAACCTATCTGGAGCAATATGCCGCGACAGGTGCTGCTGACTGGAAGAAGGTGATTGAACCTGGACTTCGCTTCTTGCAGGAGGAGGCATTAAAGCTTCATGGGAAGTCGTTTACCGATTTGTCAGCTAATGAGCAAGATCAGCTGCTCAAGAAGGCGGAGCTTGATGTCTTCATGGACTGGCCTGTTTCGTCAAAGCTGGTTTTCGATACGTTATTGAATCTAACTGCAGAGGGTTATTATGGTAGCCCGGATGCGGGAGGTAATAGAAAAGGTCAGTCATGGGACATGATAGGTTTTCGTCCCGGCTCTGTGGCAGGAACGGCTGCACCGGCTCCTGAAGCTGATCTGTCTCAGAAATCACTTGAACAGCTGCGGGACCGGTATGATGCCGTTGTGATTGGATCCGGAGCAGGGGGATCAGTAGCTGCGGCTGTCCTAGCCGAAGCGGGAATGCAGGTGCTTGTCGTCGAGCGCGGCAGCTGGCTGCAATACGATCAGGTTGGCAGGGATCACCTGCGGAATCACCGGATTAGCAAATATGGGCATAACACTGGACCGGATGTGGAAGGCAACCCCCGCACGATTATACTCGCGAATGGCAGCGAGCAAATGACGTTGCCTATTGATGGCGATTACCACAATAATGCGATGACGGTTGGGGGAGGAACGCGGGTTTATGGGGCGCAGGCATGGCGATTTCATTCGGATGATTTCCGTATGGCAAGCCGTTACGGAGTGCCAGAAGGAAGCTCGCTTAGCGACTGGCCAATTCGATATGAAGATCTTGAACCTTATTACGAGCGTGCGGAATGGGAGGTTGGCGTATCCGGTGATGGGAATGCCCACCCAGGGAGGGGCAAACGTCACAATGCTTATCCCATGCCGGCTATGCCTCTGACGCTGGAAGCCGAACGGTTAGCCCGCGCTGCCCAAAAGCTGGGATGGCACTACGGAGCAGTACCGCTTCTTATCAACTCTGTTGAAAGGGATGGAAGGCAGGCTTGCGGCAGATGTGGTCAATGCGTTGGATTTGCCTGTCCGACGAATAGCAAGAACGGCGGGCACAACACCATGCTGGTAAGAGCGTTAGCTACGGGCAATTGCGATCTGATCTGCGATACGATGGTGGAGCACATCGATACCGAAGGAGGAAGGCATGCGACCGGAGTTCGCCTGGTGCAGCAATTGAATGGTTCGATCCATCGGCGGCAAATAAGGGCAGGGCATGTAGTCGTAGCTGCGGGGGCGATCGAAAGTGCACGGCTCCTTCTGAATTCCGCAAGCGATGCAGAGCCGAACGGAATCGGCAATCGGAACGGCCAAGTCGGAAGAAACCTGCAAGGCCATGTTTATTCTGGAGCGTATGGGATTTTTGATGAGATCGTTCAAGACGGCTTTGGTCCAGGGGTCAGCATAGCGAGCTTCAGCTCTGAACATAGCAATAAGGGGATTATCGGCGGAGGGCTGCTCGCAAACGAGTTTACCCGGCTGCCTCTTATTCACTGGTATCGGGCACTTTCGCCGAATGCGGCAAGATGGGGAATTAAAGGCAAGGAGACAATGCGCGATACCTTCTTGCGCACGAGTCAAATTCAAGGCCCAATTCAAGAGATTCCAAACGCCGAGTCCAGGGTACTGCTCTCGAAGTCGGTTAAGGACCGTTTTGGCATACCGGTTGCATCCCTTTCCGGCAGCGTTCATCCTGAGTCTCTTCGTGCGTCGGCAGTAAATGGAGAGCAGGCTGAGAAGTGGCTTTGGACTGCTGGAGCGCGTGAAGTGTGGCAAACCAAGCCCGGTGGAGGGTTAAGTGGAGGGCAGCATCAGGCAGGTACACTGCGCATGGGGAACGATCCTGCCACATCCGTTACTGATCCATTTGGGCGCGTGCACGGATACGACAATCTGTGGGTGAGTGATGGCTCCGTTCATGTGACCAACGGCGGCGTTAACCCGGTGCTGACGATTATGGCCTTGGCTTTCCGCACCGCGGATAACCTGGTTAAGCTGGGCTAGCCAAAGAATGCCAAGAGCAAACTGTCATCCTTTTAAAGCAGAAAGACTATGCTATTGTGATAGTAAAAACGGACCTACATAGGAGGATCGAGCATGGCATTTAAGCTATGGACTCGTTTGACGGCATTATCTTTACTCTCCTTACTTGTATTAAGTTCTTTGCCAATGGGGTTACAGAAGGCTGACGGAGCGGAGAAACGGGAGGTTGGCATATCGTCGGGGGATTCCTTTGCTATTGTGTTGCAGAGTGATGGTACCGTATGGGGATGGGGAAGTAATGCTGCCGGCCAATTAGCCACAGGTCAAATATCCCAGAAGGCAATGACGCTGCCAATCCAAATTAAAGGGATTAAAAGCATTAACAAAATCGTGGCCGGCGGGTCACATGCCTTTGCAATGGCGAATGGAAAGGTCTGGGGATGGGGACTCAACCGTGCAGGACAAGTCGGCATTGACTCCAGAGCAGAATACATTACGCAGCCGGCTCTTATCCCGCAATTGAAAGACGTCGTTTCTATTAGCGGAGGCAATTCTTATAATCTGGCCTTAACGAAGAAGGGTGCTGTACTCGCTTGGGGAGATAATACATCGGGTCAGCTTGGCACAGGGAATAATAGACTTAGCCGAGAGCCGGTAGAAGTACCGGGGCTAACGAATGTCGTCTCGATTTATGCCGGGTATAAGACCTCCTATGCGATCCGTGATGACGGTACATTGTGGGCATGGGGAGATAATTCAGGCTATCAATTAGCGGACGGAACAAAGACTAACCGGAATAAGCCCCTGCAGGTGAAAGGCATTTCCTCCGTGCAGCAAGTAGCCAGCGGTTCATCCCCGCATACGGTCGTGGTGAAAAAGGATGGAACGGTATGGACGTGGGGAGTAAATGGCAGTGGACAGCTTGGGAACGGTGGCGTCTCCTTGAAGAGCGTTGATCATGATCAGAAACGCCCTGCCAGAGTTCAAGGAATCAGCGGTGTTATCAAGGTTGCTGCCAGCAAGGGCAATACACTTGCACTGACGCAGACCGGAGCGGTGTATATCTGGGGCGGCAACGAGATCGGTCAAATTGGTGACGGGAAGAGTAACCGAACAACACCTTTTCATTTTCCTGGGTTAACCGGCATTGTTGATGTAGCAGCTTCCTCTTCGAGAAGTTTCTACGCCTTAGATACGAATGGTTACCTGTGGGCATGGGGAGATAACGTGAATGGGATGATTGGGAACGGCCAGGAGACGATTATCGACCTTAAGAATCCGGCGAAAATCGTTACTAATCATAATCAGACGTCAGCTTATAGAGTAATGAAATTATAACAGCAGTTAAGTGCAAAAAGGGAGAGTCACCTATCCGGTGGCTCTCCCTTTAATCTGTGAGCAGACGGATCTGATACAAATCATAAGTTCCATCTCCTTGTTTGACATAATGGACGGTATACTTCCGGTTGATCTCAACCGTGCTCCAGAGTGTTTCTTCCACATTCAGTTTAACTGTGCTTTTGAACTTCTTTTTATCTGGATATACAGCCAGGATCCAATAGTGCCCGTTATCCGTTGTTCCCTTATCTGTAACCAGAACATTGGAGACAATCGCTCTCGTTTCTGCGGAATGCTCATTATGCCGGGAACAAGCAGCAAGCAGCAGACTAGCGACAAATAGAGGGATAAAAGCGCACCATAGGTTTCTTTTCCAAGCCAATAGTCGCACCTCCTGTCGATCCTTATACATTGCAGATACTTATTGGCGTCAGTCGATAGTCAGTAAAACATCAGTCGACAGCCTTCGAGCTAAAGGTATAATTAATAGATGAGGTATTTCTACAAATGGTGGTGATAGTATTTTATATTTTATTGCTTTTCTGCTGTCTTTTGTGACGGTACTCGTGTTAATTCCTCCATTCAGTAAATTGGCGTTTAGAATTGATTTTGTGGACAAGCCTAGAAAAAATATTGAGCGTAAACTGCATCGAAAGCCTATTCCGCTTACAGCTGGTTATGCTATTTTTATTGGCTTTTTTGTTGCTTACTTAGTTGTCGTTCGGGATTTCTCTATGGAAACAGGGGCTATTTTTCTGGGTGGGCTATTGTTGCTAGCGATTGGTACGGTTGATGATTGGTATAAGACAAAAGGGAAGGACTTCCCTGCTCTGCCCAAACTGATTGTTCAGCTCTCCGCTGCTATATTAGTCTATGCCGCAGGTGTTGTGTTTACCGGCTTTGTTAATCCGTTTTCTGGTGAATATGTTGAGCTTCCTGTCATTTTGCAGTTTATTTTAACTACGCTGTGGATATTTGGTGTTACGACAGTCATCAACTTCTCGGATGGACTGGATGGACTAGCTGGTGGGCTGTCTGCCATATCTGCGATGACTTTGTTTATTGTGGCGTTAACCATGGGACAGTCGAACTCTGCTAGTATGGCTATTATTTTAGTAGGTATAACATTAGCGTATTTAAGATTCAATAAACCTCCGGCTAAAATATTTATGGGCGATGCGGGAGCTACTTTTCTT
The DNA here is from genome assembly GCF_052113225.1 of Paenibacillus sp. YAF4_2. NCBI lineage: Bacteria > Bacillati > Bacillota > Bacilli > Caryophanales > Paenibacillaceae > Paenibacillus > Paenibacillus sp. YAF4_2. The sequence continues at coordinate 413,173 of NZ_JBFRCT010000005.1, forward strand.
GGATTCATGCTCGCTGTTATTTCATTAGACGGGGCTTTCAAGCAAGCAACGGCGCTCTCTATCTTCATTCCGATCCTTGCATTAGGCGTACCGATATTCGATAACCTGTATGTGATGATCAAACGATTTCTGCAAGGAAAAGCGATCTACCAGGCAGACGCTAGTCAGGCTCATTACCGTTTGCTAAGGGCGGGGCTTAATCACAAGCAGGCTCTAATGGTATTGTGCTTAATGGGCACATGTATGGGCTTGTCCTCTATTATTTTAATGCTGGTACAAGTGTAAGAGGAAATATAGCAGTTTACGCATGAAAAAACAGAGCACGGCGAGAAAAAACGCTGTACTCTGTTTTTTGTTTTGGAAAATACTTAATTCACATGTGCTCTGGAAGACATAACGTCGGGCATCCCTCAAGGTTTATATTGTTAAATTCCGATGGGGATGATAGTATATAGAAAAATATGTAAGGGAGTGGATGGAATGAGTAAGCCGCTTTTAGTTATTGTTGGAGCAGGACAGGGAGTGAGCGCCGCCGTTGCGCGTAAATTTGGATCCAATGGGTTCCGGGTTGCACTTATCGCACGTAATCAAGGTTCTCTGGATACGTTAGTGAATGATCTTAAGGATGAGACTGTCGAGGCGTTCGCTATAACAGCGGATGCAACGAACACAGAGTCGGTCGAAAATGCGTTTCGGGTTATTAGAGAACAGTTCGGCACGCCGGATGTCTTACTCTACAATGCGGCTGTCATTTCACAGTCCACGGTTTCTAACTTAAACGAACAGCAATTAATTGATGAATTCAAAGTAAATGTCGTTGGTGCGTTGACGAGCGTTAAGCAGGTCGTACCCGCATTCGTGGAACGCAGAGAAGGGACAATTCTTATTACAGGTGGTGGACTTGCGATCACTCCGAATCCGGAATATGCTTCGTTATCGATCGGTAAAGCTGGGGTCCGCTCACTCACTTATTCCTTAGCTCAGGAACTGAAAGCTCACAGTATCTACGTTGGTACAGTCACAATCGGCGGGTATGTATCCAAAGGTACATTTTATGATCCGGATCAAATTGCTGAGAAGTACTGGGAGCTGTATCAAGAGCGTGACGAAGTGGAGTATGTGTTTGCCCAATCCTAAAGTGCTAAGTTAGCAGGTTATTAAATAGTTGAGAAAATAAGATGATTTTAGAACAGAGCAACGGGATGCTATCCTCGGTTGCTCTTTTTTTTGCAATTGTCCATCTCTGCTGCCGTAATCGTCTATTTTTTCAGCCGTTATTGAGACTCGGGCATAATCAATCACCGCAATAATATAATGAATATATTTTATTTTGACATATTAGACCTAGACATAATATATTGGATGAAGATGGAATTCAATTAGTACTGTCACCGGAAAGGTGGAGATGAGCACTGGATGACAAGTAAAACGGATACTTACCGGCAATTACGCTCCTATTGGAGCAACAACATGTTCTTTTTGGGCATCGCGTATCGAACTGCTCCGCGTCGAGTTATTTTGCAATTCATTCTTAGCATGTTGAACTATGGAATCGATTATTTGTATGCGATCCTGTTCATCGGTTACGTGTTTGGCGCTGTCGAGCATGGTACGCCTTATGTGCATGTGCTCGTCTTTATTGCGGCTATGATGGTGGTGTCCTTCTCCTTAACGCTCATCTCTGAATGGTTTCAGAACCGGTACAAGCTGGTGTGTGATCTGAAGATCTCCCAGGAACTGAATCGTATGCTGTTCGAGAAAGCTTCAGAGGTAGAGCTCGCTTGTTACGAGGATGCAGAGTTTTATGACAAATATACCCGGGCTGGCAATGAAGCCGATACGCGAATGGCTAGTGTTCTGGACAATTTAACTAATTTTTTTGGCGCGCTGACTTCGTTTGTTCTACTTATGTTTACCGTCATTTATCTCGATCCAATCGCACTTATATTTATGATTCTTCCGGCCTTGACCAAATTGACGATTACGGTTCGTCGCAACCGGGCGCTATATGAGCTTAACAAAGCGAATACAGCCCCTGTCAGGGTAAGCAAATACGTCAATCGTATCGCTTACCTCGAGAGCTTCGCCAAGGAGCTTAGAATGTCGCATATTTTTCGGGTATTGCTTGGCCGATATGATCGGGCAATTGACGTCATGCGTGGGAACTTCCTTCATTTGGGCAGGAAAGCTGCTAAATACCGGGCGCTTGATGACGTGTTTGGCAGAGTCGCTCCTTTCCCGCTGGCTATGATGTATGCGGCTGTTAGTGTGCTGGTACTCCATAGAATTAAAGCTTTTCAATTCATCGTTATGCTTAACGCAATTAATAATTTATCCCGCTCTGTTGCGGAGGTATCGGGGTTCTTCACGAACTTACAGGAAAACGGCATCTATATCGAAAATGTACGAGAGTTTCTTCGGTATGAGCCGGTTATCTCGGAGAGTCAACCTGGGCTTAAGCCGGAAGGAGAACGGCTGCGGCTTGAGCTGGAGCAGGTAGGTTTCGTCTATGACGGCGGCTCCAAGCCGATATTAAGCGGGATTCATTTCAAGGTGGAGCCTGGCGAGAAGATTGCCCTCGTTGGCCACAACGGGGCTGGTAAATCCACATTAATTAAGTTAATCATGAGGCTGTACGATCCTACAGATGGGGTCGTTCGCTTGAATGGAGTGGCCGCTAGTGATTACGAGGTGAAGGGTTACCGGGAAATCTTCGGTACGGTGTTCCAGGATTGCAAGGTGATGGCGATGCCGCTCGCGGATAACCTGTTCATGCGAAGGGCTTCCACAGGTGAGTATAAACAAGCGGAAGAAGTGTTGGAGGCGGTAGGCGTCTATCCGAAAATAGCCAGCCTTGGCGGATCGGCAGCTTCTGTGATGACTCGCGAGTTCGATGACAAAGGACTCGTTCTCTCGGGTGGCGAGGTTCAGAAGATTTCGATCGGCCGTCTGTTTGCCAGTGACAGCCGTATTGCGATATTGGATGAGCCGTCTAGTGCACTGGATCCTGTGGCGGAGTACCACATGTTTGAGCTGCTGCTGCAAGCTTCGGAAGGCCGGACCGTCATCTTTATATCTCATCGGCTTTCCTCGGCTGCGCTGGCGGATCGTATTTTCCTGTTAGAGCATGGCCAGATCGTTGAGAGTGGTAACCATGAAGAGTTGATGGCGCTCGGCGGCAAATACGCAGATATGTTCCACAAGCAGGCGGAGTCTTACAGAGAGGAGGCTATTAAAATTGGGTAAGCGGGGAGAAATTGTTCGCAATAATCTTTTTATGCTCGGCTATGTCTTCCGGATTGTCCCTCTCTACGCCGTGGTGCATCTGTTCATGCAAGCGCTGTTTGGCCTCTTCGATGTCATGTGGGGGATTCTGCTGATCAAACTCGTTGTAGACGCAGTAACGGTCAGCCAGTCTTTTGTACCCGTGCTGCTTGCTGCAGGGGGGTATCTGCTCTACGGCTCGATCATTCAGACAGCCGCAGCCTATGTGTACGAGATGTTCGCGCCTATTCAACTTCAGAGGCTGAACAAAGCCATGCAGGAGGAGCTTTTCCTGAAGGCGATCAAGATGGATTACTCTCGTTATCATGATCCGGAATTTTTTAACCAGTTCGTCTGGGCAGCCTCTCAAACCGAAGGTAAGGCGGCAGTCGTGCTGGATCATGCGGCGTCGCTTCTCAAGAACGTCATTACGGTGTCCGGCATCCTTGTTGCCTTGCTTACCTTGAATCCGCTTGGCGTTGTAGTTGTCATTGTCGGAATGGCTGCAAGGTTCGGGCTTACGATCTTGAGCAATAAGGTTCAATTCAAAAGTGAGCTGGAGTCCAAGCCTCTCGAGCGCAAGAAAAGCTACATCAGCCGGGTGTTTTATTTGCCTGACTATGCCAAGGAGCTGCGGACCAGCCGGATTACGGATCCGCTCATGGAGGATTACCGGGACACAAACGTCGCGATGCAGCAGGTTGTGCGCAAATATTCGTCTCGTATCATCGTTTTTCAGGTATTGAATAACTTCGTATTTCGCTCGCTTCTCATGGACGGCCTATATTTCGCATTCACCGCTTATCAGGTGATTGTCCTGCATACGATGACTTACGGGACATTTGCTGCCGTCACAAACGGCGTATGGACCATGGGGTGGAGCCTCAACAATCTGATTGATTCGGTAACAGCCTTCCAGAAGAACAATCTCTATATTCGGAAATTAAGAGGCTTTCTGGAGGACGAGCCGCGGATGGAAGATCCAGCCGAGCCCGTTGCAATGCCCGACAAGCCGAAGGAGATTAGGTTGTCTGATGTCAGCTTCACCTACGAGAACAGCGACCAGCCAACGCTTATTGATATCAACATGAACATTCAGCCCAAGGAGAAGATCGCTATAGTCGGCTATAACGGGGCGGGCAAATCAACGCTGATCAAGCTGCTGCTGCGGCTCTATGATGTGACGGAAGGCGAGATCGCCTACGATGCACGTAATATCAAAGCTTATCAGGCAGAAGACTACCGTGCTGCGTTTGGTGTTGCATTCCAGGATTTCCAGCTCTTTGCGGCCAGTCTAGCGGAAAATGTTTGGATGGATCAGGTGTCAGCTGAGGATAAGGGGTTGAATGACAAAATCTATCAAGCCCTGCATAAAGCAGATTTCGCTGATCGCTTGAGCCGTCTGGATAAAGGCCTGCAAACGGAGCTGACGCGGGAATTTTCAGAAGAAGGGCAAATATTCTCAGGGGGTGAATCGCAAAAGATCGCAATCGCGCGTGCTTTTGCGAAGCCATGCTCCGTCCTTATTCTGGATGAGCCTTCTAGTGCACTTGATCCGATCAGTGAATATAACCTGAATCGGGCGATGCTCGAGGCTGCCGAGGACAAGACGGTTATCTTTATCTCACACAGACTGTCAACGACGCGGCTTGCTGATCGTATCTATATGATGGAGAACGGCAGAATTATTGAATCAGGGAGCCATGATGAGCTAATACACCTGGATGGAAGCTATGCTCGTCTTTTCCAGCTTCAGGCGGGACGTTATCGAACAGCTTAATATAGCTGACTAACTGATAGGGAGTGAAACGTTAATGGATATATCAATTATTCAGCCAGAATGGAAAGTAGAGAAGATTGAGGTTGCAACTCTTACAGGTGAGCGCGCAAGAAGCGCGGGTTCCAACGGCAGGCTTGGTGATCACGGTAAAAGCTGTTCGGTTCGTATCGCCCGAGTTACGATTGACGGCGAGACAGGCTTTGGTCACACGGGAGCATTGTCGAAGGAATTGGCGGAAGCCGTTATTGGCATGAGGCTGATCGATCTGTTCGACGAGAGTGGAAGAGTGCTTGAACCGTATCGTACACCACTTGAATATCCGATTTTGGATTGGCTGGGGCAAAGACTAAACACTCCTGTATACGAATTGGTAACCGCTATTAATCGCGAGCCGGGTTCGCCGCTTGTTGTACCTTGTTATGATACTTCGCTGTACTTCGATGATCTTCACCTGCAGAATGAGCGGGATGCGGTGGCGCTGCTCCAAGAGGAAGCTGAGCAGGGGTTCAACAAAGGTCATCGGAATTTCAAGATTAAAGTCGGCCGTGGAGGCAGACACATGCCGCTATGGGAAGGGACAAAGCGGGATATAGCCATCATTCATGGTGTCGCTGAAGTTGCGGGGCCAGCGGGAAAGATTATGATAGATGCCAACAATGCTTATAACTTGAATTTGACCAAAGAAGTGCTGGCAGCCGTCCAAGACGTGAATCTTCATTGGGTCGAAGAGGCTTTTCACGAGGATGATGCCTTGTATGCGGATTTGAAAGCGTGGCTTCGTAAACGTGGACAAAACGTACTCATTGCCGATGGAGAGGGACTTGCATCTCCACATCTCGTCCATTGGGCGAAAAAAGGTCTTGTTGACGTGCTGCAATATGACATTATTTATCCAGGCTTTACGCATTGGCTGGAGCTTGGTGCTGAGCTTGACCAAGCGGGGCTGCGTTCTGCACCGCATTGTTACGGTAATGCCTACGGCATCTACGCGCTTAGCCATATCGCTGCTGCGATTAATCATTTCGAATTCGTCGAATACGATAATATCGCAATCGAAGGCATGGATACATCGGCATATCGAGTGGAGAATGGCCAGTTCTACGTTCCGAATAGGGCTGGTTTTGGTCTTGATTTTGATGAGGAGCTGTTTGTAAGTCGGGTTCTGGCAAACGGCTGGAGCCGTTAACGGAGTTAGTGGTATGATAGTGGGCAACAATACGAAATAGGTTGAGGTATCTATGAAGCTAGAACGCTTGATCTCCATCATCTACAAGCTGCTTAATAACGATGTTCTGCCGGCATCCACTCTAGCAGAAGAGTTCCAGGTTTCTCAGAGAACGATCTACCGGGATATCGATGTGATCTGTGCGGCGGGATTTCCGGTTGTGTCGTATCAGGGGAACAAGGGCGGCTTTGGCATGATGGACGGATTCAAAATGGATAGAAGTCTGCTTGGTTCGTATGACGTCGATTCCTTGATCACCGTACTGAAGGGGCTCTCCACCGTCTTTGAGGACGAACGTGCGCAGGGGACGATCGAGAGACTGCAAACGATCGGAACGGAACAGCAGAATTCCCGCTTAGCTGTAGATTTTGAAACCCGCCGGATGGATCCCGAAGTCCTTCCGCTAATACGTCAAGCCATTTCGGCACGGACAATTATCCGGTTTGATTACATTAGTGGGAAGAACGAGCGAACAACCCGTGAAATGGAACCAATCAGGCTGCATTTCAAGTATGGCAACTGGTATATGTATGGCTATTGCAGAACGCGCTGCGATTATCGGGAGTTCCGGCTTTCCCGGATGGTGGAGTTATCCCTGACAGAGCATACCTTTCAGCCGCATCAGGAGGTGCCTGAGGAGGCTGGTCCATTTGTGGGGGAGCAGATTCACGTAGAAGATGTCGTGATCCGGGTCGGGCCGGAGGCTTTGGCGGAAGCGATGGATCAGTTTGGTCATGTGGAAAAATCCTTTCATACGGACGGCAGCATGATGATGCGAATCCCGGTGTATAAGCCTCTGGAGGCCTGCTGGCTATGGGCTATTCTGCTAAGTTTCGGCAGCGGCGCCGAAGTGCTCGAGCCACATGGACTGCGAGATATTTTAAAACAAGAGCTTCGAAAAACACTGCAATTTTATGAGTAGTATGACACACAGTTGTCATACTACTTTTTTTATAATGACAACATGACCAATCAAAAAGGAGACGATATACATGATGAATTATCCATCAGAAATGTTTAACTACCACACTTGGGCAAGCCAGACGATCCTTGGGAGAATCAAGGAGCTGCCAGCCGCTGTACTGCATCAGGAAGTCAACAGCTCTTTCCCAACGATCGCCCACGCACTTAATCATATTTATGCCGTTGATAAAATGTGGTATATGGTGTTAACGGGCACCGATATGGGAGAAGCGCTGCAAGAATGCATGCCGTTAAATGGGCGTATCCTTCAGACGGTTGATGAGTACGTCAAACTTTTCGCCGAGCTATCTGAACAATTCAGAGAATGGATCGGTAGTGAGTCCGATTTGGACCGAACCATTATGCTTAACAATCCATATGCGGGAATACGTGAAACACGCCTATCAGAGATCGTGCTTCAGGTGGCTAATCACGGAAGCTACCATAGAGGCAATATTTCCACTATGCTGCGTCAGTTGGGGCATGCTTCTACGATGAACGACTACGTTTTATTCTTATATCAGCAGCCTGCGGAACAGGCAGAGGTTTCATAGGTTAGGGTAACACGGCGACAGTGCACGGTATATCGTGCACTGTTTTTTTGTGTGATCTCCTGTACGACTCGGGAGCCATCTCTTTTGCCTCTGCTTGACAGATTAAATGTAACAAACATTACATAAAGTGTTAATTTAATGGTGTAAATTATTGATATATTCGATTGCTTGTCGCAGGTCATGACGAAATTTATCGAAAAATGCCATAACCTACTCAATTAATGAGACGAATTTCCTCATTTTTTAATTTTAATGTCATGTATATTGACATCAAAATTGCCCCCTCCTATAATGATGATGCGAACGATGGAAATGCAATCCAATTTATTGTTCGTGATTAGACAAATACAAAGAAGAGTTGGGGAGTGGAGAGATGAAGAAGAAATGGTTTTATCAGATGGGGCTGGTTGCAGTGGTATTAAGCTTATTGCTTGCAGCGTGCGGCAACAATGAGGAACCTGCATCCACGACAACAGAGAGCGGCTCCGGAGCTGCGACCGGTGACACAATCAAGGTAGGGGTGCTGCATTCCTTGAGCGGAACGATGGCAATCAGTGAGGTATCCGTTCGGGACGCAGAGATGATGGCGATTGAAGAAATCAACGCAGCTGGCGGTGTGCTTGGCAAGAAGATCGAAGCGATTCAAGAGGATGGCGCATCCGACTGGCCAACCTTTGCTGAGAAAGCACGTAAGCTGCTCTCGGAAGATAAAGTCGCAACCGTGTTTGGAGGATGGACGTCTTCCAGCCGTAAAGCGATGAAACCGGTGTTTGAAGAATTGAACGGATTACTCTGGTATCCAGTGCAATATGAAGGCCTCGAAGCCTCCCCTAACATTTTCTATACAGGTGCAACAACCAATCAACAAATCATTCCAGCGGTCGACTGGCTGCTCGAGAATCGCGGCAAAAGGTTCTATCTGCTTGGTTCGGACTACGTATTCCCTCGTACAGCAAATCTGATCATCAAAGAGCAATTAAAAGCAAAAGGCGGAGAAATGGTTGGAGAGGAATATACGCCGCTCGGCCATACGGACTACAGCACAATCATCAGTAAAATCAAAGAAGCGAAGCCGGACGTTGTTTTCAACACACTAAACGGCGACAGTAACGTTGCCTTCTTCAAACAGCTGCAGGATGCAGGCATTACGGCGAAAGATATGACAACACTGTCCGTATCGGTGGCCGAAGAAGAAATTCGCGGCATCGGCGTAGACGTGCTGCAAGGTCAGCTGGCTGCATGGAACTACTACCAAACGACGGATACACCAGCGAACAAAACGTTCGTTGCGAACTATAAGAAGAAATACGGCGAAGACCGCGTAACGGCAGACCCTATCGAAGCAGGCTACACCGCAGTATACCTGTGGAAGGCTGCAGTAGAGAAGGCAGGCTCGACCGACGTGGATAAAGTGAAAGAAGCGGCGAAAGGGCTCGAGTGGGATGCTCCTGAAGGTAAAGTGACGATTGATGGAGAGACACAGCATATTTTCAAAACCGTGCGGATCGGCGAAGTGCAGGCTGACGGACAGTTCAAAGAGCTGTGGAACTCCGGGGATGCGGTTAAACCGGATCCATTCTTGAAAGGCTACGATTGGGCAGCAAGCATCAAACCGACGGATTAATCGGGTGGGCTTAAGCTAAGCGGCAGTGATTAAGGTCAGGAGTATTCGACAGATTTTTGCTTCGGATACTCCTTTTCCTTTTGTGGCGTAAATCATGAAGGAGTTGAGGGTGTATGGAGGTAATTGCGTTGCAGTTGTTTAATGGGCTGAGCGTCAGTTCGATTTTGCTGCTGATTGCGCTTGGCTTAGCCATTACGTTCGGTTTGATGAAGGTTATCAATATGGCGCACGGAGAGCTTATTATGATCGGTGCTTACTCCACGTACTTGACGCAAAATATATTTAACGATTATTTGCCGAAATCGATGTTCGACTGGTATTTCGTGCTCGCGATTCCTGTCAGCTTCCTGATTGCCTTCTTATTCGGCCTTATTCTTGAAATGACCCTCATTCGGTTTCTATACGGCAGACCACTCGACAGCCTGCTCGCTACATGGGGTGTTGGTCTGGTGCTGCAGCAGCTCGCGAGGTCCATCTTCGGAGCCCCAAACGTTGCGGTGACGAGCCCGTCCTGGCTGGATGGTGGTGTTACCTTCCTTGGAGCGGTGCTTCCATACAAACGGTTGTTTATTATCGGGCTTGTCGCACTCACGCTGCTTGCGATGTACTTCTATATTTACCGCAGCCTTGAAGGGCGCAGAATGCGGGCGGTTATGCAAAATCGCGATATGGCTGCATGCCTTGGTGTATCGACGCGCCGCGTTGATGCAATGACATTTGCAATCGGCTCGGGGATTGCAGGCATTGCCGGATGTGCGCTTACGCTGCTTGGTCCAATTGGACCTTCGCTTGGCACTTATTATATTGTAGACGCCTTTATGGTTGTGGTTCTTGGCGGGGTCGGCAAGCTGGTTGGTACCGTGCTTGGTGCGCTTGGAATCGGTGTATTTAATACGATGTTCGAATATTGGACGAATGCATCGCTTGGCAAAGTACTCGTATTTATCTGTATCGTTGCTTTCCTGCAATGGAGACCGATGGGGTTCATCGCGATGCGCTCGCGTTCGCTTGATTCATAGAGAAAGGTGGAGAATCGATGTTGACACTAAGAAAATTATCTCCCCAACGTTTATGGCTGCTCGCCGGATATGCAGCGTCTGCAGCAGCTCTGTTCTCAGCCCCGATGTTCTTAAGCGACTTCCGGCTAAATCTGCTTGCCAAGTTCCTGGCTTTTGCGATTGTCGCGCTTGGCCTTGATCTCATCTGGGGCTACACCGGTATTCTTAGCCTAGGGCATGGCATCTTCTTTGGTCTTGGCGCCTATGCAATGGCGATGTACTTAAAGCTTGAGGCAAGTGGCGGGAAGCTTCCGGATTTTATGGGCTGGAGCGGCTTAAAAAAGCTGCCGTGGTTCTGGAGGCCGTTCGAGAATTTCGGATTTGCGGTGCTGATGGGGATCCTTATACCTGCTGCATTGGCACTGTTTCTTGGTTTTTTCACCTTCCGTAACCGAATCCGCGGCGTCTATTTCACCATTCTTACGCAGGCGCTTGTCATCATTACGACAACGCTGCTTGTTGGTCAGCAGGCGTATACTGGCGGGACGAACGGCGTTACGGGTTTTAGCAAAATATTAGGGGAATCCATTGCTTCGCCCGATACGAAAAGGCTGTTGTATTGGGTGACCGCAGCGGTGCTGGTGGCGGTGTTTATTTTGTGCCGTTACGTCGTGAAAAGCCGGTTCGGCAAAGTGCTTCGCGCCATCCGTGACGGAGAGAACCGGGTTCGATTCATCGGTTATAATCCGGCTGTTTATCAGATGGTTATTTTCACATTGTCGGCTGCGATTGCGGGGATTGCAGGAATGCTGTTTGTCCTCCATGTTGGTATTATTTCGCCTTCTATGATGGGGATTGTGCCTTCGATTGAGATGGTGCTATGGGTTGCTATTGGTGGTCGTGGCACGTTGATCGGTGCGGCACTTGGCGCTGTGCTGATGAACTGGGCAAAAAGCGAGTTCAGCACGACCTATCCGGAAGGCTGGACATATTTCCTTGGTGGCGTGTTTATCCTTGTCGTTGTCTTTCTGCCAAATGGGCTCGCGGGCCTGGTCAGTAAGCTCAAATTTAGCAAAACAAGAGAGGTTAGGAGTGAGGTGGAGCATGACGGAATCGAGCATCCTGCAGTGTGATGAGGTGACTGTGGCGTTTGACGGGTTCAAAGCGATTCAGGGCATGAGCCTGCATTTACAGAAAGAAGAGCTTCGTTTTCTAATTGGCCCTAATGGTGCTGGTAAAACAACAATGCTGGACGTCATTTGCGGCAAGGTAAAGCCGACGACTGGCACGGTTACCTTCAAGCAATCCATCGATATTGCGAAGAAAAAAGAGCATCAGATTGCCGAGCTTGGCATCGGACGCAAGTTTCAAGCGCCGTCAATTTTTCCATCAATGACGGTGTTCGAGAATTTGGAGATTGCGATGCGCCAGCGGCGCGGCGTGTTTACGGTACTGTTTGCCCGGATGAAGGCGGAGGAGCGGGAACGTATCGAGCAGCAGCTTGTTATGATTGGGCTTCAGGATAAGGCTGATTGGAGGGCAGGCGGCTTATCGCATGGCGAGAAGCAATGGCTTGAGATTGGCATGATGCTGCTCCAAGAGCCGGAAGTCTTGCTTCTGGATGAGCCTGTAGCAGGGATGACCGATAAGGAAACGGATAAAACAGGTGAGCTCTTGATCGAGATAGCAAGGCATCGTTCGATCGTTGTGGTGGAGCATGATATGGAGTTTGTCCGTAATTTTGCGAGCAAGGTGACGGTCATGCATGAAGGGAAGCTGCTGAAGGAAGGCTCGATGGAAGAGGTGCAGCGGGATGACCGTGTAGCGGAAGTTTATCTAGGGAAAAGGCGGGATGCGGATGTTAGCCGTTCAACAGCTTGAAGCTGGTTATGGGGAAAGCATCATTTTGCGTAATGTCACGCTGCGGGTGGAGCCGGGGCAGGTCGTCTGCCTGCTTGGACGTAACGGAGTAGGAAAGACAACGCTCATGAAGAGTATTATGGGCTTGCTCAAGGCGCGTAAAGGAAAGGTAGCATATAACGGACGCGAACTGACGAAGGCCGCGCCGGGACGCCGTGCAAAGAGTGGTATCGGTTATGTGCCGCAGGGACGTGAAATCTTCGGACAGCTGACGGTGTATGAGAATATATTGGTCGGCCTTGAGGCTTCGCGGGATAATAAGCACCAGTCCATTCCGGAAGAGGCGATCGCCAACTTCCCGGTGCTGCCCACGATGTACACCCGGCGCGGCGGCGACCTGAGCGGCGGCCAGCAGCAGCAGCTGGCTTTTGCTCGAGCACTCGCTTCAAAGCCGGACTTGCTGCTGCTCGATGAGCCCTGCGAGGGGATCCAGCCATCCATCGTTGATGATATCCGTGATGTAATCCGATCCATTAAGGCGGATGGGAAAACATCGATTTTGCTGGTGGAGCAAAGCCTTGATTTTGTGAAAAGTGTTGGTGATTATTTCTACGTGTTAGAAAAGGGTGCTATCGCATGGGAAGGCGGCCTGGAGGCTCTGAGTGATGAAGTGATTAAGAAGTATTTGACGGTGTAGGGCCCCAAAGTTATTATCTGACCTGTCTAGAAACGCGGTCTACATTGGATTATCTCCACTAGAATGATACGCGGAGAATGATAGAAGAAGCCTACGTTGGATTTACTCCATTAGAATTCTCGAGAATGACAGAAGATTCGTATAAATGGAGGATTTCAATGGATTTAATCCAATCAAGGTTCGAAGCGGTACACCATTTAAGCTTAAATATTGGATGAAATCCAATGTAAGATCCAAGGTAAATAAAAGCGGTTGTACAAGGTAGGAAAACCTGTGCAGCTGCTTTTTTGTTGTGATCAAATATCAAATATGCTACAAACCTACTTGCGGTGTTTTCTTTATGCAACGATAAGGCAAGGATAGTACGGAAACCTGCTTTATCATTTTTATCATTACTTTTTGTTCCGCTGGCGGAATGCCTTGGCAGTCATGCCAGTTTCACGCTTGAACATGCTGCAAAATTGCACCTCGCTGGAAAACCCGCATGAGTGAGCGATCTGGGAGATTTGTTCGTTTGTCTCGTACAGCATGAGTTTGGCGTAGTTCATCCGCTTATTGAACAAGAATTGCAACGGCGGAACTCCGTACTCTTCCTTAAACAAGTGGCGGAAGCGGTCATAGCTGTACCCGGACATTTTGGCTAACTCTTCGACTGAAATCTTCTGCCGGAAATGCTCTTCCATATAGTTTCGTACATATTGCAATTGGTTCATGAGCGGCTGTTCTGATTTGCGTGAATCTGTCAGCCTGCTAATCTGAATCACGAGCTCACCAGTCATAAAATTCAGCATTTCGGAGTATCCTTGCTTCTTTCCTTTGAACTCCTCATACATACGTAAAATAAGAGGCTTGATGCCGCTGTTCTCATGGTCTTTGATAATTGTATTCATGTTTCCGAGAGTGTCGCTGTCGCTGTGGAATCCGATGAACAAAACCTCTCCTTCGGAATCATGCCGTTCATCATGTACCGTTCCCGGGGCGATGACTGCAAGCATGTCACCGCCGAATGTATAAAATTTGGAGCCGATTCGGGACTCGCCAGATCCACCGAAATAATAGACTAACTCGTAGCATTCGTGACTATGCGGGGGAATATACCGGCTTTTCTCCCGATTGGAATAGAATAGAAAGTCGAGCAGATTCACGCTGCAGCCCTCCTTCAATTTTAGCCGAATCATATAATAATATTGACCGAATGGCAATAAAGATAACGGCAGTATTTTGCTACAATGAGGTCACATTGATGCCGGATCTATTATTGGCGCTGATCATAAGGCCATCGATGATACACAACGATGAAGCGAGGAATTGGTCAATGAGAAAAGCTTTCATGCTGCTGTTCCTAATGACTCTATTTTTTGTAACCGCTTGCGAGAAGAATATTTCTTCCCCGGATACATCGGGAAGTGCAGCTCCGAATAAGGGGGCAAATGGGGATGCAACAACTGATGGAAAAGATGCTTTCAAGGTCGTACTGCTTATCCCAGGTACGCTTGGGGACAAGTCATTCTTTGATGCCGCCAACGCCGGCGTAGAACAAGCTAAGCAAACGCTTGGCGTAGAGACAAAAGTTATTGAGATGGGTACCGATCAAACGAAGTATCAGCCTACCTTGGAGGATGTCGCTGCGCAGGATTGGGATCTTATTATTTCTGGCGGCTCGCAAATTACAGAGCTTATGAACGCGACAGCTCAGAGTCATCCGGACAAGAAATTTATTAACTACGATACGGACATCGCAGAGCTTGCTTCAAACGTCTACGGCGTATCGTATGCAACAAACGAAGTTTCCTTCCTTGCTGGAGCAACGGCGGCATTGGCATCCACCTCAGGACTGCCAAATGCTAATCCGGACAAGAAGATTGGCTTTGTTGGCGGCATGGATATTCCCGGCATTAATGCCTTCCTCGTAGGCTACATCGAGGGTGCGAAATATGTCGTACCTGACATAAAAGTAGCGATCTCTTATGCTGGAGATTTTGCAAATCCAGGTAAGGGCAAAGAGCTCTCATTGCTGCAGTATAAATCGGGCGTAGATGTGATCTTTAACGTTGCAGGCGGGACAGGGCTTGGTGTGTTCGACGCTGCCAAAGATCAGACGAAATATGCCATTGGTGTCGACTCCGATCAATCCGCAATGATGCAAGGTACCGATGATACAAAAGCGAACCTGATCGTTACATCTGCTATCAAGAAAATTGACGAAATGATATTAAACGCTGTGAAGCAAGCAAAAGAAGGCACGCTGCCAACCGGCAAGCTGGTCGTTGCAGGCCTGCAGCAAGGCGGTGTTGGTCTTGCCGAGAACAATGTATACGTCCAGGTTCTACCGGAAGATCTGCGCACCGAAATCGATGAATTAAAAACGAAGCTCGCATCCGGAGAGATTAAGGTGAGCAACGCAATGGGCATGGATACGGCGGCGATTGATCAGATTCGTCAATCTGTGAAGCCATAATTCCGAAGGGGATTCTGCCAAGCGGAATCCCCTTTCTATTTGAAGTCACTCCGTAAAAGAAAGGAGACGTTGAACAAGTATGGGATCTACTCCATTGCTTGAAATGCGCAACATAACAAAAGTATATCCAAACGGCGTTGTTGCCAATTCGAATGTCAACTTCTCTCTGAATGAAGGCGAGATTCATGCCATCGTGGGCGAGAATGGAGCGGGCAAGTCTACCCTTATGAAAATGATCTTCGGTATGGAAGAGCCAAGTGAGGGCGAAATGCGGCTGGCCGGCCGAACGCTTCGGTTCCGATCGCCGCAGGACGCCATAGACAACGGAATTGGTATGGTGCATCAGCACTTCATGCTTGTCCCTTCTTTTACTGTGGTGCAAAATATCGTGCTTGGGATGGAACCAACCAAGGCTGGATATATCGACTATAAAGAAGCTGTTCGGATGACGGAGGCGTTGTCGGCCAAGTACAACCTTGCGATTGATCCACTTGCAAAGGTCGAGAATTTGTCTGTCGGGATGAAGCAGAAGGTTGAGATCTTGAAAGTACTCATTCGCGGTGCCAAAATTCTGATTCTGGACGAGCCGACGGCTGTACTTACACCGCAGGAGACGGAAGAGTTGTTCCGCGAGCTAAAGGGATTGAAGCGTGAAGGCCATACGATCGTGTTTATTTCCCATAAACTCAAGGAAGTAAAAGAAATTTGTGACCGCATTACGATTATGCGCAGCGGCAAGACGGAAGGTGTATTCACGACATCGGACATGTCCGAGCAGGATATCTCTCGCTTGATGGTTGGCAGGGATGTTGTGCTCAAGTATGAGAAAGCTGGTCGGCCTGCCGGCTCCGCTGTCCTCAGGGCGAAGGGACTATCGTACGTTGGTACGGAAGGCAAGGTGCTGCTGCGCAATGTCAGCTTTTCGGTTCGCGAAGGGGAGATCGTGGGCATTGCAGGCGTGGAAGGCAATGGGCAGGCAGAGCTTGTTAAGGCCTTGACGGGTGGCATGCCGGGGGTTTCGGGAACGGCAGAGGTCGCAGGGGAGAGTCTTATTGGGCGTCCAATCAAGGAAGTCCGGGATAGAGGCGTCTCCTATATACCGGAAGACCGAATGCACCAAGGGGTATCTAAGGAGGCTAGTATCTCGGACAATTTGATCGCGATGTTTTACCGAATGAAGGAATGGAATCGAGGTTTATTCTTGAATAAGCGGAAAATCACTAGGTTCTCCGAGGAGCAAATCGCCCGCTATAACGTGCGCTGCAACGGGCCAGAGCAGCCCATTGGCATGTTGTCCGGCGGTAATATGCAGAAGATTGTTGTCGCTCGGGAATGCGAAGCGGCGCCTAAGCTGCTCATTGCCGAGCAGCCGACGAGAGGCGTTGATATCGGTGCGGCGCGGCTTATTCATGAGAAGCTGCTGGAGATGAGGAATGATGGCTGTGCCATTCTGCTTCTGTCGGCAGATTTGAATGAAATCCTTGAGGTAAGCGATAGTTTGCTAGTTATGTATAACGGACAGTTCGTCGCGTATTACCCAGACGTTAAACATGTAACGGAAGAAGAATTAGGCTTTGCGATGCTTGGTATCAAACGCCAGGACGAAGCCGAAGTAAGGAGAGCTCTCCATGATTAAAGCCATCCACTTTGAGAAAATACGGACGATTGCGGTTATTGCGATATCGCTGCTCCTGACGCTGATCGTTATTGCGGTTGTGAGCGATGACCCGCTGCGCACGATGGTCGTTTTCTTGACCGAGCCTATCTCTTCGGTTTCGCATATTGGTAACGTAGTCGAAATGGCAATTCCCTTAATGTTTACGGGTTTGTCCGTCGCTTTGTTGTTCAGGGCGAATCTGTTCAACCTCGGTGCAGAGGGTCTGTTCTATTTTGCCGGGATTATTGCTTCCACGGTAGCCATTCATGTCACATTAAGCTCATTTCTTCACCCGATTGCTGCCATATTGGCAGGCGGATTGACAGGAGCGCTGCTATCAGCGATTCCAGGTGTCCTGAAAGCCAAATGGAACGTCAATGAGCTGGTCACGTCACTTATGTTCAACAGCATCTTGTTCGGTGTTGGTCTGTACTTGCTCAATTACAAGCTCCGGGATCCGCAATCGTTCATGAATGCATCTTATAAATTTAACACGACGGCGATGCTCAATAATCTCGTACCGGGAACGCGAATTCATATTGGTCTGATTCTGGCACTCCTATCTATATTGGCTGTGCATTATTACTTGTACAAAACAAAATGGGGTTACGAGCTGCGTATGACAGGCTCGAACCGCTCCTTTGCTGAGTATTCGGGGATTAATACAACAAAGGTTATTATCGTTGTTCATCTTATTGCAGGTTTCCTCGCTGGTATGGGCGGCTCGGTCGAAGTGCTCGGGATGTATAACCGATTTCAATGGACAGGCCTTCCCGGCTATGGATTGGACGGGGCACTTGTTGCGCTTCTCGCCAAGAACAACCCTTTGTCGGTGATTGGTGCGGCACTCTTCCTGGCTTACATCCGTATCGGTGCCGATCAAATGGCCCGTATGTCCGATGTACCAGCAGAGCTGATCTCAATTGTTCAGGCTGTCATTATTTTGCTTATATCCGCAGAACAGTTTCTGAAGTTCTGGAAGACTCGCATGCTGCTCAAGGAGGCGGGTATCCATGAATGATTTTTTCGATATTCTGTTTTCCACAGACTTTGCCTTCTCTGTTCTCCGCGTTATGACGCCAATCTTGTTCGCTGCACTAGGGGCACTGATCTCGAATAAAGCTGGTATCGTGAATATTGGTATGGAAGGAACGATGCTTACTTCGGCATTGACTGGTGTTATCGTCAGTGCCTATACAGGCAGCTCGTGGCTCGGACTTCTCGCTGGTATTGCAGCCGGAGTTGCGATTGCTGCATTACTCGGATTTTTTACACTGAAATTTAAAACTCATATCATTCTTGGCGGTATTGCGGTAAACATGTTCGCCTCAGGAGGTACCGTATTTATCTTGTATCTGGTGAGCGGAGACAAAGGTGCGTCAACGTCCTTGAAAAGCGGAGTGTTGCCATCGCTTCATATTCCGCTGCTGCAGGATATCCCTGTGCTTGGTCCTATATTGTCCGGTCATAATGTGCTTACTTATATTTCGGTGCTTTGCGTTGCTGGTCTGTATTATATGCTTGCCAAAACTCCGCTTGGACTGCGTATCCGTGCCGTTGGCGAGAATCCGCAGGCAGCCCAGTCCGTTGGTGTCCGCGTGAACCGCGTTCAATTCACAGCCCTCCTGATCTCGGGATTCTTCGCAGCGCTTGGCGGCGTATACATGTCGATGGGTTATCTGTCTCTCTTCACAAGAGATATGACGGCCGGACGAGGCTGGATTGGTATCGCGGCTGAAGCCGTAGGTCGAAGCTCGACAATAGGCACGTTCCTGTCCTCACTGCTCTTCGGAGCAGCAGATGCCTTGGCAAATGCGCTGCAAGTATTGAAGATTCCGGCGGAGTTAATTGGAACGACGCCTTATGTAGTTACGGTTATCGGTCTGGTTGTTTACGCGATTACAGAAGCGAAAGTAAAGAGCCGGAAGCTGGCTAAAAACCTAGATAAGAATAAATAACAGCCGTTTATTCATCAAACGATCAAGATCGATTGGTGGATCCGGGAGAGGATGGAATTATGATTCGTCTTATTATCGATACGGATATTGGCAGCGACATTGACGATGCGATGGCGCTGGCCCTTGCACTGCGCTCGCCAGAGCTGAAGCTTGAAGGAGTAACAACGGTATACGGGGATGCTCAATTGCGCGCCAAGATGGTTAGCAAAATGATACAGCTTTCCGGTAAATCGGACATACCTGTTATGGCAGGATTAGATCGTCCGCTGCTTGGCAACCGCCCGATCTGGATGGCGGGGCATGAGGGGGAAGGACTGCTGGAACCGGGTGAAGAACTAAGGTTTGACAGCCGTCATGCCGTTGATTTCATTATTGAAACGGTCATGAATAATCCGGGAGAAATTACGCTTATTCCGATTGGCCCTTTGACCAATATTGCGGCTAGTCTCATTCGGGAACCGAAGATCGCAAGTCATGTTAAGGAGATCGTCCTGATGGGCGGTGCGACGAGGCTTGCTGATAATGGCGCGGACATTCGTGTGGTGGAGCATAACATTGCCTGCGACCCGGAAGCTGCTTCGGTCGTATTTGGCAGTGGAGCACCGATCGTGATGGTTGGCCTAGATGTGACGATGAAGGTTCAAATTACGGAAAAGGAACGGCAAAGCCTGATCGACTCGAATGATCCTCTAAATTTGAAACTTGCCGATATGATGGAGCGCTGGTTCGGCTTCGTCAAGGAGCAGCATACGTATATGCACGATCCGCTTACGGTCTCTTTACTGATTGACCGCAGCCTTGTTCAGACAAAGAAGATGAGAATTGAGGTTGAATATGATCATCGGCCAAGAACTGGTCAGACGATTGCGACGCTTGCGGACAATCCGAACGTAGAAGTCTGCCTCGAGGTTGATGCGGACAGGATGGTTCAGCTCTTGATAAGCCGCCTTCTCAAGGAGGGGGCTTGAATGAGCACTCGCAAAGGTAAAGTTGTAGTCGTGGGCAGTCTGAACATGGACATCGTAGTCCAGACGACACGGTTTCCGGAAAAAGGCGAGACGTTGTCCGGGCAGGAAGTTCATTTCCATCCCGGCGGCAAAGGGGCTAATCAGGCTGTTGCATGCGCAAGACAGGGGCATGAGACAGTGATGCTTGGTGCTGTTGGAGAGGATGCTTTCGGCAAAAGTCTGCTTGAATCGCTTGAAGGAAATGGTGTGAACACTGGCCGCTTGCTGTCAAAGCCAGGGGTCGTAACTGGTATTGCCTCCATAACGCTGGCCGAGCAGGATAATTCGATTGTAGTTGTGCCAGGAGCGAACGGTGCGCTTACTTCCGTGGACGTGACCGCATGGAAGGACATTATTTCAGAGGCAGCCATTATGCTTGTCCAACTCGAGATCCCGATGGAAGCCGTGGCTGAAGCCGTGAATCTTGCGGAAGGGCAAGGCATTCCTATCATTCTAAATCCGGCACCAGCCTGCAATATTCCAGAAGATATTCTTCGTAAAGTAAGCTATATAACACCGAACCAGTCCGAGCTGTATGCGATTACGGGTATCGATCCGGAAGCCGAAGGGCTTGAGAAGGCCATAGATGCCTTACTTGACCGCGGACCTGAAATTGTCATTGCGACGCTTGGCAGCAAAGGTGCGGCTTGGAAAGAGCGCGGCGGCAGCCTGCACCGTGCTGCGGCTCATCGGGTCGAGGTTGCGGATACGACTGGAGCAGGTGATGCATTCAACGGCGGCTTGGCCTGCTCTCTGGCTATGAGCCTTGGAATTGAGTATAGTGTTAAACATGGCATAGCTGTATCAGCACTTGCTGTCACTAAGTTTGGTGCCCAGGACGGTATGCCGACATTGCAAGAAGTAGAGTTATTCAAATCTAGATAAAAGATCATGGGAGGCAGTCATGAATCGCACTAAGATGATTATTGATGCAGACACAGGAATCGACGATGCGCTTGCCATTTTATATGGACTCAAGTCGCCGAAGATTGATATGGAGGGCATTACAACGGTATTTGGCAACATTCCCGTTGAGATGGCAACGGATAATACGCTGCGCATACTAAAGCTCGCTGGGCGGGAGCATGAAATCCCTGTCAGTGAAGGGGCAGGACGCCCGCTTACCCGCAGCTTGAATGGGTTCTCGACGCATGTTCATGGCGGGAACGGTATCGGGGATGTTGAGCTTCCGGTATCCTCGCAGCAGAAGCTCGAAGAGCCTGCGGCAGATTTCATTATACGCAAGGCTGAAGAACTCAGGGGCGAGCTCGTCATTGTTGCGATGGGCAGACTAACCAATATTGCGCATGCGCTGCAAAAGGATCCGGGGCTGCCTTCCAAGGTGAAGCATCTGTATATCATGGGCGGAGCGGTTAACGTACCGGGTAATGTAACTCCCGTATCGGAAGCGAATATTTGGGGAGATCCGGAAGCCGCCGACTTGGTCATCCAGTCAGGCATGTCGATTACGCTCGTTGGCCTTGATGTAACGATGAAGACGTTACTCCATCAGAGCCATCTGGATTCCCTAGCGCGGTTAAGCAAATCGGAGAATCAGCCGATTGTCAGCTTCATTAATCAATCGATGCAATATTATTTTGACTTTTACCGGGAAGTCAACGCTTACCGTGAATGCGCTCCTATGCATGACCCGCTGACGGTGCTGATTGCTGTTGAGCCGGGAATCGTCCGGACCCAGACCATGCATTTATCCGTTGAGTGCGGGGGCGAGCATTGTGCAGGCATGACCGTAGCTGATCAACGTGTGAAGCCGTCTGTTGGAAGTCCTGTCCAGGTATGCGTCGACGTATCGGCAGAGCAGGCAATTGATCTGCTGCTAGAAGTATTCATATAAGGTTATGAGTTCAAAACAGAGCACGGCGAGAGATTAGCCGATGCTCTGTTTTTTTTGTTTTTTGTTGCAGGCAACGTGGATTACTACGTTAGAATAATATCCAATTTAATGATATTAGAAAAAACCTAACCACTTCTTGCAGGTATTTTTGCGCCCCGGATCGACAACCGGAGTAACGCCAGCTTTATCAAGCTTCTCTAATAAGGCATCTGAGCCATGCTTGAGTTTAAAGCTCATTTCACTATTATAAAGAGGCATTATTCGGCATAACTGAAATCTTCCGCTCCATCAGGCACCGTCATAGGCATATTACTCATTCCGCAGGTTATCAAGGTAATAATGTAGTTTCTCTCTTGGGCTGGAGCGACGAACAAGATATCGAGATGAATGAGATCGGAGATCATTTCATGGAAAACGGCTTGAATGGGCCCGATATGCTTTTCGACATGCTCGGAAATGAGATCAAGGGAAACTTCATTAGTCTTTGGGATAAAGATTTAATATTATTAATTAAATAATACAATTTTGTGCATTTTTTGGATACATCCAGTTTTAGTGCTTAAATACTTGAAATATCGCAATAATTGAGAAGCGTATAGTAACATTTTTGGGGAGTTTTGTTAGGAGAATGAGTACAATACATTTATGAAAGCGCATTCATGCTTTGTATCGTATAAAAATTAGAAAAAGGAGGCTATATCTATTTTGCGGAATTTGAAACGATGTCTTTCTCTGACACTTATTACTGCGATGGTTTCCTCATTCGCCACCTTCACAACAACAGCCGTTGCGAGTGAGCCGAGCTCCGAATCGCAGCTTGCTCCCGCTGGGCTGAATTATGATCAATACCCGGCGTTGAAGGACGTATACAAGGATTACTTCAAGGTTGGTACGGTCGGCTCCTTGGCGGGCCCCAGGTCGGGCCTTATCAGTTACAATTTTAACGCGTACACACCAGAGAACGAGATGAAGCCCCAAAGCGTGCAGAACGTCAAAGGCAATTTTACCTTTGATACCTTGGACGGGCTGCTAAATAACGTTACCACCTTGTCCAGCGATATTGCACTGATCGGGCATACACTTGCGTGGCATTCGCAGACACCCAACTGGATGTGGGACGCGCCTAATTTCAATCGGGATACTGCGCTGGACAATCTTAATACCCATATCGATAGTGTCCTTGGCAGATACGGTGGACAGCTTTACAGCATTGACGTGGTGAACGAAGCGATCGGCAAAGCGACCCCAAGCGATTGGAAAGCTTCCTTGGATGAAGGAGAAGGCTGGTCTCTAGCTCTCGGCTCGGATTGGGTTGAACTTGCTTTCCTGGAGGCGGCCAAAGTAATTGACGAGAACGGCTGGGATACGAAGCTGTACTACAATGATTTTGGTCTCGACAGCGCAGCCAAAGCTCAAACCGTGTACGCGATGGTTAAGGAAATCAACGAGAAATACGCCGGCACACGTCCGAACGGCAAGCCATTAATTGAAGGCATTGGTATGCAGGAGCATTACAACAGCAGCACGAAGCCTGAGAATGTAGAAGCCTCCATTAAGCTGTTCGCAACCCTGCCGGGCGTGAATGTGAGCGTCACCGAGCTTGATATGGAATGGCCTAATCTGGGTTCTCTCACATCAGCACAGGCTGTGGCGCAAGCCCAAAAGTACGCACAGTTCTTCCAGATCTACAAGAAGTACGCCGCGGGTCCGGCAAATGACACGGAAAATCCGAAGGTCATTGAGCGTGTGACGTTCTGGGGCTCGAATGATGGAGACAGCTGGAAGCATGATGGCTTACCGCTGCTCTTCAACGCTCCGAGTGGGACGGATATAACGGCCAAAGAGGCGCTGGTAGCGGTTCTCGATCCAGACACTTACCTTGCAGAGAATCCTGTTGTAGATGAGCCTGAACAGGAGCAAAAAGAGCCTGTTGACGGTGTTCATGTCTATGATACAAGCAAGGGGGACTCCTGGTCTGGTGCAAATATCATCCTTGGCAATAACGCGAGCGCATGGCCTTGGTCGACGGCGGGCGAAGATGGCAAAGCAGCCTTCAAACCCGAGAAAGATGCGACGTATCGTATTTCCGTTAATTTAACATCACTTGGAACTAATGCTATACGCATGCGTTGGCTCAAAGATGATACAAACGGCTCCTTCACTTCGGCCGATGCAGCAGCAGTCAACAGTCATCCCTATTCGGCTGACCAGGTCGCCACGGCATTACCTGCCTACTTCAACAGTGGCATGTCGACTGGCAACAGCTACACCTTAGTGAATGAAATCAAACTCGACGGCTCCCAAACTGCCGATGGCCTGATTGGCAACATTGCTATACGCGGAGGTGCAGGAGGCAATAGCTTCTCTATCAATTGGATCAAAGTGGAGAAAATTAGTACCGGCGATGTGTCCGATAAATTGCTGGTCAATTGGCCGGATGGTATGCCAAAAGCCGGAACACAAGGCGTTTATATTTATAACACATCTAACGGAGACAGCTGGTCTGGTGCGAACATCGTTCTAGGCAATAACGCAAGTGCGTGGCCATGGTCGACGGCAGGTGAGGATGGCCAAGTGGCCTTCAC
Source organism: Paenibacillus sp. YAF4_2 (assembly GCF_052113225.1). Taxonomy (NCBI): domain Bacteria; kingdom Bacillati; phylum Bacillota; class Bacilli; order Caryophanales; family Paenibacillaceae; genus Paenibacillus; species Paenibacillus sp. YAF4_2. The sequence goes on from NZ_JBFRCT010000005.1 coordinate 437,658, forward strand.
TCCTGAGAAAAACTCGGCGTATCGGATCTCCATCAATTACACCTCGATGGGCACAAGTGCTATACGCGTGCGCTGGCTCAAAGATGAATCAAACGGCGGCTACACCTCGGCTGATGCCGCAGCTGTTAACGCTCATCCGTATTCAGCCAGCCAAGTTGCTGCTGCAATACCTGCTTACTTCAACAGCGGTATGGTGAATGCCGGAACCTACACGTTAACTAGTGAAGTTACGATGGACGGCACCCAGCCTGCTGATGGCCTGATTGGCAACATCGGGATCCGCGGAGGAGCGGGAGGAAACAGCTTCTTGATTAACTGGATCAAAGTGGAGAAGATTGGTGCCGACGGCGCGGTTGATAAGCTGCTTGTTAATTGGCCGGAAGGAATCGACGAGCCAGGTACAGAGCCTGGAGAAAACGAAGAGCCTGCGATCGTAATCCCGCCTGCTGGCCAAACTTATGAAGCATATCCGGCACTGAGGGATGTCTACAAAGATTACTTCACTATGGGGATTTTTGGCGCAGGCGAGAATAATGCCTTGATCCACAATTTTGCCTCGTTTACGCCTGGCAATCAGATGAAGCCTGAAAGCACGCAAAATGTTAAGGGCACTTTTACGTACGATAGCACAGACAATACGTTCAACAACCTTACTAACCAGAACCCGGACATGTTGTTCTACGGGCATACGCTGGCTTGGCATTCGCAGACACCTACGTGGATGTGGGACGCTCCGCCTGCCAGATATGGACAGCCAGGCACGTTCGACAAGGACACCGCCCTAGCCAATCTCAATAATCACATTGAGAATGTACTTGGTTACTACGGTGGACGTCTTACAGGCATCGACGTAGTTAATGAAGCTGTTGGTACGGCGAACCCGAACGACTGGAAAGCCTCGCTCGCTAAAGGAGAAGGCTGGTACATGGCGCTTGGCTGGGAGTGGGTTGAGCTTGCATTCCTGAAAGCAGCCAGCGTGGTGGACAGTCACCCAGATTGGGATGTCAAACTGATCTACAATGACTTTGGTCTTGATTCACCGAGCAAGGCTCGCGTTGTCTATGAGATGGTTAAGGACATTAACGAGCGCTACGCTGGCGTGCGTCCAAACGGCAAGCCATTAATTGAAGTCATCGGTATGCAATCGCACTATAACCTGACCACAAGTGCGGAAGATGTCGAGAACTCCATTAAGCTGTTCGCGACGCTTCCAGGTGTCAGTATCAATATTACGGAGATGGATATCGGCAGCCCGCCTGTTGGAACTCTCACTCCAGAAAATGAGAACAACCAAGCTATGAAGTTCGCTGAGTTGTTCCAGATTTACAAAAAGTATGCGACAGGTTCAGCCAACAAGACGGACAACCCGAAAGTTATCGATCGCGTAAGTATTTGCGGCGTGAGAGATGCAACAACCGGATGGCGTGCTGGCGAATTTGCACTGCTGTTCACTTCGGAAGGACTGGCCAAGGATGCGTTGGTGGCGGTTCTAGATCCTGCTGCGTATCTTGGAACACATGAATACATTGAGCCGGAGACCGGTCCGAAGCAAGAGCCGCTTGACGGCGTCCATGTCTATGACGCTGGTAATGGAGACGCTTGGACCGGCGCGAATATCATCCTAGGCAATGACGTGAATGCGTGGCCGTGGTCGACGGCGGGTGAGGATGGCAAAGTAGCTTTTACACCGGAGAAGGATGCGAAATACCGTCTTACCTTCAACTACACCGCGAAAGGGACGACTGCCCTTCGTGTTCGTTGGAGCAAAGATGATACAAACGGCGGTTACACCGAGGCTGATGGAGCGGCTGTCAACAGCCATCCGTATTCAGCTAGCGAAGTAGCTGCTGCACTACCTGCGTACTTCAACAGCGGCATGGTGAATATGGGAAGCTATACCTTAACAACAGAAATCCAATTGGATGGTTCACAGCCTGCCAATGGCTTAATTGGCAATATTGCCATCCGTGGCGGCGGCGGCGGCAATGCCTACACGATCAACTGGATTAAAGTGGAGAAGATTGGTGCCGGTGGCACTGCTGATCAACTTCTGGTTGACTGGCCGAAAAAAGTCGAAGTTCCAGCTGCACCTGCAGCACCGACTAATGTTTCCGCACAAGCGAAGAGCACAAGCGAGATTGAAGTCAGCTGGACAGCTGCGGACAACGCAACGGGCTACAATGTTTATCGTTCTGCTTCCGCAGATGGTGAATATAGCAAAGTGAATACGCAGCTGATTACCGAAACCAATTTCCGTAACAGCGGCTTGTCCGCATCGACTACCTATTTCTACAAGGTGATGGCTGTCAATGATGCAGGTGAATCCGAGCTATCCGCTGCAGCGCAAGCGACAACGAATAAAAGTACGAATTCGGGGACTTCTCCATCAACACCTACAGATCAAACTCCAGTGAAGCCTGGTGAAGTGAAGGCAGAAGTTGATGCAAATGGTAATAGTCACAGCCGATGATGTAAAAAAGGCTCTATCTGAAGCGCAGGCTGGTACCTTGAAGTTACAAGTTCAAGATGTCCAGAATATGAAGCAGGTTACGGTCTCTATACCGGTTGATCAGGTGGAAGCAGCCAAAGAAGCAGGCATTAAACGTATCGAGATTTCCTCCGGATTCGCGTCTGTACAGCTGCCTGTATCGTTATTCGAAGGCACGGCAAGTCATGCAAATGTTGAATTAACCATAGCTAAGGTGGACAACAGTACGTTGCCCCAAGAAGTGCGCGGAGTCGTAGGTTCGAACACTGTATATGACTTCAATCTGAGCGTTAATGGTCTGAAAATCAATGACTTCGGTCAAGGTCAAACTGTGAAAGTGGCGGTGCCTTACACACTTAAGTCTGGTGAAAACCCGGGTCAGGTCGTGATCTACTATTTGACGGAAGATGGCAAGCTCGAAGTGATCAAGAATGGCCGTTATAACAAGGATACGGGCATGGTGGAATTTAACGCGAAGCATTTCAGCAAATACGCCGCCATCGCCAATCCTGTACATTTCAACGATGTAAAAGCAGTCGCATGGGCAAGTGAAAGTATTGAGGGACTAGCTGCACGTGGAGTTGTAAATGGTGTTACAAAAGATACATTTGCACCAGGCAATTCGGTTACTAGAGCCGAGTTTATCCAAATGTTAATGCTAACGCTTGACCTGAACCAGGTTAACGCAACTAGTACTTTCTCGGATGTTAAGCAAGGCGCATGGTATTACAACTCGATTGCTTCAGCTCAGCAGCTTGGTATCGTGTCTGGACTGACTGATGGAACGTTCTGTATCAACAACAAGATTACTCGTCAAGAGATGGCTGCAATGGCATATCAAGCGATTCGGAAAGCAGGAATTATGCTGGATGAAGGGAATCCGGCATCTGGCTTCCAAGACGCGCAAGACATTGCAAGCTATGCCCAAGAAGCGGTGACTGTCATGAATCAGGCAGGTATCATCAAAGGCGTCGGCAACGACAAGTTTGATCCTAAGGGAACGGCAACTCGTGCTCAAGCGGCAGTTATTTTGTATCAATTGTTAATGAAGTCTCTTTAAGTACAGCACCCTGCAGACTATGATCTGCAGGGTGCTTTTTCGATTTAAGCCAGTTTAAATGGACTGTTCTAACAGCTCCAAAGGCAAAAAGGCGTAATCCCCGTGCCTCAGAATGCTGCCTTTGCGAACAGGAATAGGATGCTTGAAGAGAGGGCCATCGATGACACTGGTATGGAACTCGCCGCCTTCTCCGCAAGGATCAATTTTACGAGCTTGCAGTTCTTTTATGTAATCGTGAGTTAATGTTCGTCCCAAATCTTCTTCTCGCATTCCGAGGGATAAATTTACAGTGACCAGAATGGAAGTGAATCCGAGATTTATAAACTCCTCGACAGCCTCTTGATGATCCATTTCCCATAACGGCATTCCAAGTTTAAGGCCTGCAATTTGAGTAACCTTGTCATGCCAGCAGTTGTCGATAGGCATATCCAAGTCTCCAGTGACTAACACTTCTGCACCTTGACGCTTAGCCTCTTCTAAGAGAGCAATAAATTTGTTCTCATAATCGTCCCAGCTAGCAGCTGTTGTATAAACAGGCAAACCAATTGATTCAGCTTGGGCGCGGATAAGCTCAGGAGGCATGCCATGGGATCTGGAACGTTTTCCTTCCTCCTCCATCATGACGATAAGTCCAATTGGTTCTCCGACCTTCATTGATTTATACAGCGCCAGGACGCTATCTTTTCCCCCGCTAAAAGAAGCTATAAATGTATGTCCGTGAGCACCATTTTTCCAGTTCACCGTTTCATTCATCCTATCGTTCTCCTTTATTATTATGCTTTGTGAATTGTAACACTTAGGGCAGGGTAATGTTTAAAATAATGCGATCACAAACGTTTAAACAAAATTAACATTTTATGGTACCTGAAGACTATTCAAAGCGGTATTCGATTATTTGATAATCAGGTAGTACTCAAATACTTGAGAAATATAGAAATGGAGGTATCCAGGGACTAATGAAAAGGCAATTGAAACTACTGGCTTCCGTCGGTCTTGCGGTTCTTATTTTCGGCATGACTGTCTTGCCCGTCTTCGCTGCGACTCCCGGTAAAACGGTAAACGCTTCGGCAACACTCGCCTATAATCTCAAAGGACTCAATCACAACCTGGCCGTCCAGAAAGCCTACATCGCATCCACGTATCTTTACGTCACTCAGCGGTCTGGAGGAACGGTCTACCTGTCCAGATTGCTAATGAACGGAACGAACGCTACCTACGTTGACGAAATGACCATCACCAATGCAGGCCATGGCCAAACGCTTGATATGTACACGTATAATGGTATCAATTACTTTTATTTCAGCTCGAAAGCAGATCCTTCGACAACGTATAACTGGTCGTTGCAGGTAGCAAGACTTCAATACTCGGCTGGTGCGACTTACGATTATACGGATCTTCATCGGTTCACCTATATGAATTACGCAGATGAGACCGGTACAAGTCTTGGTGAAACCTACCGCGTCGATGGCGGCGGCAACAGTGATTATACGATTTTTCGGGTACAAACCGCTGAAGGAAGCGTAACCTGGTCCATTTATGACACAGTAGCCTTGAACAAGCTTCTCGACAGCAACGAACAGGTGAGAATGGACAGTGCGGCGGCGGTAAACGCAAACGTTGCAAGCATTACCCAGTCGGATAGTTCTATCGTCAGACCAAATGGTTCATTTCAGGGCTTCGATATGCTTGGTAGTACGGAAATCTACACGTCGGGCGGCGCGGAAGGCGATACGCCGCAGATTGCGTTGATGTCGAACACTGGAACGTACAAAACCCTCGTGAAAATAACGAATGTGGGCACCCATGAAATCGAGGGGGTCCAAACGAAAGACGGCAACGTGTATTTTAATATCGTTACAGATACGGTGAATAAGAAGGACACGCAGAAAATTTATTATGTTGCGGACAGCGTATTCTAAATAAACGCTCAATCGGACTAGCTTGCTTCTTGTTGCTCGAAGGCCTGATCAAACAGCTCAAATACTCTCCAATAGCACAAGCAGGCCGGGAACACGCCGAGTTGGCGAATTTCCCGGCTTCTTTAATTTCTTTTGATTCATGTTGCATCTCGTAAGGCACGTGCAAACGGATTACAGCAAAATAGATTCTATGCATAGGTACAATGTCATGGTATAGTCAGTTTGAATTAACTGGAAATAAATCCAGTTAATCATTCATCTCATTATATCCGGAGGAACTATTCATGCATGAATCTATTAACGTTCAACTCACCCAAGAAGATTTACTTAGACTGCAATTCTCCTTTCTAGCTAGGCAAACGTATACGTGGGTGCTGCTACTCTTTTTTATTGGGGCTATCTTAAACATCGTAGCCGCAATAGTGGATGGTGATATAACCAGTGTTAATCCGATCATGATCCTCTTTTTCATCTTTGTACCTTTAATTGTGTTCTTAACGATTAGAAGCAGCAGGAAGAGTATTCAAAATAAATTCGTCAAAGAAACGAAGACATACACGTGGTCGGATGAAGGCTTGTTCATGGAATCTGAATCGATGACCGCGAGAATCATGTGGGCAGACTTTACCAATGCGATCACGACGAAATCGGCCATTTATTTAATGGTCAGCCATAATGCTGCCCATGCGTTACCTCGGAGGTGCTTTACGCAGGAACAATGGATTCATTTTCGGAAAATCACCAAGAGCCGCATTAAACGAAAAAATAAGTATAAATGGGTAAGAAATGCGATCATCTATTTGGTAATTTTCCTTGTGACCGTTGGTATCGTTCAATATTATGCGGCAAATTGATATGAACCGGGAGTCTCCGTAATGGAATGTCCCGGTTTTTGTGGTTATAAGGCAAAGCCACGGGGAATAATATGGTAATACTGTCCACTGAAATGAGTGATAGAAATGAAGGAAGTTACCTTTAAAGCCTATGCGATTACGAATGAAATTGATTTGAACCAAATCGCCATCCATTGCGGAATTCCTAAGAAATACACCTGGGAGCAGCCTTTGATCCTCAGAGGTGATATTCTAGCATCTATCCTTGACCACCAGGTTGACGATTCACAGCAGGTGCTGGTATTTTCCTTTGGCAGCCTTGTCTTCGTTAACAATTCGCGTCCTAAAGATATACAAAGCTTTATGAAATACATCCAGTCCTTTGAACCGGACATCGACATTACGAATGCCGACCGATATACCGATGATTACCGCCTTCATTACGGAGAGATCGAGACGATGGAATTAACCGATGAATATGTGGAAGTACCGGAATATGAGGTGTTCTATCCTGAGCTTATAGCTACAGTACTCGCGAAATCAGTTGCGCTGGAGAAGATTGAAGAGCAGCTTGGGAAAATCCATGACAAGCTTGAGAACATGATTGAACGACTGGAAAAAGGAAGGCTCAGAATCGGCAACAAGGAACTGGCCAGGACGACGGCCATCATCTTGCGTTACGAGTACAACACCCTCGGTTATATCATGATTTTGGACAAGCCTGATATAACATGGAGTATTAGCCACGCCGGCGAATTTTATGATAAAATGCTGGAGTTTTTCGAGCTGAATGATCGATATAAAATTTTGAAAAGCAAAACGGATCTTTTACATCACATCATGGAGGGGTTCTCAACGATCAGCCATTCGATACGGGGATTATTTGTGGAATGGATCATCGTTATCCTTATTGTTATTGAGGTTGTTCTGACCGTATTGCAGATTACAGGGCTCTTGCCATAAAGGTATTTCCCGTCAGACGGAGAATGACTAATCGACTGATAAAATGCCGAATCGAATACGACCTCAGTATTCTTTATTGGAGGATCGAAGGCGATGACCATTAAAGAGCAGACGATCGTAACGTCTACGGGCAACAAAATCCTGACCAAGGATAAAGAGATTCGAATCGTTGGGAAAATGGATGAACCGCTTATTTTGATCCTGGAAAATGTATTAAGCTCCGCGGAATGCGACTTGATGATTGACTTGGCTACAGCTAGAATGCAGCGAGCCAAAATAGGGAACTCTCACGATGTTAGCGACGTTAGAACAAGCAGCAGCATGTTCTTCGAGGAAAGTGAAAATGAAAGCATTAAACAAGTGGAGTCCCGAGTTGCTGAGCTGATGAATATCCCAGTCTCCCATGCGGAGCCGCTGCAAGTATTACGTTATCAGCCTGGCGAACAGTATCATCCTCATTTTGACTATTTCACAAAAGGTAATGACGCTAATAATCGAATCAGTACGCTGGTGATGTATCTGAATGATGTGGAAGAAGGCGGCGAGACGTATTTTCCATCTCTTCATTTTTCGGTAACGCCTAAGAAAGGCAGTGCAGTTTACTTTGAATATTTCTATAACGATCCTCACTTAAACGAATTAACGTTACATGCGGGTCATCCCGTGGCAGCCGGGGAGAAATGGGTGGCAACCCAATGGATGAGAAGACAGAGCTATCGCTAAATTATTATATAGACAAGAAAGGCCGGAAATCCGCTGAGGATTCCGGTCTTTTTATGTGGGCTGCGGCCTTTAGAGAACGTTAGGACCAATCACTTCTCCGCTGAGATGAATCTCATTGATAATTGGATTGTTGAAATTAGGAATAGGGGAAGGCATTCCGTTATCTCCTGAGACATTGAAACCCGAGCCTGGTCCGGCTGCGGCGGTTAAATAATAGTTGGCAGCAGGGCCGCTGACTCCTGTATCGGTGCATCGAAACGATGTCGTGATCCTTCCTGTAATAACAGTTGGATCCAACCCCTCCTCAAAGATGATTTGGGTTACGCTTCCGGCATCTAATACCGTGCAAATTCGTTCGCCGATTAGAGGCGCTTCACGGAAGATACTGAATTGCATGGATTGACTCGCTACTGATAACTCGGGAGGGATTTGACTTATATAGGAAAAACTCCATACAATGGTGGCGCTTAATAGTATCCGGCTATCCAAATTGATGGTACTTAGCGTAACGAACTGATCGCTAATATGAATCTCGGGACCAAACGCAGCAGGGGCTGCCGGGAGTGCGACCGTAGTGATTGGCGGAGCTCCGGTTACCATCGGATCTGGGATCTCAATAGAATCGAAGGAAGTTAGCAGACCAACACCTGAGGGGCCTGGCAAGCCTTGCGGTCCGACAGGGCCTTGAGAACCTGTCGGCCCAACTTCTCCTTGTGGCCCCGCAAGCCCAGGAGGTCCCATCGGTCCAACTGCTCCAGTTGGCCCAGACGGTCCGCTCGGTCCGATCGGGCCTTGACGAGCAACGATTATAATCTTACGTTTTCGGTGCCGGGATACTTTCTTGCTTGATTTCTTGCGATGGCGTGGTACGACGCACTTCATAACATATACTCCTCCTCGGGATGATTAATTCGAGTTTGGACGGATGACCTTCCCGCTGAAATGAATTTCGTTAATGGTTGGGTTCATAAAGTTGGCGATAGGGCTGGGCAAAGTATTCAAGGGAGCTTGCACCCCTGAAGCAACTCCAGCAGCTGCAGTCAAATAATAAGTTACGGTCGGTCCTGCAACATTTGTATCTGTACATCCGAACGTCGTAGTGAAGGTGCCGCTAACCAAAGTCGTTTCGGTACCCTCTATATTAATTTGCGAGACCTTGCCGGAATCTACTATCGAACAAACACGTTGGCCGGCTAAGGGAAAGTCGCGAAAAATGCTGAAATTCATAATCTGACTTGCTGATGTGAGCTCAGGGGCCGACAAGGAAATAAAACTAAAGCTCCAGACGACGGTAACTTTCAGATCGATTCTGCTGTTAACATCAATGCCGCCTAAGGAAAGGAATTGATCACTGACGATAATTTCTAGTCCGGTTTCGGCGGGAGGAATCGGCAGCGTAGCCGTCTCAATAGGGGGACTACCAGGAACCATAGGGTCTGGAATGTTGAAAAAATCATAGAACGCAAGCAATCCGACTCCCGGTGCTCCCGGTAATCCTTGCTGCCCGGTAACGCCTTGAGGCCCTGGTGCCCCTGTTAGTCCCTGAGGTCCTGCAGCACCTTGAGGACCTGCGGGACCTGTAGGTCCTTGCGGCCCGGTGCTGCCTTCGGGCCCCTGTACTTCTTTGGGGGCAACTACTCTGATTTTTGTATTGCGATGACTATCTTTCACTGACGATTTTTTTTGACTGCTTATATGAACTTTTCTGCACTTGGTTCTCTTGATTTGACAATCCATTTATACACCTCCTGGCAGATAACTTATTTTATGTGTGAATGAGAAGGGGGTGCTAGGCAAATCAACTAGATTAATAGACAGCAACCCAAGCTTTCATAGGTTTATGCACACAGCATAGGCCAGCGCTAAGGCACCGAGGAGCTCCTGCCATCACGCCTTCAAAAACGAGTATGGAATACCTGATTTCAAATAGCTTCTTCTCTAGCTCAATGAGGACTTCCATCAACCCCTGAATATTCAATGCCGCCGCAGATATGATAAAGAGGAAGTAGCGGAGAAAGTTTCGTTGTTAGTGATTGGAAGCTGAAAGAACCACTAATATCTATCGCTCCATTTTCCGATAAAGTACTTTAGAGCATTGAAAAATATGGGATTTCAGTAAAGGATTTGGGGAATGCGAAACGTTAAAAGGACTATAATCGTCGTTTTGAGCGGCATCATTTTATTTGGAATAACATCGGTTCATGATACCTCGTATGCGGAAGGGAGCAAGATGGTGGAAACACAAGTGGTTATCGACAACAAGCCGCTGCAAACAGACAAGCACGTTATTCTGGATGGAAGGAAGCGGTTTGTGCCGATGCGGGCGGCGCTGGAGCAAATGGGCTGGAAGGTGGACTGGAAACCTGACCTTATTACCATCTCAAAGCAAACAACGGATTTGTTGACAGCCCTCAATTTATATTTGGAAGATGAGAGCATGATCCGAATCATAAACAGCACCGCTTACGTCGAGATGTATCGTTTGGGCGAAATCAGTGATTCGGAAGTGAAGTGGGACGATGCTTCCAACACCATTGTCATTTCTTCTGATGTTGAAGATGAAGAAGACGAGGAAGAAGCAGAGCGGCCGGAGCTGACGGATGAGGAGAGTATCAAGGCGAACTATGGCAAATATGAAGGATCACCAACACTTGATGCATTATCCAACATTTATTCCGAGCTTGAGCAAGAGGGCTATAATGCATGGAATGTGCTTAGATTTTATCCTGACTATCATCATAGCGGATATTTCGGCACGCCGCTGGATGTTATCACCTTCGGACGGACGGGTGGTGATGGTGATCATTATGGATTCCTGACTGACTTCGGTGCTGTTACGAATTTGGAGGAAGCTCCGATAGTATTGGTTACCCCAATGAACTTCGACCAGCCAGCCGTCATCGTAGCCGAAAATATTAGGGAGTTTCTGCGGATCGCATTAATCGATTCAAGCATGTTCTATATGGAATATGCGAATGAAGAGGATTATCTAAAGCAGCGGTCCGAAGATATGGAAGGTTACGTCGAGACGGATGAAGAACGTGAGAACAGGCTGATTGTTCGGGAGAGACTTGAGAAAGAATTGAAGCTGCCTGAAATTAGCGATCCCTATACCTATTCTGCTCAGGTAAGGGCAGAGCGGGACGCAGGCATCCTTGTTCCAACGGAAGACCTACTTGGTGTTACGAATGTGAATCCACTTGACGCCGGACGTAAGCACGAAACGATTGAACTCGATGAATATATCGGGTTGAAAGAACTGAAGGCTTTTTTGAGTAATGCCACATATGCATCCAAGCTGGCACTTATTAGAAATTATTATTTCCACCTGGAAACCTACGTCTACCATGAAAAAGGTATTGAGGAAGCCATTGTTAAGGAGATGAAGGACTTGGGATTGCAGGATGAATGGGTTAGAATGAATGCAAACCGGTATGTAGATTAAGGTAGAATGGTATTTCGTATATGCAGGTCGGAAACCACAGAGGATTCCGGCCTTTTTATGTGGGCTGCGGCAAGTAAATTTTAGGTATATCCGCTAATGTCCGAAGTTGAATGGACAGATCTGTGTTACAATGATGCTTTGCGAGTGCTAATTAAGGTTTATATAAATGATTGGAGATAAATAATAATGAGTTTGTTAACAGTGGAGCAATTATCGCATACGTTTGGCGATCGGGTGTTGTTTAGGAATGTGTCTTTCCGTCTACTTGAGGGGGAGCATGTTGGGCTCGTTGGTGCGAATGGTACAGGAAAATCTACGCTTATGAATATTTTGACTGGCAAGCTGCTCAAGGACGAAGGCAAGGTGGAATGGACGCCGCGTATTCGTTACGGTTATTTGGACCAACATACGAAGCTTGAAGCAGGGAAGACGATTCGGGATGTTCTAAAGGATGCTTTTTTGCCGTTGCTCGTATTAGAAGAGGAGCTTAACGACATTGCTGCGCAAATGGGCGATGCCGATCCGGATAAGCTGGAGCAGCTGTTGGAACGTATGGGTGAAATTCAAGAGGAGCTTGAAATCGGCGACTTCTATTTGATCGACGTGAAGGTTGATGAAATGGCCAATGGTTTAGGTCTTAATGCAATCGGGCTTGACCGTGATGTTACAGCATTAAGCGGCGGACAGCGGACGAAGGTGCTGCTTGCCAAGCTGCTGCTTGAGAAGCCAGGCGTTCTGCTGCTTGATGAGCCTACGAACTATTTGGATGAAGAGCATATTAACTGGCTGACCAATTATTTGAAAAATTATCCGTATTCGTTTGTTCTGATCTCTCATGAAACGGGCTTTATGAATCAGGTTGTTAACGTGATTTATCATCTTGAATTTACGAAGATGACGCGTTACTCGGCCAACTATGAGAAGTTCTTGGAGATGTCTGAGCTGAACAAGGCGCAGCATATCGACGCTTACGAGAAGCAACAGGATTATATTAAGAAGCAAGAAGAGTTTATTCAGAAAAATAAAGCTCGCGCTTCAACCTCTGGACGTGCGAAAAGCCGTGAGAAGCAGCTCGACCGTATCGATCGTATCGATAAGCCGGAGGAAGCGGCAAAGCCAACCTTTAACTTCAAGGAGTCCAGAACAAGCGGCAAGACGGTATTTGAAGCTGAGGGGATGGTCATCGGCTATAACAAGCCTCTGCTGCCTAAGATGGATATGGTTATTGAGCGTGGTGACAAGATTGCAATCGTTGGCTGCAACGGCGTTGGTAAGTCGACGCTGCTTAAGACGATTCTTGGTGTTATTCCACCACTGGATGGCAAGACTTATCTCGGTGATTATTTAACTCCGGCCTACTTCGAGCAGGAAGCGAAGGCGCCTACGATGACTCCGCTGGAGGATGTGTGGGATGAGTTTTCCTTCATGAACCAGCATGAGGTTCGGGCAGCGCTTGCCCGCTGCGGTCTGAAGAACGAGCATATTACACGTGCTCTGAATCAGCTTAGCGGCGGGGAACAAGCGAAGGTTCGACTTTGCAAGCTGATGATGCGAGAGAGCAACTGGATCTTATTCGATGAGCCGACGAACCATTTGGACATCGTCGCTAAAGCCGAATTGAAGCGCGCGCTGCAAGCTTACAAGGGTACAGTCGTACTCGTCTCTCACGAGCCTGATTTCTATGAGGATTGGGTAACAAAAACATGGGATGTTGAATCTTGGGCTATGCAGACCCAAAGATAAGGAATAGATGGAATAGGGAGGCAGTCACGAATCCGTGATATGCCTTCCTTTTTTTTACGACCCAACATTTTGCCAAATACATAAGGACATTCCCATTGGGCTCGGGCTGAGCTATGATACCCTCAAAGTCACTAAAGCAATGGGAGGTATTGCAGTGGATCGACCTAACATTCTGCTTATTACAAGCGATCAGCAGCATTGGAATACGATAGGGGCATTTAATCCGGAGCTTCATACGCCGAATTTGGATCGGTTAGTGAAGGAAGGGACAACGTTCACTCGGGCCTATTGCCCGAATCCGACCTGTACACCTACACGGGCATCCATCATTACCGGGACATATCCAAGTCAGCATGGGGCGTGGACGCTCGGCACCAAGCTGCTCGAAGACCGGAAAACAATCGGGGCAGATTTCTCGGAGGCGGGCTATAAGACCTCTCTGGTCGGCAAAGCTCATTTTCAGCCGCTGCACAGCACGGAGAAATATCCGTCGCTGGAAGCCTACCCGACGCTGCAGGATTTGGAATTCTGGCGTAACTTTAATGGTCCGTTCTATGGCTTTGACCATGTCGAGCTTGCGCGTAATCATACGAACGAAGCTCATGTGGGGCAGCATTATACCCTCTGGCTAGAAGAGAAGGGCTGCGATAACTGGCGGGATTACTTCCTTGCACCAACAGGGACGATGGATCCATCTATTACACACACTTGGCCAATCCCGGAAGAGTTCCACTATAATACGTGGATCGCGGAACGAACCAATGCGCTTCTTACACAATATAAGGAGGCGAGCGAACCATTCTTCTTATGGTCGAGCTTCTTTGATCCTCATCCTGACTATCTTGTACCCGAGCCTTGGGACCGTATGTATGATCCAGATAAGCTGACGATTCCCGGAGTGTCCCCAGGGGAGCATGATCAGAATCCACCGCATTTTGGCCAAACACAGCAGGAGAATCCGGACTTCTCTCACTTGCTGGAGACAGGGCGGGCGATTCATGGCTATCAATCGCATCTGCTGCCGGAAACGGAACGTAAGCAGCTGGTGGCGACCTATTACGGGATGATCAGCCTTATGGACAAGTACATCGGCCGCATTCTGGATAAACTCGACGAGCTGGGGATCGCAGATAATACGATTGTCGTGTTTACGACGGATCATGGTCACTTTTTTGGCCAGCATGGCTTGCAATATAAGGGAGGCTTCCATTATGAAGATCTAATCAAGCTTCCGTTTATTGTTCGTTATCCGGGTCAAGTTCCCGCAGGGCAGCAGTCGTCTGCGATCCAGTCTCTTGTTGATTTGGCTCCGACCTTCCTCTCTATGAGTGGCCTGGACATTCGTCCGGAGATCACAGGGGTTGATCAAAGCGATGTTTGGCGGGGTAAAAGCTCTTCGGCACGAGACCATGCGATCTGCGAATTCCGGCATGAGCCAACGACCATTCATCAGAAAACCTATGTGAATCTACGTTATAAAATCACCGTGTACTACAATCAGACATACGGCGAGATTTTTGATCTGGAGAACGATCCAGGCGAGCTGCGTAATTTGTGGGATGACCCCGAGCATCAAGCTTTGAAAACAGAGCTGCTGCTGAAATACGTTTGGGCAGAGCTTGGGAAGGAACCAATGCCTATGCCTCGTATTTGGCATGCGTGATCCGGGACAATAACGTGTAGCTATATAAGAGCGAGTTAAGTATCCTTAAATAAGAGTCAGAATCCCAGGGGAGGTTTGACGATTGAAGGAGCACGCTCATGAATATGTGGATTTCCGTTATTATACACCGTCCGAATTCGAGAAGCTGGGAGGGCTATGGCCCATCCGGTCCGGCAGCAACGTGGCGAAAGCCAATTATGCCATAGGCACTCGCATGATTGAGTGTTATTCCATTCACCTTGTGCTGAATGGATCAGTGGATTTTACGTTCGAGGAAGGGAAGGAACGTCTCAGGAAGGGAGATTTGTTCTGTCTGTATCCCGGCCGAAAACATAGCTATCAGGTTGCTGAATATACCCCGCATTCGCCTCTTCGTATGTGTTGGCTGGCTTTTGACGGACCACAGGCATCCCATCTTCTAGAGAGAATCGGGTTGACCGAGGGAAGACCTTATCTTCACGGTAAAGCTTCCGCTGAGGTTCATGACCTCGTCCGGCAGATCTTCGACTGGATGGCTGAAGAGGGGGCGGAGCTTCAGCTTCAACAAGTCCTTTATCAGTTGTTCGCCATGCTGTCTCTTCCGCCGAATGAGAGCCAGAAGAAGACGGTAGATTGGCTGAAAAAATGCGAGGACTACATAAGCAGCCATTATATGGAGCCAATTAGTGTATCCGATGTGGCTGAGATTGCTGGTGTTCACCGCTCTCATCTATACATGGAATTTACTCGCAGCTACGGGATGGGGCCCAAGCAATATTTGATTCAAAAGCGGATGGAGAAGGCGAGTGAGCTGCTGCTGCAGGCAACGCTTACGGTAACCGAAATTGCTCTCTCGCTTGGGTATGCGGATGTGTATGCTTTCTCCCGAGCTTTCTATAACTTTTACAGCATTTCGCCTAGTAACTATCGTCTGCAGCTTCAATCGTCGCAATGATGTGTCGACGCTTACAAGCTAATTAAGAGGAAAGTGAGGACATTTGAATATGAACAATCTTTCGACTATTACTATAGATACGGCGGCCGCGGGTGAAGAACGGATTAACCCGTTTATCTTCGGCCACTTCGTGGAGGATATCCGCGATCATATGGACGCGATGCTCGCCTTCACGCTTAAGGACATGGACTTTGAGGAAGACGCCGCAAGCCATGGTGTATCGGCGGGCTGGTACCCGGTCACGAATGGGAAGAACACACAATACAGTCTGGAGCCTGCCGCTCCCAAGCATTCCGGCCACAGCCAGAGGATCCGCATCCTCAGTGATGATCGCTGTTACGGAGGAATCGCTCAGCGTGTAGCAGTCAAAGGTGGTATGACGTACCGGCTGCAGCTTGTTGCGCGGGCGGCGATTGAATTGAAAGTGCTCGTCTGCGAATTAGTTGACCCGGAAACAGGAGATCAGCTAGGCAAGGCGCAGCTTGAGCTGACGAACCATAATTGGCAGACCTATGAGTTCGAGCTTACGGCTTTGAAGTCACTCGATAGAGCAGAGCTTAGACTTCTTATCTCCTCGGAAGAGGAGGTTTGGAGAGATTCCACCGGCTCGGGTATGCTGTGGATCGATCACGTATCGATGCTCTCGGAAGATAGTGTAGGCTTTGTGAAACGCGAGGTCGTGGAGATGACTAGACAACTGAAGCCAGGTATGATGCGGCTGGCCGGCAACTATATTAGCGCCTATCACTTCGAGCATGCGATTGGACCGGTGCTGGAGCGCCCGAATCTGGTTAATGAGGCGTGGGGTGGTTGGACGAACAAGTATTTTGGCACGGATGAGTTTCTTGCCTTCTGCCAAGCAACAGATACCGAGCCGCTCATCTGTGTAAATGCAGGAACGGGCACGCCGGAGGAAGCAGCGGCATGGCTGGAGTATTGTAATGGTGACGAGAGTACGCCTTATGGGGCATTGCGTGCAAAGAACGGACATCCGGAGCCGTATCGGGTCCGTTATTGGGAGATCGGCAACGAAATTTATGGACCTTGGCAGCATGGGCATTGTACGGCTGAGCAGTTCGCCGAGCGCTACATCAGGTTCGCTGAAGCCTTGAAGCGGGTGGATCCGGAGGTTGTTCTTCTCGCTTGTGGTGATGTTGACCCTGCCTGGAATCGTGCACTGCTCTCTGCAGCAGCAGAACATATTGATATGCTGACGCTGCATATTTATCATGGCGCTGCGACGGTTGGTATCCACCCCGGCACGCCGAAGGAAGCAAGGTATACTGCTGTTTCGTCCTTCCCGGAGATTTCCCGGGCCATTATTGGTCAAGCAGGTGAGCTGATTAATAGCGATACTCGATATGGCCACATTAAGCTAGCGATTACGGAGTACAACACGATGTATTATCCGAACACGATTCGGAAAGGACTGCCGAACGAGCATACCCTTGAAGCGGCGGTCGCTAATGCAGCGAATCTGAATGAATTTATCCGTCAGTCGAATCTGGTTCAGATCGGCAGCTACTCTGATCTCGTCAACGGCTGGCTGGGCGGCTGCATTCGGGTAGGCGACCACTATGCGGATCAATATCGCGGCAAGATTGCCGGCTGGAGCGGGAAGAGCCAGACGGTATACGGAACGCCAACGTACCATGTCATGCAGCTCTATGCGAACCGGCCGATCGCGTCGGTCGTACCGGTGCAGACAGAATGTGGTTCATACCCTTGGGAAGGAAGCCGTCCGGAGTTTGGACTTGCAGCTTCGCCGCTGCCGACCCTTGATGTAGCAGCATGTCTGGACGACAGCAAGCAGGTGCTTACTGTATTTGTTGTTAATAGAGGATTGGAATCCGAAGAGGTTGATATCCGTGCCCTAGCGTTTGAGCAGGAGCAGGCTGTGCTTTGGGAGATTGGTGCTGACGATTATGAGGTAATCAATTCCGTGTTTGAGCCAGATCGGATCCGTGCGACTGAGAGGTCGCTTACACTTTCAGATGACGGTCACCTCCGGGTGAGGCTTCGTCCTCATTCCGTCAACGTGCTGGAGCTTCAGCGTTAAGCAAAAAATGAGAGAAAATAGGGGGCTGTCCCATAGTCATTAAACTGACGATGGGATTGTCCCCTTATTCATTTGGTACGTGGTAGTACAGCGATAAGACCCTCGCAGGGTCTTATGAATACTAATTTTACTGAACTACCATTATAAAGCCCCCGCAGGGTCTTATTGCACCTCGAAGTGCTCAAGACAGCTTAATTTTCCGCTAATATCAAGAAAATAAGACCCTCACAGGGACTTATGAATATTAGTTTCACACAACGAACATTGTATAAGACCCTCGCAGGGTCTTATAGGACGACGTAACTAGTTTTACCAGACTGTCCCATGTAGGGAACTCCTTTGAGTTCCCTATATGGGACAGCCTCTTTTTAACAGAATATATTTGGTATTTGGTACTATTATCCTACACCGCAATTTATTGTGCAAATATTTAACATAAATGGGTGGTAAAATGCCTATGCGGGACTTTAAGCTTAGTTTTGTGTAACTAATTATGAGTTCTTCATATTTTTGAAACAATTTAAGGTTATTCTGAAGTAAAAAAGTCTCTTTTTTTGAAATTTCCATTAAATTCTAATCATCATTCTATAACATTATTAAAATTTGATATTCAAAAGATGATAGAATAGCAGAATATATAGATGGAGTTGAAAACGGTGAAAAAGCGGATTACTCTTCTGGCGACCCTGACAGCTGTACTGCTGGGAGCGGTCTGGTTCATAAGCAGTCTCGGTGACAGCAGAAGCGAGAGTGGTGAAGCGGTTAAGGTGGCTCCTGCCAGATACGGGGATACGCTGGGGTTTAAGCCGAATCGTCTGGAGCTGCAGCAATTTATTGAGCAGAAGCTAATGGGCAAAGCCGGTGTCTATACGAATTACAAGGAAACCGATGAAGCCGCGGAAGTTGCCACCGGTCACGAGACGTTAAGTGAATCTGCAGGCTTGCTCATGCGTTATTACGTGCTTACCGGGCAGAAGGATGCCTTCGACAATGTATGGTCCCGGGCAAAGCAGACGCTGGCAACGGAAGCTGGCTTCAGTTATCGATATAGCCCTTTGCTCGATAAGAAATACCCGGTCAATGCCGTCGTTGATGATCTTCGGATTATCCGTGCGCTGCGCGAGGCAGAGACGGCTTTTGGTGATGCATACGGACAGGAAGCTGATCGTTACGGTGATCTTGTATTTGAACATAATGTCCAGCAGGACAAGCTGTTTGATTTCTACGATATAGCCTATGGAACGACCAATGATCTTTTAACCTTATGTTATGCCGATTTTCAATCCATTCGATTGTTAGACGCCTCCTCAAAGGATAAACGGAAATTGGAAAACAAGCTTTTGGAAATCGTCTCGGGTGGGTATTTATCTGATAAGTTCCCGTTCTATGCAACCCGCTATGAGTACGCAACAGATACATATGGTGACCATGAGGGTGAAATAAGTACTATTGAGTCACTACTAACGGTGTTATCTCTCGCTGAAATCGGCAAGGAGCGTGCCTCAAGCATCACGTACATTAAGAAGGTTGTGGAGGCAGGTACGCTGTACGGCCGCTACGATCGAGAAGGTAAACCAGTGACGGATATCCAGTCTACAGCAGCTTACGCCATTGCAGCGATGATTGGCTCAACAATTGAGGATAAAGAGCTTTATGAGGATGGCATTCATCGAATGGAACAATACCGAATTAAGGATGGGACAAGCCCGATTAACGGAAGCTTCGGGAATGCAGCTACTGAAGAGGTCTATTCGTTCGATAATTTGTTGGCTTTATTGGCTTATGCCTATTAAGACTTCATAGGAACAGTTGCGGAAAGGGGCATAGCATGAATAAGCTGCAGCGGATGAAATGGAAACAAACGCTCTTCTTCTTAGAAAAGTACATATCTCCGGCCACGCTGGCGGCGTTTGGCGTTGCACTTATTTTGCTGATTGAGCTCTTTATTCCTCCTTATGTAGGCATGGCGGATAACGGGGACTATTACCGGATTTTATACAGCAATGGCTTGTACTTTAATGTGCCGGATTATACGAGCCAAACTCTCGGATATTTTGTCAAAACTTTCGGAATCTTCCAATTTTATAATGAAAATAGTGCGCTGTTGTGGTCTTCGCAGACGCTATTTGTCCGCTTATCGCTTCAGATCAGTGAGTGGTTTGGTTATGATAAGCAGTTTGATATACGAATACAGGCTGCGCTGTATGGTGTGCTGTACATTGGTGCCGTGTATTTGCTCGTCAAGGCCGTAACCTGGAAGGCTTCACGTCGAGCCGGCTACGGGCTGGCAGTTGCTGCGATTTTCGTATTTGGGGACATCGGGTATGTCGCGTATTTCAATTCTTTCTATAGTGAGAGCGTCGTGCTCATTATGCTGCTGCTCTTGTTCAGCGCATGTATGCTGCTTTACCAGCGGCAGTACAACGATTATTTCCTGCTGTTCCTGTTTGGCGTCAGCGCAATCATACTCACGACGAGTAAACAACAGAATGCGCCTATTGGTCTGATCGTTGCGATTGTTGGGGTATTGTTCGTCTTCCTGGGGCGGGAGAGGATATTTCGAGTACTTGCCGGATTGCAGGCGGTCGTTCTACTCCTTACAGCAGTGGGGACGTATGCCCTTATTCCGGAGCAATTCGTCAACATAAACAAATACCACGCAATGACGCGAGGTGTGTTGATGACGACGGATAATCCGGAAGAAGCGCTGGCCTTTTTTGGCATAGACAAGCAGTTCGCTGTCCTCACTGGTGCGATTTATTATGACCAGTTCTCCCCTATTCCCGTCGAATCGGAAGAGATGCAGGTTCAATTCCTGGACAAGTATGGATTCCCATCAATTGCAAGGTATTACTTATCCCATCCCGGTGCAGCAAGCAAGATTTTTGAGACAGCTGCGCATAACGCTTTTTCTAACCGAACGAAGCTTGGCAACTACGAGAAGGCGGCAGGCAAGCCGTTTGGGGCACGTACAGTAGCTTTTTCCGGATACAGCTATCTGAAGGAGCTGGCGGCTCCGAAGACATCGGGGTTCGTAGTGTTATGGATGACTGTGATTGCCGGACTGTATGCTCCTTCTTTCTATAGAGCTGTTAAGGCGCGTGCAATTCGAAGGGCACTTCGTCTTCCTATTATCCTCATGATGATGGCAGCGGGGCTTTGTGCGATGGGGGTAGCAGTCATTGGCGCAGGAGATGCGGACATTGCAAAGCATGAGTTTTTATTCGCGGTGACGTTTGATCTGGTTACCTTCTGGACGATTGCCGACTGCGTCTGCCGTCGGTTGTGGGGGCCAAATGCGCAGAAAAATGCGGGCGAAGAAGACGACGAACAATCGTTAGCGCAGCACCAGGAGGGACAGCAATGAGCAGACTAGCAGGAATAAAGCTTTGGTTGTTCTATACACTATGTCTCTGTTTAGCAGCAGCCCTGCTGGTCCCGGTCCCTGCGGCTGCACAAGAAGAGTCTAAGTCTACGAATGTGCTGCTCGTCTATGACAGCTTAGGGGTTGATACACCTGCAGCTGGTAATGTAGAAGCTTTGCAGCAGCTGCTTTTATCGTTTGGGATGGCCGTTAAGACAATAGCGTCAGACGCCTATAAGCCTGAGATGGCAGCGGATTACCAGAAGCTGATTACGGTTTGTAACACGGAGGATTTGTGTGACTCTATCACGCATGGGGCTGAACAATACACAGTTGACCAGCTGCATATCGGTTACAATCCCCCGGACGTTCTTCGTGAGAACCTTGTTTTGCAGACAGAAACCAGAGCAAGGCAATCGCTTAAACTGTCGGTTGATGGACTCTCGCAAGACCATGTATTCGTCAGTCGACTGGATTTCATTGCGGAAGGAAAGGGCGAGACTTACGGACGAATGACGTCTACGGACGGGACTGTTAATGCCCCATTCGCTATTAAGGCTGGCGGCTACGCCTATGTGCCGTATTTTGAGCCGGGCAATATGAGTGAAATGGCGATCACCTACGTTCTGCGGGCATGGCTTGGTATAGACGCTGCAAATGCTCCTTCACAGGCGTATTTGCTCATTCGAGGCGTGACGCCTTTTATTGATTTGAATAGACTTGAGGGGCTCTCGAAGCAATTGTATGAAGCCGGCATTCCGTTCCTGGTTAGTGTAAGCCCACTGTTCAGCAATACGGATTATCCGGCGATGAAGCGATACCTAGCTGCTCTGCAAACCGTTCAGTCCTATAACGGCAGTGTGCTTGTCAACGTACCGACACCAACGTCAATGGGACAGGATGCTTCGTTGTTAAAAGAGCAGCTGGACGGATTTTTGAATCATTTGGCTGAAGCGGGTATTGCCCCTCTGGGGATGACGGGGGAATTGAAGCGGGCGCAGGAGAAGACTGGACGCGAAGCGGGTTTTGAGTTCTCGGATACAACGATTTTGTTCCCCAATGAAACAGCGTTAATACAGGAACAATCGGATGCTGTTCTGCCTTTTACTTCGTCACCTTACAGCATGCGGGGAGAAGAGCTGTTCCAGGTTAATCGTGCAGGCAAGATATGGCCAGCTTTTCCAGTAGATCTGGCGATTACATTTGATTGGTTTGAGAGTGAAGCCAAGCAGGAGGATGCTGTTCAGGTTATAGCGAGCAGTTGGCTGCCATTCGCAGATTTTAAGTCCGGTGTGCATAGCCTGAGCAGCAGCATGCACAAAGCCGAAGCATTGCAAGGGGCACTGCTCCTCGACGGGAAGCCGGTTGACCTGCAGGACCAGTCGAATCTCCCGGAGGAAGCGCTTCAGGTGAAGGCACCTGTACAAAAGGAGAGCTTTCATTTGTTATTTTCGGTGCAGAGCAGGGTCTTGATTGTACTGATTGTAACAACATTAATGCTGTTCGTCGTTTTCCTAATGGTCGGATATCGTTTGTATAAGAAAAAATACTACAAGTCGGGAGGGAGTTTATGACGATACCGGATATATTAATGGTTATTTGCGTTTTATGTATCTGGTCTTTACTGCTCGTGAATATAGCGCTGATCATCGCTGGTTACTTCTACTATATGAAGCTGGAGAGTGAGATGCCGCCCGAGCTCGTAGGGGAAGCGCCTTTTGTATCCATTATGGTACCGGCCCATAATGAAGGCAAAGTGATTACCAAAACGGTAGAGTCACTACTCGCACTTGATTATCCGCATGACCGGTATGAAATTATCGTGATTAATGATAATTCTTCAGATAATAGCAGCGTACTGCTAGGTCAATTGCAGGAGAAATATAAGAGCCGCAATCTGATCATCATTAATACCGATAATGTTACGGGAGGTAAAGGGAAATCGAACGCGCTTAATATCGGCTTTACTCGTAGCAAGGGGGAGCTTATCGCCATTTACGACGCAGATAATACCCCGGAGCGGACAGCGCTTCGTTATCTTGTAGCCGAAATCGTTAATGACGCTAAGCTTGGAGCGGTTATCGGCAAATTTCGGACGCGGAACCGGGATGAGAACCTGCTCACCCGATTCATTAATATCGAGACCTTATCGTTTCAGTGGATGGCGCAAGCTGGCAGGTGGAAGCTGTTCAAGCTATGTACGATTCCAGGCACCAACTTCATCATGCGCCGGCATATTATTGAAGCGATTGGAGGCTGGGACACGAAAGCGATCGCGGAAGATACAGAAATCAGCTTCCGTATTTACATGATGGGTTACCGGATCAAGTTCCAGCCCAAGTCGGTTACCTGGGAGCAAGAGCCCCAGACGGTTAAGGTATGGTTCAAGCAGCGAACACGCTGGGCGAAGGGTAATATTTATGTGATTGTCAAAAACATCCCGCTGCTCTTCCGTCCGGAAGCGCGTACAATTCGCTTTGATATCTTATATTTTCTAGCCATCTATTTCTTACTTGTTACATCGCTCTTAACGTCGGACTTGTTACTTGTCCTGCATGCTCTAGGTTATGTCCATACGACGATTTCGGGACTAAGCTTCTACTTGTGGATACTCGCCATCACGCTGTTCGTGGTTGGGACGTTTGTTACGCTTATTACGGAGAAGGGCGAAATGCGTCCTTCGAATCTCGGTATTATTTTACTTATGTACGTCAGTTACTGTCAGCTATGGATGCTCGTCGCTGCCAACGGCCTTTATCAATATGTGAAGGACGTTATTTTTAAACGCGAAGCCAAATGGTACAAAACGGAACGGTTCTGAGAAGGAAGTGATCACATGAATAGAAGAACAGGATTAGCGGTATGGGCGGTAGTTGCTCTGCTTGCCGCACTGCTTCTTCCGGGCGCAGGGACAAGAATCGCAGCGGCAGCGGAAGTGCAGAAGACATACGAAACACCAATGACGGAAACCTCGCTTTTGGGCACCAGCGCGTATGCTCAGCAGTTTTTTCAGGTGCCGAATTATTGGAAGGTCGAAAGCGTAGCGTTTAGGCTGGATTATAAAGTATCCCAGCTTACGATTAATGATTCATCGGTCGTTACCCTTAAACTAAACGGTAAGCCTTTCTACACATTAAGGCCAGGGACTGATACGAATAAAAAGGTGACCCGAACCATTGGTCTTCCGCTTGAGTACTTGAAGAACGGTGTGAATGAGCTGACGATTGAAGGGGTTATTCAGACTGAAAATAACGCAGATCAGATCTGTACCCCAACGCAGGATCAGGGCAGCTGGCTGCAAATTTTCGACAGCTCAGGTGTTGATGTGAAGTATGGATTAAAGCCTGTAGGTGCGAGCATCAGCGATTTCAGCCGCCATTTTATCGGGCTGGATACGGTGCAGGATGGGCTTGCTGCAGTATTTGTGCCGGAAAAAGGCGATCTAAATGAAACGGAAGCGGCCGTCTACGTGTTGTCCGGATTGACCGGTGTAAGTGAGGATACCTCGCACATCATTCCACTCTTGCCTTACCGTGCGGATAATGTGAAAAATAAACCGCTGGGCATTCTCGTTGGACTTACGAAAAACCTTTCGTCAGACCTGCGCGCGAAGCTGAATGAGACATCCCTGCAGGATAAGGCGCTTATCCAGCTTATCCAAAGCGGGACATCCTCTTTGCTCGTCGTAACGTCGGACAATGAGGAAATGCTGAAAAAAGCCGGCCGTTTCATTGGTAATTCCGCTTTAATGGAACAATTGCAAGGCTCATCGAAGCTTGTGGACGAGGCGACAGAGGTTAATACGCCGGTCTCCAGCATCAGTCGTTATTTTCCACTGACGGATTCGGGTGACAAGCTTACCGGTTCATCGCATCGAGAGAAAAATTATTTCGTCACGCTGCCTAGTAACCGTTCCATTGCGGAAGCCAGTAAGCTGAGTCTGGATTTCCGTTATGCTACCAATCTGGACTTTGACCGTTCGATGATTACGGTTCTGGTTAACAATGTGCCGATCGGCAGCAAGAAGCTGACCGCCGAACGTGCGGGGGGCGACAATCTCGAATTAACGATTCCGAAGAACCTTGGTATTTCCGGTAACTTCACGATTACGACGGCTTTTGATTTGGAGTTGAAGAACGCCGTGTGCACTGGTAATCAGGATCAAATGCCGTGGGCGTTTGTCTCCAAGGATTCGGTGCTTCAACTGAACACAAAGGATCGTACGGATATGCTGTTCAATAATTACCCGTACCCGTTCCTTCGGGACGGCAGCTTTAACCGGGTAGCTGTTGTATTGCCGCGAACCCGCGACGACTATACGTATGCGGCGCTTTCCAATTTATTTAATCTCATGGGCCAATTTGCGACCTCTAATACCGGCGAAATCCGGTTTTATACGGATGAAGTAGCGGAGAGTGAACTGAAGGACCGACAAGTTATCGCGATTGGCTCCTACGCCGATAACCGCTACATTCGGGATAACAACGACAAGTTGTATTTCCAATATGACGAGAAAGGCGAAGGTTTCCAGTCTAATGAGAAGGTAAGTATTGAAGAAGGCTACGGGCGGAGAATCGGGACGCTGCAGCTTATCGACTCCCCCTATGGCAAAGGACATGGCTTCCTGGCCGTAACGGGTAGCAGCTCGGAGTATGTCTATTTAGCTTCAAAGCTGGTCGGTAACTCGGCTAATTTATATAAAATTTTCGGTGACGGGGCTATGGTCGATAAAAATGGACAGGTCAACGCTTTCCGGTTCAAGAAAGTAGCTGAGTCGGAAGAGCCGGCTGTACTTACCCAAGTGCTTGATCGCAGCGACGTTGTCAGCTTCATCATCGTGATCATGCTTGTGCTTGTTCTGGTACTTGTCTCACTTGTACTTCTCGTTCGCAAGCATCGGAAGACGAAGAAGAGGAGGAGGTAGGAATCATGAGGCGTAACTCAAGCCTGATATCGGATGGGGGCTTCCTGCTTCTGTTCATCGCGTGTTTCGTCACGATCATGTTTACGGCGCGTGATCCGAATCTTTATCTGCAAAATATTATCTTCTTGAATGTGGCGTTCCTGATCGCGATCATCACGTATTTTACGACGATTACGACCGGGCTTATCTTAAATATCCTGTTTGTGTTCGGGTATGGTACGTTCACGATCTATCAGACGGTTGTGCAGGGAGATGTCGTAACCGCCCAAAGCTACTTCTGGCTGTTCATGACGCCGGTGTTTACCGCAATAACCTGGATGTTCACCCAGGCGAGCAAACAGCTTCAAGAGCAGAACGACATGCTGACGAAGAAAAATGCTTCTCTAGCCACGATGGATGAGAGTACGAATCTGAAAAATATGCTGTCCTTCCAGAAGGATACGACCGTGTTTATGGCGTTGTCAGATCGCTACAAGATTCCATTAACGCTGCTCGTTCTAAACGTCAAATACTGGCATGAACTGAGACGTATGATTGGCGAGGAGCAGCTTAATGCTGCTGTCTACAATATTACAACGATCAGCCAGACAAGCATTCGGGCGAATGATTCGCTGTATATGCTGACTCAGGATAACCCGACTTGGGGGCTGCTCCTGTTCACGGACCGGGACGGCGCAGATATTGTCATGAATCGGATCCGAAGCAGAATGATTGAAATGAACGAGACGGAGAAATCTAGCCGCAACCGATTTGAACTCAACCTTAGAATGGGTGCCTTCGAGTATAATGCCGAAGAAACACCTACACCTCTGGAATGGATCGCTCGGGCACGGAAGGAACTGGAGTATGATGTATAAGCAGAGTCTATTGACTCTGATTAAGGAGAGGCAGCTGCGAATCGCATGCTGCCTTTTTGATTTTTATTGCGCAATCGTCTTAAAATATCGATAAATCCGGTCCAGCTTTTGTTCTTGCTTACCTTGCTTTTTCTCCATGCCACCAAATTCGAAAAACTTCACTTTCTTAATACCAACATAGCTGAGCAGGGCTTTTCGCATCAGTACCTTATGAGCGTTATTCAGCCAGAGCAGCGGATAGAGAGTGGGACCTTTCATCGTGGAGACACATACGACCGTCTTACCCTTCAGTAAGCCTTCCGGAAGCATCCCGCCCTTATCGCGATAAGCGAAATTGGAAGCGAACATACGGTCAATATAGCCAAGCAGCATAGCAGGGGGCCGTCCCCACCAGATCGGATAGACGAATACGATTTTTTCCGCCCATAGCAGCTGATTCCGATATTTCGTAAGCTCCGGATCCATATGCATATCTCTTCTTCGTTTGTCCTCATTGAACACTAACAGCGGATCAAAGGATTCCGCATACAGATCCAGCACTTGTACTTCTTCCACGTGTGGATTTTCTTCCAGACCTTGTATCGTTCGCTGCAGAAATGAGTAGCTTAGA
Source organism: Paenibacillus sp. YAF4_2 (assembly GCF_052113225.1). Taxonomy (NCBI): domain Bacteria; kingdom Bacillati; phylum Bacillota; class Bacilli; order Caryophanales; family Paenibacillaceae; genus Paenibacillus; species Paenibacillus sp. YAF4_2. The sequence goes on from NZ_JBFRCT010000005.1 coordinate 465,243, forward strand.
CTATGATGATTCGGATGCGTATAGATAATAAGGGTTTTCATAGGGCACCTTCTTTGTTATCATTTGATAAGAAGTTACCATATGGCCAAATTAGTTGTCAATAGATAATTGTTATTTGATAACAAATATACACCTAAGCCTAATACAAGGAGATGTTTTGGTATGGCCTCCAAGGAAATCGTCTTTCAACAACTAGTCTCCCTCATTGCATCCTCTCATCAATTACATCACGACATGACCAAGGATTTGCCGATAGAGGATATTACGCCTCTTCAATATGGGATGTTGGAGCTTTTGTCGGTGAAGCAGCCGATGACCTTAAGTGAAATCAGCGATTGCACAGGGATCTCGATGCCGAACACAAGCCGGGAAATCCGAAAGCTGACGGAAAAAGGGTTATGCGAGAAGACCGGAGATGGGGAAGATCGCAGAAAACAGTACATTCGGCTTTCTTCGCTGGGCGAGGAGAGAATGGCCTTAGCATTCGATCATATGAATAAGCTGTTTATGCAGCAGGTTAAGGACGTATCGGATGAGGAATTGGTCCGGATATCTGAAGCACTGAATGTGCTTGGATCGACCATTTTTCGATAATTAGGGGGATTAATCATGGACAAGAAGATTGATGTTCATAGTAAGGCACCGGGTCCAGAAGAATATCTTGCTTTAAGAGCAGCTGCAGGATTAAGTCCACGAGAAGTGGACGGCGCCAGGATTGCCATGGGCAATTCTATCTTTGCAGTTACCTTGAGAGATTCAAGCCAGCAGCTGATTGGGATGGGGAGAGTTATTGGAGATGGCGGTTGTTTTTATCAAATCGTGGACATCGCCGTTCATCCTGATCATCAAGGCCACGGCTACGGCAAGCGGATTATGACGGAATTGATGGATTATTTGAATACCCATGGGCAAAAAGGGGCTTTCATCAGTCTGATCGCTGATATACCAGCTGATGGCTTGTACAAGAAATTTGGGTTTGTGTACACAGCTCCGAGCTCGGTTGGGATGTACAAAAAACTATAAGATACAAAAAGAGCCGTCAGCGTCCTATTAAGGATTGCGACGGCTCTTATAGTCATACTTAAAACGGAGTAGGAATAGGAGGGCAAGCAACGGCCTCAATCAGCCTGCCATCAAAGCCGTAATAGACCCAAGTAAACCCGTTCCATCGAAAGCCGGACACGCCAAAGGATTCGACGCTAGTCGGGTAATACCAGAATTGTTGACCGTTTCGGAGCCACACATAGGTATATGTGTTTATACAGTCGATGACATAGGAAACGGCTGGTTTTGGGGGAATATAGGGAGGAGGGGCTTGTAGAAACTGTCTTGCCGAAGTCATAGATGTTCCACTCCTTTTGATTAGATTACCGTCTACTTCGTATTTATGATACGTAGGTGAATCGTCTATCGCCTGTTTTAAAGCCTATTGCCATGGTGATAATCCTCATGTAAAGAGGCCGTCTCAAAAGGGGTTCGTTCGCCGGAGAAACGGCTCGCATCAGTGTAATTTCTATAAAAATAGCAGTGCAAGGGCTATCCCAGCACTGTTATTTTTGTTTTTAGATCTCTTGCTGCTTTCTTCAGCAAATTGTGGGCAAGAGAAAGCCACCCGACCTCTAGGCTAACTTTCGGCAAGCCTCGAARCAGGAACCGRCKGAATCYYMGRTTATWCTTTATTTGGCCAAACACACTCTCCGGTTCGTGCATGCGTCGAACCGATAAGGCATGTCCATCTTCACTCTTTAATTGCTCCCGAGCTTGTCGTTTAAGGCGAAGATATTCCATGCTGACCTTTATTTCACGATCTCCTTGTGCCTTCG